>CAZPGB010000142.1:0-1581 GCA_964585945.1 uncultured bacterium | reverse complement strand
CCATATGGAACAACCGACCCCCTGGTTGTAACCTTCGTGCGTTAGCAACCACGGAAGGTCTGCCAGAGGCACATACAACGCAAGGAGGTCGGTCGTGGAGAAGGGTATCACGTGGGTGGCGCTGGATGCATCCAAGAAGCGGCATGCGGTAGCGGTGCTGGATCCGGGCAATCGGGAGCCGCGGGAGTTCATGGTGCTTAATGAGTCGAAGGCCTTGCGGCGGATGGCGCGCAAGCTGGTGCGGGAAGCGCCGGGCGAGGTGCGGATCTGCTACGAGGCGGGGCCGTGTGGGTTCGATCTGCAACGGCAGTTGGAAGCTGCGTCCCCTGAGCTGGTCTGTGAGGTGGTCGCGCCCTCGCTGATCCCGGTGCAGCCCGGCAAGCGCATCAAGACCGATCGGCGCGATGCGCGCCAGCTGGTGAAGCTCTATCAGGGGGATCAGCTGACGATGGTGCACGCGCCCACCGAGGCGCAGGAGGCGGTGCGGGATCTGGTGCGCTGCCGAGAGGACGCGAAGCAGGATCTGATGCGTGCGCGCCATCGGCTGTCGAAGTTCTTGTTGCGGCGCGGTCGGATCTACCCGGCGGGGGGGAAGGCCTGGACCCAGCGTCACGAGACATGGATGGGGCAGCTGGAGTGGGATCAGGAAGCGGATCGGGAGACGTTCGAGAGCTATCGGCTACACCTCTCGCAGCTGCAGGACCGGCTGGGCGCGTTGGGGGCACGGATCGAGGCCATCAGCCAGCAGGAGCCGTATCGGGAGCCGGTGGGTTGGTTGCGGTGTTTTCGCGGGATCGATACGGTGACCGCGATGACGATCCTGACGGAGTTGCACGATGTGCGCCGGTTCCAGAATGCGCGGTCGTTGATGGCCTATTTGGGCTTGGTGCCCTCGGAGCACTCTTCGGGCGAGCGGGTCCAGCGCGGCGGCTTGACGAAGGCCGGCAACAGCCACGTTCGGCGGGCACTGATCGAGGCGAGCTGGTGCAATCGGCACGCGCCGGCGGTGGGTGTTGCGCTGCGCCGGCGTCGCGCCGGTCAGCCGGCCTGGGCCATCGCGCACGCGGATCGGGCGATGGCGCGACTGTCGCGGCGCTACCGAAGGCTGATCGCCCGCGGCAAGCCGCACAACAAGGCGGTCGCGGCCGTGGCGCGCGAGCTGGCCGGGTTCGTGTGGGCCGTACTGCAGGAAGGGGATCGGCGTGCAGGCGGGGGAACGCTCCCGGATGACCGAGCTGCATGACCGAGTGGGGCCAGGGCGTTGTGGAATCACGATGGAGATGGAATAGGGAGCTGGAGGAGGCGGATGAACGGGGCACGATCCAAAGGATCCCCCATGGGCCTATGCGACCTCGGGCTCGCTCCCGAGGCATCCGCGATCCTAGACTGGAGGCCTTTGCGACGGAGCACGGTCATGTTGGCTCTGCGTCGGGCAACCGGCGTAATCCGCGGATATCAGAGTGACTCGTCGTCGAAGCGTCCCCGCACGTCTGCCTCCTCGAGCTTCCTAATCAAATGTGGAAAAGGAAGATGAAGAAACCCCGCGAACAGGGTTGACAAGGGTTGTTCCATATCAGCTCT
>CAZPGB010000141.1:0-1706 GCA_964585945.1 uncultured bacterium | reverse complement strand
CCGGATTATTCGTGATTCCTGAAGACAGAGAAGCCTCCGGGTGCTAAGAAAGTGAGTGTCGACGCCACTTTCCGCACACCACGGAGGCCTTTCTGATGCCCACCCAAAGTACTGCAGACTGCGTGCTCTTTCCAGAGCTTTTCGACCGCCCCCTGACGGCGCGCTTCGACCTCCCCAACGCCAGCTCTGATGGCGGTGGCATCCTGCTGCGCGCAGCCGAACAGCGCATCGGCGTGATCGAGGAGTTCGCCGCGTGTCTCACCGACCGCCGTCAGGCCGGGAAGGTTGATCACGAACTCCGCGAGCTGCTGGCCCAGAGGATCTACGGCCTGGCCTGCGGCTATGCCGACGCGAACGACGCCGCTCGCTTGGCTCATGACCCGATCCACAAGCTGCTGCTCGATCGTGATCCCATCCATGGACTGTCCCTGGCCTCCCAACCCACACTCTCGCGCTTCGAGAACGCTGTACGTACCACCGAGCTCTACCGCATGGGCGAGGTCCTGGCCGGGCTGGTCATCGATCGTCACCGCCTCAGGCTTGGCCCCCAGTGCCTCAAGGTGATCGTGGATCTCGACTCCACACCCGACCCCACCCATGGCGCCCAGCAGCTCTCCTTCTTCCACGGGCACTACGACACCCACTGCTACCTGCCGTTGCTCGGCTTCCTGACCTTCGACGATGAACCCGAGCACTACCTGTTCGCCGCCGTCCTGCGCGCCGGCAACGCCACGGACAAGCGCGGGGTCCTGGGCCTGCTGCGCCGCTTGGTGCCCCAGTTGCGCGTGGCCTTCCCGCAGGCCCGGATCCTGGTACGCCTCGATGGGGGCTTCGCCGGTCCTCAGATCCTTGACTTCCTCGACGAGGAGCCGCGCGTCGACTACGTCGTCGGCTTTGCCAAGAACAGCGTGCTCAAGCGCCGGGCCCGGCGGCTCATGGGCCGCGCCCGCCGACTCTCGCGCGCTTCGCGCTGCACCGAACATGTCTACGGCGAGTGTCGCTACGCCGCCGGCAAGTGGTCGTGCAAACGCCGCATCATCATCAAGGCTGAGGTGACCCGACTGTCGGGCAGGGAACCGAAGGACAACCCGCGCTTCCTGGTCACCAACCTCAGGCAGAGTCCCCGCTGGATCTACGAACGCGTCTACTGCGCCCGGGGTGATGCTGAGAACTGCATCAAGGAACTCAAGGACGGTCTGCAGATCGACCGCACCAGTTGCTCCCGCTTCCTCGCGAACCAGTTCCGTGTGCTGCTCACCGCGGCAGCCTACGTGCTTCTTCAGGAACTGCGTCACCATGCTCGCGCTACCACTTGCGCTCGTGCACAGGTCACCACCCTCCGTGAGCGGCTCCTGAAGCTTGGCGTGCAGGTCGTGGCCTCCACTCGGCGCATCCTGTTGCGCTTCGCCGAAGACGCTCCGTTCAGGACCACCTGGCTCGCCGTGGCCCGCTCGCTGGGTGCACGACCAACGTAACATCCGCCGCCTCGATACCTGTCCCACTCCGAGTGCCGACACCCACGGCCAGCCTCACCCTGCCTGCCGCCCGCAATCAATTCCCCCTCCGAACGATTGTGGCCGCCCATCCGTCCAAACGATGCCGATCGACCGCTACTCAACACCAACGGAGGTCCTCTGCGCTTCCTGCGCGCGGCGCCACATCACGCACAGCCGCTCGCGCCTTCCCTTCGCGAATAATGCAGGCTA
>CAZPGB010000140.1:0-1861 GCA_964585945.1 uncultured bacterium | reverse complement strand
CCCGTCTCCAGGCCCGTTGCAGGTTCGCCCGGTCCATCACCCGCGCCATGAGGTCCTCGTGCAGGGACGGTGTAGCCTCTCACTCTTCCCTGCCGAATAGCTGACCCCGCTTTTCAGATTCCCCGGAGAAGAAAGCAGTTGCGGGCAAGGCTTTGTGGAACGAGAAGTTCCACGTAGTCCTAACCCGCAACATGAGACGCATGGCCGTTGATGCAGTGACGAGCCTCACGGCCTGCGAAGCAAGATCGACTCTATACTCACAGCCGGGCTGCGTCGCTACCTTTCGGCGATTGTCAGCGGAGATTTCGCGATCCCCGCCCTGGCCGCGGCTGCCGGCCTGAGCTGTCCCCGCTGCGGATCGGCCGCGTGCGGCGGGGGGCATGGCTGGAGTTACCGCAAGCAGATCCAGGACTTGGTGACCGGCGAGGTCTTCAAGGACGTGCCCATTCGGCGGGTACGGTTCTGCTCGGGCACGACGGCCTCGATCCTGCCCGCCGACATCTGGCGCGGCCGCTCGACGGTCCGTTCCGTACTCCGGACCGTGATCCACTCCCTGCGCGCGGGCGTGGGCCCGGCTCTCGAGTGGGCCGCCGCAGCGGGCGCGGGTGAGGAGCCGATCTGTGAACGCACCGTGCGGCGCTGGACGAAGCTGGCGACCTCACGCCTGGTGGGTTCGGCCTTCAGCTCTCTGGGACCCCAGCTCGGCTGGGCCTGGTCCGACGCCTGCGACACCGCCGATCAACTCGAGCGCTTGCTGCGCGACCTCACCGGCAACCTGCAGCTTGCCTTCCGTGCGGCCAGCGGACACGCGGTTCTCGATCGGGCCACGGTGCAGCGCCCTGCTTCCTTTCGCCGCTCTTCTGCCCAACCGGTTCCAGGTCGCCACGCACCCGCGCCTCCACCCGATCCGCCTTCGATCCACCGGCCGCGCGGCGCATGGTGGCGCCCACGGCGCCGGGGACCGCCCCCGGCAGAACCTGGATCAGGGAGGAAGCGATGATCCAAGACCAGACCCGACCCCCAAGACCCACGCCGCGCGACTGGGCCGTCTTCCGCTACGGCCTGATCAGCGAAGCCGCCCGGCCCTTGGCCGGCGAAGTCGTCGCCCAGGTACTCGCCCGCATCGCCGCCCACAAGCACACGCTGCCCGACGGCTCGCTACGCCGCTTCAGCGTGGCCACCCTGCGTGCGTGGCTCAAGGCCTACCGCCACGGCGGCCTCGATGCCCTCCTGCCCAAGACGCGCACCGACAAGGGCACCTTCCGCTGCATCGACGAGGACACCGCCGAGGCCATCGCCCGTCACCGCGTCCAACACCGCGCCCTCTCGGTCAAGCTCTTCCATGAGATCCTGCACCACGACAGCGTCCTGCCCGCCGGCGGCCGTGTCTGTGAAGCCACGCTGCGCCGCTTCCTGAAGGCCCGCGGGCTGGACAAGCCCGTGCGCGGCCCGGGTAAGGCCCGCGCCAAGTACGAGATGCCTCATCCCAATGATCTCTGGGTCGCCGACTTCATGCATGGCCCGCGCGTCAAGACGCCCGGCGGCAAGCGCAAGGCGATCCTCGGCGCCATCCTCGACGACCACAGCCGCGTGATCGTGGGTGGACGCTTCGCCTTTACCGAGGAGACCGCCGATCTGCTCCATGTCCTGCGCGACGCCATCGCGACCTACGGCATCCCCAAGCGCTTCTACTGCGACAACGGCCCGGCCTTCACCGCCCGCCATCTGGCCGAAGCCTGCGGCCGCATCGGCTGCGCCCTGCTACACTCCGAGCCCTTCGACTCGCCCTCACGCGGGAAAGTCGAGCGCTTCTATGCACAGTTCGGGAATATGCGGAGTTCTCACCTCGTCAGCCCCGGTC
>CAZPGB010000139.1:0-1873 GCA_964585945.1 uncultured bacterium | reverse complement strand
CTCTCGCTGGTGCGCGTCTTGCCCGCCCAGGTGCAGACCGCCGTCCAATGCGGCCGCCTGCCCGCCCATGGGGCCATGAAGTTCTTGGTGCCGTTGGCGCGCGCCAAACGCGGCGACTGCGAGGCCCTCGTCGCCCACCTGCCGCCCGGCCCGGTCACGGTGCGACAGATGCAGCAGCTCTATGAAGGCTGGAAGCGGGGGGATGGGCAGACCCGCGCCCACCTGGTCACCCATCCGCAGCTCTACCTGAAGTCACGCGCGCAGGCCGAGGCGCTCATCGGCGAGCAAGAGGAGCCCTCCGAGACCGACCGCGTGCTTGCCGACCTGGAGGCCATGGCCGCGATCGCCCGCCGCGTGCGCCATCGCTTCCGTCGCGGCCGACACCCGGCCCCACAGCCCCACCACGAGACGTTGCAGTCAACCTGGCGGGAGGTGGCCTTGATCGTCGCCTCCCTGGATCGACTCATCAACCCCACAGCGGAGCAACCCCATGCTTGATCGAGATACCCGCAGCGCGATCCTACGCCTGCGCCGTGAAGGCCACGGCGTCCGTACCATTGCCCGCAGCGTGCGCGTCTCGCGCAATGCCGTCCGCCGGGTCCTGGCGCACGGCACCCCCGAGGTGCCCGCTCTCGAGCGCGAGGAGCGCCTCGGGCCACACCTGGCGCGCATCAAGGAGCTCTACCAGGCCTGTGGCGGCAACCGCCAGCGCGTGCTCGAGGAACTCGCGGCCGAGAGGGTCTTCGTCTCCTACTCGGCCCTGACCGCCTTCTGCCGCCGCCACGGCATCGGGGTGACGCCGAAGCGCCGCGTCGGCCACTACAGCTTCGGCCCAGGTCAGGAGATGCAGCACGACACCTCGCCCCACACGGTCCGGATCGATGGACACCGCGTCGGCGTGCAGTGTGCCTCGCTCATCCTGTGCTTCTCGCGCTATGTCTTTGCCCAGGTCTACCCGCGCTGGAGCCGCTTCGAGTGCAAGTTGTTCCTGACCGAGGCCCTGATCGAGTTCGGGGGCGCGGCCGGCAACTGCATGGTCGATAACAGCACGGTCGTCATCGCACGCGGAGCCGGCGCCGACGCCGTCGTGGCCCCCGAGATGGTCACCTTCGCCGATCGCTTCGGCTTCCGCTTCATCGCCCATGCCGTCGGCCATGCCGACCGCTCGGCGTACGTCGAACGGCAGTTCCACACCATCGAACACAACTTCTATCCCGGGCGCACCTTCGCGAGCCTCACCGATCTGAACCAGCAGCTTCGCGCCTGGTGCCGGCAGTTCAACCAGCGTACCAAGCGGGCCCTGGGCATCTCGCCCCAGGAAGCGCTCATCACAGAGCGTCCCCACTTGCGCTCCTTGCCGCTCTACATCCCACCCGTCTACGAGATCTACACCCGCCGCGTGAGCGTGGAAGGCTACGTCAACCTCCACACCAACCGCTACTCGGTCCCCACCGACTGGATCGGCCGGGCCCTGGAGGTTCGGGAAACGAAGGATCAGGTGCAGATCTTCGAAGGCCATCGCCTGCTGGCCACCCACGAGCGCATCGAGCGCGGCAAGGGCCAGCGCTCCACCTTGCCCGAGCATCAGGACGCCGTTCGGTGGCGGCGGCGGCGCCGTGCGCCCTTGCCCGAGGAAGGCCCCTTGCGCGCGGCTGCCCCCGAGCTGGACCAGCTGGTCGACCGCCTCAAGCGCCATGACCGCAGTCAGGCGCCTCGCCGGCTCCGTCAGCTCTACCGCATCTATCTCGACTACCCGCTCGATACCATCCGCCCCGCCGTTGCCACCGCCCTGGAGTATGGCCTGATCGACCTGGTACGCATCGAACAGATGATCCTGCGCCGCGCCGCCGGCGCCTACTTCCGCCTGCCCACC
>CAZPGB010000138.1:0-1878 GCA_964585945.1 uncultured bacterium | reverse complement strand
AAGAGATCGACCACGCCTTCATGGGCCGCCTGACCCGGTGCGTGCGCAACGACGCTACCGTCAAAGTCGGCGGCATCTTCTACGAGGTCCCGCCCGAGTTCATCGGCGCCCGCGTCGATCTGCGCTTCCCCGTGGGCCGACCCGAGGAGCTCTTCCTCTATCGCGACGATGCACCGCTGGGCCGCATCCATCCGGTCGACCTGGCCGAGAACGCCCGCTTCCACGCCCAGCGCGTGGAGCTCTCCTACGCTGACCTGCTCGCCAAGCGTCAAGAGCACCCGCCACAGACCGAGGAGACCCCGTCATGATCGAAGCCCGCTTCGGCCTGAAGCGCCGACCCTTCGACAAGCACATCGCCACCCGCGACCTCTACCCCTGGCCCGGGCTCGACGAACTCGCCGCCCGCCTCGAGATGGCCAAGGCCGCCCGGGGCATCCTGCTTCTGACCGGTGAGCCCGGCACCGGCAAGACCGTCGCCTTGCGACGCTTCGTCGACTCGCTCAACACCGAGCACTACCGCTGCGTCTACCTGCCCCTGGCCACCGTCACCGTGCTCGATGCCTATGGCCAACTCAATCGGGCCCTGGGGGGACAGGAGGTGCGTTCGAAGAGTCTGTTGTTCCACGAGATCCAGCACGGCATCGCTCAGCTCACCGCCCAGGGCACGCAGCCGGTGGTCATCTTGGATGAGGCCGATCTGCTGCGCTCGGCGCTCTTCGACGAGCTGCGCATCCTGCTGAACTTCGAGATGGACTCCGCCGACCCACTGCTCCTGATCCTGGCCGGTCAGCCCCAGCTGCTGGCCAAGCTCGCCTTACGGGTCCATCTGCCCTTCCGTCAACGCGTGGCCATGCGCTACCGCATGCCCACCATGGATGAGGCCCACACCCGCGGCTACCTCGAGCACCACCTGCGGCTGGCCGGCCGGCGCCAGCGGTTGTTCACCGACGAGGCCACCCTGCAGCTCTTCGTCCAATCGGGCGGCGTCCCGCGGGTGATCGGCAACCTGGCGCTCGCGGCCATGTTCACCGCCGCCAGCCAAGCCAAAGACCTCGTCGAACTCGATGACGTCGTGGCCGCCAGCAGGGAGGTGGGATGAGCCCCCTCGACCCCATACGCGCGGCCGAACAGCGCCGTGAGCAGTTGCTCGCGCGACTGGTCACGACCTTGAGCCAGTTCTTGGCCTGCGAGATCGAGGATCTCGTGACCGAGCGGGTCGACCATGCGGCCGCTGAGCGTGCCTGTCCCCTGGGGCAGAGCGCCGAGGCCGCCACGCGCATCGCCTGGCTCTGCCGGCAACTGCACCAGCAGGTCGAGCGCTTCGAGCGGTTCAATCACATGAGCTACGAAGCAGAAGTCGATCGTGCACAGAACGCCGGCCCAGGGGAGAGTGACCTGCCCTTCTGAGGGGGCCCGGCCCGAAGAGCGACCGCCGCGTGGAGCAGAAGCCCCGCGCGGCGGTTCTTGCAGATCGGACTTCTCGCAAGACCTGAAACCCTCACGCACCGCAATCTGCCCGAGAACCAGGGCGCGTCAGGCTGCACTGCACGGAAAAGCTGAATCCGTCTGATTACGCAATCTGCAAAGGGAGATCAGAATAAAGTGGCAGGCTACACCAGTTCGCGAATCGTACCGGCTCCGGCCTGGTGCAAGAGATAGATGCCAATGTCAGGATTGGTCTGTTCGGGTGGTCTGCGCTCCAAAGGACAGAATCCCTGTGAGCAGAGCTGGTGAATGGCCCAGAACAACGTCAGGCTCGCACGGCAAAGCTCGGTCGAATCAGCCAAGTCATGCGCTTGCCCAATATACTCAACCGTCTTCATGCTGGACAGTGCAATGTTCTCCACTAGCATCTGGCAACTCTGGACCCGGCGCCTA
>CAZPGB010000137.1:0-1919 GCA_964585945.1 uncultured bacterium | reverse complement strand
GGTCCAACAGGCGGCGCACGCGGCGACCCTGGACATCGAAGATCTCGAGCTTCACCGGCCCGGGTCTGACCACCTCAAACGTCGCCCAGGACACCGCGCTCTGCGGGTTGTAGCCTCTCACTCTTCCCTGCCGAATAGCTGACCTGGTCTCTCACATTCCCGGGAGAAAAAAGCAGTTGCGGGCAAGGCTTTGTGGAACGAGAAGTTCCACGTAGTCCTAACCCGCAACATGAGACGCATGGCCGTTGATGCAGTGACGAGCCTCACGGCCTGCGAAGCAAGATCGACTCTATACTCACAGCCGGGCTGCGTCGCTACCTTTCGGCGATTGTCAGCGGAGATTTCGCGATCCCCGCCCTGGCCGCGGCTGCCGGCCTGAGCTGTCCCCGCTGCGGATCGGCCGCGTGCGGCGGGGGGCATGGCTGGAGTTACCGCAAGCAGATCCAGGACTTGGTGACCGGCGAGGTCTTCAAGGACGTGCCCATTCGGCGGGTACGGTTCTGCTCGGGCACGACGGCCTCGATCCTGCCCGCCGACATCTGGCGCGGCCGCTCGACGGTCCGTTCCGTACTCCGGACCGTGATCCACTCCCTGCGCGCGGGCGTGGGCCCGGCTCTCGAGTGGGCCGCCGCAGCGGGCGCGGGTGAGGAGCCGATCTGTGAACGCACCGTGCGGCGCTGGACGAAGCTGGCGACCTCACGCCTGGTGGGTTCGGCCTTCAGCTCTCTGGGACCCCAGCTCGGCTGGGCCTGGTCCGATGCGCGTGACCCCGCCGACCAGCTTGAGCGCCTGCTGCACGACCTGCGTGGCGACCTGCAGCTCGCCTTCCGCGGGGTCTGGGGTCATGGTGTGCTTGATCGAGCTACCGTGCACCGTCCGGCCTCAGCCCGTCGCTTCTCTGCGCAACCGGTTCCAGGTCGCCTCGCACCCGCACCGCCACCCGATCCGCCTTCGATCTACCTGCCGCGCGGCGCATGGTGGCGCCCACGGCGCCGGGGACCGCCCCCGGAAGAGCCCTCATGAGGAGGAGGAAGGGAGATCACGATGATCCAAGACCAGACTCGACCCCCAAGACCCACGCCGCGCGACTGGGCCGTGTTCCGCTACGGCCTGATCAGTGAAGCCGCCCGCCCGTTGACCGGTGAAGTCGTCGCCCAGGTGCTCGCGCGCATCGCCGCTCATCAGCACACGCTACCCGATGGCTCGCTGCGCCGCTTCAGCGTCGCCACCCTGCGCGCCTGGCTGAAGGCCTATCGCCACGGCGGTCTCGATGCCCTCCTGCCCAAGACGCGCATCGACAAAGGCACCTTCCGCTGCATCGACGACGACACCGCCGAGGCCATCGCCCGTCACCGCGTGCAACACCGCGCCCTCTCGGTCAAGCTCTTCCACGAGATCCTGCACCAGGACGGGGTCCTGCCCGCCGGCGCACGCGTCTGCGAGGCCACGCTCCGCCGCTTCCTGAAGGCCCGTGGGCTGGATCGGCCCGTGCGCGGCCCGGGCAAGGCCCGCGCCAAGTATGAGATGCCTCATCCCAATGATCTCTGGGTCGCCGACTTCATGCATGGCCCGCGCGTCAAGACGCCCGGCGGCAAGCGCAAGGCCATCCTGTGCGCCATCATCGACGACCACAGCCGCGTGATCGTCGGCGCAGGCTTTGCTTTCACCGAGGAGACCGCGGATCTGCTCCATGTCCTGCGCGACGCGATCGCGACCTACGGCGTTCCGAAGCGTCTTTACTGCGACAACGGCCCGGCCTTCATCGCCCGTCATCTGGCCGAGGCCTGCGCCCGCATCGGCTGCACCCTGCTGCACCCTGCTGCACTCCGAGCCCTTCGACTCACCCTCGCGCGGCAAAGTCGAACGCTTCTATGCACAGTTCGGGAATATGCGGAGTTCTCACCTCGTCAGCCCCGGTC
>CAZPGB010000136.1:0-1982 GCA_964585945.1 uncultured bacterium | reverse complement strand
AAGGCCAGCAGTTGCTCATGGCCGCACTCGGGACAGCGGATGCGCGCGAAGCCGTGGCAGAGCAGCCCGCAGTCGAGATAGCGGCGCAACTCTCGTTCGATGAACCGCGGATAGCCTTCACCGTGGAGACGACGGGCCTGGGCGTGAACGTTCTCGCCCACGGCCCCGGGCTCGACATGCAATACTACCCCGAGGACACGATCGACCTGGGGCCCTATCTCGAGGAGCCGCCCCTGGACATCGATGGGCTTTTTTTGAGCCCGGCTGGGATGTCTACCGCCGCGACTACGAGCGCGGGATGGTGCTGGTCAACCCGACCGACACGCCGCGGCAGGTCGATCTGGGCGACTCGCTCTATCTCGTGACGGCTACGGGCGGCGGCGTGGTGGACGAGGCCGGGCAGTACCATGGAACCCTGAGCTACACGCCGGTCGGCGAGGTGACGTTGGGGCCGGCCGAGGCGGGCGTGCTGCTGAGCAGCCTGCCGCAACCTGAGTCCCAGGCCACCGACCTCGCGGCCTTTCATCGCAGCGGCCGGACCTTCCTCACCTGGACCGAGGTGCCCGAGGTCGGCGAGACCTACCGCGTCTATCGCCACGACGAGCCGATCACCGGCGCCACCCTGGGCGCGGCCGCGTGCGTCGCGACGGTCGCGGAGGGTTCGGCCTTCTACGCCAACGAGGCCACGCGCCCTGCGCCGCTCCAGCACAACTTCAGCATCGAGGACCTGGGCCCCGAGATGCCCGACGGCACGGGGCTGCTGGTGTGCACGCCGCACGAGGTCGCGCCGGCCTTCTATGCCGTGACGGCCGTCGCCGACGGTGTCGAGAACAGCTTGCTCAGCGTGGAGAACAGCCTGGCCACGTCCGTGCAGGAGACCGACGATGCGCCCGCGCCGGTGCTGGTGTGGGAGGCGGCGACCGGCCGCGGCTGGGTCTTCACGCAGTTCATGGACCACGGCGCCTGGAACCCGACCTACGAGGGCTCCGCGTGGCGGGCGTGCCCGTGGATGGCGGCGGCATGTGCGTCGACCCGCTCGAGACGCGCCTGCAGCAACTCCACCCGAAGCTGATCTACACCATTCCCAGTTTCCAGAATCCGGCCGGCGCGTGTCTCGACGGGCCGCGGCGCCGCCGGCACTCAAGGCGCTCGATCCCGGCGGACGGGTGATCTACATCACCTCGCTCTCGAAGATGCTCATGCCGGGTCTGCGCGTGGGCTTCCTGGTGGCTGACGGCCCCGTCTACGGTGCGCTCGTGGCGCGGCCGCGCGGCGGCCTGTTCGCCTGGCTGCGATTCCCCGAAGGGTGCCATTGCCGCAAGCTGGTGCCCCTGGCCGAGGCGCGCGGCGTGCGGGTGGCGCCGGGTAGGCTGTTTTTCCAGGATCCCGACGAGGGAGAACGTCACGTGTGCGTCAACTTCGCGTGTCAGCCGCCCGAGGAGGTTGCGCAGGGAATCGAACGACTCGGTCAGGCGCTGGCGCAGATCACGCGCAGGTGAGCTCCCCCGAGAGCCTCTGCGCTGAGTTGTGCAATGGCTCCCCCCCCACCGTGGGGCCGCGAAGGCCCGCACTTCTAAACTATTCAAAGACAGTCGATTGCGACGGTGATCCGGATCACCGCTTCGCAGCGATAATCGCGAACCGCCGGGCGTGACCGACGGGGCGTCGCGTAGGATCGAGCGGAGACGTCGACGGCTTCGGACCGCAGGCGGAATCTCTGAGGCGTGCGGGCCGCGACACTCGGGGCCAGCACACTTCCTGCCCGAATTCCCACCGTTGGATTCGTTTTCGAAGATGGGTCGTGTGTGCCGCCCTGAGAGGGTGGGCACCCATGTGCCATGTCCCCGGGGGGCACGTCAATCGGGGTCGTTACCGTCCGGGTCGTCCGCAACGGACGTGCCCGGCCGCGCGATCGCATTCGCCAGTGAGCGAGTTCCCGTCTCAAAACCCCGAATTCGTACGCATAGTTGAAGTTGTCCAAG
>CAZPGB010000135.1:0-2195 GCA_964585945.1 uncultured bacterium | reverse complement strand
AGCTGCGGACCTTCTCGAGGGTCTGCAGGGAGGGGGCCTTCTCCTTGTAGAAGACTTGCAGCAACGGCCTGGTGTCCGCCGCCGGAGCCGGATCCGACGCGGCCGCGGCCAGGTGGGGCGCCAGGGCCAGGATGAGCGTCAAGATCATCGCGAGCATCGGGTGCATCGGTACTCCTCCTATCCGTGGCTGCTGTCGACCGGGGGAGTATTGACGAGATGGAAGCCCGGCGGCAACCCTCGACGTTCAGAGTTCCGGCGGGCGGAGACCGCACGGGTCGCCGGGAATCATGCGATCTACGATGTTCACGCGGACATGTCCGTGCGATCATGTGGCGCTGACCCTGGAGGATCCCAGCGGGAACGGGCCCCGGCGATGAGCCATCCTTCATGGAGCGGGCCAAGGCGCGTTTCCGCGAGCGAAACAGGAGAACGCGATGAGCAAATCGAACGGCAACAACGGCCAGGATGCGGTCGACCTGGAGCGGCTGGTCGCCGAGATCACGACCGGCGCCCACGGCGACGACGAGCAGCTCTGGGCCTTCCTCCAGGCGCTCGATGCCGGCAGCGACCTTCCGTGCGACGCCTTCGTCGTCGGCGAGCCGCTCTCGGCGCTCGCCTTCGAATACGACGGCAACACGCGGCGTGGCATCGTGGTCCGTTGCCGGCGGGAGAACGGCTCCGAGCACGTGGTGGCAGCCTCCGAGGTCACCCTCGCGCCGCATGCGCGAGGAGGACCCATCCTGGCCGCCTATCACCGGTGGTTGGGCCTCACGTCCCTGCCGGATGAGTCAGCTTCGCCTGCTCGCGGCAAGCGCCGGCACAAGGTCGCGGCGGACGATCTCGACCTGAGCCGGCCCGTCGAGCTCATCGTCCTGTCGGTCAAGGAGCGTGCCGCTCGCTGCCGACTGCCCGGCACCGACCGGGTCATCACCCTGCGCGCGAGCGGAGCGTGGGAGCTCGTGCCGGGCGAAATCGCGGTCGTGACGCCGCACAAGCAGTGGAGCTACGGCGGCCACCCGTATCTCTCGGGCGAGATCGAATCCTCCCGGCTCGACATGGCTGTCCTCGGTCTGAAACCCCTCGCGCTCAAGGATGAAGGCGAGTGGGACCCACAGGAGGAATACTGGGGCGAAGAAGGCGAGCCCATCGACGCGTGGGCGCAGCCGATCATCGCGCGGGGGCCGCGGCGCATATACGAGATGGAGCAGATCCTCCCCGGCTGGGACCCCAAGGACTTCGATTCCGACCCCATCGGCGAGTCGAACGACCTGAAGGACGCCGGCGACGAGGCGGGCGCCCGCGCGGTCCTCATGCAGCTTTGTCAGGAGGAGCTGCGTTGCCTGGATGCGCACGCGCACCTCGGCAACCTGGTCTTTCCCCTGAGCCCGCAGGATGCGATCCGCCACTACGAGGTGGGTCTGTGCATCGGCGAGCAGGCTCTGCCCTCGGACTTCGACGGCCTGTTGCCCTGGGGGCTCATCAACAATCGACCCTTCCTGCGGTGCATGCACGCCTACGGCCTGTGCCAGTGGCGGCTCGGGCGCTTCGAGCAAGCCGAGCGCATCTTCGCGCGGATGCTGTGGTTCAATCCGTCCGACAACCAGGGGGTGCGCTTTCTGATCGAGGACGTACGGGCAAAGACGCGGTGGGAAGCTCACCAGGCTGCCGATCGCCAGCGGAACGGGAGGATGTGAGGCGCAGATACGCTCTCCGCGGGGAGGGCCCAAGGCGCTGTGTGGCCTGGGATCGAGCTGTCCGAGGCAGATACCGATCACCGACGAGCAGATGGCGACGATTCGTTTGCCACCCGCTCGCTTTCACGGAGATTGGGCCTACTCGATTCCGCCGCAGAGGAGTTGATGTGCGCCGGCTCTTCGCTCGCGGACCCCTAGTCGATGATGTCCTCGAGCATGTCCCAGAGGCTCTTCTTGCGCTACCTGGGGCGCCTCTCTTCATCGCGGCGATCATGGCGATCATCGCCGTATGGTTGTGTGCGTGACGGTGGTGGCGCTGCAGCGTTGAAGCTGCGGCTCGGCATTTCCGCTTCCTGCCGGCGGACATGAGCAATGACCTTGTGCAGCTCGCCTCGGTCAAGCCACACGCCTCGACAGCTAGGGCAAACGTCGATCAGGACGTCCTCCTAGTCCCAGAACAAGCGTATGCCAATGGCCTCTCGGGCGGGTCGGAGACCCGCG
>CAZPGB010000134.1:0-2362 GCA_964585945.1 uncultured bacterium | reverse complement strand
AAGAGCATCGCCGCGACGGCGTACATGGAGAAGTACTCGACGCCGAAGTTCGACACGTCGCCCAAGGCCATCTGGACCATGAAGCCGGTCATGGTCTGGATTTCCTCACGCAGATCAAGGGTCAGCTTGGGCGTGCTGCCGGCCGCCAGAGCCACGATCATCGTCTCCCCGACGGCTCGCGCCGCGGCGAGGAGG
The DNA here is from genome assembly GCA_964585945.1 of uncultured bacterium. Classification (GTDB taxonomy): domain Bacteria; phylum Eisenbacteria; class RBG-16-71-46; order CAIMUX01; family WJJG01; genus CAZDKK01. Next base: position 2,167 of record CAZPGB010000134.1, on the reverse strand, counting down.
ATGGCGGAGATGATGCCCGACAGCGCCGCGGGAAAGACCACTTTCACAGAAGCATCGAAGCGCGTCCCGCCCAGTCCGTAGACCCCCTCACGCAAGGCCTGGGGCACCGCGCGCAGAGCGTCTTCGGCCAGCGAGCAAATGATCGGCAGAATCAGGATCCCGACTGCCAGACCCGCGGCCAGGGCATTGTAGGAGCCGAAGCCTTCGTGCAGGAGCTTCAAGCCGGGCGTGAGGAATACCAGGGCGAAGAAGCCGTAGACCACCGTGGGGATACCGGCCAGGACTTCCAGGGCCGGCTTCACCACCGCTCGTACGCCCGGGTGCGCATACTCGCTCAGATAGATCGCTGTCGCCAGTCCCATGGGGATGGCCACGCACAGGGCAATACCCGCCACCAAGAACGTTCCGCAGACCAGCGGCCAGACACCGAAGTGCTTCTCCGAACCGAGCAGCGGGCTCCAGCGCGTCTCGCCCAGGAACTCCGCAAGGCTCACGTCGCCGTGCCGGAAGAACCCCGATGTCTCGTAGCCGAGGACGGCCAGGATGGCGACGGTCACCAGCACGGAGAAGACCGTCGCACTGACCAGCAGGCCGAGGATGCCGGTCTCGCGCCAGCGCTGGGCGCTGAGGGAGCGCCAGCGCGCACCGCCGGCCGCCAGCAGGCTCGCCGGCGTGACCGGTCCCGGGCGCGGGCGACGGGCGCCGGCAGCGGGGGGCCGCGGCGCCGCCAACAGCACCTCGGTGCGCGAGGCGTCCATGGAACTCACCGCGCTGCCAGCAGGTTGTCCCGCTGGTAGACGATACGCAGCCCGCCCTCACGCTTCTGCAGATCGTGGGTCAGATACGTCGTGCCGGTCAGGCCCTGCGCGAGGAACTCCTGCGCTCTCTGGCTGACGTCTGCGGGCAAGGCCACGTACTGAACCTGCGTGGCGAAGTCGGCTGCGCCGGCCATGTAGAAATCGATGAACTTGCGCATCTCCGGGCGACGCAACGAGTTCATGTTGACATAGATGAAGAGCGGCCGACTCAAGGGCGCATAGTCTCCGCTGATGACGTGTTCGGGCTCGGGCAGCACGGCCCGACCGGTGGCCGGATTGACGATGGCTACAGCCTTCAGCTTCTGCATGTTCTCGTAGTAGTAGGAGGCGCCGAAGTACCCGATCGCATAGCGATCCCCGGCGATTCCGGTAACCAGGACGTTGTCGTCCTCGCTGGTCGGCATATCCGGGCGGAAGCTGCCGCCCTTGGGAACCACCACCTCCTTGAAGTAGTCGAACGTTCCCGAGTCGGTCCCCGGCGAGTACACCTTGATCAGTTCCTTGGGCCAGGCGGGATTCAGATCGCTCCACTTGCGCTGCACGCTGCCTTCCAGGTAGATGGCCTGGAGCTGTTCGATGCTGAGCTGCGAGACCCAGTCATTGTTCTTGTTGACGACCACCGAGAGGCCGTCCAGGGCCACCGGCAGTTCGATGAACTCGATGCCGTGCTCCCGCGCAACCTGCAACTCCGAGGCCTTGATCGGCCGCGAGGCGTCCGAGATATCGGTCTCGCCCTTGGCGAACCGCTTGAAGCCCCCGCCCGTGCCCGATACGGCCACGGTGACATTGACGTTGGGATACACATCTCGAAAAGCTGCGGCGGCTGCCTCGGTGATGGGAAAGACCGTGCTGGAGCCGTCGACGACGACCTTGCCACGCAGGGCGGAACTCTGGGCGTGGGCGGTGCCCCCCCAGAGAACGAGCGAAGCGAACACCCCTAGCAGCAACGCGGACACCGTTACCTTCTTACTTGGACTGCTCATTGCCATCTCCTTGCTTCCTTGGGTTTCCACTTGAAACAGGACTTCTACAATTGCGTCTCCGACTCGGCGCTGCACGTGATGCCATTGGCATCCAGCCAGGCGTCGAGACGGGAGCTGATCTCATCCCGGGCGCGGCGGAAAGCCCGCAATCTGGCCGCATGTGGTCCGCTGGCCTTGGCCGGGTCAGGAATCGGCCAGTACAGGCGCAGACTGACACCGGGGAAGATGGGACAGCAGTTCTCGGCCCGCGCGCAGACGGTAATGAGATAGCCGAAGTGCATCCGCCCCAGGAAGTCGCGCAGGCCCTTCGGGGACTGACTGCGGATGTCGATCCCGATCTCGTCCATGACCGCGTAGGTCATCTCA
>CAZPGB010000133.1:0-2419 GCA_964585945.1 uncultured bacterium | reverse complement strand
CTGATGGCGTTTGTGATGGTGCTCTCCTACTCGCGGATGATCTTCCTGAAGTTCTTCCTGGGTAGCGCGATGGCCAACTTCCTGCGCGGTCACGTGGAGGCCTTCGGCTTCTTTAGGGGTGTGGGCCGGGTCTTGCTCTATGACAACCTTCGCAGCGCGGTCCTCGAACGCCGTGGCCAGGCGGTGCGCTTTCACCCCACGCTGCTCGAGTTGGCCAAGCACTATCGCTTCGAACCGCGGCCGGTCGCGCAGGCCCGAGGGAACGAGAAGGGACGCGTCGAGCGGGCCATCCGCTACGCACGCGTGAGCTTCTTCGCCGCCCGCCGATGGACCGATCTGGACGACCTGAACTCCCAGGCACTCGCCTGGTGCACCGGCATGGCCGCCGAGCGCCGCTGCCCCGAGGATCGTCGGCGCTCGGTGGGCGAGGTCTTCTCTGAGGAGCAGCCGCGGCTGCTGACCCTACCTGAGAACCCCTTCCCAACCCGACCGACGAGCGCTGCGCGGTGCGTGCCGGCAAGACCCCCTACGTACGCTTCGATCTGAATGACTACTCGATCCCCCACACCCGCGTGCGCCGTACGCTCGAGGTGGTGGCCACCCTGAAGACGGTGCGCGTGCTGGACGCCTCGGAGGTGATCGCCCGTCACGAGCGGTGCTGGGACCGGGATCAGCAGATCGAGGATCCCGCGCACATCCGCGACTTGGCCGACCACAAGCGTCAGGCCCGCGAACACCGGGGCATGGACCGGCTCCACCACGCCGCGCCCAGCAGCCAACCGTTCTTCATCGCCCTGGCCCAACGTGGGGGCAACCTGGGGGCCACCACCTCGGGTCTGCTGCGCTTGCTGGATCGCTATGGCGCCCGTGCACTGGAGCAGGCCCTGGCGGCCGCCGTGGCCCGCGGCGTCCACGGCCTGGGCGCCGTGCGCCAGATCCTGGACCAGCAGACCCATGCGGCGGGCAAGGTGCCACCGGTGGCGGTGACGTTGGATGACCCGCGGGTGCGCGACCTGGTCGTCACGCCCCATGCCCTGGCCACCTACGACCTGTTCGAAGAGGAGGAGCATACCGATGAGCAGTAACACCCCCATCACGACACCCGAGTCCGGAGCTGATCGCGATCGGGCACGCCGACTTGGACTCTACGGCCTGCTGACCCATTGGGACGAGTTCGAGGGTCAACCCTGGCTGCCGCGGCTGCTCGCGATCGAGGACGCTGAGCGCGGTCGGCGCAGTCTGGAGCGCCGGATCCGCAACGCCCGGGTCGGCGCCTTCAAGCCGATGGCCGACTTCGACTGGTCCTGGCCCAAGAAGATCCACCGCGCCACGATCGATGAGCTCTTCACGCTGCAGTTCATCGAGGAGGGTGCCAACGTCGTCCTGCTGGGACCCAATGGGGTCGGCAAGTCGATGATCGCCAAGAACCTCGCCTACCAGGCGGTCCTGCGCGGCTATACGGCCCGGTTCACCCCGGCCAGCGACATGCTCAATGACCTGGCCGCGCAGCAGACCTCGGGCTCACTCACCCGGCGTCTGCGGCGCTACTGCAACCCGATGCTGCTGTGTGTCGACGAGGTGGGCTACTTGTCGTACGACAACCGCTATGCCGACCTGTTCTTCGAGGTCGTTACGCGGCGCTACGAGCAGCGCTCGATCGTGCTGACGACGAACAAGCCGTTCTCAGAGTGGAGCGAGATCTTCCCGAACGCGGCCTGCGTGGTGACGTTGGTGGATCGGTTGGTCCACCGATCAGAGATCGCGCAGATCGAGGGTGAGAGCTACCGGTTGAAGGAAGCCAAAGAAAGGGCGGCGAGCAAGCGGAAGGCCCGCCGCAAATCACGTGATCAGCAGGCCGAGAAGTAGAGGTTCAGGCAGTGGCCGGCAAGAAGCGCGTGTCTCCACCAAAGATGCGCGCTTCTGCTCCACCGCCAACAGCTAGAAACGGGATTCTCGGCAATTCCGCATTCCCATGCGTCCAACCTCGGGTTCAAACCGACGACGCGCCTCTAGCTGGCCCCCCGCTGGATCCCCATATCGCGCGGATCCAATGAATTCCCGCAGAAGCTGCAATGCAGATGAAAGGTATCAGGGGCACACGAAACCTCGGATGGAAGGCCCCGACAGGGGCGATGGCTAACCACATCAAGAGGGTCCCAAGAGCGACCCACACCGTAGGCCGCGTCGTCAACGGCCCCGTTATAGCTGGTGGGCTTACCCAGGGGAACGTTTTCTGGCGAATGAAACTCACCAGAACCAATCCCGCACCGACGACTGCAAGAACCGAAACAACACCATCCAGGACCGATAGTACTACTAGCAATACCGATGAGATCGAGCCACCGGCTCCACGCGAAGCAGCTGCCGCCTCGCCGCCAACGAGAACAGACCCGTCTCTGCTACTCTGAACTGACCCACC
>CAZPGB010000132.1:0-2516 GCA_964585945.1 uncultured bacterium | reverse complement strand
AAGAGATCGACCACGCCTTCATGGGCCGCCTGACCCGGTGCGTGCGCAACGACGCCACCGTCAAGGTTGGCGGCGTCTTCTACGAGGTGCCGCCCGAGTTCATCGGCGCCCGCGTCGACCTGCGCTTCCCCGTGGGCCGACCCGAGGAGCTCTTCCTCTACCGTGACGATGCACCGCTGGGCCGCATCCACCCGGTCGATCTGGCCGAGAACGCCCGCTTCCACGCCCAGCGCGTCGAGCTCTCCTACGCCGACCTGCTCGCCAAGCGCGAAGAGCAGCCCCTGGAGGAGAACCCGTCATGATCGAAGCCCGCTTCGGCCTCAAGCGCCGTCCCTTCGACAAGCACATCGCCACCCGCGACCTCTACGACTGGCCCGGGCTCGAGGAACTCGCCGCCCGCCTCGAGATGGCCAAGGCTGCGCGCGGCATCCTGCTGCTCACCGGCGAGCCCGGCACCGGCAAGACCGTCGCCTTGCGACGCTTCGTCGACTCGCTCAACACCGAGCACTACCGCTGCGTCTATCTGCCCCTGGCCACTGTCACCGTGCTCGACGCCTACGGTCAGCTCAACCGCGCCCTCGGGGGACAGGAGGTACGCTCCAAGAGTCTGTTGTTCAGCGAGATCCAGCACGGCATCGCCCAGCTCACCGCCCAGGGCAAGCAGCCCGTGGTGATCCTCGATGAGGCCGACTTGCTGCGCTCGGCCCTCTTCGATGAACTGCGCATCCTGCTGAACTTCGAGATGGACTCCGCCGACCCGCTGCTGCTGATCCTGGCCGGTCAGCCGCAGCTGCTGGCCAAGCTCGCCCTGCGGGTCCATCTGCCCTTCCGTCAACGCGTGGCCATGCGCTACCGCATGCCCACCATGGATGAGGCCCACACCCGCGGCTACCTCGAGCACCATCTGCGCTTGGCCGGCCGCCGGCAGCGGTTGTTCACTGACGAGGCCACCCTGCAGCTCTTCGTCCAGTCCGGTGGTGTGCCCCGGATGATCGGCAACCTGGCGCTCGCGGCCATGTTCACGGCCGCCTCCCAGGCCAAGGACCTCGTTGAACTCGATGACGTCGTGGCCGCCAGCAGGGAGGTGTCATGAACCCGAGCGACCCAGGTCTGGCCGCCGAGCGGTTGCGTGAGCCGTTGCTGGCGCGGTTGGTCTGTGCGCTGAGCCGGTTCCTGGCCTGTGAGATCGAAGACCTCGTGACCGACCGGCTCGACCACGCCGCCGACGAACGCGCCTGTCCCTTGGGGCAGAGCGCCGAGGCCGCCACGCGCATCGCCTGGCTCTGCCGGGAACTGCACCAGCAGGTCGAGCGCTTCGAGCGGTTCAATCGCATGGTCCACGAAGCCGAAGACGATCGTCTACGTGACCATGCGCAAGCTGAAGCGCGGGACAACGACGACCTGCCGTTCTGAGCGCCCGTGATCGGGCCGCCGACCGCCGCGTGGAGCGATCGCCCCGCGCGGCGGTTCGTGCATGCAGCACTACGTGCGAATCCCGCAAACGCCACGCACCGCAACCTGCTCAAGAACCGGATCGTGTCACGCTGCACGGCGCCGAAAGGCTGGATCTGTCTGATTACGCAATCTGCCAGGGGAGAGCAGGATAATGTGGCAGGCTACAATCAGCGAGCGCTGTCGGGCGGCGGGGCCCGGGGGCATTGGGGCAATGCACCTGGTGGCGCGCCGCAGCGGACTGATCAACGGCATCGATTCGCACCTTCACCTGCTCAAGCGACACCTGCCCTACCACGAGTCAGATCATGTGCTGAACGTCGCTTACAACCTGCTTAGCGGCGGGGATTGCTTGGAAGACATCGAGCTATGGCGCAATGACGAGAACTATCTCAATGCGCTGGGTGCCCAACGGATCCCCGATCCCACCACGGAGGGCGACTTCTGCCGGCGCTTCACGGCAGCGGATGTTGAGATCCTGATGGACGTGATCAACGGGGCCCGCGTGCGGGTGTGGCGGCAGCAGCCGGTAGAGTTCTTCGAGGAGGCGATCGTCGAGGCCGACGGAACGATTGCGGGCACGACGGGGGGATGCAAGGAGGGGATGGACATCTCGCACAAGGGGATTTGGGGCTACCATCCGCTGCTGGTGTCGCTGGCCAACACGGGCGAGCCGTTGTACTTGGTAAACCGGAGCGGGAGCCGGCCATCGCACGAGGGGGCAGCTGAGCGGTTCGACCAGGCGATCGGGCTCTGTCGGCGAGCTGGGTTTCGGCGGGTGCTGCTGCGTGGGGACACAGACTTCAGCCAGACGCGTCACCTGGATGGGTGGCATGCGTCCGGTGACGTGCGGTTCATCTTCGGCATGGATGCGATGGGGAAGCTGTGCGAAATCGCGGACGATTTTGCCCCTGGGAGCCGGCGGCAGCTGGTGCGGCCGGCGCGTTGGCAGGTCAAGACTGAGCCGCGGGAACGGCCCGAGAACGTCAAGGAGCAGATCGTACGGGAGCGTGAGTTCGAGAACATCCGCTTGCGATCGGAGCAGGTGGCGGAGTTCCCCTATC
>CAZPGB010000131.1:0-2811 GCA_964585945.1 uncultured bacterium | reverse complement strand
CGCAGGATCGCCATGTGCTTCGAGACCGTCGAGGCAGCCAGGCCCAGCAGCTCGGTGATCTGACACGCACAGAGCTCACCCGTCCTGAGAGCCATCAAGGCCCGCAGGCGGCTCCGATCGGCCAGTGCCCGGGCGACGGCCAGGAGCTCATGCACGGATCCGGCCCTCCTGTAATACAATCGTTCTCGCGGCCTTCTTGGCCGCATGCGGATCGTGGGTGACCATGACGATCGTACGGCCCTCGCGGTTCAGTTCAAGCAGGAAGTCCATGACCTCGTCGCTGGTGGCCGGATCGAGGTTGCCGGTCGGCTCGTCGGCCAGGATGATCTGCGGATCGTTGGCCAGCATACGGGCCAGGGCTACCCGTTGTTGCTGCCCCACACTCAGCTCACCGGGCTTGTGCTGCAGGCGATTCTCCAGTCCGACCTTCGTCAGCAGGTCCGCCGCTCGCCTCATCTGCTCGCTCTCCGAGACGCCCGCCAACAGAAGAGGGACCTGCACGTTCTCACAGGCGGTCAAGTAAGGCACGAGGTTGAATGTCTGGAATAGAAAGCCGATTCGATCCCTCCGCAGGCGCGCCCGCTGACCGGGGGGTATGTCGTATACGGACTTGCTCTCCATGAGTACGCGACCGCGTGAGGGCGAGAGCATGGCTCCGAGCATGAGGAGGAGCGTGCTCTTGCCGCTGCCGCTCGACCCGACAATCGACAGGAACTCACCGGAGGAGATCGTGAGGCTGATCCCATCCAGGGCAGCAACCGCGCCCCCACGATGACGGTACACGCGGGCAACCGCTTGCATCTCGAGCATGGCCTAGGTCTCCTGTAGCGCTGTGCATGGATCGAGTCGTGAAGCCTGGCGGGCGGGCAGGTAGCTGGCGAGCAGCGCGACACCGGCCGACACACCGATCGCGCCCAGCATCAGGGCGGGCATCGGCAGGACCGGAACCCGGGCAATTTGCGGGCCCAGGATGACGGCCAGCACTGTTCCCAACACGGCACCGGCCACGCCACCGAAAAGCCCCAGCAGACTCGCCTTCAGAAGGAACAGGTGCACAACGGTGCTCGAGTGAGCCCCCAGGGCGACGAGCGTGCCGATCTCGCGCCGGCGCTCGTGAACGTTGGCATACATGTAGTTGGCGATACTGGCGCCCCCTACCAGGACGACGATGATCAGGAAGATGAGCGACAGTTGCTGCATCAAGCGGTTGGTTCTGATCTGTGTGTCGACAACCTGGGTGATCGTGACAACTTTGGCTTCGGGAAGGAGACGGTTGATCTGCTGAACCAACCCCGCCGATATTGCGTTGCAACAGCCGACCACCTCGATGGCATTGACTACATCACCCTTGTCAGTGATCGCCTGCACGGTGTGAAGATGAGCGAACACGCGCGCATCGTCCACCGTGCCTGTTTCGGGCAAGACAGCGGACACCGAGAAGGGGTTACCCAGGATCTCCAGTTCCATGTCTTCCACGAGGCCCAGACGGGTAGCGACGTCGCTGCCCACCAGCACCTCATGGGCCTGAAGGGTCTCAATGATCCTGCGCCCGGGCGCCGGTGCTTGGTCGCCGCCCAGCGCGAGGGGAACATCACCCACCGTGCCGCAGCCCTCCGGACGAGCGAAGATGCCGGCGCCCTGCCACATGGACTTGGCGCGGAATTCCTCTTTCGGCAGAATACCCGTCAAGGTACATGCGTGTCCGCGAAGATCGATGGCGATGGACAGCTTGGGCGACAGGTTGTCCAGACCCTGGATGTCGGACATGACCAGGCGCGTGACATACTCCTCAGGAATCTCCGCCGAGTGGAGATCCGCGCGGTAGTAGTCCTGCACAGTCTCTGATTTCGGCAAGATCAGGATGTTCGCGCCAAGGGCGTCGAGCTCTCTGGCCACGGCCTTCTCGGAGTAGAAGGTGATGTTACGAACCGCTACGATCGCGGTGGCGCCGAGCACGATGGCCAGCAGGCTCGTTCCAAGCTGGTTGCGGCGCTCGAGCAACTCCCTGCGAACCAAGGATGTGAACTGCATGGAACCTCCGCGCTAGCGCCCGCAGCACCCGCTTCCCGGTTGGCACTTCGCCGCGCCGGCCAGAAGCGCTTGTTGAATCGCCAGGGCATCTGTTGCTCCGGAGAAGCGGGCCACCGCGTTGCCCGGCGGCAGGACGAGGACCGTTGTGGCTTCCGTGACCGCTGGTTCGATCCCCAACATCTGGACGAAGTCGCGTTCCTGGGAGGACGCGGGATCAATGGAGACCACGGCGACAAGATCGGCGCGCTGATGCTGCTCCAGGAAGGCGCGGACACCCTGCATTGCCTCCTCATTGTGCCTCGTGGAATCGTTCTGGGCACAGACCACCACGACCTTCCCAGCCTGGAGGGCGCCGATGCTGCTTTCCATACCGGGACTGACGAACGCGGTCAGAAGATCGGCGGCGGTGAAGGGAGAGACAAAGCCCTTGGTGATCGTACCGCTGGGCGCAATCGCGATCACGGTGGGGTTGGGCAGTCTGGTCAGCTGGAATCGCTGCAGAAAAGACCGTTGCGAGCGGTCCCGAATATCGACCTCGATGCGCGCCGCGCGGGATGAGTGTGCCTCCAGGGCCCGCTGGAAGACGCCTCTCATCTCGCTCACGGCGGGCGATTCGCCGGCATAGAGGAACGCGAAGAGGTACTGACCGGCCGCACTCGCCTCGGTGAACGCCGACAGGGCCGCGCCGGCGGTCGCTGCCTCGTTGCGGGGGGCAGCCGGCTGTTCCGCCGTGCTTGTCTGTGTCGCAGCGGCGACCGAGACCAGCACGTCCGGCCGCCA
>CAZPGB010000130.1:0-3177 GCA_964585945.1 uncultured bacterium | reverse complement strand
GCGGCCCAGTCGATCGGTGAGCCGGGCACGCAGCTCACGCTGCGGACCTTCCACATCGGCGGCACGGCGGCGCTCGAGGTCGAGTCGTCCACCAAGCGCGCGCGGGACGACGGCATCATCAGCTTCCACAACCTGGACACCATCAAGCGCCAGGACGGCGACGTGATCAACGTCGCCCGCCGCGGGCAGGTCGAGCTGCGCGACGATAACGGTGAGCTGATCGACCGCTTCGAGCCCGGCTACGGCACGGTGCTCAAGGTGACCGACGGCGCCAAGGTAAAGCGCGACGAGGTGATCTTCGAGTGGGACACCTACAACGTCCCGATCGTGAGCACCGTCACCGGCAAGGTGCGCTTCGTTGACATCAAGGAAAAGGTCACCCTGCGCGACCAGGTCGACGAGGCCACCAGCAAACGCGAGCTGGTGATCGTCGAGGACCGGGAGAAGCGGCTGCACCCGCACATCGACGTCATCCCGGCCCGCGGCAAGACCCAGCGCTACGCCATTCCGACCGGCGCGCGCCTGGTGGTCCGCGACGGCGAGAAGGTGAACGCCGGCGACGTGTTGGCCACCCTGCGGCGGGCGTCGGGCCGCACCCGCGACATCACCGCCGGCCTGCCCCGCGTCTCGGAGCTGTTCGAGGGCCGGCGACCCAAGGAGCAGGCCACGATCTCCGAGATCGACGGCAGCGTGCGCCTGGGCAAGCTGACCCGCGGCATGCGCAAGGTGGAGGTGGTCTCGGACGACGGCGACGACGTCCGCGAGTACCTGATCCCGCACGGACGGCACCTGCATGTGCAGGATGGCGACTATGTGTTTGCCGGAATGTCACTTACCGATGGCGCCGTCAACCCGCACGACATCCTGCGGGTCAAGGGGATCAAGGAGGTCCAGGAGTACCTCGTGGACCAGATCCAGGAGGTCTACCGGGCGCAGGGTGTGCCGATCGACGACAAGCACATCGAGATCATCGTCCGCCAGATGCTGCAGAAGGTCCGCATCGAGGATCCTGGCGACACGCGTTTCCTCGAGGGCGAGCTGGTCGACAAGATCGCCCTGAAGGAGGAGCAGGAGGCGGTGGTGGCCCAGGGCGGTGAGCCGGCGCGCTATTCGCCTTTGCTTCTTGGAATTACGAAGGCCTCCCTCTCGACGCACAGCTTCGTGTCGGCCGCCTCGTTCCAGGAGACGACACGGATCCTGACCGAGGCCTCCATCCACGGCAGCCTCGACCCGCTGCGTGGGCTGAAGGAGAACGTGGCCATCGGGCAGCTCATCCCGGCGGGCACCGGGCTGCCGAGCCTGCGGCGTCTCAAGGCGGTGCCCCTGGATGCCGAGCCTGAGGAGGAGGAAGAGGAGCTGCTGCTCGAGTTGCCCCCCATTCTCCAAGGGCTGTCGGCGAGCGAGGCCTCCGACGAAGACGCCGGCGAGGCGGAAGATTAGGGACGATTAGGGTAGTTGACAATCGAGTGCCCCAAGCGTATGATCTTCGCTTCGTGCGCTCACGTAACATTGGCCTTGGGAAGTCGCGACCCCGTTGCGGACGTATCCTCGAGCGCCCGGCGAGTCGCGTTCTAGAAGAGAAGAAGATAAGGAGCTAGAAGCGTGCCGACACTGAACCAGTTGGTCCGGTACGGCCGGAAGCGGATCCTGCGCAAAACATCGGCCCCGGCGCTGAAGAGCTGTCCCCAGAAGCGGGGGGTCTGCACGCGCGTCTACACGACGACGCCGAAGAAGCCCAATTCAGCGATGCGCAAGGTCGCCCGTGTGCGCCTGACCAACGGGATCGAGGTCACGGCCTACATCCCCGGCGAGGGGCACAATCTACAGGAGCACTCGATCGTGCTGATTCGCGGGGGCCGTGTGAAGGACCTGCCCGGCGTTCGGTACCACATCATCCGCGGCGCGCTGGACGCCAGCGGCGTGGAGGCCCGCCGGCAGAGCCGGTCGAAGTACGGCGCGAAGCGGCCCAAGCAGGCGGCGGGCGCCTAGGGTTCGCCCACCGCACGCCCGCGGGCGCGGCGGGAAGCGACCCCGATGGGCCGACGGCAACGGCCAGCTCAGACGGATGCACAACGCGTAGACGTTCACGCGGAGAGATTCTGGAGGCGAAGAGATGCCAAGGCGTGCAAAGGTCAACCGGCGAGAGATCTTGCCGGACCCCAAGCACAACAGCGTGCTCGTGACCAAGTTCATCAGCTACGTGATGCGCAAGGGCAAGAAGAGCACCGCTGAGCGGATCATCTACAACGCGATCGACATCATGGGCAAGAAGACGGGCCAGGACGGATTGGGCGTGCTGACCAAAGGCGTCAACAACGTCAAGCCCAACATCGAGGTCAAGTCGCGTCGCGTGGGCGGCGCCAACTATCAGGTCCCGGTGGAGGTGAAGCCCGAGCGGCGCACGGCGCTGGCGCTGCGCTGGATCATCGGATTCGCCAAGGCCCGGCCTGAGCATACGATGGAAGAGAAGATCGCCGCCGAGCTCATGGCGGCCGCCCGCGGTGAAGGGGCGTCGATGAAGAAGCGCGACGACACCCACCGCATGGCGGAGGCGAACCGGGCCTTTGCGCATTACCGCTTCTAGCGGCGGCGCTTGGCGCCCGAGGGAGGATTGAGCACCTGCGGCGCCCGCCCGAGCGGGCCCGCGGAGAGAACCTGCGGAGTCTCCTGGAGAGCCCTTCGGTGTTCCCAAGGGGAGACCCTGGAGCAAAGGCAGTTATCGGACCTGAGCCTTCACCCGAGCCTTCGACTCCGCAGCATGGGTGGCGCACCGGCGCGGCAGCGCGCGGGCGTGATCAAGGTCCGGCAAAGCCTGGCAGGCCGCATCGGCCGCAACTGGCAAGGTCGCAGCAACTGAAGCCGTCGGGCCTTCGGGCTCGGTGAGACGAGGGGACGGGCCCCAGCCCGGACGTGGCTCAAGCCCGCAGGGGTAGGAGCGTGCGCCGAGACCGGTGTGTGCTCTCGGTCTGCAAGCGGGCTCCGCGCAGGGGGCACGCCCAGGGGGCACGCGCAGGGGACACGCGCAGGGGACACGCCCAGGGGACACGCCCAGGGGACAGAGGAGACGGTGGCACCGTCGAAAGGTCTTCAAGGAGGTAGTCGGGATGGCAAAGGCGAAGTTTGAACGGACCAAGCCCCACGTGAACATTGGGACGATCGGTCACGTGGATCACGGCA
>CAZPGB010000129.1:0-3395 GCA_964585945.1 uncultured bacterium | reverse complement strand
GAAGGACTACGCTTCACACTGCACCTCCTTCGTAGGGTTCGACGCGACCTCGGGGAAGCGCCGTCGTTTCTCGAGCTTACTGCCCTGCATCTTGACCGGCGGATCGTCGCCGGGATGCTCGTAGAGACACTCGTTCTTCTCGTTGTAGGCCTGTGCACGGAGCAGGCCCTGATTTCGCCAGTGCTTTACCGTCTGGGTCGAGACGCCGAGCAAGGTGGCGATCTCCGCAAGCGTCAGCATGCCGGCGTCGCGTAGTCGGTCATAGCGCGTCTTGAGCTCGTAGTCACGCCGAAGCCGCTGCACCATGGTCAGGCGAAAGGGCAGGCCTTCGCCGGAGAGGCGACCCCGATCGTTCAGAATGCGGGCGATGCGGCCTTCGGTGTAGTGGTCGAGCAGAGCGTCGATCTCAGCAACGACCTGCGCCGAAGTCTGACGAAGCTGCCAGGCCGGCTGCGCGAGGGGCAGCGTCAGCGCTTGGGTGACCCCTCCACGGAAACGCACGCCGGCAGTGATCGGGTCCCCTTTGGTCAGCGTGACGTCCTCAATGAGCAGGCGCACCATGCGCTTGCGTTCGCGGTGCGGCGTCTGCGGGTTGTGCCATAGCCGTGGGAAGTCGGTCGCCAACGAGAGGATCTCCCGGCGTCGCTCGTCGCTGAGCTGCGGGTGATCCTCGGCCCGCCGGTGCTCGAACTCCTCCTGCGCGTCGTGCAGTCCGCGCAGCTTCTGGTTCCACTCCGCTTCGAGCACGTCGACCACGAGGCGGTTGCCCGGATCTGCTTCCATGAAGCGGCGTCGAGCGAGGTCGGCCTCGTGGCGGGCGCGCTCGACCCGCTGGCGACGCAGCGTGTCGGCCTCGTCCGCGCGTGCCTCGAGCTCCGCCTGGACCTGCAGGGCGACTTCGAGGGTCACGGGCGTAACCGTCTCGACGAGGAGCTCGCCGATGGCCTCGTCGATGCCCGAGCCCGGGATGGTCTGGCACTTCGTTGAAGCGGTCTCGATACCCTCACTCTGACACACATACTCGGGCCACGGCCTGCCCTTGCGCGTGTGGTAGCGCACGGTCATGCGCCGGCCACAGACGCCGCAGACGGCCAGACCCTGCAGCAGCGCCGGCCCCTCGCGCGGCGGGCTCTTGCGACGCTCGGCACCGTGGGCCTGGGCATTCTCCCGCAACCGGGCCAGGTTGGCCTCGAACGTCTCCCATGAGATATACCCAGGGTGCGCGTCAGGGAACAACGCGGTCCACTCCTCGCGTGGGAGCTCCTCGATCTCGATCCTTTCCCCGGGCCGCTTGTGCGCGCGCGTGCGGCCGAAGCAGAAGGCACCCGCGTAGCGCGGGTTGTGGAGCACGCGCAACACGCGCCAGTGGCGCAGAGACTCCCAGAGCAGCTCCCCCTTGTGCGGGCCGCTGCGCGGGCGGCGCGGGAAGCGCAGGTCCAGCGCGCGGAAGTGTCGCACCGTGGCCGAGGCCGAGCCCGTGCGCGCGAAGGTCTCGAACAGGTAGGCGATGCTCTTGCGGACCTGGCCGTCGGGATCGAGCACGACATGATCGGTTGCGTCGTAGACGAGACCGACCGGCAGCGGCGTCTTCAGCGCACCCCGACGGGCCTGGCTCAGGATGCCGCCCCGCAGCCGCGCGCGCAGCACGTGCAGCTCGGCGTCGGACATGGTGCCCTTGAGCCCCAGCAGGAGCCGGTCGTTGAAGTCCCCCGGGCTGTAGATCCCATCCTCGTCGAGGATCAGCGTGTCGGTCAGGGCACAGATCTCGAGCAGCCGATGCCAGTCGGTGGAGTTGCGTGCCAGACGCGAGACCTCGAGCCCCAGCACGATCCCGGCGCGGCCCATACCGACCTCACCCACGAGCTTCTGGAAGCCCGCGCGGTCGGCGCTCGAGGCTCCGGACTTGCCCAGGTCGGAGTCGCACACATGCACCCGCTCGATGGGCCAGCCCAGCGCCACCGCCTGCTCGCGCAGTGCGTACTGGCGCCGCGTACTCTCGGTGTTCTCGAAGACCTGTCGCACGGTCGACTGGCGCACATACAGGTACGCATCGCGGCGCAGGTGGCTGGCGGTGACCTTCTGATGCATCGATCGTGTCATACGTGGACCTCCTGGATGTGTCCAAGTGTCATGGCGGCCAGGATGCGCACCACCTCCGCGTTCGTCTCATCCGGCAAAGGCGAGGGTCGTTGCGTCTGCATCGGTAGCGCGGGAGGCGTGGCAAGGGTGGACCACGCCTCCATCCAGGCCGCGACGCCCTGGCGCAGCAGCACGACCAGCCCATCGCGACTCGCTGAGACGTGACGTCCCACGGCGTAGGCGCGCAGCGCCTCGTAGCGCGCGGCGTGGTCGCTCGCGCTCAGGCTGCTCGCCGGGACCGGCGTCGGGTGACCGGTCAGCGCCGTTTTTTTTCCGGCCGTGCCAGGGCCCGCTCGATGCTCCGCCGGTGAACCGAGATGCCAAAGCGCTCCCGGGCCAGCCCGACGAGATCCGCAGAGCGCAGCTCCGGCCGCTGGGCGAGCGCCTCCCGCAGCGCCGCGAGCACCTCCTCGGTGAGCTTGTGCGCCCGCCGCGGCCCGGGCTTCTTGGGCAGTAGCGCCGGCAGACCGCCCGCCTCGAAGGCTGCCTGGGCTTGGTAGTACGACGGCCGCGACAGGCCGAAGTCCGCCGCGGTACGACTGACCGCCTGCCCGTCGGCACGGACCCGGCGCAGCATCTCGTACTTGACCTGCACCAGGTCGCGCGGGTCGAAGAACGCGCTCCCGGCGAAGGCTTCGTCGGTGACCTTCTCGGGGTGGGGGTGCAGGCAGCCCTGCTCGTGCAGGGCGTCGGTTTTGGGATCGCTCTTGGGTCGGGGCATGGATAAGGCTCCCTGTTTGTGTATGGATAATTCTGCCGCATCCCAGGAAAGTGTCAAGCCCGAATTGCCCCATCACAACCGCGATCTCTAGACTAAACCAACTATAACGTGAGCCATGGACCCTGCGAGCCCACGCGACCACGAGAACTAGCGGCAAAATCATATTGACACTTGCGGCATAATCTCCTTGACAACCCCTTTCGCCAAGGCGACACGAGAGAAGCACCGGAGGTCCGCCGCTCATCGGGCCGGCCCACGCACGAGCTTCACTAGCTCGATCAGATCGGTGACCCGCAAGTGCGCACGCCCCGCCGATACGATGACGGCCGGATCGTCGGCCACAGCGCTGGTCCAGTGCGCCGGCAGGCTGTGGACCTCGCCCGCCTCGTCCACGTAGACGACCCGATCCTCGCCCCAGAAATGGCGATACTGGATCAGGTCGTACTCGCGCCCATACAGTGGATGGAACGGGTGCGTCACCCGAAAACGTCGGCGCTCAGCCTCCGCATCGGGTGCATTCGACGGCGGTTTCCAA
>CAZPGB010000128.1:0-3760 GCA_964585945.1 uncultured bacterium | reverse complement strand
GGCTCGGGCGGCGGTCCACCTGGTCAGCCTCCAGGACCGGTTCTCCGAGGAGATGCTGGCGCGCTCCGACGGCGAGGCGCTGGAGGAGATAGGCCTGCGCCAGCGTGCGCCTGGGTCCCACTGGTCGCCGGAGCTGCTCTACGGGCTGAGCGTCGGCATCCGGGAGCGGTGGCCCCGCATCGCCTCCTGGGAGCCCGCTCCTGCCTCCGGTAAGCCCGGTGCCGCCTCCGGTGAGCCGCCCCAGCCCGACTACATCCACCTCGCCTACCGGTCGTCGCGCGGCGGCTTCGCCATCCTGAACCGCGCCACGCAGGACGACTCGCTGATGGTGCCGGTCTACGCCTGGCTCACGCGGCCGTATCAGCAGGGCGGCTGCGGCCTGATCAAGACGCAGGGCGCCACCCTGCACGTCGCGGACTACCGGCTCGCGGTGGGGCGTGAGGCCGACAGCTCCTACATTCGGATCCAGCTCGTCGAACGGCTGCCGGCCGGCCGCGTCCAGGTGCTCAACGAGCGCCTGGACGGGCGGGCCAGAATCGAGGAGGAGTTCCGCTACCGGCTCAACGAGCGCGGCGGACTCGAGTTCATCTCGGCCGAAGCGATCCAGGCCACTGCGGACAGGGATGCGGAGCCGGCCGGTCGTCAGACATCGCTGTTCAACTCAGGCACCGGATACCGGCTGCTGCCGGCGCAGGAGTGGATCCCCGCGGAGGATGGTCTGCCAACGCCGGACGCCTCCGAAGTCTCCGCCGACTCTTCCGCCGCAAGCGCTGCCGCTCCGCGCGGGGAGCAGGACGTCCTGGGCCAGTGGGGACGCATCCGTCTGGCGGTGTTGGGCATCGCCACGCTGCGGGATCTCGTGCCGGCGCTGCCGACCAGCGGCAATCCAGTGGAGTACTTCCCGATCATCATCCTGGGTACCGTGCTGGTGGTCTTCGTGGGTGTGGAGACCTTCGCCTTCTTCTCGGCGCTGCGGATGGGGCGCTCGATCGCGCAGTCGGTCAGCGGCTTGCGCTTCGGAACCGAGCGCTTGCGCCAGGGCGACCTGTCCCATCGCCTTGAGATCGCAGGCCAGGACGAATTGTCCAATCTGGCTGAAGCCTTCAACGAGATGGCGGTGGGTCTCGAAGAGGGCCGCCGGACGCTGGTAGAAAAGGAGCGTCTGGAGAGCGAGCTGGCCTTGGCGCGCCAGATCCAGCAGCGGCTGCTGCCGGCCCATCCGCCGGAGATCCCCGGACTGTTGCTGGCGGGCGTCTCGGTGCCTGCGCGGGAGGTGGGAGGAGACTACTACGACTTCGTCCGCATTGATGACGGGCGCCTCCTGGTCGCGATGGCCGACGTGTCGGGCAAGGGCGCTCCGGCCGCGCTGCTGATGTCGAGCTTGCGGGCCTCTCTGCACAGCATGCTCCATGCAGGCAGCGATCTTTCGCGGCTCGCGTGCCAATTGAACAAGTTCGTGCACGCCTCCACATCGGACAGCGAGTTCATCACGCTCTTCTTCGGACTCATCGACCCGCGCACGGGGCGTTTCTGCTACGTGAACGCGGGCCACGAGTATCCGTTCGTGGTGCGCAACGACGGGCGTCTGGAGCGGTTGACCGACGGGGGCCTGATGATGGGCGCGTTCGCCGAAGCTCCCTACCAAGAGAGCAACGTGGAGCTGGGGCCGGGCGACCTTCTCTTCCTCTTCACCGACGGACTGACCGAGGCGCACGGCCCCGACGACCAGATGTTCGGAGAGGAGCGGTGCGAGGCGTGCTTGCGCACGCACGCGCAGAGCGATCCGCAGCAGATCCTGCGCGCCGCGCTGGGAAGCGTCGACGACTTCGTGCGGGGCGCCGAGGCCACCGACGATATCACTCTTCTGGCAATCCGCCGCCTGGGTTCACTCTAGGCGCGGCCCCGTCGGCGCGGCCGACGCGCCCGCGCCTACCCGAGCGCGTCGCGCAGCTTCTGCTCCACCGCCGCAGTGATCCGATCGGCCAGCTCGCGGCAGGCGGCCACCGCCTGCTCGGCCTTCTCGCGCGTCTGACGCGTGAAGTCCGACGTCTCCAGCGACTGCAGGTTGATCAACACGTTGTAGTAGGCGCCCTCGGCGCAGGTGCGGCCCGCCAGGGCGGCTACGCCGGCGTCGCTGAGGGAATTCTGGTTGCCCTTCTCGGCCGCGATCTCGGCCAGTTCGAGCGCCGCGTGGGTGCGTTCCAACACCCCCAGCGGCACCAGGGTGGCGCCCTCGGTGGCGGCGCGGATCGCCTCGTCGCGCGCGGCAATCTCTTCGTCGGTCTTCTTGGGCATCCGCATGGCCGCCATCAGCTCGTTGAAGGAATCGGTGTCGCGATCGACATCCGCGAGGAAGGCATCCTTCAGCCGATGACCCTGCTCACAGATCGCGGCCAGGTCGCCCTGCACCTCTTCGTAGCCCTTCTTCCCCTGCGTGAGCGTGGCCACCATCGCCGACAGGGCGGCGCTCAGACTGCCGCACAGCGAGGCCACGCTTCCGCCGCCGGGGGCGGGCGATTCGCTGGCCAGCTCCTCGACGAAGTCGACGCACGTCAGGTCGACCAAGGCGTCCTCGCGCCCGCCGACGCAGTACTCGATGATCTTCTCCTCGGGCTTGAACGGCGCCACGTCGTTGAGCCCCATTGATGTGATGGCGGTCTGGACCAGCTCCCGCTCGGAGACCCCGGGCCACTTGCCCTGCTTCTCCAGGTAGTGGCGTCCGGCCAGCAGCATCGCCTCCAGAGGCACCAAGCCGACGATCTCGCTGCCCGTGACGCGCAGGCCGTACTTCGCGCCGACCTCGCGACAGGTGTCGAACGCCTTGTGGATCGGGGTGATATGATAGTTGGTCAGATTGACCGACACCTGCGCCTGACCGTACTCCTCGATCATCCAGCCGACAGCGCGGCACTCCTGCAGCAGTCCCTCCTGCCGCACCTTGTTGCCTTCGGCGTCGCGCACGAACTTGCCGTCCTCGTCGCGAGCGAAGCGCCCCCGCTCGCGGATATCGAGGGCGATCTGGTGGGCGAGCTTCTTGTCGCGCGAGTTGACGTTGACGTTGTAGGCGATCAGGAATTCCCGGGCGCCGATGACCACCGCCCCGGTCTTGGGCAAGAACTTGTTGGGCCCGAAATCGGGTTCCCATTCCGGCTTGCCCAGCTTCTCCGGCCACGCCTCGTATTCACCCACGCGGATGTCGGCCAGGCTCTTGCGCTCGGGCTTCGAGGCCGCGTGCTCGTAGAGGAAGACGGGAATGCCCAGCTCGTCGCCCACCCGTGTCCCCAGCCTCCGGGCCAGCTCTACGCAATCTTCCATCGTCACCCCGGAGACCGGCACGAAGGGGCAGACGTCGGTGGCGCCTTGCCGCGGGTGCTCGCCGCTGTGCTTGGTCATGTCGATCAGCTCGGCGGCCTTGCGGATCAGCCGAAATGCACCCTCGACGACCGCGTCGGGATCGCCCACGAAGGTGATGACCGTCCGATTGGTGTCGGCCCCCGGATCGACATCGAGCAGGGTCACGCCCTCGACCGCCTCGGCCTCGGCCGTGATCGCATCGATCACCTTGCGATTCCAACCCTCACTGATGTTGGGCACGCACTCGACCAGCTTTCTCATCTCCTGCCTCCGTTGGACTTGCGGATCACTTCCGGTGTACGAGCCAGACATGCTAGCACAGTGGTGGGCCGGTCTCAATCAGGGGCGGGCGGCCAGAATCCACCGCCTCCGATTTGAGCCGTGTCGGAGGATGCTCATCGGAGGG
>CAZPGB010000127.1:0-4210 GCA_964585945.1 uncultured bacterium | reverse complement strand
GCAGAAAACCACCTGCGGGGCACAGAAATGCGCCCGGCGATCTGCGGAACGTGAGCCGCAGATGCCCCTGCTCCTGCCACAATGGTGACTTCCCGAGGCCCAGGCGTTTGGTATGATTGGTCCAGGTGTGAGAGGCATGGGGAATCGCGATGCCACCAGAGAACTCTGGAGTCCCGCAGTTTCGCCCCGATGGATATCTCCCGGAGGGCGTGTATCTTGTATCTCTGGAAGAGGCTATTTTCGCTTCGGATCGTCGACCCCTCGTCGCCGAAGGTTGGCGCTTCGTCTCCGGCGTTGGTTCGATCTGATGCGCACGATCGGCGGACACCGATTCTTGGTGGATGGGAGCTTCGTCACCGCCAAGCAGGACCCAAACGACATAGATGCGGTCGTGTTGCTCCCGGTTGATTTCGAGCATCAGATCGAGCAAGGAATCGAGGCGGCCCTGGAACTGGAAGAGATGCTCCTCACCCGCCGTCCGGAAGAGATCTTCGCCGCCGAAGATGAAAGCGACTGGGAAGAGTGGGTTGAGTTCTTCGGCCGCACACGGGAAGCAGATGGCCGGCGCAAGGGCCTTGTGGAGATCAGACTATGATCACCAATGCAACGGAATACGAAAAGGCGCAGGAGGAACTGCGCCTGCTAGAAGAGCGGTTGGACCGACTACAACGAGCCCACCCGATTGGTTCGAAGGGTTTCACCAAAGCAGGCATCCGCAAGATGATCGCTCGTCTTAACGAGGAGCTAGCAGTCTACGAAGGTAGTGAAGAAGCACGGCACACGGATTCGAACTGAGACCCAACGTGCTTCATGCCCCAGCATGGTGGCTCGCGCAGATCGAACTCCGCCAGAGCGATTGGCGGGTATGGCGCCATTGTGATAGAGCGTCTAACAGAGCACGGAACACTGCCAATTGGCGGTGGCCATTACGATGTATGTTTGCCAATCGAGTAATGCGTAGCACGGAATCAATCAGAACATACGCGGCTGGTGACAGCAAACCAAGTAGAGCAAGACGCTCCCATGACGCGATAGCTGTTCACTGCTGGTGAAATGCTAGACAAGAAGGGCCAGGTGACACGCGAAGCCGGCCACCGTAACGTGCGGCAGTGCAAGAAAGACAAAGAGCAGAACAGTGAATGCACCGGACGTCTGCTCCAGTCACGCCCCTGGCATGCCCCGCCCCAACCCTGCCCTTCCGGCCAGGGTCGTGCCGGGACCAGCCGCCGGTGGTTCTTGCGTTGTGTGTGGTGGTGAGGAATGGCACTGAGCGAGTTCGAAATCAAGGAGTGCGAGAAGGCCATTGACGCCTTCATGGAGAGACGCCGTCCCCCTGAGCACATACGCGACCGGCTGGATCTCAGCTTCAGAATCAAGGGCCAGAGCGTGGAGATCTTCGAGGTCCGGCCGGACTGGAGGGATCCCAACAGGAAGATGGAAAGCTCTGTAGCGAAGGCGACGTATGTCAGAACGCGCCGCCTGTGGGGAGTTCTCTGGCGACGCGCCGACCTGAAGTGGCATCGATATGACCCCGATCCAGAACTGCCGACAATCGAAGATGTTCTCCGCATCGTGGACCGCGATGATGAGGAGGGTCCCTACGCGCACGAAGCGGCCCGCCTGCTCGCCCGGCTGCGCTGACTGTCCATCCCGAAACCCAGAACTCTTTCTGCCGTCACTCCTTCGCCCGCACCCCGCGTCCGTCGTTCCGCCGTCGTGTAGGCTCCCCGAATGCTCACCATCGCCAAGCCCCGACCACCTTCACCCGGAATCCAGCACGATCGTTCGCGCCAGGGCCGATCCCGCATCGGTTTGCAGGCGAATGAAGTAGCAGCCGGACGGCACGCGTCGGCCCCGTCCGTCCAAACCGTCCCAGCCCACGTGCCGGCGCCCGGCCGTCTGGCGCTCCCCGCCAATCAACCGGCAGACCTCGCGTCCCTGCGCATCCAGCACCGCGAGGCGAACGGCTGTCGGCCGCGGGAGCGAGTACACCACCCGCGCCGGCCACCGCGCCGGGCTGGCCACCTGCAGGACCGTGGTGGGTGTCGGCGTGGGATCCTGCTGGGCCTCCGCGAATGGCCAGGTGTGCCGATTGAAGTAGACATCGTATCCGTCGAGCCCGTCGCTGCGCCAGTCCGTCCAGGTCAGGCACAGCCCTTCTTCCGGCTGGCAGATCGGGTCGATCGCGATCCCGGGGCGCGGGTGGATGGCGCTCACGAAGCTCTCCTGGTTCACCACCACCGGCGGCCGCCACGCGCCGGGGTCGTCGTAGGGCGCGCGGGTGTACTCGATGTCGTTCTCGGTCTGATAGACGGCGTAGATGTAGCTGGGATCTGCACCGGCTGCGACGTTCACGCCGCTCTCATCGTTGTAGCCGCTCGACAGCGCGTCGGGCGAAGACCACGTGGCGCCGTCGTCCTGCGTATAGATGTACATGGCGTCGACATCCTGACCCTCGTAATCGCGTGTGTAGGCCAGCACGGCCGTCGGCGCCGACGAGTAGTTCTTCACCACGGCGATCTCCGGGCCGTATTCCAGGTTGGTGCTGGTGGTGAGTTGAACGTTGGGCCGCCAGTTGACGCCGTAGTCGTCACTGACCGTGAACCAGATGTTGAGGTGCCCGGCAGGAACATCCTCGTCGCTATCGAACGCGAGGTAGAGTGACCGGCTGCCGTAGTCCAGGTCGGGATGGCCATTCTCTCCTTCATACGTCGTCCGGTAGGCCAACAGGAAGCCGCCCCCCTCCCAGCTCTCGCCGGCATCGGTCGTGCGCAGATCGTGAATCACCCACCCGTCACCTTCATTGAAGTTGTAGATCAGGTACGCGTACCAGCCGGTGTACTCGTCGGCGTCCGTGACGATGCGAGGATTGGCCATCCCGTAGTTATTGTCCTCGATGAGCGTGAAGTCGTAGTCGTCGAGGACGTCGAGGCTCTGGCGCATGACGGTGATGGAATTCTCGGTAGACTCGTAGGCAACCAGTAGGTAGTTCTCGTCTCCCTCCCCGATGGCGGTCGAAACGTCCGTCCCCGCGTGCGCGGGGAATACCCGCACCAGTTCCCAACTCTGGCCGCCATCCTGCGACCGGTGGATGTAGACGGCATGCTCGATACCCGAGGAGAAGTAACCCAGGTGCGCGGACCACAGGGTCCCGTCGACCTGACAGGCCAGGCTGGGCTTGCGCTGGTCGCCGGCGGAGGCGGAAACGCGCACGTCCTCGGCCAGCCAGCGGCCTCCTTCGGTCAACTGCTTGCCCAGATCCATCGCATGGGGAGGAAGCGCTCGCTGCGGGCGTGCCGGGATCTTGCGAATCGGTTCCCCCAACGCCCGGGCCCGGGCCTCCTCGAGGTTGGCGATGGCCTCGCGATCACCGGCCAGCTTGGCGGCGTGGATCTCCTCCAGGAGCCTTGTGTCGTCCCAAACCGCTCCGACCCGTGCCAGCGCAGCGCCGCCGACCCAGATGAGCGCCCAAGAGAAAATGACAAAGCCGAGAGCGGCTCTTGGCATGTGCACATGTCCCGCCATGAATGTTCTCCTCCCGCGCGTGTTTGGTCTCTGTACTGGATGGACACGGCCGGGGGCAGAAAATCACAGGGAATCAGCCCAGGCGCCGTGGCCCGAGGCCTCCGCCGCGACAACCGCGGGCGCTTTCACCGCCGAGCGCGAAGCTACTCGAGCCGCTGCCGTCCCCTTTCGTTGTACGGGTTGAGTTCGAGCGCGCAGGAAACTGCAGCTGCGAAAAGCCCCCGCAGCCTTTGAGCAGGCGATGCCGATCCTGCGGGTCACGGGTGCCGCAGGGGCCCCGGCGTGCCGACTCAACTCTCTTGGCTACGTCTCGCCAAACCCTCGTCTGCCCTGCCCTTGTTGTAGTTGCGAGATCGACGCGTCGTTCCCAATCAGGCTTGCCGGCTGTGCGTCTGGGGAGTCCTCTCTCTCGCCCAAAGCCTGGCCTGATGCAGGCGCGCCGGCGCGAATCACGATCCGGAAGGGCAGGACGCAAGCGAGATGACGGCGTGGTAAATGCGATGGAAGACACGCCCCAGGGTAAGAGCGTGGCGTGGGCGTGCTGGTACGCGGAATGAAGGCCGTCCAAGCGGGCAGGCCTGGCCTCAGGCGGCATCGAGGCATTCGCGGAGCATAGGGCATTGTATCCCCCTCTCCGTCGGACGAGCCCGCGAAAGCGTCTCGCGAGAGCTCCCCGCTGCCTCTC
>CAZPGB010000126.1:0-4548 GCA_964585945.1 uncultured bacterium | reverse complement strand
CCCCCCCTGGGGGGGCTACCTCAAGCCACGCCCTCTGGGCGTGGTCGATGACTGAATCGGTCGGGTCGTTTCTCACCAACGTGAGTAGAATCACTCCATCTGCCTCGCCAACTACGATGGAATCTGCAGCGAAGTGAACTGCTACCTGATCCGGGATAGATCGGGTCGGCGGTCGGGATTCCGAACACGCGTGCGACAGGAGCAGATTCAAGGTGAGCAAAGGCAACTGATGGCAGACTCCTCGGCGCATTGCCCTCACGCTCCGACTCCTATTGAGGTGGGTCGGGTTCCGGTCGGTGCCCTTTGAGCGCGCAGTGACTCTCAGTCTACCCCTTCGAGATCTGTGCAGTTCCGTTGCCCGAAGCTGGGGATTGGTTTGAGCTGTCACAGTCGAGGGGATGCTTTGGGTCGTGCTCCGCCGGCTAACCTCCCCGGCCCCTTCCTGTCCACTCCATCAAGTCGTTGGGCCGTGATGCGACAATCGACTGGGCCATTGCGCTTGTGCCGCCAGCTCCCGCCGCACTTGTTCAGCATCCACTTCCACCGTCCAAATATCGAAGCTGCCGGATCGCGTGCTCACGAAGGCGATCCTCTTCCCGTCGGGGGACCAGGACGGCCCGTCATCGTAGCTCGGGTGGGACGTGATCTGCACGCGGTTGCCGCCCGCCGAGGACATGATCCACAGGTCGCAGTCCCGCCCTTGACACCACACGACCGCCAATAGCGAGCCATCCGGCGACAGGTCCGCGTAACGGTACACGGATGTCTCCTCGGGCGTCACACGTCGTATGCCCCTCCCGGTCGCCGAGACTGCCGAGATGGTCGCGTCATGATTCTCGGCGTCGCGCAGGTAGAGGTAGATCTCCCCGCCATCGTGCGACCAGCAGGCCGGGATGGGTAGCTTGCCTTGATCGCTGAAGACCATCTCGAACCGGCCGGTCGGGACATCGAGCACCCAGAGGTTGTGCCTTTCTTTGAACGCGATGCGAGAACCATCTGGAGACCACTTGGGCTGTCCGCCCTGCCGCACCGGAATCGAATCCGGAACGATGCGGATGGGAGTCCCGCCGGACGCCGACACCAGCTGGATGCAGTTGCCGAAGTCCCCATCGAAAACGATGTATCGGCCGTCGGGCGACCAATCGGGATGCTCGGCGATGATGGCCGTCAACTGACTCGGCTCGCCTCCGTCCGGCGACACTAGCCACAGGCCCGTCTGCTCCGGGACATCCTCACCGCCATTGCGGGAGAAGAGAATGTACTTCCCGTCCGGGGACCACGAGGGAAACCCATCCTGGGCGGGATCATTGGTGAGTTGTTTCAGATGGTACTGATCAGCGTTGCCCGCCAAGGAGAAGGAAGCCAAACAGGCAACGATGACACTAACAGCGCAGCTAGCTCCGATCCTCATGCTTCACCACCGTATCTCGATTCCGTTGCGAATGCCCGTGAACCGATGGCGCCAGCCACGGCCCAACGTGGAGCTGAGCGGCGCCTGCGGCCGGCGCGGGGCCTGCCCTGCAGGACCCGTGACAGGACAGATCCATCCGCTGCAGCAGATTGTTATCGCTTTCATCTTCTCCATCCCCTTGAGACTACAGCAGTCCATCTGTCGAATCGACTGAGTCTGGGTGATGAGCCCGCAGCCATTGGAGAACCACGGCGCGGAAGGCTGCGACCTCGGATATCAGCTCATCGACCTGCGACTGCGAGACCAGGCCGGCATCATCGTAGTCTGTGACATTGCGCTTCTGGCGGCAGCTATCGAAATAGTCAACGCGTTCTTGCTCCTCCTTGCCCAGCAACTCGAGCAAGAGCTGGAAGGTAATCCAATGATGTCCCACCCCAGCCGTGCGATAGCCGGAGGCCCGGACGACAATCGTGGCGAGCTGCAAAGCTGCGCCGTAGGCTGTCGCGAACCGCCGATCGGGCGATATCAAGTCTATGCGCGCATCGGCAAGATCTCGGTTGGCTACCCGTATCAGACCTCGTATCTCCTTTACGGAGGTCTTCTGAGCGCGGACCCGGCCTTTACTCAACCATTCCTGTAAGGACATCACGATCACCGATGAGCCAGAGCAATTGACCTGCGATCAGGTCGGAGACAAAACGGTCACCTTCAGCAATGCGCTTCCTGAATTCCTGCGGCGTGTAGACCAGTTGGTTTACCTCCCGGTTCAATCTGCGAGCAAGGGGCCCAATGACGCCTGCCAGCTTCCGAGATGAAACGTCCCCCACAACGAGTAGATCAACGTCGCTCGCGGGTCCTTCGCTTCCCGATGCCACCGAGCCGAAAATGCAAGCCATCAGGATCTTCTCCCGCATGGGCTCGAGACCGTCGCGCAACGCGTCCCCGAAGGCCACCGTCTTCAGCACGAGACCCTTCAAGTCCTCATAGACTGGGTGAGCCTGGTTGGCGGTGTAGTAGACTCGATTGCCCCGACGGGTGGCATGGGCGAGGCCCGCATCCTCGATGCGTCGTAGTGCGCGCTGAACCTGGAGCAGCGTGTGTCCGCTGCGGCGGACGATTTCCGATTGGTAGAAATCTTCGGTCGGGTGAAGCAGGAGAAGGCTGAGCACTTCGAGCAATGCTCTATTGGGGAAAAGCCTATCAATCGAGGAAGTTATGAGCCGACGCTTGGGCATGTCCGGTCCAGAGAAGGGGCCCCCTACCACACTACGTACTGTAGTGGGCAGACTACCGTTCGTAGTCATTCCTGTCAAGGCAGCAGTTTTTCTTGGGCGGGCACGTCCGGTGGGGTCTTCGACCGATAACGTGGAGCTGAGCGGCGGGCCGCCGGACGCTTATCTGGCGCGCGGCTGGCGCAAGCCAGGCCCGTGCCAGGCGGGAATGTTGTCCCCGGTCCGCTCCATTCGATGTTGAACGAAGGCCGCTCCGCGGCCAGTTCCAAGCCCGGTCGCTTCGTGCACACCCACCACGTCACCTACACTCCGGTCACCGCCAAGAGCATACTCCTTGCGGGAGGACCCCTCAACATCCTCCCGAAAGGAGGTTCCTATGTTCACGCAGCTCCAGCAGCGGATGATCGAGGACATGCAGCTGCGCGGCCTCGCGCCACGCACCCAAGTCGTCTACGCCCGGGCCGTCCGGCAGCTCGTCGAACACTACGGCCGCGGCCCCGACGAACTCACCGAGGAGGACCTACGTCAGTACTTCCTCCACATCAAGAACGTCCGCAAGTACGCCCGCAACACCTGCACCATCGCCCTGTGCGGCATCAAGTTCTTCTACCAACACACCATCCAGCGTCCCTGGCCCACCCTCACCTTCGTGCGTCCGCCCAGAGAGAAGAAGCTGCCCGTCGTCCTGACCGTCGATGAGGTCCATGACATCCTCGCTCACGTCAGACTCCCACGCTACCGCGCCAGTCTGTCCACCATCTACTCCTGCGGCCTACGTCTGGGCGAGGCCCTGCAGCTCCAGATCCCCGACATCGACAGTGCCCGCCACCTCATTCACATCCGCTGCGGCAAGGGCGGCAAGGATCGCTACGTGCCCCTGCCGCACCGCACCCTCCAGATCCTGCGCGCCTTCTGGAAGACCCATCGCAACCCCGTGTGGATCTTCCCCGCCCCAGGCCGCGGCGGCATCGGCATGCCCACCGCCACCACCCCCATGCCCCGCGCCAGCGTCCAGATCGCCTTCGGCCACGCCCTGCGCGACAGCGCCGTCCGCAAGCGCGCCTCGGTGCGCTCGCTGCGCCATGCCTATGCCACCCACCTGGTCGAGGCCGGCGTCAACTTGCGGCTCATCCAGGCGTACCTCGGGCACGCCTCGCCGGGCACCACGGCCATCTACACGCACCTGACCGACAAGGCCACCGCCATGGCGGTCGATGAGATCCACCGCCTCATGGCCACGCTCTGAGCGCGGGGCGAGACGATCCCCATGCCCAGCACCGTGGCCGAGATCTTCCGGCGCCAGGGTGCCGAGTACCAGGCACGCATGCGCGCACACATCCTGCCCAGCCATCGGCGGGTCATCGAGGACATCGTCACGTGCCGCACACCGGTACGCGGCGGCCACCTGTTCTGGTGTGAGCCCTGCCACTTCCAGCGCTTCAGCTACCATTCCTGCCAGAACCGCCACTGCCCCCGATGCCAGAATGAGGCCATCTCCCGGTGGCTTGACACCCAGCGTAAGCGGCTGCTGCCCGTGGCCTACTTCCGGTTCACCTTTACTCTGCCGGCGGCCTTACGAGCCCTGGCCTATCAGCACCAGCGTCTCGTCTATGGCGTGCTCTTCCGCGCCGCGGCGGCCGCCATGCAAGCGCTGGCTACCGACCCACGTCACCTCGGTGCGCGCCTCGGCTTCCTGGCTGTGCTGCACACCTGGACGCGGGATCTACGCTACCACCCCTTATGTTGTGCACAACATAAGGGGTGGTATGTAGAGCACGGCGTTATGTGAAGCTGGTGGAGCACGGGGCCGCAGGCGGCGGCACAAGCTGGTTTTGGCTTTCCATAACATGCGCCTCATCCCAGGGCATCGAGCCAGGCGATCAGCGTCGAGTCGAGTTCCGCTGG
>CAZPGB010000125.1:0-4621 GCA_964585945.1 uncultured bacterium | reverse complement strand
CGAGCTATCACTACTACTATCCGCGCGAGATGGAGTGGTTCACTGCGGGTCCCGCTTTGGAGAACATCGACACGATCAAGACCATCATCATGCAGGAAGGGGTGCTGGGCACCTGCATGTGCTACGACAATAGCTTCATCCAGAACTACATCCACTACCAGCCTCCCAGCAGCGGCGCCGACCCCAACCACGCGGTCGCCATCATCGGCTGGGACGACGCCAAAGCGACCCAAGCCCCGCAGCCGGGCGCCTGGCTCGTCAAGAACAGTTGGGGCGAGAGTTGGGGCCTGGACGGCTACTTCTGGATCTCCTACTACGACAAGCACTGTTGTCAGCAGCCGGAGATGGGCGCCATCTCTTTCCAGGACGTCGAGCTCATGACCCACGATCGGATCTACTATCACGACTACCACGGCTGGCGCGACACGATGGTCGATTGCACGACGATCTTCAATGCCTTCACCGCCGAAGAAGACGAGGTGCTCCGGGCGGTCAACTTCTACACCGCCGCGGACGACGTGACCTATACCGTGAAGATCTACGATCGATTCGAGGGCGGCATCCTGCTCGATGAGCGGACCACCCTCACCGGCACCTATGCGCACCGAGGGCTGCACACCGTGGATCTCCCGGACCCGCTCCTGCTCGAGGCGGGCGACGATTTCTACCTCTACCTCGAGCTCTCCGACGGCGGCCAGCCCTTCGACCGCACCTCCGACGTGCCGGTGCTGCTGGGGGCTCAATACCGCACGATCGTGCCTTCGTCGGCCGAGCCCGGCCAGAGCTTCTATTTGGACGGTCAGGTGTGGCGGGACTTCATCGACGTGGAAGATACCGGCAACTTCTGCATCAAGGCCCTGACCGACGTAACGGGGCTGCGCATCACGCCCGAGCACGGATTGGAATCGAGCGGGCCGGTCGGCGGTCCCTTCGAACCCGCCGAGATCACCTACCGGATCGAGAACCGCTGTCTCGAGACCGTTGATTACTCGGTGGCGGCGCCGTCGGGGGCCACCTGGCTGACGCTGACCGGCGAAACGGCCGGCAGCCTGGCGCCCTACGACACGGCGCTGGTCACCGTGGAGGTGAACGATCAGGCCGCCACCCTCGAGGCCGGCGCCTACGTTGCCGAGGTCACCTTCACCAATCTGACCAACCACCTGGGCGACGATATGCGCACCATCGTCCTGGCGGTGGGCGACCCGCAGCTCCAGCAGTCGTGGACCTTCGACACCGATCCGGGCTGGACGACCGAGGATCAGTGGGCCTTCGGTCAGCCGACCGGGCAGGGCGGGGCCTACGGAAACCCGGACCCCGTCTCGGGACATACCGGCGACTTCGTCTACGGCTACAACTTGAACGGCGACTATCCCAACAACCTGCCCGAGCGGCACCTGACCACCGGCGCCATCGATTGCAGCAGCCTCTACGCACTGAAGCTGAGCTTCTGGCGCTGGCTGGGCGTCGAGCAACCGCTCTACGATCACGCCTACGTGCGCGTCTCGACCGACGGGGAGCAGTGGACGACGGTCTGGTCCAACCCCGAGGAGATCACCGACAATGCGTGGGTGCTCCACGAGATCGACATCTCCCCGGTGGCGGCCGATCAGCCGCAGGTCTACCTGCGCTGGACCATGGGCGCGACCGACGGCGGTTGGACCTATTGCGGGTGGAACATCGACGACGTGCAGATCTGGGGCCTCGAGGGCACGGGCTCCTCGAGTGTCTCAGGTCCCACCGGCGACGAAGCGCGGTTGGTGCGGTTGGCGCCGGCGCGACCCAACCCGGTGACGCATCAGACGCGCGTGAGCTTCGCTTTGCCGCAGGCCGATCACGTGCGCCTCTGGGTGATCGATCTCCAGGGTCGCCGCGTGGCCACGCTGCTGGACGGCGTGCAGGCGGCCGGACGCCACGAGATCCGTTGGGACCGGCGGACGGCCGACGGGATGCCGGTCGGCTCGGGTCACTACTTCCTGAGGCTGGAGACCGGCGCCACGGTGCTCACGCGCCGGCTGACGGTGGTGCGGTAGACCTCGCGCGCGCGACACCGGCGCGTTCAGGAGCGTGCGTCGGGCCGGTGGGTCTCGCTCACCGGCCCGCGTCGCAGGCTGCAGAAGCGGCAACTGGTCTCGAAGCTCACCGACGCGGTGGAGTCCGTCTACCCGGGGCTTCGGGACGTGACCTTTGTCACGATAGACGAAGTCAAAGGCGGCGATTGGGGCATCGCCGGTCAGCAGATCCACGCCGAGGAGGTTGCCGCCCACGCGAAACAAAACAACAACCGCTGAGTCGGCTGCAGACAGCTTGTCACTCGATCACGCGCCGTCGCGAAGCACCCGCTGGCGGCGGCGCACTCGATCGGGGATGCTCGATCCCGGGGCGCCGCGCTCCTCCCTACCGTCGGACCACCACGCGGTACGAGGCCCGCTCGCCGGCAGCATCCAAGTACAGCCAGTAGATTCCCGAGGGCAGCGCACGCCCGCGATCATCCGTTCCATTCCAGTCGATGCCCAGGGTCTGCGGGCTCGAGTCGCGCCCCCCCGCCAGCGTACGCACCCGGCGGCCCTGCGGATCGAGTACAACCACGCGCAGGCTCCGGTCTGACGCGCGCGCGGACTGTCTTGACAGCAGGACGTGAATGCGCGTCCGGTCGGAGAAGGGGTTGGGACTCGCGCGGAAGGTCGCCGGACCGCGCGTCGCCTCTCCCACCGACACGTCAGCCAACGGCAGGATGGGATCGAAATCCACGATGCCGTACGCGGGATCGTCGTTGCCGTCGAAGATCGTCGCGGCGATCTCACCGTAGTCCTCGCTGTCCCAGATGTTGTTCTCGGCCATGATGTCCGCCGTAGAGTTGCTGTAGACGCTCCACCGATGGCCGCCGGGATCGACGTTGCCGAAGATCCGATTGCGGCCGTCGTCGTTGGGATCGGCATTGCCCACGTCGCCGAGGTTGGGCGCAGCGCCCTCGATCACATAGTAGCCGGTGAAGTTGCCCCTCGTCGTGTTGGCCGTGAAGACGGGCCGGGCGGTGGCGCCATAGACCATGACCCCGGCGCCCGAGTTGGGATTGCCGGTCTGGAAGTTGTGGTTGATCTGGTTGCCGTGGAACGTACCGGAAGCATAGAGCAGATAGACGCCGGTGTAGTTGTATTCGATCATGTTGTCGGTCACCGTGGGCGCAATGCGTCCGGCGCCGGTTACATCGAAGGCGGTCAGCCCTTGCCAGACATTGTCATGAATCCAGTTTCCGGTGAGGATCGGATCGTTGCGCCCTTGAGACGATTGGTTGCTGAGCTGAATAGCCCCCCGCGGCGACCCGTCCAGCGCGCAGGAGTGGATCTCGCACCCTTCGATCGTCGTGTTCGAGTTCTCGACGACAAAGATGCCGTGCTGCTGGCAGGTGTGAATGACGCAGCCGCGGATCGTCACGGGCGGCGGCTCGGGATCCCCCACGCCGAAGACGTGGATCGCCTCCTCGTGTTCGCTCAGCTCGCAGTCCCGTATGTCGATCGGCGAGAGGATGGACGCGACCCCCTCCGTGGCGCCCGAGATCCAGCAGTAGCTCAACTGGCTGATGAGGTCGGGATTCTCGAAACGCAGCCCCGACCACGGAACAGTGCCCCGGATTTGAATCGGCATCGCCGCCGTGCCCAAGGCGGTCAGTGTTCCCTGCAACGTCAGTCCGTATGCGCCTGCGAACTCGACCTCCACGCCCGGCTCGATTGCCAGATCGCCGCCGGAGGGCACGAAGATGTCGCCCATCACGATGTAGGGCGAACCCGCCAGATCCCATGTGCCCGCGACCGGGCCGGGGGGGATCTCGGTGGCGTGCGCGTCTCGCCCGAAGCCGGCTTGCATCAGCAGCGCCGCCTGAGCCAGCGTAACAGCGATCGTGACTGTCTGGAACGAGCGCATGGGGAACCTCCGCTGCTGGGCGGCGCATAGGCCGCGGCATTCGCCTCCGACTCGTAGAGTCTAGCGCATCGCGTCCGGCTGGGCGCCCCAAAAGACGGGCCGGCCCGCCTCTCAGCGGACCGGCCCCTTCTATCGGCCCGTCACCGGGCCTCCACCGCGTCGATCGACGCGGGAACCTCTGGCCTCAGATCTGTGGCATGCAAGCCAGAGGTCATGCCCCCCGGAGATAGATCGGGAACCCCGGCAGCCGACTTGAAGAAAATGGAGACCGATGGTGAGCCTCAAGCGGCCAGGCGTTCCTCGGTTTCGGATGCCCGTGAGAGCAGCAACGTCAGCGTGAAGGTCGACCCCTGTCCCGCGCGGCTCTCGACCTCCAGCTTGCCGCCCATGAGGTCGCACAGGCGGCGCGAGATCGCCAGACCGAGTCCCGTCCCCCCATGGCGACGCGCAACCGATCCGTCCACTTGCGTGAAGCTCTCGAAGATCATCTCCTGCTTGTCCTCGGCGATCCCAATACCAGAGTCGGAGACCTCGAAGACGGTTCGGTACGTGAGGTTGTCGGACAGAGATCGCACCCGCACCATGACGTCGATGTCGCCCTGGTCGGTGAACTTGATCGCATTGGAAAGGAGATTGAGCAAGATCTGTTTCCGGGTAGGGGCCGGGGTCACCCCCGGCGCCCCCCACAGTCCCGGACGTGAAG
>CAZPGB010000124.1:0-5104 GCA_964585945.1 uncultured bacterium | reverse complement strand
TAACGCCGACGGTGAGCTCGATCCACGTGCGGCCGCCATCCACGGTGAAGAAGAGGCCGAGTTCGGTGCCCGCGAAGAGCAGCTCGGGATCGATGTGGTCCTGCACGATCCGCCAGACGACGTGCCGATCGGGCAGATCGCCCGCAATCGACGTCCAGCTCCTACCGCGATCGGTGCTCTTGTAGATGTAGGGGCTGAAGTCGCCGGTCTTGTGCTGGTCGACCACGACGTAGACGGTGTTGACGTCGTGGAGATCGGCCTTGATGTCGTTGACGAAGAATCGCTCGGGCACGTCGGGCAAGTCGTCGGCGGTTCTCCAGGTGGCGCCGCCGTCTTCGCTGACCTGGATCAGACCGTCATCGGTGCCCGCATAGAGGAGGTCTTCGTCCAACGGCGATTCGGCCAGCGAGGTGATCGTGCCGTACTTCGACATGGCCACGAAATCCCACACGGCGTCGAAGCTCCACACCCGCCCCATCATGGGCAGCGTGAGCCGATCCTCGCCGCGGGTCAGGTCGCCCGAGACGGGACGCCAGCGATCGCCGCGATCGTCGCTGCGCCACATGCGCTGGCTGGCGTAGTAGAGCCGGGCCGGGTCGTGCGCGCTGATCAAGATGGGCGCGTCCCAGTTGAAGCGCTCCGACGCCTCGCCCTTCTCGGGCTGGGGCTGGATGTAGATCGTCTCGCCCGTCACCCGGTCATAGCGCATGAGATTCCCCTCCTGCCACTCGCAGTAGATGATGTCGGGGTCGGTGGGATCAATGGCCGGCTGGTGACCGTCGGCGAAGAGCGGAACGATCCAGTCGCTGTTGCGGATCCCTTGAACATTGTCCGTGCGCGACGGGCCGTACTGGGTGTTGTTGTCCTGCGTGCCGCCGATGATGTGATAGAACGGCTCGTCGTAGTCCACCGCGACCTTGTAGAACTGCGTGACCGGCAGATTGGCGATGAACTTCCAGGTCTCCCCCAGGTCCCAGCTCTCGTACAGGCCGCCGTCGGTCCCGCTGAGGAGGTAGTTGGGATCGCGGGGATCGAACGCGAGCGCGTGGTTGTCCACGTGCCTGTGCTCGGAGCTCACCGGCCGGAAGGTCTTGCCCCCGTCCTCGGAGACATGCATCAACACGTCCATCTGGTAGATGCGATCGAACGCGTGCGGGCTGGCGAAGATCTCCTGGTAGTAGTGCGGGCCGGTGCCGCCCGACACGTAGTCGGAGCGCTTCTCCCAGGTCTCCCCACCGTTGGTGGAGCGGTAGAAGGCGCCTGTACGGTGCGCGAGCTCGACCGTGGCGTAGACGACGTCCGGGTCCTGAGGCGAGACGGCCAGGCCGATCTTGCCCATGTCCTCTTCGGGCAGTCCCTGCTTCAGTTCACGCCAGGTCTTGCCCCCGTCGGTCGACTTGTGGATGCCCGATTCCGGCCCGCCGTTGATGAGCGCCGCCACGTTGCGGAAGCGCTGGTGGGTGGAGGCGTAGAGCACATCCGGATCGCGGGGGTCCATTACGACCTCATTGACCCCGGTGTAGTCTCCGCCCCCCAGGATCTTCTCCCACGTTTCGCCGCCGTCGCTGCTCTCGAAGAGGCCCCGGTCCCCTCCGGGGGACCACAGCGGACCTTGGGCCGCCACGTAGACGGTGTTGCCTTCGCGGGGATCGACGAGGATGGTGCCGATGTGCTCGGACTCGGCCAGGCCCATCTTCTCCCAGCTCGCCCCTCCATCGCGGCTGCGATAGACGCCGTCGCCGTAGCCCACGTGCCGCCCGCTCACATTCTCGCCCGTTCCCACCCAGACCACCGCCGGGTTGCTGGGATCGATGGTCACGCAGCCGATGGAATAGGACCCTTCGCCATCGAAGATGGGCTCCCATGTCGTTCCGGCGTTGGTCGTCTTCCAGACTCCCCCGCTGCCCACGGCGACGTACCAGGTGCTCGGGTCCTGCGGGTGGATCGCGATGTCGGCGATGCGGCCCGACATGAGCGCCGGCCCGATGCCGCGCAGCTCGAGTCCCGCGAAGGTCTCGGCCTTCATGCGCGTGCCGTCATCGTCTTCTTGGGCGCCGTCCGCAGGTGGCGCCGCGGTGACGACAAGAAGAGCGACAAGAAGAAGCGGAATCAGGAGCCATGACGGTTTGCGTGCCATCGCATCCTCCCGGGCAGGTGAGGTCACGGCGAAGGCCAGGGCGCTCGGGCCCAGGCACTCGAGGGCGAAAGCGGGATTCTATCGCCGTTTGATCCAGCGAACAACTGCACGGTGTCCCTCTTGCGTGAACGTGTGAATCTGCGGATCGAACCAGGCAGGTGGTGGTCACGGCTTCAGCGGGGCGGACCTTGCCGCTGCTTCAGTGTCATGCAGGCGTTCGGGTGTGCTTTGCGTAAACCCCTTTCAGATCCACATGAGCTCTGAAAGGGGTCTGCAACCAGGAAGTGGTCAAGCCCGCGAAGCTCATGTCGGCAGGCCGGGGCGGCAGTCAGCCCGCACCCTGAAGCCGCTGCCGGCCCCCGGCCTTCAACCGCACCGCCTCATGCGGTCCGACGCCTGCCGGACCTGCACGATGCGCGCCGCGAAAACCCTCGCAGCTCGGCACCGTGCCCGTGTGCAACACGCGCTGGTCGCGCACGGGCCGATCGCGCTCCAGGCGAACACGTTGGGGGGAACGCCCCGCGACGTTCCCCCCGGAATCCAACGCGAACCGACTCGGGCTGAGCACCGAACGACCGGCGCACACCCCACGACCGTGCACGGTCGCTCCCCGCGATGACCACGGCCCCCAGCCGCGACCGCGGCCACGGCCGGGGCCGTCAGCGGGATCTACTTGTTCACGAACTCCTCGATCAACTCGTACCGGACGCCCTCCGCGTAGGCCGTCAAGTCCTCCTGCGAGGCGCCGTATCCGCTCACCGTGACCAACACCGAGTTGGCAACCACGACCATGATCTCGCCGTCGCCGCTGTCGCTGTCGTACTCCATCGAGGCCTTCTGGCCCTTGATCTTGATCAGCTTCTTGCCGCCGGCCGACAGCATCATAGGGTTGTTGAACATGCCCATGGCCATCTGCAGCATGGGCGAGTCGCCCACGATCTGGATGTCCACCGAGGCGTCGTCCTTGGTGTAGCTGCGCTCGGCGGTGATGCCGCCACCGAACATCGCGGCGCCCATGGCGGTCGTTTCGGCGTCCTCGGCTTCCCAACCCGGCAGCGGATCGGGCAGCGCCGCCGAGACCTCGCCCGCCATCTGCTGGCGAATCTGCTGCGCGGCAAACTCGAGGCTCGACACCGCGCCCGAGAAGTCGCCGGCCTTGTAGAGGCGCACGGCCTCATCGATCTCATCCAGGATCTCGTCGGCCTGGGCCGTGCCGGACAGCGCCAGCGCGGACAGCAGGCTCAGCACTACCCCTGCGACCCACCCCCGACAGTTCGTTCTCATAGCTTTGTTCCTCCGCACGGACCGGGGCCGTAGCCCCGAGCTATGCACCGTCACACACTGCAGCGCAGCACGGGCACTGTGCGCCGTGCCCCTTCGGATGCATCGAAGGGCTGCGTGATCGACAAATCCCCAAACGTGGCCACCCAGTCGAACACCCCCGACAGTTTCACCAACGCCCGCAGCTCCTGGTAGGAGAAGGCCCGGACGGGAGCGGTATCCTCGAACCGCTCCACATGGTCCCCCTTCTGGACCTCGAGCGCGATCGACAGATCGCGCACCTGGGTGATCGGATCCAACGCATGGTGCCCGGACTGCATCCGCACGCGGACCGTGGTCTCATTCCGCGTCACCTCCCAGGCCTCTACCGGCGCGTCGGGCCGGCCGCACAACACGCGGGGGTGCTCGGCCTCGATGACGTACAACCCGCCTCGGCCCAGGTTCTTGGCGACCGCGACCAGGTGAGCGATGACGTCTTCGTTCCGCAGCAGGTAGCGAAACGCCTGATTCGGGCAAAAGGCCAGGTCCACCGCTTCCGGCAGGGCAAAATCCCGCGGATCGGCCAGCAACACCTGCCCCTGGCACGCGTGCGGCT
This sequence comes from uncultured bacterium, assembly GCA_964585945.1. Taxonomy (GTDB): domain Bacteria; phylum Eisenbacteria; class RBG-16-71-46; order CAIMUX01; family WJJG01; genus CAZDKK01. The sequence goes on along the minus strand of CAZPGB010000124.1, from coordinate 1,091 downwards.
CCCGCGGGCTCTCCCGCCCCGAGACCGGCGCCGCATCCTCCGGCGGGCCATATTCCGGGGGCGCCATCATCAACGCCTTCTCCTCGGCGTAGGCCACCAGCTCGGCATTGGGCTCGATGCCGTAAGCGGAACATCCCTGCGCCGCCAGATGATGCAGGTGATAACCGGGTCCGCAGAAGATCTCGACGAAGGACTCCAACCGCCCGCGGCCGAGATTGCGGCTGAGATACTCCAGGAAGCCGCACTCCACCTCGAGGTCCCGGTTGCCGAAGGCGATGTCGTAGTAACGCGGTTGGGCGGCAATGGCCTCATGGCGGGGCTGCGCGACAGGGAACATTGAGCACCTCCTGACTCGTCTACCCACGCAGGCGGCCGCGCGAGATCGAGGCGCCCGGCGGATTGCTGGTGACAACCCCAAGGACACCACCGGGTTCGACCCCACGAGGAACCCCAACGGTCCCCGCTCATGGGGCTTGCTCCCTGCGCCCGCCTGGAGTAAGACCTACTCCCACACGGCCGTGGCTCGGATCTTCCGCCTCCGGGGAGACATTCCCCCTCAATCGGGCGGTGCTGCCGGGGAGGATGGATTGGGAATCCTGGCACTGGTGGTCTTCCTGGGGAGCGCGCTGGTTCCCCGCTGGGCGCCCCTGCGATCCCTGGGAGCCGAGCGTCGCCTGCAATGGATGGCGGCGCTGTGCCTCGCGTGCCTCCTGCTCCTGCACCTCTCCGTTCCCGCGGTCAACCAAGCGATTCTAGCCGGAGCCGCACCCGCCTTCCACATGCACCTTCTGATCACGCTCGCGGGGATCTGCGCCGCGCTGGCGCTGGGATTGGCCTGGAGTCCGGCCGTCGATGACAGCCGCCGCGGACTTCCCCGAGCGATGGTGGTGCTGTTGTTCCTCGTGCCCCTGCTGGGCTCGCTGCTAGGCGCCGCCTGGCTGCCCATCCTCGCCCTGCCGGTGGCCGCCCGAACCGGTTGGTCCCGCGGCGTGGCCGAGGAGCGGCATCCGCTGGCCACGCTGATGAGCATCATCGGGCTGGTCGCGGTCCTCGCGTGGCCGTCGCTCACCTCCCCATCGCGCAGCATCCTG
>CAZPGB010000123.1:0-5267 GCA_964585945.1 uncultured bacterium | reverse complement strand
AGAACTTCAGGAAGATCATCCGCGAGTAGGAGAGCACCATCACAAACGCCATCAGCGGTCGCTCCGCTTGGCCGATCGTCACCTTGCCGAAGTGGCCCCAGTCGACCTGACCCTGCTCGCCGGGCAACGTGCGCAACCGCATGTACGCTTCGGCCGGCGGGCGGGGCCGGTGACGGGCAACGATGGTGCGGAAGTGATCGGGACCACCCGGATAGCCGCGTGCCTTGACCATCTGGTAGAGTCGGCTGGCGCAAAGCTTGGGATACTTCGTGAGCGTCGCGATGATGAACGGCAGGTACGGATCGGCGATCGAAGCGCGCGCGGCCGACCGCGCCGCCGGCACGCTCGACTGGCTCAGCACTCGCCGGACGGTCGAGTGGTGCACGCCCAACTGCCGGGCGATCGTTCCCACCCGCCAGTGCTCGGCATCGTAGAGGCGCAGGATCTCGGCCTCGCGTTCGGGGGGATCATGGCCCCACCCTCTCGGCTCGACCCACCGACCGCTCAGTTCCACTGCGGCCCCAGCCGCGCCCAGGGTGCGCACCAACCTCCACAGATGTCGCAACGCACCAACGCCACGGTCTCCGACTCCGCTTCTGCAGACTCCACGGCAAGGCATGCAGAGCTTGCCACCCTTGCCGCACACTCCTCGTAACCATCACGACCCTCCTTCCTGCGATCGCCGGCAGCTCCTTGCGCCGGCCGCGACGCAACGAGGCGCACCTTGGCGGGCCTCTCCGCGGGAGGGAATGGGTGATGCGTCACTTTCTGTGCTTGGCGCTGGCGATAACGCATCTGGCGGGCGGCATGATGCTGGCGCCCGCGGAAGCTGCTTTGATACCGCCGTCCGGCGGCCCGCAGCGCCGCCCGCCGCTGTTCCCAGGCACAGGCTGACCCACAGTAGATGTTCCCGTGATCACAAGACCGGCAGATCTTCACCTGGCGGTGACACCGGGCGCAGCTGTAGAGACGATAGCCTGCTTCGACCACCCCACCCCCGCCAGCCGAAAGACTGGACAAGCGGGTCGGGGTCGATCATCCTGCCGATGGGTTCCATCGCTGACTCGACCACCGCGATGACCCATGAAGGCTTGGGGAGGACGAGTCCCTGAGCCTTCGCCTTTCCGGCGGCGAAACCCTTCTATCAGATCTATCCGAATGTGCCAGAAGAAGATGGGAGAATCGGATCAGGCCGTTGCCGAACGCCAATCAACGATCTCAGCAGTGGTGAAGAAATCCGGGGATCAAGCGCGCTTCCCACCAACTATGCGCGGGTTCTGAGCCCCATCGACACTCGGCTTGGCCCGGCTCTACGGGGCAAAAACGGCCCTTTCAGCGCGAAAAGGCGGGGATAGAAAAACGTGGCCTGAATCGGCAGTAGAAGTGCCGAATCAGGCCGCATCCGACCGACCGATCCCCCCTGCTGAAGGGCTGCTTCCGGCTAGCGGACTGCCCGAGAGTCTTCCGCGATCTCGATGAATGGATCTGCCATCGCCTTCAGGCCCACCAACTGAAGCAGCGTAAGTGGGGCCGAGCGGCCTTCCGGAAAGTGGTCGCGGGCGGTCTCAACGCGTATCTGGCTGCTCGGATTGCCGCCAACACTCGCCGATGGTGGAAGCACGCCGCCATGGGCATTCATGTCGCGCTTCCGAATCGCTCTTCTATTCAGCCTGGATTGCCCCCGGCCGCGCACGTGACCTCAACTTCTCGAATCTCCGCCGGCGGTCCGCCGCACGACTACCGGATCAACACCATTGAGCGCGTCGCCTGCTTCCCCCCGCCGCGGATGACCGCGTAGTAGATGCCTTGGGCCACTGCGTTGCCCGCCTCGCTGCGGCCGTCCCAGGTGACGAGCTGCACGCCCGACTGGCTCTCGCTCTTGCGGACGAGCTGGCGCACCAGGCGGCCGCCCACGTCCACGACGAACATCTCGTAGCTCGAGCCTTCCGGCGCGTGGATGCGGAACGCGGCGGTGGTGCGAAACGGGTTGGGCCGCGGTGCCTCGATCGCCAGTCGCACCACCGACGGCGGATCGTAGAGCGGGAACGCGGGCGGGGCGAACTCCAGCGTGTCCCCGCGGGCGGTGATGCCGGAGAGCTGATAGTAGTAGCGTCGCCCACTCTGCACGCCGCGGTCGAGGAACTGGTAGAGCGTGTCCTGCTGGGCGTAGATCGGTCCGCCGCCCAGCGGAACCGCGTCCTCCGCGCACTCCAGCTCGTCCCAGCGGCAGAGCAAGAACGCGTCGAAGGAGTCGGGCTGACACGGGCACCACTCGAGCAGGATGCCGTCCTCGCGGCAGCAGGTCGCCCAGATCGACAGCTCCTCGGCCGGCAGATACCAGAGGTGCGCCGTGACGGCGATTTCGTGGAGCGGCGTATCCTGGTCGTTGGACCGCACGAACACCTTGGCGCTGTGATCCCCCACGTCGAGGCTGGTGAAGTCGAACGCAAGCTTCAGATTCAACGGCTCATCGGGTCTCGCGATCGCGCCGGGCGGATCGATCGCCAGCCAGGGAATGTCGATCGCATCGGGCATGATGTCGCCGAAGAGCGGATCGTCGGCCGCCGCGCGCGTGAAGGACCCCTGCGACGTGGCCCGGGCATCCCGCGTCCCGGCTTCGCCTCCCAGTGCCTCGATCAGTGCCTGCGGGAGTTGCTCCCAACCCTCCTTGTCCAGCGTCCCCGATACCGCGCCCGGGTCTCGTGCGCCCGCTCCGCCGATGCCGGGTTCGCCCGCACCCGGGAAGATCGGCGGCAGCATTACCTGGGCGGCGAAGCCGATCTCCTCGGGATTGCCGATCTGATCCAGGAACATGCCCACCTCGAGCGAGTCGAGCCCCTCCTGCAGGATCAGGTGCGTCGGCAGCGCGAGCGGGAAGACCGTCTCGGCGTCCACGGCCCGCATGATGAAGGCCAGCGTGCCGGCCTGCTGGTAGACCAGCGCTCCCATCGCCACGAAGTAGTCGGCGCCGACGTTGCCGAAGGGCATCCCGGTGGCGCGCGACTGGTCGGTGTCCAGGTAGACGATCACCGTGCAGTCGGTGTACGGGTTGGGCAACGAGTCGTGCATCGTGACCCGCACGGAGAGGTTGCTGTTCAACTCGCGCACCCACAGTTCCTCGAGGTCGGGTGCGGGCGCGCCCGAGCCGTCGTCAGCGAGCAGGGTGAACGCGTCGTCGTCGATGCCGTCGAAGAAGTGCGTCGGCACCAAGTCGTTCCACGAGTTGTCCGGGTGGCCGAGATAGAAGCCGGCGTGCAACTCGCCGGTGCCGGCGTTATGGATCTCGAGACTGTCGGTCAAGGCGGTGACGCCCTCGGCGTCGATCTCGTAGGTGGATGCAGCGTCGATCAGCGCCTGGTAGGGGTATCCGGCCGCGATGGGTCCGAACGGGCTCTCACCCGAGCTGTAGACGGCGGTGACCGTGTACAGGTAGGGCGTACCGTTGGTGACGTCGGTGTCGATATAGGTGAGCTCGGTGAGAGGCTCGGTCGTGATCGGCTCCATGTCGGGCAGCAGATCCTCGCCTTCGCCCTCCGCACCCTCTTCGTCCTCGTCCCAGCCGTAGATGCCGTCGGGATCGTCGCAGCGGTAGACCCGATAGCCGAGAAACTCCCCCGACTCCAGATCGACGCCCACAGGGGGCGCCCACGCGAGCGAGACCTGCGTATCTTCGCCGGCGGTCGAGGTCAGCACGTCGACCGGCACGAGCGCCTGCAACGCGACCACTTTGATGTCGTCCAGGTACCAGCCCAGGCGCACCGACGATTCGTCGCTCCAGTAGCGGAACTGGATCTGGATCGTGTCGCCGACGAAGAAGTCCAGCGGCACCTCGATGTCCCGCCAAACCCCGTCCTCGCCCGCGAAGGCGGGAAGCTGCTGGAACGTGCCGAACTCGGTCTCGCGGATCCAGCTCGGATAGCCGCCGGCGGGGGTGAGAGGCATCCACGACTGGCCCCCGTCGTTGCTCGCCAGCAGGCGCCCGCCGTCCCATTCGTCCTCGGTGAAGTACCAGGTGCGGAACTCGAGCCGCGCCCGCTCCCAGGTCGACAGATCGAAAGCCGGGGTGGTGAGCTCGGAGGCGCCGTCGATGCCGTGCACCCCGTCGAGCACCGTTCCAACCAGACACGACCCGGAGGGCGCAGGAGCGGGGTCGACGTGCGTGACACCCCATTCCCAGTCTCCGTTCATCGTCAAGTCGTCGATGTGCGTTTCGAAGTCCCAGGCACGTCCGGGTCGGGCGGTCAATTCCAGCTCCTCCTGGGCCGGGTAGCGCGCGCTGTTCGCCAGTGCCGCGCCGTCATCGGCCTCCAGGTGGTAGGAGATCGTAGCGCCCTCGGCGAGCGTGCCAAGCTCCAGGAACCCCTCGTAGAGGCCCGGGAAGGCCTGCGCGTCCTTGGGGTAGAGCGTGACCGTTTCGCTCCAACTGCTGTCGGGCGGCTCGACGGTGACAACCGCACGGACCGCGTCGATCGAGCCGATGTTGTCGGTCACCTCGGCCCACAGCCAGAGCCTGTCCTGCATGAACGTCGGCGCGGTGGGCACGGAGTGAGTGATCTCGGGTGGGGTGACGTCGGTGCCGACAAAGTAGGTGAAAACCTCGTTGGGCGCGTCTTCGGGGAGCGTGGCCCGGCGGCCGGTCTCGTCGGCGGCGGTGATGTAGTAGCTCACCGTCGTACCGATCGCCTGGGCCGGGATCTGTCCGGTGAACTGGTAGCCGACGCCGTCCATCGGCACGGCGGTGTAAGCGTTCCCGTCCACGCTGTAGTGGAGCATGACCGAGTCGCGCTCGACAGGGTAGAGGGTGCCGAGCATCGCCTCCACTGCGCGCACTTCGGTGTCGTCTTCGGTGTCGTACAGGGGTAGGTGGGTGATGTGCACATCGAAATCGCCGATCGTGTGGCGAGCGAACGCATCGGCGATGGTGTACAGGTGGGGCGTTCCGTTGCTCAGGTCGCCGTCGTCGTCGTCCTGCAGGAGGATGTGCACCAACACGTCCTCATACTCCATTGGACGACCGTAGCGCATGTAATGGAAGAGGCTGTCCGAGAGCGCGATCGCCTCCTCCTTGTCGCCCAGCGCCTCGATCAGGCCCGCGCGCATGTGCCAGAGCGCTCCGGCGAGTATCTCGCCCTCACAGTGGGACTCGCCCTCGCACTCGGGAGCCGGCCAGAGCAGATCGTTGTCCGATTCGCGGATCTGCGACCCGGGACCGTAGCCTGCATTATTCGCGAAGGGAAGGCGCGAGCGGCTGTGCGTGATGTGGCGCC
>CAZPGB010000122.1:0-5472 GCA_964585945.1 uncultured bacterium | reverse complement strand
TAGGGTGCCGGGATTCACCATGGTGGCGTGATGCGAACATTGCACTGTCCAGTCTCTACTTACCATCAAGTTATATGCAGCGATCCGGGCGCCGATCCTCCGACCAGGTGACGTCTTCACGACCGTGACGGCCGCCCGACCGCGGAGAGCGGATCTCTTCATTTTGGGGACTTCAACCTGAAGTCCAACCAGTTTGATCCGATCACCGATGCCACGAACCGAATCTCAGCGACGGGCTCGACGCCCAAGTCGTCTGGGCAGCGGATCCTGAACGTGGCTGGTCCCTGGTTCGATCCCAGGCAGGCGCGCCACGTCCCCGTTCGGAGCAAACGCTCCTCCCCGTGTGCCGAATCCGCCCGGCCACGCACTCCGCCCTGAAGCGCCAAGCCTCCCCCGGGGAGACCCCGAAGGAGGCTTGACGATCTTCACGGCTTGCCGGTGCTTATCGCTTGCCGTTGCTCACGGCTGGCGTTGCTGGCTTGGCTTTCCCCTCGCCTTTGCCTACCGGCTCACCACCAGCATGCGCGTCTCATCGAACGAGCCCGCCTGCAAGCGGTAGTAGTAGACGCCCGAGGGCACCATCCGTCCACCGCCGTCGCGACCGTCCCAGCTCACGCTGTGAAGGCCCGCACCGAACGACTCGCGCGCCAGCAGGCGCACCGTGCGGCCGGTCACGTCGAAGATCGAGAGCCGCGCGTCGACCGCGGCCGGTGTCTCGAAGACGATCTCCGTGGCCCCGTGCACCGGGTTCGCCCGGCTGCCGTGGAGCGCGAAGCGCAGATCGGAGGCGCCGATCTCCTCAGCCACCGGCGACAGATCGACCAGGAAGCCGTCGATCACGACGTCGTCGACGTACCAGCCCTCGCGCGTGTCGGCGCCGTCGGTGCCGAAGCGGAAGCGGATCTGCGCCATGCCGCTGAACTCGCCCAGGTTGAAATTGATCTCGTGCCAGTCGACATTGCCCGAGAAGACCGGCGTGTTGGCCTCGAACGGACCCGGGATGCTTCCGTCGCGGATCGTGTGGGTGTAGCCCTCGTCCGGGAAGATCTGCGTCCAGGGACCGCCGTCGACACTGATCTCGACCAGCCCGCCGTCGTAGGCGCGCCCTTCGTAGGCGGAGCTCTCCTCGGCATCGATCCACTGCCAGTAGTGCAGGTAGGAGTGGCTGCGCAGCTCGAACTCGGGCGTCACCAGGCCCGCATCCAGCAGGTTGCCGTAGTCGCCGGTGCCGGTGTCGCCGCACTTCCAGCTACTCAGGCCCGCCGGCGTGTGGTTGCGCAGGTTGCTGATGTGCCACTGGTCGCTGAAGCCGCTGCTCACCACGTCGTGCGTCCAGCCGGGGGCGCCGGTCTCGATGTCGTCGGTCAGGATCGCGACCTGCGGCGCCACTACGAACTCGTAGACCTCCGCCGGCGCTCCCGGGGGCGACATCGCCTCGTAGCCGGCCTCGTCGGCCGCGTGCAGGTAGTACTCGACCACCGACGTTTGCATCAGGTCGGGGATGATCGCGCTGAACTCATCCTGACCGCCCGTCGGCGCAAGGACCTCTTCCACCAGCTCCCCGCCGTTCACCCGGTACGAAAGCGTCAGATCATCGAAGACCAGCGGCGCGCTGTAGGAGTAGATCGTCGCCAGGACCTCGACATCGCCCTCCTCCTCGCGGCTGGCCACGGGCGTGTGCTCGATGAACACGCCCACCAGGATCTCGGGGCAGTCGAAGCCGTGGTTCATCGCGGCCTCGCAGAGCTGCTCGTGGTGCGGCGTGCCGTTGTCGAGATTGCCGTCGTCGTCATCGGCAATGAAGGTCGCCAGCACCTGGTCGGGCTGCGTCGTGGGATGCTCGAGCACGCGCCCGAAGTGCCAGCGCTCGCCCGTCATCATCGCGCCGGCCTCCTCGCCGTAGATCCCCTGCATCAGCACCATGAAGTCCCACGTGAAGCCGGCGATCACCTGGCCGGCGTAGTGGATCTGCTGGCCGATCACGTCCTCGGGGTAGGTGAGGTTGTTGAGCGAATTGCGGATGCCGCTGGTGCAGTTGCCCAGGTAGAACCCGCGGGCGATGATCGATTCCTGGGTGATCAGGTTGGACATGATGTCGCTGTTGCCCTCGCCCAGACCCTGATCGCCCTGCCAGCCCAGAATGTGATCCTGGATGCCGTGACCGAACTCGTGGTGCACCACACCCTGGATCTCGCCCGTGTTGGCGCAGCCGCCGCCCTCCTGATAGAAGTTGATCGTGCCGTTCCAGTAGGCGTTGCAAGTGGAGTTGATGCTCACGTTGCAGGTGATGCGCTGGTTGATGTAGCCGAAGTCGGGGTCGAAGAGACTGATGAAGTCGTGCACGTCGTTGACCGCATCGAAGCAGTCGCGCTCGTCGCGCTGGGAGTTGGTGTCGTCGAAACGGACAGTGATCGGCGTGCCGGGCGTGAAGACCCCGCTGAACTCCGCTTCCGGGGCCCCGCTTGCGCTGTTGTTGACGTCGATGTAAGGCCCGTAGAGGTCGGCCCGCACCGTCTTGGCGTCCGAGCCGCCGTAGGGCACGCTCCACAAGCCAAGCTGATCGGTGATCGTCTGGCCGACCGTCTCGACCTGCACGCGCAGGTACTTCAGGTCCTGCTCTTCGCTGCCGTTGCAGTAGGTGCCCGGCTGTACGTCGAGCTTGGCGTCGCCTTCGAAGTCCACGAAGTGCACATCGTTGTAACGCCAGATGATCTCGCCCGTGTGAGCGTCGACGTGCGTGACCCAGATGCCGACCGGATCAGCCGTGTGCACGCGCACGCGCCACACCAGGTGGTAGGCCACGTCGGTCTCGCTCAGCGGCTCGGGCAGGACGAGCAGCGGACTCCCCTCCTCGATCCGATCGGAGACCCCGTCGTAGGGTAGATCGGCGCGCGCGATGCGCTCGGCCTCGGCCAGGCTGAGGGTGGGATCCACGTCCAGATCGATGCCACGGTAGTAGCTCGACCCCATCACGAAGAGCCGACCCGCGTCGGTGAAGGTCAGGTGCACGCCGCCCCGCCAGACGTCCAACCCCTGGTAGGTTTGCTGGAAGTGGGCCGCCCACTTGCCCATGCCGTGGGCCGTGCTTTCAAGGCGAAGGTTCTCGAGGCTCGCCCGGAAGACCTCCGGATTGGCCGCGATCACGTCGCGCGCGAGAGCGGCCACCTCATCACCAGTGGTCAAGGCGCGGCCCAGGTCGACGCCGCTGCCGTAGAAGTAGCTCGGGGTGTTCGTCTGGGGGTTCCATGTGTAGACGCGCCAGTTGCCTCCGTTGCGGGCCTGAAAGCTGTCGATCGCATTCAGGCTGGCGCGCTCGACCTCAGGGCTGCGATAGCCGGGCAGGTCGAATTGCCGCAAGGGGATTTCGTAACCGTTATCCGCCCAGTCGGCCGTGAATGCCGAAGCTGTGCAGAGAGCACCGGTCAGCAGCCCGAGTGCGACTGCCAGAAGCGTGAACCGTGGGACGCCATGTGGCTGGATCATGATGCGGATCTCCTCTTCTCGGCGGATCCATGTCCAGGATCAGCGGCAATGTCACCTGTCCGGCCCGACCGCGTCTCCTGCGCAACGAGGCTCGGGCGATGCGATGGACAAGGACGCATGTTCCTCGTGGCGGGCGCAAACCGCAATCTGGACAACCGAAGTGGGCACAACTGTCGATTATAGGGCATACGCGCGCCTGGGCATAGCCGCCAGTCCCCACGGCGGTCCCGAGGCGATCGTGCGTGACGCCCGGAGTCCGAACGCAGCCGTATCGATGCGCACGCGCAGCATCCCCGGCTCGACGCGCACGCGCACCATCTCTGGCGCAATGCACACGCGTCGCACTTCCGGATCGGAGACGGGCTGTGCAAGCACGCAACAAAGAGGCATCACAGGGCCGATTGGCCTCGCGCGGCATGCGCCACCCCAATCGATCCCGGAAGGTTATCGGCTCACAACCAGCCGGCGCGCAGTCTCACGGCCTCCGGACGTCGCCCGAACCCAGTAGATCCCCGGCGACAGCGCCCCCAGATCCAGATCGAGCGCGCGCTGTCCCTGGATCAAAGCACTCGCGGAGGGATGACCTGCGACACGACCGAGCACGTCGTGGATGGTCACCCGCATTATCCCAGAGGCCGAGGCCCCGAACGCCGCACGGGTCCAGTCCCGGGCGGGATTCGGCTGGAGCTCGAAGGAGATGCGAGACAGCCCCGCAATCGAGGCGCCCGGCTCCACCGCGCTCCCTCCTACCGGCTCGGCCAGCGTCGCCAGCGTTGCGACCGCGGCCTTCACGCAGTGCGTGGGGAACGGGAAGTAGTCCATGTAGTTGATCAGGCGATCGTCGGTCGTGTGGTAGTAGGGGTTGCCCGAGAGCCTGCGCTCGCTGCCCTGGACCGCGGGGTAGCCGTTCTGCCAGAAGGGGTAGTGGTCGCTGTAGGCAGCGCCCGGCTGGTAGTCGATCTCCACCTCCAGCTCGGGCACGTAGGTCGCGGCCGCCGCATCGAGAGCCTGGGCCAGCGCCGTCGACTGATCGTCGTAGTAGACCCTGAGGATCTCCCATCCCGACGGCGCGTAGAGAATCATGTCGATGTTGATGACACCGCGGATGTCTTCTCCGGCTGCCGCCGCCTGCTCGGCGTAGTAGGTGCTGCCGCAGAGCCCCTGCTCCTCGGCCCCGAAGCAAATGAAGCGCACGGTGTAGCGGAAGTCCATATCCGCCATCACCCGCGCGGCCTCGAGCACCACCGAGGACCCGCTGGCGTTGTCATCGGCGCCCGGCGCAAGCGGCTCGGCCTGCCAGGGCTGCCCGGCCGTCGAGTCGAGGTGGCCGCAGATGATGTAGATCTCCTCCGGGAACTCGGTGCCCACCTTCTCGCCGATCACGTTCCAGCAGGTGAACTCCTCGCCGTACCAGGGCAGCGCGGTGTAGGTCTGCAGCTCCGTCTCCAGACCCAGCCCCGACATCGTGGCCTGCACATTGCTGCACGCCAGAGCGAACATGCTGGTGCGCGCGTTGCGCGTTTCCAGATCCTCCAGGTCCTGGATGGCGCTCTGGTAGATGGTCTCGTCCACGGCGGCGACCATCTGCTCGACCGCTGGATCGCGATCGAGCGCATCCGGATAGGCGTGCTCCCTCAACGCGGGTCGATACGGCCTCAGGGGCGTGACGGCGTGGATGCCTTCGAGCGAGAAGTCCTCGGGCAGGCTTGCGGCGCGGCGGATCAGGAGATAGTCCCCGCGGGAGAACACAACGCGGCCGAGCCGTGCCGCCTGCTCGCGGCCCGCCGGAGAGGCGATCCAGACGTTGACATAGCCGCTGCGCAGATCGGCGGCGCGCTCGAGCACCTCCCCCTGCGGCAGACCGGCCAGTTCGTGGTGATCGCACGCAACAATGGTGTAGTCCTTGCCGGCGTGAGCCACCGTTGCACGATCCATCCACGACTCCTCCGCAACATCGCGCACATTCTGCTCGATGAGCACGAGGCAGTC
>CAZPGB010000121.1:0-5643 GCA_964585945.1 uncultured bacterium | reverse complement strand
TAGGCGCCGGGTCCAGAGTTGCCAGATGCTAGTGGAGAACATTGCACTGTCCAGGTAGAAAATGGGGGTCAGTAACGCGTCACGCGTCACTTCGGGGGCGGACTCCGAATGTGCGAGCGTAGGAAGTGCCGTCCACAGCGACGATCCGGCCGAACCCCACACTGTGACTCTCGTCCCGGGCACGAACGATCACCACGCGCATCCTTGTGCGTTCAGAACGTGTGCTTTCTGCGGCGCCGACCTGCCAAGGGACCGGCACCCCAAGGCCCGGCGCGAACGGATCTACTGCTCCGACGCCTGCCGCGCCCGCGCGTGGAGGCGACGCCTGGTGGCGAGGATGGAGTTCCGCAGGAGCGCCGACAACCCCTCGGTGTCCCGAGAGGCTATCGGGGGCGGGTCATGAGCGTGGTGCTAAGCCTTCACCGTCTCCATCGCCGCCTTGAGGGCCTCCTCGTCGCGCTGAGCGGCCGCCACCAGGAGCGATCTGGCCAGCTTCGAGGCCTTGGCCGATCCGGCTGCCTGGTGAATCAGGTCGCGCTCGGCCCGTGTGAGCCGAAACGCGAAGACCACCAGTTCCTGCGAGTCGTCGGTCTGGACCGGGGCCTCGGCCTTGGTCGCCACCGAAGTCTTCACCTTGCTCGCGGCCTTCGTCGCCGCCCGCGCCTTCTTCGTGCGGCCCTTCTTCGTCGCCATAATCCCTGCTCCTCTCCGCGGGGTCGCGCCCCGCCCGTGGGGTCTTCCTGCCATCCCCGAGCACCCTGCCCGGCGCCCTGCAAGGAGTCCGCTGTTGCGCCGCAACATCAAGCGCAATGAAGTCTGAAGGAGCAGAAAGAACCTATGAATCGTCCCCGATCCCGCAAGCTGTCGATCTGGTCGGCCCTGCCGCCGTATCTGGGCGGCAAGCGCCGCCTGTGTCCGCTCATCTTCCGCGAGGTGGACCGGATCGTGCCCCGGCGCCACTGGCGCGGCCTGACCTTCCTGGACGCCTTCCTGGGCGGCGGGTCGGTGGCGCTCTACGCCAAGGCCCAGGGCCTCGCCGTGGTGGCCTGCGACATCGCCGAGCGGTCGATCGTGGTAGGCCGGGCCCTGGTCGAGAACTCTCGTGTGCGGCTCTCGCGCGAGGACGTGCTGCGCCTGACCGCGCCATCCTCTGACGCCCCGGGCCCCATCGAGCAAACCTGCGCCCCAAAGGTCTTCACGGCCGCCCAGGCGCGTCTTTTGGACCGTGCCCTAGCCCAGGCCGAGGCGTCGTGCGATCCGGCCAAGGGTGCGCTCCTACGCCTCCTGGCCATCCGTATGGCGCTGTTAGCCCATCCCATGAGTCAAGTGCGCGCAGGGACCATTCACCGGCTGGAGAGCGGGGAGTATGAGTCGATCACCGAAAGCTGTCTCTACCACTACGTCGATGGGATGCGCCTGACGCGGCCCGAAAAACTCATGCAGATCGCCCGGCAGATCAACGCCGGCATCTTCGAGGGACGCGCCCGAGTGTTGAAGCAAAATGTCCTGGAGGCGCTGCCCGAGATCTACGCCGACGTGGCCTACTTCGATCCACCCTACCCGGGCGTCATGAGCTACGAGCGCGAGTACAAGGTGATCGACGAGATTCTTGAAGGCCGCTCCCGGCCCACGAGTCCCTTCACCGCCCGCGATGGCGCCCAGATGCTCGATACGCTCTTCGCCTGCGCTCAGCACATCCCCGTGTGGCTGCTCAGCCTGGGCAATGCGGTCGTGGGTATCGAGGAGTTGGAAGCCAAGATGGCCCGCCTGGGCCGACGAACCCGCGCGCTGGCCCTGCGCTACCAGCACCTGCCGGCCGTGGCCACCCAGGAGAAGAAGGCGCAGAACCGCGAGTTCTTGATCGTGGGCTGGGATCCCGAGGCGCCGCTGCTACAGAACCTGCCCCGGCAGAGCCATACACAGGAGGTGATCGCTTCGTGAACACCAAGGCTTCGACAACAGAACCTGAGGAGTCCACCCGGGCGGGAGGTCGCATCGGTCCGTGCACGGTGCCCATCAACGATCTCGTGGCCCATCCGCTCAACGCCAACGTAATGAGCGAGGAGCTGCGGGCCAAGCTCACAGCGCACATCAAGCGCACCGGCCGCTACCCGCACTTGATCGTGCGGCCGCATCCCGAGCAGCCCGGCAAGTACCAGGTCCTGGATGGCCATCATCGCCTCGTCATCCTATGGGAGCTGGGCCACACCGAGGCGCGCTGCGACGTCTGGAACGTCGATGACCGGGAGGCAAGACTCCTGCTCGCCACGCTCAACCGGCTCGAAGGTCAGGACGTCCCGGTGCGCCGCGCCGAGCTGATCCACGAGCTGCTGGGGGAGATGAGTCTCGAAGACTTGGCGGGCCTCTTGCCCGAGACCGACCGCCAGCTCGAGGACCTCCACGCGCTCCTAGAGTTCCCGGCCGGGGAGATCGCGGAGCTTCTAGAACAGGAAGCCGAGCAAGAGGAGAAGGTCCTGCCACGGGTGATGTCGTTCGTGGTCACCGCCGATCAGGAGCAGGTGATCGAGCAGGCCGTGGAGCTGGCCTCGGACGGCACCCCGGGCCGTGACCGGAAGGCCCGAGGGCTCGCCAACCTGGCCAAGACGTACCTGAAAGGGAGACGCCATGAAGCGCAGCCTGGTCAAGACGCGTGAGGAGGCCCGGAGGCTCTATCTCACCGGGACGGTCACGACCAACGCCGAGATCGCCGCCCGGTTAGGGGTCAAGCCCCACACCGTGGGACGCTGGAACCGCGAGGAGGACTGGGCGGGCCTGCGGACCAAGATCGACATCCGCGCCGCAGAAATGTTCATCGAGAAGATCGCCACCGACCGGGTGACCTTGAACCTGCGCCACTACCGGCTCTGGGAGCTGCTTCTGGCCCGGTTGGCCGAGGATCTCAAAGGGCGGCAAGGCGTCGAGGTCAGGGAACTCGAGCGCATCGCGGGCATCTTGGAGAAGGCCCAAAAGGGTCAGCGGTTGGCCAAGGGCTTATCGGCCACCGGGGAGACCGAGGAGGCCATCCGCGCCCGGTCCGAGGCCGAGATGCGCCGCATCATCGACGCGTTCATTGACGCGGTGAAGGAGAACGTGGATGACGAAGAGGCAAGGGACCGCATTCGCCAAGCGATCCTCGGCGCCCTACCTGAGGAAGAGGGTGCGGGAGTTGGCGAGCCCGAGCCGGCGGTCGGTCACTGACCCGTTGGCCCAGTGGGCACTGGCTCGCATCCGCTTGGACGGCCGGCCCTTCTCGTTTGAGGGCCACGAGTACCTACGGGCGATCTACGATGATACCGCGCCCCATGTGGTGCTCTCGAAGGCCGCGCAGATCGGAGGCACCACCTGGGCGGTCCTCCGCAGCCTGCATGCCTGTTTGCTGGGCCTCACCGTGATTTACTTTTTCCCGACCCGTACCGACGTGCTGGAGTTCTCCAAGTCGCGCGTCTCACCCCTGCTGCTCGAGAACCCGTTCCTCTCAAGGCTGATGAACGACACCGATACCGCGGGGCTCAAACGGATCGGCGAGGCGCACCTGTACCTGCGGGGCATGCAGTCGACGGTGGGGATGAAGTCGGTGCCGGCCGACATGGTGGTCTTCGATGAGCTGGATGAGACCTCCCCAGCCGCCAAGGCCATGGCCCGGGAACGCCTGGCGCACTCGGACTACAAGCGGGTGATTGAGCTCTCCAACCCCTCGCTGCCCGACTACGGCATCGACGAGCAGTTCCAAAAATCCGACCAGCGCCACTGGACGCTGAAGTGTTCTAGCTGTGGCCGCTGGACCGCGCCCGTAAAAGAGTTCCCGATGAGGATGGGCGAGGCGGCCGACATCATCCGCCCACGGCCCGATGGCTCGCACTATCTCGCCTGCCCGGGCTGTGGGGGCGCGCTGGACTTAGCGGCAGGCGAGTGGGTGGCCGACTTCCCGGACCGTGCGATCCACGGCTACCGCATCAGTCAGTTGTTCTCATCGAAGGTCGATCCGGGTGAGATCCTGGAGGAGTACCGCACCACGCGGTTCCCGGACCGCTTCTACAACCTGAAGATCGGGGTGCCGTGGGCGGACTTGGAGCGCCGGCTCGATGAGGCCGCCGTGCTCGCGCTGTGTGGTCAGGACGCCATGCTGGAGGAAGCCGAAACCGGGACCTACGCCATGGGGGTGGATACCGGCAAGCTGCTGCATGTGGTTGTGCTGCGCAATGCCGATGGGAGAGAAGACTGCCGCCGCCTGGTGCACCTGGCCACCCTCCGGGACTTCGAGGATCTGGACGGTCTGATGAAGGCCTTTCGCATCACGCGCTGCGTGGTGGACGGGTTGCCCGAGACTCATGCAGCCCGGGCTTTCGCCCGCCGGCATCCGGAGCGGGTGTTCTTGAGCTTCTTCAACGAGAACCAGCGCGGGGCGCCCAAGTGGGATGAGGAAGGTCAGATCGTGCAGGTCAACCGCACCGAGGCGCTGGATGCCTCACGGACGGCGGTGCGGGAGAAGAAGCTCGTCCTGCCGCGCCAGGCCCCGTTGATCGAGACCTTCGCGCGCCACATGGCCGCCGACGCCAAGGTGCTGGACGAGGATGAGGCCACGGGGATCCAGAAGTATCGCTACGTGCGCACCGGAGCCGATCACTTCTCGCTGGCCTTCACCTACGCGTGGCTCGCAGCCGAGGCGTTGCCTCCTCCGTTCATCATCGATCTCAACGACGTGGCGTTCGGGGGCGATGAGCCCGAGTGGCTTCATGATCCGGTGCTGTGGCACTTCCCGGGTCCCTTGGATCAGCAGTTCATGTGACGCAGCCGCTTGCGCAGCTCTTCATCCGAGGGGTGGGTGTAGATCACCGTGGTCAAGGGACTGGCATGCCGGGCGAAGCGTTGGGCCAGGAAGAGGTCGCGCGAGGCGCGATACACGTTGCTCACCGCGGTGTGGCGGATCGTGTGGAATGGGTAGAGGCGGTCGAAGCCGGCGCGGACTTGCCACAGGCGAAACAGGACCTGCACTCGGCGTGGGGAGATGCGGCGCCGGGAGAGGGCGCAGAACAGCGGTGCTTGAGGATCCAGGCGCTCTCGGCAGATGCGCTTGTACTTCCAGAAGCGCCGCAGCTTGGGCAAGAGGGCATCGGGAAGGAAGACATCGCCCGTGCGCCCACGCTTGGCGATCTCGGGCCGGATGCGGACCCGCACGCGCGGATCGCCGGTGGGGAAGTAGAGGTCGCCCACGTCGAGGCCGACCAGCTCGGAGAGGCGCAGGCCGGTGCCCAAGGCGAGGGAGAAGATGAGGTGGTCGCGCACGTGGCTACGGCTGGCGGCCAGGAGGGCTTGCATCTCCTCGTGGGTCAGCGTCTGCGGGCTGAGGTAGGGCATGGTGACCTCCACACCCCAAGGGTGGCGCTGTGGGCCCGCAAATCAAGCGGAGTTCGCTGCGAGAAACAGGCGCGTTAATGGGCATCGGCCCTTGCCCAACCGGCCTCTAATGGGCATGCCCCTCGCTGAAAAGGCCGTTTAATGGGCATCGGCCTTCTCGAAAGGGGCGATTAATGGGCATGGGAATCGTGGAAAGACAGCCAATGGGCAGGGATCTTGCAGGGGTGCGGAATGGCTTCAACGCTAACCAGAACGGACCCGCCTCTGCTCTTGAGAACGAACCCATTT
>CAZPGB010000120.1:0-5699 GCA_964585945.1 uncultured bacterium | reverse complement strand
GTGCGTGGCATCGAAGACCTCGTCGTTCTCCATGCTCAGGCCGGCCAGATCGTTGATATCGAAGAAGCGCCGGTAGTTGATCTCGTCCGACGCCACACGCCAGAAGGCCAGCCGGTAGGCCTGCCGGGCCAGCAACCGATCGAGGACATCGAAGCTGCGCGCATCGCCCTGCGCGCCGTTGAAGTCCTGCACGTTCTCCTGCACGAATCGCCCGATGGCCTCGTGCTCCGTGCAGAGGCGCGCCAGATGCCGTTTGTGCACCTCCTGATCGCGCAGCCGGGTCGACACGCGGGCGGGAGCGGTTTCGTGGCGCGAGGGTAGATTCGCCAGCGCGTCGGCCAGCGTCTGGATCTCGTGCAGCACCGGGTCCTTCTCACCGAGCTCTTTGCTCAGCCTCTGCACGCCGTGGGTCAACAAGATGGGATAGGTGCCCGGATCGATCGGGAACCGATGCTCGTGATAGGCCAGGGTGAGCACGCCGCGAGCGGCCTCGAATCGAAGCCGGAGCAGCCCGCGCTCCAGCACGGTGCCGTAGTGATCTTCCAGCACGGGCAACAACACCTTGCCGCGTAGCTGCGGCTTCACGGGGTCCCAGTCGATGTCGAAATACGCGGCGTAAGGCGAGGCGGGGCCGTTTTCCAACACGTCGGTCCACCACGGGTTGTCCGAGCCGATACCCATATGGTTGGGCACCATGTCGAGGATCAGACCCATGCCGTGCTGCTTGAGGATGTGCGCGAGATGCTCCAGCGCCTTGCGGCTGCCGATCTCGGGGTTGATCTCGTTGTGATCGATGATGTCATAGCCGTGCATGCTTCCAGGCCGCGCCTTCAAGATGGGCGAGAGGTAGCAGTGGCTGACGCCGAGCCGCTTGAGGTACGGCACCAGACCCGCGGCGTGATCCAGTGTGAAGCGCCGACTCATCTGCAGACGATACGTCGCCCGCGGGATCACCGCGCCCAGCGGATCGTCTCCGGGCGAGCCGTCCCGATCCGGCGTCACGCGGCCCACACCCCGCTCACGGCGCAAGGTCTCGGCGAGCTTCTCAAGCCGTGGGTCCTGCGCCAGTTCGTCGAGTGTCGCCGGCAGCTTGCGGCACCAGTTCGGGTGCTGGTCGATCGTGCCGGGCAGATTCACCTGGTCGACCTGCCCCAGGATGTCCTCGAGCTGGAAGGTCAGCATGCGCGCGGGCGTGCGCGCCAGATAGGCGTGGATCGCGACGATCAGCTCGGTCGGCAACGCGGGCAGGAACGCCGCGTCCAGGCCGATGTCCTCGGGGAGGAGCCCGGCGCTCGAGAGGGCCATCAGAATGCGGCTGCGATCCTGGGTGCGCGCGAGGATCTGGGCTTGTTCGACGGACTGATCCGGAAACAGGCCCAGCTCGCTGCGCAGCCGGATGTCCTGTCCGCGCCAATAGCCGGGCAGCGTCGGCAGGTCGTGCGTGCTGACCGTGACCAGCGCCTGTTGCGGATAGTCCTGTGGCCGCTTGAAGACCTGGCTGCTGTCCTTCTCGAAGTAGAACACGCGATAGGAGTGGATCCCCGCCGGGCCCAGCGCCTGTCGCACCTCGTCGGGCACCGTGCCCAGATCCTCGCCCACGACCATGCAGTGGTTGCGCTGACTCTCCAGGGCCACGATACCCAGCAGGTCCTCGAAGGGATAGCGCACGTAGGCGCCCTCGACGGGCCGTGCTTGGAGCGGGATCCAGAAGAGCCGCATCAGACCCATCACGTGATCGATGCGCAGGGCGCCGCCGTGACGCATGTTGGCCCGTAGGATGTCGATCAGGGGTGCATAGCCCGCGGCGGCGAGCTGGTGGGGAACGAGCGGGGGCAGCCCCCACTCCTGGCCGTCGGGGTTGAAGTCGTCGGGCGGCGCGCCGATGCGCGCGTCCAGCGCGTAGAGATCGCGGTACACCCAGGTCTCCAAACCCCCCACGTCGACCCCCACCGCCAGGTCCTCGTAGAGGCCCACCTTGAGGCCCAGCTCCATGGACCGGCGACCTGCGGCGGAGAGCTGCTGGTAGGCTTGCCACTGCAAGTACTGATAGAACTCGACCCGGTCGGTGTGCTTGCGGGCGAACCTGTGAACGGCGTCACCTTCGGGGTCCCGGTACTCCGCCGGCCACGCGGGCCAGCCCCAGTACCGCTCGTCTTGCGCGTGCAGGTGCTCGGCCAACGCCTGATAGACGGCATGCTGCCAGAACGTGTGACCACCCCGGGCTTGGTAGGCCCGGAAGGCGTCGGCCCGCGACGTGCCCCGCTCGAGATGACGGCGCCGGAAGTGGTGATAGAGCAGCTCGAGCACCTCGCGCTTGACCGCCGACACGGCGGGCACGTCCACCAGCTCCGCCTCCCTCAGCGACGCCAGGCGGGCCTGGAAGCGCGGCTGGGAGACGAGCCGCCGGGCCTCCTCGCACTCGGCGAAGTCGGGCACCGCTTCCACGTCGACGTAGAGGGTGTTCAGAAACCGTCTCGTCGACGGGCTGTAGGGGCTGCGGCGCGTGGGATCGTGCGGAAAGAGCGGGTGCAGGGGATTGAGTCCGACCATGCCCGCGCCCCGCTCGGCCATGAGGTCGACGAGATGACGCAGATCGGTGAAGTCGCCCATGCCCCAGTTGCGGGACGACCGCAGCGCGTAGAGCTGCACGGCCGGTCCCCACACGCGGTCTTCGCTGCCCATGCCGGGCGGGACGTAGCAGGAGCGGGGCGTGACGATCAGACGCATGCGGGCCGTGGCGCCTCGGTCGCCCGTCGATGTGATCGTCACCTGATGATAACCGAGACCGGTGACGGCCGGGATCGACACGTGAACCTGCACGAACGGTCGCCCGGCGACCGTGCGCCTGCTCTGCGGCTCGAGATCGGCCGGATGAAGTGCGCCCGTGTGCCGGGAGCCGCCCTCCTCGAGCACCGTCCAGTTCAGCGGCCCCTTCATGTCTTCTTCGGGCCAGCGCAGATCCAGTTCCAGCGGCGCCTCTCCATCCGGGCGGACGAGAACCGGGGGCAGTCCCCGAAGCCAGCGGTCGTCCTCCCACGCATCCAGCGCCGCCTGCACCGAGGCCTCGTCGTCCTCGGCGATGTCGAAGTGCATGGCACGCAGCAGCGCCAGCTTGGTCTTGTCGGACACCTCGTGACGGTGACCGAAGATGTCCCAGTATTCGGCTTCAATGCCGCAGCGGGCGGCCAACGCGTCGAGCGCTTGGCGATTCATTCAACCTCCTTGGGGCTCTCTTCGGCCAGGAACCAGAAGGCCGACCAGCCGGGCAGGCGCCCGCCTGCCAGCTCCTCCGCCGCCCGGGGCTCGCTCTCCGTGAGCAGACGGCCCTCGCACGAAGCGGCCCGAACCGGCTCCGGTCCCAGGTTGGCCAACAGGCACAGTCGCGCGCCGTCGCCCAACGTCCACTCCGCACGCAGCCCACTTGCGCCGATCCGCGACCAGCTCGCGCCGGCGGGCTCCATGCCGGTCAGCCTCGGCGCCAGCTCCCGGCGGCGCAGTACGAGCCGGTCGCGATAGGTCTGCAGCCAGCGGGCGCCGCCGGGCCGGCGGGCGACGGTCCGATCGAGCACCGCCTTCGCGAAGGTCTCCGGGGCTTGCGGGTCGGGAATCCGCTTGGCGGCCTCCTCGTCGGCGAACTCGGGAAACGAGGCGAACTCGCGGCGGCGGCCCTCGGTCACGCGCGGGGCCATGTCGGGACCGAAGTGGCAGAAGAAGGGGAAGGGCTGCCGGCAGCCGAACTCTTCACCCATGAAGATCAGGGGGGGCGAGGGGGCCATCAGCAGCACGTCGACGGCGGCGCGCAGGGCGCGCTCCTCGCACAGGGTGATCAGCCGCTCGCCGAAAGCGCGATTGC
Source organism: uncultured bacterium (assembly GCA_964585945.1). Lineage (GTDB taxonomy): Bacteria > Eisenbacteria > RBG-16-71-46 > CAIMUX01 > WJJG01 > CAZDKK01. The sequence continues at coordinate 1,846 of CAZPGB010000120.1, read as the reverse complement.
CGATCTGGTCGTGATTCTGCAGGAAGGCGACGAAGGCGGCCGCTGGAAGATGACGGCTCATCTCCCCACGCGGCGCGCCCTCGCGGAAGGCCGAGGCCTCGCCTTGATAGGCGAACCCCTCGGTGAGGCAACGGCCCAGGTGCGCGATCGGGTCATCGGCGTAGTCGCGATAGTATCCCGTCGACTCCCCGGTCAGCAGGCAGTGCAGGGCGTGGTGGATGTCGTCGTTCCACTGGGCGGCGAATCGCTTCGGCCTCCCCGATGCGGATCGCTCCAGGTAGCGGGCCTCGTTGGCGTCGTTCTCGAGGATCAGGTGAACAGGTCGCCCGATGCCGGGACCCTGGTGCACGCGGTCGGCCAACTCCTCGAGGATGTCGGGCCGGGAGCTGTCGTGGATGGCGTGCACCGCGTCGATGCGCAGGCCATCGAAGTGGAATTCCGCCAGCCAGTAGAGCGCGTTGTGAATGAAGAACTCACGCACGGGCCGGTTCCCCTCGCGCTCGAAGTCGATGGCGGCCCCCCAGGGCGTCTGATGCCGACCGGTGAAGAAGGGGCTCGCGTAGAGGTGCAGGTAGTTGCCCTCAGGCCCGAAGTGGTTGTAGACCACATCGAGGATGGCCATCATCCCGTGCGCGTGTATGGCCTGCACCAGCGCCTTCAGTTCCTCGGGCGACCCGTATGAGACGGCCGGCGCGTAGGAAAGCACCCCATCGTAGCCCCAGTTGCGCTCGCCGGGGAACGCGGCCACCGGCATCAGCTCCACGGCGGTGATGCCCAGATCGGCCAGTGCTCCCAAGTGCTCGATCGCGGCCGTGAAGGTCCCCGCGGCCGTGAAGGCGCCGACGTGGAGCTCGTAGACTACGCCCTCCTCCCACGGACGACCCCGCCAGGCGGTGTCGCGCCAGTGGAACGTCCGTGGATCCACGACGCGGCTGGATCCGTGGACGTCGGCGACCTGGCCCCGGGAGGCCGGATCGGGCACTTCGAAGCCGTCGGTGAGCCGGTACCGGTACGCGTCGCCCGGCCCGGCCCGATCGGTGACGTACTCGAACCAGCCCCCATCCAGACGCTGCATGGGCAGGCGCAGGGCTTCCCCGTGACGCGGCTCGAGGACGAGGTCCACCGCCGCTTGATCCGGCGCCCACAGGCGGAAGCGAACCCGGCCGTCCGCGAGCACGTGGGCTCCGAAGGGCATCGCATGCATGCGGTGCACGTGTGCGTCTCCTTTCGCCGGACCGACAAGCCAACGGGGCACTTGGGGCCACAGCGGCTCCAAGGTATTGGATACTGGAGGGGAGTAGACCGAGGCGTCCGACAGGTGTCAATCCTCCACGGGCCGAATCGCGATGGGGGCCGTCCTGACGACGGCATGGGGACAGGTGTGACGAGCTCGGGGGCTGGATCGAAGATCCGTGATGGGCGACGTGCTATTCAAGGAAATAGCTGGCGGGAGATCGCCCAAAATCGGGCAAGAGCCGCCCGGGCGTCGGTGCGTGCCCGCATGGTGTCCGCCGGGAGAACATGTTAGAATAGATAGTCCTTACGGCGATTGCCGGGGGATGACAGGGGTAAACAGACAATCACCCGCCTCGAAGACCTCGAAAGGAAGGCACCACCATGCGATACACTTCGGTGTTGATCCTCGCGCTGCTCCTCACCATTGCGGCCCCCGCCTCGGGAGAGGTGCGGACCATCCCAATGGGGGCGGCTTCCTCCGAGCTGACTCTGACCGATCAGGACAGCCAGAGCTTGCGCTACACCGTCACCGTCGGGGATCTGACGGCGCTCGATGTGGAGACCCCCGCCGGTGCCTTCACGCGTCTGATGCTGCCGGGCTTTCACGGCT
>CAZPGB010000119.1:0-5756 GCA_964585945.1 uncultured bacterium | reverse complement strand
TGTCCGTCCCGAATACCCCGCACGGCGCCGCAACCAGTCTTCAGCGCGGACTGGACTTGCGGGAGGCACTGGCTGAGGTATCTCATTCGCCTTCGGGTTCCATCCTTTCAGCCTAGTCGAATTCACCGGACCAGAGCGCTTCCAGGAACATCGCCCACGGGAGAATCCGGATCCCTTCGGTCTCTCGCGCGCGAGGTTCCAGGCTGACGCACAGTAGCTCCCTGAGCTTCTTCTCCTCCGCGAGAGCCCGCAGCCCCTTGATGTCATTGGCGGTCACGTGGCTCTTGGCTTTCACCTCGACCGCGGTATGATCGCCGATGATGAAGTCGACCTCGTATCCGGAAGTCGATCTCCAGTAGCTCAGGGGCTGGCCGGACTCATAGTCGCTGCGGCAGCGCAGTTCGTGATGGATGTAGGTTTCGAAGGCCTGTCCGAACTCAGGGGTCGCAGGCTTGAAGACCCTTCCCTGTAGGGCGCCCGCGACGCCGACGTCGAAGAAGTAGAACTTCGAAGAAGCCACAGGCTTCCTCTTCACGGTCTTCCTCCAGGCGGGGAGTTCGTGGAGGATGAGAGTGTCCTTCAGGATCTCGAAGTACTCGTAGGTGGTGGTTCTCGGCACCTGGGCGTCGTTCCCAACATTCGTATAGTTGATGATGGTTCCATTGCACAGCGCGGCAATGCGCAGGAAGCGGCTGAAGGCCGGAACGTTGCGGGTGGCCCCCTCGGCCACGACCTCCTGCTGGAGATACGATCCCGCGTAGGCTTCGAGGTCGGCGGCCGGATCGTCGGAGAAGTAGATGGCAGGCAGCAGCCCCCGCGTCGCCATCCGTCGCAGATCGAACTCGCTGCCGAGTTCCATGTAGGTCAGCGGGTGCAGGAAGCGGGTCCGCGCCCTCCCGCCCAGGAGGTTGACCCCTCCGCGCCGCAGCTTGCGCGCGCTGGATCCGGTGAGGAGAAAGTGAAGGCCGCGAAACTCGATCAATCGGTGAACCTCGTTCAAGAGCTCGGGCAGACGCTGAATCTCATCGATCGCAATCATGTGATCCGTGCGGGTCAGTTCCTCCTCCAACTGGCCGGGATTGCGGCTGAGGGTCAGGAAAACGGATGTGTCGAGAAGATCGTAAACCCTTATGTCCCCTAATGTTCGACGTATCAGGAAGGTTTTCCCAGTCTGGCGGGGACCGAAAAGGAAGTGCGACTTCTTCTCCAGCAGGGCGCGCAGATCGAGGCTGCGGGGGATATCCATCGGACCCTCCTGCTGCGACCATGTCGGGCCTGTCGTCATATATCATATAAAATGACGACATGTCTGTCAATCCAACCGTGCTCCACGAAGAGCCCGTCGGGGCATCTTCCGGGCCGATCCATGCTTTCCCAAGCCGGAAATCGGGCGACTGTGGGTCCCGAGGACCCCGTATGGCGCCGGTGGTGGCGGCAGCCGCGGAGGTCAAGGAACCAGGGGCGCGGGTACCGAGGCCGGAAACGCCATCGGAATGCACACGACCGCCCGGCGCGTCCAGGGCGCCGGGCGGTCGGGCGTTCGGGCATGGCTGCGATCACTTGGCGTGCTTGCACCCCCCGTGCGGGCTCTTCTGGTGCGGGCAGGCTGACTTCTCGTGGCAGCTACCCTTCTTCTCGGCGTGCTTGTCGCACTGCCCCGCGGAGTCGCACTTGCCGTCGTTGTCGGCGTCCTTGAACTCCTTGCAGTCCTTGCACTGCGGGCAGTTCTGGCAGTCCTTGTTGTCCTTGCACGGGCCTTCACACTTGCCGGTGTGCCCCGGGCAGCTACCCGGCTCATGACCGCACTGATCACCGCAGACATACGTCGCCGGAGGCGCCTCGCCCGGTTCCAAGGCTGTGACCTGGGCCGTGGCCTGACCGAAGTGTGCAACTGACCAGGCAATCAGGCCGATCAGGGCCACGCATCCCACGACTGCCGCAATCCTCTTCATGATCCCTCCTCCACTTCTCCCCTGGTTGCAGTAGCTCTCAGATCCAACGCGTCTATCGCACGTGACCGGGACATTCCACTCCGGTAGGGATCGTCCCGGCCGGTGAGCCACACCCACCCGCGCAGTCGGAGCCCAGACGGCATCCCGGTCGGCTGCGCAAGAGCCCGAAGAGCACCTCGCCCTGTTCGGGGTTCAGCACGGCCTTCTCGGCCAGAAGCTGCTCGACGACCAGCGCCTGCATGCGATCCTGCCCCGCCATGATCTCGGCCCGTTTGGCGGCGATGGCGGCGGTGTCGGGCGCCTCGGCGGCGATCAGCCCGATCAGCTCGGCGCGCCGGGCGTCGATCTCCGTGCAGATCGGCCGGGCTTTCGCGCGGAACTGCTCCTGCAGGTCGCTGAGCGCGCAACGCTGGTCTTCGCCAGCCCCCAGGCAATCATGCAGGGCGCGGCAATCGCGACCTCCGGGGCCCGCCACGTCATCGCTCGCCGCGCGGCTGCGCAGGGCCCACACCGCGAAGACGGCGATGTTCATGCCGACCGACAATGCCAGGAGCAGGGGAATGACCTTGCGCCACATGGCTAGCGACCCTCCCCGTCAGGCTCCAGCAAGGCCGCGTAGCTGCCCGCCAAGGAGCCGCCGGGCGCTTCGGCCAGGAAGTCGATCGCGTGGTCGGCCAACGGGTCGACCGAGCTCGCCGCGCCGGGCGCGGCCGGCTCCAACGCGAGCTTCCCGGCCACGATTCCCAGCGCTGCGCCCGCGAAGGCCAGGGCGACGGATGCCCAGCGCAGCGTGGCCGTGGCCGCGCGCCACCAGTGCCACGGGTTCCAGTCGCAGGCGACCGCCGCCGCTCGGGTTCGGGCGGCCGCGATCCGCCGCTGGTCCGCGGCGGCCGTCATCACCCGTGCGGCCAGGTCGACAGGTGGCGGGGTCTCGGCCAGGCCCGCGAAAAGCCCGGCCAGGCTGTCCCTGCGCGCCAACGCCGCCCGGCACGCGCAACAGACTTGCAGGTGCCGGGTGACTGCCTCTCGCGTCTCGGGGTCCAGGCGACCCTCCCCATGAGCCGGCAGCAGGGATTGTACGTCTCGGCAATCCATCGCGAACCTCTCTTCGTGAATACCAACGAATCATGCCGCGTGATCCCCCTCGGAATCCGCGATCACGCGTCAATCTGCCAGCCAGCGCCCCAGGACCGGCCGCAAGCGGCCGCGCGCGCGTGCGAGCAGGCGCTCGACGCCCTTGGCCGAGGTGCCCAGCACCTCGGCCATCTCCTGCGCACTGCAGCCCTCGAAGTAGCGCAGGACCACGGCCAGGCGGTCGCGCTCCGGCAGGGCGGCCAGCGCCTGGCGCACGGCCGCTTCCCGCTCTCCCCGCAGCAGGCGCTCATCGGGCGCCGGACCGCCGTCGGCCATCTCGGGCACGGTCTCCATGTGCACGGGCCGCCGCTTGCGGGCATGATCGAGGCACAGGCGGGTGAGGATGCGGTAGAAGTAGGTGCGGAAGGAGGCCAGGGGCCGGTAGCGCTCGGCCGCCGCCAGCAGGCGCAGAAAGGCCTCCTGCACCAGGTCCTGCGCGTCGCCGGCGTCGCCCGAGAACCGGTACGCCAGACGCCAGGCCCCGTCCTGGTGACGGGCCACGATCTCGGCGAAGGCGGAGAGATCGCCCCGGCCGGCAGCCTCCATCAGGGCTTCGTCGCTGGGGAGCCGGTCACTCAAAGAATCCACCGCCGCTTGATGTTCCACAGGCTGGCCGCGAACAGCACCACGCAGAAAGCAGCCAGGATGGCCAGGTCGAGCGCCAGGGGCATGCTGTGATCACCGCTCACGGCCCCATGGAGAGCGTCGGCCCCGTAGGTCAGCGGCAGCGCGTAGGACAGGGGCTTCAGGAACACCGGCAGCTTCTCCACGGGGAAGAAGAGTCCGCACAGAAAGACCATCGGGAAGCGCAGGAAGTTCGAGAAGGTCTGCGCCTCGAACACCTCGCTCACCGCCACGGCGACGAAGAGGCCCAGGAAGGTCGAGGCCACAGCGATCATCAGCACGGCCGGGACGAAGACACCCCAGGCGACCGCCGAGAGATCGGTCAGCAGCAGTGCCAGGACGATGGGCACGCTGGCATTGGCCGCGCCGAACGCGATCGCGCCGCCGGTCTTGGCCAGCATCAGCAGCTCCAGTGGGATCGGCGCCAGCAGCAGGCGTTCGAAGGAGCGGCTCTTCTTCTCGAAGGTGACCGTCACCGCCAGCATCGAGGTGGTGCCGAAGAGCACCGCGACCGCCACGACGCCCGGCAGCAGCGAGGGGATGCTGCCCAGCCCGCTACCCGACTTGATGAAGAACATCGCCGTCCAGGCCAGGGGGAAGATCAGACCCCAGCTTATGTTGGGGGGCTTGAGGTAGTAGGTGCGCATGTCCTTGAGCACGATGCTGCGCAAGGCGATCCAGGTCGTCATCGTCCACCCCCCTTCTCCTTGCGCAGGGCGTCGGCGGCGATGCCCGTCAGGTGGACGAAGACGTCCTCGAGCGAGGGCCGCATCCGGCGCGCCTCGGCCACATCGCAGCCCTGGTCTTCCAGGAAGCGGATCAGCGGGCCGACGCGCACGGGCTCATCGGCCTCGACGCGCACCAGACCGGGGGTGGGGAAGGTGAAGTCCAGTTCTGGGAAGGTACCCTTCAGTCCGGGCCTCAGATCCGCCGGCGGTTCCACACAGGCGACCTGCAGCACGTGCCGGGCCTGGGTCGACTGCAGGAGATGCTCGACGGTGTCGCAGGCGATGATGCGCCCCGCGACCAGCATGGCGATCCGTCCGCACAGCCGTTCGGCTTCCTCGATGTAGTGCGTGGTCAGAAAGATCGTCGTGCCCGCGCGATGCAGCTCGCCAATGAGCTGGCGCAGTTGCCGGGCGCTCGCCACATCCAGGCCCGTGGTGGGCTCGTCGAGAAAGAGGATCTGCGGCTCGTGGAGGATCCCGGCGGCCACGGTGAGCTTGCGCTTCATGCCCTTGGAGTAGCCGCCGAACTTGCGATCGGCCGCCTGCTCCAGCCCGAAGGTGGCCAGCAGCGCCCGGGCGCGCCGGCTTCCCTCGGCGCCGGCCAGGCCGTAGAGCGCCGCACAGAAGCAGAGGTTCTCGAAGCCCGTCAGCTCCGGATAGAGGTTGCTCTCATCGGGCACGACACCGATCAGGCGCAGCGCGGCCCGCGGGTTGCGCGTGCAGTCGATGCCGCCGATCTCGATCGCCCCGGCGTCGGGGCGCGCCAGCCCGGTGAGCATGTGGATGGTGGTCGACTTGCCGGCGCCGTTGGGGCCGAGGAAGCCGAAGAGCTCGCCGCGCGTGACGCTGAATGAGATCCCGGCAACGGCCCGGACCGTGTCGAAAGACTTGCTCAGGTCGCGGACGATGATGGCCGCGGAGTTGTTCTCGCACGCGGTCACGGCTGGTGGTGCTCCCCGCCACCGCCCGGACTCGTCTCCACGACGGGGTTCTCCGGCAGCAGCAGGCCCGGATCCTCCAGAACCGTCTCCAGGTGCGCCAGCGTCCAGTTGCCCGGGTGCTTGCCGACATGGTGCATGAAGTCGGGGAAGTGGGCGAAGGTGACGACCTTCTCGCCGATCCGGGCGCTCGTCTTGCCGGGGATGGCCAGCGCGAAGGGGAAGTGCTCGGTGGGCAGGCCGAGCGAATGAATCAGTTCCACATTGGCCGAGTCGGTGATGATCAGGTAGCGGATGTCATACCGTGTCTGATACGAATCCAGGAAGCTGCGGACCTTCTCGAGGGTCTGCAGGGAGGGGGCCTTCTCCTTGTAGAAGAC
>CAZPGB010000118.1:0-5974 GCA_964585945.1 uncultured bacterium | reverse complement strand
TGATCTCTCAGGGCCCAACGAGGTTTTTCCTTTTTTCAGGCGGTGGATCTGGGGGCGGTATGAGGCGCGGGGGCAGGCTTGGCGCGGTCGCGGCCGAGGACATCCGGATGCGGCCGGTGCCGAGGATATCCCGATTCCGGGAGCGAAGGACCCGTCGCGGGTGCCCGAACAGCCCACCGGCTCAACCGGCGGGCTGGGGGGCCCCTGCTTGGAGGCAGGGTCGCCGACGGAGGCGCGGGCGAGGGGCTACTCGCAGAATACGCGGACCGTGTCCCCGTCGGCCGTATTCACATCCACATTGAGCTCGCGCAGGGCCTCGACCAGCTCATCGCCGTGCAGCTCACTGAGGCTGGAGAGATCGATTCCCTTCTCCTTCAGTTCCTCGGCCGCGTCGGAGGGCAGCAGCGTGGTAAGCTTGATGCCCGTTCGCACCAGCGCCATGGGCACCTGAACGTTCACCTTGTCGCCGTTGGCGCCGTTCACCAGGACCCGCAGATACTTCGGGGGACCCTGAGACGGCTTTCCCGCCAGCGGAGCCGGAGGCGCCGGCGCGCCCATGGCGGCTTCTTCCTTCGGTCCCTGCGCCGCGGTCCGCTGGACGCCCTCCTGCTTCACATCCTCGAGTCGGGCCAGCAGTCGTTCGGCCTCCTCGGGATCGATCTTGCCCTCCGCGAGCATCTTCAAGACTTGCAACCGTTCTTCCGACATCTCAAACCTCCTCTTCTGACTGTGCCTCGTCTCTTGCGACGGACTTGCATCTAGATAACCCGGAAGTAGACGCGCTCGCCCGACTGCGACCACACGTCCACCTTCAAGCCGTGGAGATGGAAGAGCACGACCACCGCCATCCAGGCCATGGCCACGCCCTGGTGCACGCGGCTTGTGCTGGGCGTGAACAAGCGCAACAGGGCCACGACCAGAATCAAGGGCAGCAACAGGGGCCAGAGCAGCAGCAGCGGGATCGGCACGGGCACCCCCTTGCCAGAGCCCACGCGCAACATCAGCAAGGCGGGCAGCATCATCGGATCCTCCTGAGCGTTTCCTCCACATCGATCTCACCGCGCGCAAGCTGCTCGAGGATCGCGCTGTTGGGGGTGGGTGCCTGGAAGACGCGATCGAGCTGGGCGACGATCGCACTCAGGCGGTTCTTGACCGTGGGGTAGCTGATGCCGAAGAGCGATTCCATCTTCTTGATGGACCCGTGCGTGCGCAGGAAGCTGAGCACGAAGATCTGGTCCTCCGGGCTCAAGCTCCCCAGCGCGGAGACCTCGAAGGTGCCCTCCAGTGTCAGCTCGCACTTGGGGCAGCTCACCTGCCGGATGCTCATGGGCGTCGAGCACTCAGGACAGCGGGCCTTAGAAATATCCATCTCATCCTCCTATTCAAGTCGCTTGATCGGGTATATACTAAGAAAACTCAATCTGAGTTTCAATAAAATTAACCTGCCGGGACACTTTCTGGGTGCGCGAGCCTCGACACGTCCTTAGGACCGCACCCCTGTAGCCGACCCTTGGAGCCGAGGTGCATCTAAACCACAAAATTGAAGTACCTTACGGGTTCTCAGCTCCTGGCTGCACACAGCGTTGACAACGCCGAGACGGGTGTGGTCCAATGCGTATTACGATTTGGTGATTCGTAATACGAGGATGAGAATGACCCCGTCTCGGCGAGCGCCGCGCCTGGCTTGTTCGATCCTGGCCCTCTCGGCGGCATGGGCCGCCCAGGCCCACGACCTCTGGCTGGAGCGCGACGAGAGCGGCCTCTTGCTCCGCTACGGCCACGTCGCGGCGAGCCCCGATGAGCATCACCACGCTTCGGGCCCTTCCCGGGAGGCGGGCCCGCCCTATGATCCTGCGATCGTGCTGCGGGTGGACTGCTTCGACCGGAACGGACAGCCGCATGCTTGTTCGCCCCAACTTACATCGCCGCTGCGGATCGAGTGCGATTGCGCGATCACCCACGTCCTCACGTCTTCGGGCTATTGGACCAAGACCCCCTATGGCACCCAGAACGTCCCCAAGGACCAGGCCGAGATGGCGATCCGGAGCTGGCTCTCTTACGAGAGCGTCAAGCGGATCGACGCGTGGAGCGACGCCCTCGCCGCCGCGCTGACCCCCGACCTCGAGATCGTGCCGCTTTCGAACCCCCTCGATCTGGAGCCGGGCGACAAGCTGCGAATGCAGATCAGCTTCGAAGGAAAACCCGTGGAGGGGGCCGTCGTCAGCTACGACGGCAAGCCCCGCGGCAAGAGTGACGCCGAGGGCAGGGTCAACGTGCGCTTGCGTCACGAGGGCCTACAGCATCTGCAGGCCAGTCTTACGCGCCCCCTGGATTCCGCTCAGGCCGACGAGGTCATTCGATCGGCTGTCCTCAATTTCGAGTTGGAAGCGGAGGAATGATGCCAGCGATGACGATCCCGTCCCACTGGGCGCTGCCGGCGGCGATTCTCGCGGCCCTGCTGCCGTGCGGCGCGGCCGCCCACGATCTTCAGCACACTGTTTCCCCGGGCGACGCGGTCGTGATTCGGCTGCAGTTCGCCGACCAGACGCCATTCTCCTTCGAGAGCTACGAGATCTTCGCCGCAGGCGAGTCCATCCCTCGCCAGGTCGGGCGCACCGATGCCGACGGACGGATCGCGTTCATCCCCGACTCAGCCGGTACCTGGCGCCTGCGGGCCTTCGCCGAGGATGGACACGGTTTGGACATCACGTTCACGACGAATCAGACCGGCCGGGTCGGCGAGGCCGACATGCCACTCTATCAAAAGCACGCGCGCATCGTGGTCGGATTGAGCTTGATCTTCGGAGTCTTTGGTCTGGTCAGCCTCTTCTACAGACGGAGGACAGCATGAGACGATGGATCGTGTTGCCGGCGGCGGCAATCCTCTTCCCCGTGTGCGTGCACGCGCATCACGGCGTGGCCTCGCTGGGCGTCGCCGGACTCGAGGGTCCCGGCGCGCCGATCGAGACGTCCAGCTCCGCCACACTGCCGGCGGGCGGGTTCTTGGCCTACATGAAGCTGGACTATGCCAAGTTCGAGACCTTCAGCGCCGAGGATCCCGCCGAGGGTGATTACAACGCGTTCTGGATGTATGGCATCGGCTACGGCTTCACGCCCTACCTTTCACTCTACGGCTTCTTGCCCTTCTACACGAAGAAACCCGAGGACAACAGCTTCACCTCTTCCGGCTTCGCCGACATCTCCCTGATGGGTGTTCTGGGGTTCAAGTACGATGCCGGGCTCAGGCTCGTCCCCGCGCAGGAGAGCTTGGATGACCTGGAGGACTGGCACTTCACGCTCTACGGCGGCGCCACCCTGCCCACGGGCAAGGCCAACCTCCGCGACGCCGAGGGCAACATCGACCCGGGCATGTCACTGGGATTCGGCAAGCCGTCCTGGATGGGAGGACTCTCGATCACCAAGCAGCTCTCTTCCCGCTTGACCGTGGTGGCCGACGGCTCCTTCATCACCTTCAGCGAGTATGAGTACGACAACGGCGAGGCGGTGCGCTTCGGCGATGAGCTCCGATTCAACGCGGCCCTTCCGGTGCGTGTGCTGACCTCGGCCGGCACGAATCTGCGGCTGGACGCGTGCCTCGAGGCCAACTACCTCTCCCTGGGTCGCGACGAGGTGGAGGGCGTCGGCGAGGAGGCCACCGGCGGCCGGATGATCTACGTCGTGCCGGGGGCGCGGCTGTATGTGAAACAGACCTCGTTGGGCGTGGGTGTGAAGCTACCGACGTGGACCGATCTGAACGAGGAAGACCAGCAACAGGGCGCCGAGGGCAAGGAGGATTACCGGGTCATCCTGACCTTCTCGACCTTGCTCTAGCTTTCGAAGAGAGGTTCCGTGCACATCCCCGACGGGTTCATTGCGCCCCAGATGTATGTGCCCGCCTACGGCGTCGCGGCCGGGATGTGGGCGCTGGCCCTGCGCCGATTGCGGCGTCACCTGCGCGAGGAGACGATCCCCCGCCTGGCCGTGCTCACCGCACTGAGCTTCGTGTTGATGATGATCGCCATCCCCTGGCCGGGGGGCACTTCGGTGCACGCCGCGGGCATCGCGCTGCTGGCCATTCTCATGGGGCCCTGGACCACCTTCGTCGCCGTCTCCCTGGTGCTGCTGCTCCAGGCGCTCGTGTTCGGCGTGGGAGGATTCACCGCCTTGCCGATCAATGCCCTGGCGATGGGCTTGGTCGGCGGGCTGGTTGCCTGGGGGACCTACCGCGGGTTGCGTCCCTGGAACGCCACGGTCGCCATCGTGGCGGCCGGCTGGATCTCCGTCGTCCTGCCGGCGGCCCTGGTGGCCTTGGCGCTCGGCGTGCAGCCGGCGCTGGCCCACGGCCCGGACGGCACGCCGCGGTTCTTCCCCTTCGGCCTGGGGATCACGCTACCGGCGGTGCTGGTGCCCCATCTCTTCGTCGGCGTGGGCGAGGGGCTGTTGACGTTGCTGGTGATCCGGTTCGTGTCGCGGTTCGGGTATGCCGGCGGCGAAGGCACGCCCGGATAGGCCACGGAATGCGGGATGGTGTCATGAAGGATCGCGTGTTGCTGCTGCTCTACATCGCCGCCGTGGTGGCGATCACGTGCGTGCACGACGTGTGGCTGCTCCTGGCCGGCGTCGGCGTGGCGCTCGTGTTGGCGGGGCGGGATGCCTGGCGGATCGCACGCCGGGCGGCGCTGGCCGTTCTCCTGTTCAACACCGTGGTCAGCCTCTCCTACCTGATCCTGGCCGGATTCCAGGGAACGCTGTCTTGGGGCTTCTTGGCGCTGCTCAACACGCGCGTCTTCCTGTTGACCTATGCGGCGTTTCTGCTCATCCGACGAATCAACCCCTTTCGGGCCCTGGCCTTCTCGCGAACGCTCGGCTTCTTGCTCACACTGGCCTACGGGCAGATCATGACGTTCCGCCGCCTGCTGGCCGACTTCCGGCTGGCGCTGCGCAGCCGCAGTCTCGTTCGCCCGGGACTGCGGGACGTGTACCGCCACGGGGCGGCCACCGCCGGCTTCTTCTTCGGCAAGTCGCTGCGCGACACGATCGAAATCACCCAGGCGATGAGTTCGCGGGGGTTCTTTCATGATCAAGGTTGAGCGCCTCTCCTATCGTTACGCGGAAGGCGCCGTCGCCCTGCAGGACGTATCGTTCGAGGTGACGCGGGGCGAGCGGGTGGTGCTCCTGGGCTCAAACGGTTGCGGCAAGAGCACGCTGTTGAAGATCCTCAACGGCTTGATCTTCCCGCAGGAGGGACGCTATCGACTCGACGATCGTGACATCACCCGCGCCTGGCTCGAGGACAAGGCGTTTCACCGCGACTTCCGGCGACGCGTGGTGCTCCTCTTCCAGCACCCCGACGCCATGCTCTTCAACCCCACCGTCTTCGACGAGATCGCCTTCGGACTGCGGCAGCTCACCAACGAGGACCCCGAGCCGCGCGTGCGGCGCTGGGCCGAGGCCTTCGGGCTGGCGCCGCATCTGGAGCGGCCGCCCTTCCAGTTAAGCGGTGGGGAGAAGCAGAAGCTCTGTCTGGCCGCCCTGCTGGCCCTGGAGCCGGAGGTGCTGCTGCTCGACGAGCCCACGGCCAACCTCGACCCGCGCAGCACGGGCTGGCTGGTCGATCTGCTGCAGGACCTCCGTCTGACCAGCATCGTCACGACCCACAACCTGAGTCTGGCCCGCGAGCTGGGGGATCGCACCCTGGTGCTCGGCGAGGATCACCGCTTGATCTTCGACGGCCCGCTCGATGCGCTGCTCAAGGACGAGCAGAAGCTGCTCGAAGCCAATCTGGTGCACAGTCATCGGCATCGGCACGGAACGGTGCAGCACCGGCACTATCACGTTCACGATTGGGATTGATCGGGGGGCGGACGCGGCGCGATGTCAGGGCCGGGGAGGCGATTCGTTGGTTGAATGCGGGCTGAGTCGGCACTTCTCCTGCCGATTCAGGCCACCTCTTTCCATCCCCGCCTTTTCGCGC
>CAZPGB010000117.1:0-6060 GCA_964585945.1 uncultured bacterium | reverse complement strand
CGCGGGTCTCCGACCCGCCCGAGAGGCCATTGGCATACGCTTGTTCTGGGTCTAGGGCTCGCCTTCGGCCTCTGCGTCTACGACCTGGATGGCGACACCGATTGCGACGTGCTGGCCACCGGCGGCACGGCCAACGACCTGGTCTGGTACGAGAGCGACCTGGTCGATCCGGCGGGCGTCGAGCACGGCGCGAGCGCCGGGCTGGCGAACGGGCACCTGGCGGTGCGGCCCAACCCGGTGCGCGGGCAGGCGGGCGTGAGCTTCGAACTGCCGGCGGACGCCGAGCTCGTGCTGGACCTCTACGCCGCCGACGGCACGCTGGTGCGCTGCCTGGCCGCGGGGGCGTGGCCGGCCGGGCGGCACCGGGTAACCTGGGATCGCCGGGACGCCCTCGGCAACCAGGTGCCTCAGGGTTTCTACTTCTGCCGTCTGCGGGCCGGGAGCGCCACCCTCACCCGCCGCTTGGTCTGTGTACGTTGATCGCGTCCCGACCGTCCGCACAGTCCGGGGAGTGCGGATGGCCCGCCCACTTGAGTGGCATACGCGTCCAGATCGACGAGTGTGACGAAAACGTGAGCGGAGAAGAACGAGTTTTCCTTGACTTGATCAAATCTCGTGATTCGCGTATCAAGTCAGACATCGGTGACGCCAGTGCGAATCCGTGGCAGTATCGGGTATCGAGACGGTTGGCCCGTCGCATGCAACCTGCTCGTTCCTCACGGACAACGCCTGGCACAAGACCCCAGAATTCTGGTCAGCTTGTAAAAGGAGGCTCGTATGTTCCCCCCGCGAGTGACACTCTCTCTGGCTGTTGGATTGGTTCTCTCCACGGCGCCCTGTTGGGGTCAACCCGGGTCGGAACCGCCCCCGATCCGAGATGAGTTGGGGGTCATCATGGCTGTCCCCCTTTGGACCAACGACGGAGGCCATGCACCGGGAGAGCTCCTGGTCGGCCTGCGCAGTGGCTACCTCGAAGTGCCTGACGGAGCGACACTCACACCGATGGAGCGCTGCCGTGTGGAGACGGACCTCGGCAGGCTGTTCGCAGATCTCACGGCGACCGCAGTTCGCAAGGTATTCCCGAGCTGCCACGAGGGGGATATCGAGCGGATCGTCAACGGCGAGGTCGTCCGCGTGCCGGACCTCAGCCGCGTGTTCATGCTGCAGCTTCCTCCTGATACCGATCTGCGCAACGCGATTCGCGCCCTGCGCGCTCACCCCGGCGTGCTGTACGCCGAGCCCAACTGGCGGCGCGAGCTCTACAGCGACTCCAACGATCCCCTCTTCGAGGATCAGTGGGATCTCTATGACCCCGACTTCGGCATCGGCTGCTCCGCCGCCTGGGACTATGCCACCGGCGCCAACAGCCTGAAGATCGCCATCATGGACCAGGGAATCGACTACTGCATGCAGGACCTGGGCGGTTCGGAGTCCATCGAGGACTTCCCCAACCTGAAGGTCACCGGCGGGCGCAACTACATGGAAGTGGGCACGCCCCCGCACTCCCGGAGGCGCGACCACGGCACATCGTGCGCTGGGATCGCCGCGGCCTGGACGAACAACAACATCGGCGTCGCGGGCATCGCCGGCGGCTGGGGCGGAGCCTGGGGCAACCCCGGTGCCCAGCTCTACGCCATCCGCGTGGACTTCGAGCACGCCACCGACGCCGAGATCGCCCAGGCGATTCAGGAGACGGCCGACCCGCGAGACATGGGCTGCCACATCCTGAGTAACAGCTACGGATTCCCCGCCTACTCCGAGACGATGCGTCAGGCCGTGCTCTTCGCCTGCGCCGCCGGCGCCAACTTCGTCGCAGCCAAGGGCAATGCCGACGCATACACGCCACGCTTCCCCGGCGACTTCGACTACAGCAAGGTGACCGCCGTGGGCGCCTACGGTCCCGACGGGCAGGCCTGTGACGCGGGCATCACCTGCGGCAACGGATCGAACTGCGGCTGGGGCATCGATCTCGTGGCCCCGGGCGACGACTGCTTGACCACCTTCCGCTGCGACGAAGGCGTCGACCTCTACGAGGGGTTCGCGGGCACGTCGGCAGCCACGCCGCACGTTGCCGGCGCCCTGGCCCTGGTGCGCAGCCTGGGCGGGGCCGGCGTGACGAATCAGGATGCGGAATGGATCCTGAAGTACTCGGCCTGGGACTACTTCGCCGACAACAACCCGCGCACCTGGGATAAGTGCTACGGCCATGGTGATCTGCGCGTGTCGACCGCGCTGGAACGTATGGCCAGCTACTCGCTCTTCACCCACACGGTGCAGGGCGGCGAGGAATTCCCCGGCATGCCCCCCGCCTATCGCATGGCGTTCATGAGCGGGATCCTGGAAGGCGAGTACGACGTGATCCCCTACCGCGTTGAGCACCAGGTGACCTATCCCGAGCTCTACAACCAGAAGCCCTTCCCGTGGGGCGTATGCAGCGGCACACTCGGGTGGTCCCTGGCCAGCCCGAACTACCAGACCGGTTGGTGCCGCGTGGTCCCTGGCTCGGAGACCAAGACCGGCTGCAAGCTGGAGACCTACGTCTTCAGGGTCTCCGAGCCGGGTGTGGGCTTCATCGGATGGTTTCCCTGCAGGCCGCAGAGTGTGCGCATGAAGTACAAGGTTTGGGGTCCGGTATCGGGGGGCATCGGCACATCAAGCTTGATCCCCCAGCCAGTGTCGATCTCCCGCAGTGGCAGCTTCCTGCTTGGGTGCGCCGACGAGATCCGCGACCTGATCGAGTTTGAGGCCGCTCGCGGCGAGGACGTGGAGCTGGGCGTGTACGACATCAACGGTCGCTGCCTGCGCGTGCTCTACAACGGAAGGTCCTCGGGGAATATGGCTACTGCGATGTGGGACGGCATAGATAGTGCCGGCCAGCGCGTACCTGGTGGCATCTACTTCTACAAGCTGGTCGCCGGAGCGACCCGCCAGTGCACTCGCGTGGTGCTGGTTCGCTAGCAACAACGACACTGTCAAGCCTTCTCCGGGTCGCGCCGGGGGAGGCTTGGCTTTGTCACGAGAATTGCGAGCAGAGTAGACGTTCGGTCGCTTTCACGATGAGTCGTACTGCCGCTCGCGCGACAGAGACGGCTCCCGGGTTCGCCGGGCGATCTGCTTCGTCGCGTGCGCTCAGCGCGTCAGCACAGCGCGGACGTTCCGAACGCCGCCGCGCTCGTCCGACACCCGCGCCAGGTACACCCCGGAGGGCAGCCGGCGTTTGTCAGCGGCGCGGGCGTCCCAGACGAGCGTGCCCGCGGTCACGCCGGCAAGGATTTGCTTGTACACGCAGCGCCCCTGCGGATCGAACACCTCCAGCCGTCCGCCCGCATCGCGCGGCAGCGCGTAGCGCAGTGCCACCGCGCCCGCGCTCGGATTGGGCCAGACGCGCAGCTCGAGCGCGCCATTCCACGCAACAGGCGGTGTGACCCCGGCGGGATCGGTGCTGAAGAGCAGATAGACCTCGCCCGCCTCGGGAATGGTGTTCCCGGGACCGTCGGCGAAGGGCGCCGCCAGCACCAGGTCGCCGCGGCCGTTGCCGTCCAGATCGGCCAGCAGCACGGTGTGCCCGGCGGCGTCGTAGTGATAGAAGTCGCCGGTCACGCCCATTTCGGCGCCCCAGATGTTCTGCGCGATGATCCCGGGCTGCGTCTGCAGGTCGTAGACCGCGGCGAACTCGCTCTGATCACGGCCCAGGATCAGCAGCGCCTCGCCGGCGTTGGCGCGGCTGTTGGCGATGCTGTCGCCGAACTTGGCGCCCAGCAGCAGGTCGTCGCGGCCGTCGCCGTCGACATCGCCCAGCGCGGCGTCGCAACCGATCTCGAAGCGCTCGACGCCCACCGAGCCCCACACGTCGACGTTGTCGCGCCCCTGGAACCAGACCCCGTCTCCGCCGGCCAGGTCGATGTCCGTCGCCCAGGCGCTCGCCGCGCGGCCGAAGAAGAGCCGCCACTCGCCCGCCTTGGGCCGCACCGGCGTGCGGTTGTGCGGCGTGGCGAACACGAGGTCGTCGTGGAAGTCGCCGTCGACGTCACCCGCCGCCAGCCGGTAGGGCGCGTGCCCGTTCTCGGCCCAGCCCTGCAGGTGACGGTCGAACTCGCCGGCCAGCACGTCGTACTGCGCCTGCCACGCCTGCGCCGGGCGGCCGAAGTACACCCACACGTCACCGCAGCCGTTGCGCGGCGACGCGGCGGGGCCGTCGGAGTAGAGCGCGCCCACCGCGAGGTCACCCAGCCCGTCGCCGTTGTAGTCGCCGACCGCCGCGCTGTAGCCGAAGAAGTCCATCTCGGCGCCGCCGAAGAGCGCCACGTCCGCCTCGCGGCCCGGATCGGCGGGCAGCACCGTGATCAGGCTCGTCAGGGCCTCGCGCGTGTCGCCGAAGACGATGTAGACGTCGCCGCACGAGTTGCGCGCGTTGGCGGGCCCGTCGGCGTAGACCGCGCCGAAGATGATCTCCGCCTTCTCATCTCCGGTGAGATCGCCCAGCACCACGCACTTCGAGACGTTGGCCCCAAGCGATCCGGCGAGGTCACGCCCCCCGATCGAATCGTTCTCGTCGGCGCCGTAGATCTCGATGTCGGCCGGAGGGCCGACCTCGCCCGCGGTGTCGTAGACCGGCTCCCACTGCGCGCGCGCGCGGCCGTAGTAGATGTAGATCGCGGCGGATAGGAAGCCGCAACTGCGAAATGCCCCCACACCCCCTGAACCGATGATGCCTGTGCTGCGGTTCGCGGGCCTCGTCGTGCGCCGCACCCACCCCATCGCACCCATTCAGCGCGAGCCTCGCTGCACAACTGTGCGTCACCGCCCCGGAACCTCCGTCAGCGGATAGACCTCTCCCACGCTCCCCTGCGCGAGATCATCCGGGAGATTCGTCCGCCCTCGCGGCCGTGCGTTCCTGGGAAGGTGTGGACCCTATGCATGCCGTCGCCCACGGGCGGCCGGCGGGCGCGGGTGTCGGGCAGCGTCAGGGCGGGGGCCGGATCCGAGCGCCTCCTGCGTCGCGATCCGTCCGCTCCCCTCGAGGTGTCCCCCAGGTCTCTGCGGGTTCGAGCGGCACCGCAGTGGCATCCTCGGGCGGCAAGGCGAGCGGCGCGCTGCTTCCCCACGTCCCGGTCCCCCTTGCCCGACGCGCGGGCGTCAGAGGTGGTGGCGCGGTCGGCAGCCGCAGATGGTGCAGAACCTTGGCCACCACGGGCGGATCGGAGAGGAAGGCCAGGATGACCATCGCGCCCGCACAGCGGGGGCACTTCAGGGCCTGGACGAAGAAGACGCGAAGCAGCAGCTGCGCCCAGGGCAGGGGCCGGCGCCGGGCGGGAGCGGGGATCTCGGCCGTGGGGGCACCGTCGGCCGGCGCACAGCCCTCGCCCCGGGTGGCCGGCCCCTGGGTGCGGGCGCTCTGGGTCTCGAGCTCCGCCTCCACAGGCGCGGGCGGCGCCGGCAACATGTCCCGGGCCCGCGATCTGTTGGCGAAACAGCCGTGGTACCTGACCATGTGCGCATAGGGCGCGGGGATGAGCGCGGCCAAGCGGCGCAGGAAGTCGAGCGGCTCGAGCACCAGGCAGGTGGGTCCTGCGGCGTGGGGCCAGGGGCGACGCAGGTGATAGAGCACCCGGCCGTCCTCGCGCAGGGCGAGACGCTCCTGGGCGAAGGCCGGGCGCAGGCCATAGCGGCACAGGCGCTCGAGGGCCTCGCGGTCCTCGGCCGGCACGGATTGCGCCGCGTGGAGCGAGAACCCGGCCACGCGGGCGCACAGGGGCTTGGTGGCCGGCTGGGGATCGTCCTGACCTCCGAGGCTCAGTTGCGTGCGCGGCACGGGCGCACGGACGGCCACGGCCAGCGCCTGCTGCAGGGCCGCGGCGGTCTCGGCGAGCAGAGCGTCGGTCTCGAAGGTGTCGTCACAGTGACGCTCCACGACGGTGGTCAGACGGCGGGCGACCTTCAGGGCCAGGGCGGCGACATCCTGATCGGTGGGCGGCGGCAAGGCCACGAACGCCAGCAGCCCATCGTCGGCCGGCACGAAGAGGCCATCGGGCAGCAGGCTGTGGACGTGGGGGTGTTATG
>CAZPGB010000116.1:0-6078 GCA_964585945.1 uncultured bacterium | reverse complement strand
ATAGGGTGCCGGGATTCACCATGGTGGCGTGATGCGAACATTGCACTGTCCAGCCTGAAAGAGATGTTCAATCTGACGGACCAGGAGGCGCTCGAGCAGCTGGAGTTCAACCTGCAGTGGCATCACGCGTTGTGCCTGAGGCCAGAGGAGGCCCATCTGTGCCAGAAGACGCTGCACAACTTCCGCGCCCGGATGATGAAGGACGACTGCGGGCGGCGGGCGTTCGCCGAGACGACTGACCGGATCGTGGAGTTGCTGGGGCTGCGGACCGATCGGCAGCGTCTGGATTCGACCCACATCGTAAGCAACATCGCGACGCTGACGCGTCTGGGGCTGTTCTGCGAGACGCTGCGGGTGTTTCTGAAGGCGCTGGAACGTGAGCATCCGCGTTTGGCAGGGCAAGTGTCGAGTTCATTGCGGGGTCGCTACTTGCATGAGAACGGGGACGCGACGCGCTATGAAGATGCACGGCGACCGGTGGCCCCGCGTCGCCTGTCGGTATGTGCGCGGGATGTGTATCGGGTGCATGAACTTTTCGGAGGGACAGCGGCGGCGAAGCTGAACGAGTACGTCCTGCTCGAGCGACTGTTGGAGGAGCAGTGCGAGCGTGTGTCGCGCAAGGTGAGGCCTGGGGATGATGATGACGATGCGGGCGAGGGCGGCGTGCCTGTAGAGCCAAGGGAGCCGAAGCAGGTGGGGAGCGATTCGCTACAGACGCCGCATGATCCGGACGTAACCTACAGTGGTCACAAGGGCAAGGGGTATGAGGTCCAGGTGAGCGAGACATGCCACGAGGAGAACGTGGTGGAGGTGATCACGCACGTGGAGCTGACCGAGTCGTGCGGGAGTGATGCGGACGCGACGTTGGCGGTGATCGAGGAGCTTCAGGCGCGGGGCCAGCAGCCGGCTGAGTTGATCGCAGACACGAGCTACGGGTCGGGGGCCAACGCGGTAGAGGCGGCGTGTCTGGGCACCGAGTTGGTGAGCCCGGTGGGCGGAAGTCGCGTGTCGGTCGCGGTATCTGAAGGTGCCGTGGGCAATCTGGCGGCGACGGACTTCGAGGTCGATGTCACCGGCGAGCATGCGGCAGTGTGTCCAGCGGGACAGCCGGCGGTGAGCGAGACGCAGGAGTCGGGCAACCCGCACCGGGTCACGCTGACGTTCGCCCGGGAGACCTGCGAGGCGTGCGCGGAATACGGGCGGTGTCCGGTGCGGTACAACGCGCGAGGGGACGGCTATGTGTTGGTGGTGGACTTGGTGGCCCGCAACCTGGAGGGACGTCGGCGCGCGGAGGAAGGCGAGGAGTTCGCGCAACGCTATGCGATCCGCGCGGGGATCGAGGCAACGAACTCGGAGCTGAAGCGCAAGCACGGCCTGGCCAAGCTGCGAGTGCGTGGGAGGGGGCGGGTCGAGTTGGCGATGTACTTGAAGGCGCTGTCTTGCAACTTCAAGCGCATGGTACGGGTGCTGCTGGCGGAGATGACGCTGGCACAGGCAGCAACGGAGTAACGGCGCGGCGAAAGGTCAGCATCCGGCCCGCGATTGCACGGATGGCGCTCTGCAGACGATCGGGCGTTGAAACCATGCCGGCCGGCGTTCGGTGCGCCCCGCCTCCCCATCGCGCGCCGCGGACTCTTTGCCTCAGCGTGCTGCTGTCAGGCGGGCCTTTGTACGAGGGAATCATACTTGAGAATCATCAGCCAGGCGTTGAAGAACGAGAGCACCACCAGCCCGGCCAGCACGAGGACGATCACGGGCTTGATCGAGATCAGTCGCGCGATCGTCACCGACAGCAGCACCGCCAGCAGGCCGAAGCAGAACGAGAGGATCTGCACGAAGGGAAAGAAGTCCACGGGCAGAATGAGCCCCAGCGCGGCCCCCAGCGTGCAGCCGGCCGAGACGCCCAGGATGTCGGGCGAGACGATCGGGTTGCGGAAGAGCGCCTGGTAGACCGCGCCCGAGACCGACAGCCCCATGCCGACGATCAGCGCCATGACGCACCGCGGCACGCGGATCAGCCAGAAGACCTGTCCCTTGGCGGCCAGCTCATCGGTGAGCTCGGAGCCCGCGAGGCCACGGGAGACGAGGGCCACGATGTCGGCGAGGCCGATGGGCAGCCGCCCCATCATCAGCGACGCGCCGAAGCCCGCCAGCAGCAGGATCGCCAGCAGCCCGGTCAGCAGACCGGGCCCGCGCTGCGACTGTCGCGAAAACAGGGGCAACCGCCGGCCTCCCTAGTAGACCAGGTCGTTCAGCCGGCCGTTCATCTGCGTGAACGTCAGGCCGAACAGCCGCTCGTGGAAGCGATCCACCTCGGCCGCGACGTCGACGCGGACGAAGCGCTCGGGATAGGCCTTGCTCGCGACCCACAGCGTGGCCAGCACCGAGAGCGGCGAGGGGAAGTCCCACGGGGACAGGTCGGACGGACACCGGTACACCGCCCGCGCGGCGACGGCCCGCACGGAATTGATCGGCGCGTTCTCCAGCGGCTGCACGTCCCGGTCGCTGAGGGTCTGCGAGAGGATCACGATCTCGGGATTCCACTGCAGGAACTGCTCGGGGGAGATGTCCTGGAAGTAACCTGACAACTCGTGGGCCACGTTGACAACCCCGGCGCGGGAGAGGATCTCGTCCTGCAACATGTTCCCCGTAGCGGTGCAGAAGACGCCCCGCGGCGCGGCGAAGTAGGCCGTCCTGCGATCGTCCACAGCGATGTCGCCGACCGCCTGCTCCACCACGGCCAGCACGGCGTGCATCGCTTCCTCGGTGCGACTCAGGCGCTGGGGATCGCCCACTGCCCGGGCGATGATCCGCAAGGACTCGCGGATGCTCTCGAAGCTCTCGGGCAGAATGATGATCGCGGGAATGCCCATCGACTGGAGACGGTCGGCCAGGACCACACCGTCCTTCTGGGCGTAGAGAAGTACGAGCTGGGGATCCAGGGCCACGACGGTCTCGATGTTAATCCCCGCCGACTTGCTCCCCACGGAGGTGATCGCGTCCACATCCGGATGAATCGCGCGGTTTAACCGGTCGCGCCGCGACGAGGCGTCGATCCCCACGATGCGCTCCTGC
Source organism: uncultured bacterium (assembly GCA_964585945.1). Lineage (GTDB taxonomy): Bacteria > Eisenbacteria > RBG-16-71-46 > CAIMUX01 > WJJG01 > CAZDKK01. Next base: position 3,003 of record CAZPGB010000116.1, on the reverse strand, counting down.
AGGCCCAGCGAGAGCACGCACAGCGTGGCCGGCTTGAAGGTCGTGACGATGCGGCCGACGTTCCCGCTGAGCACGACTTCGCGCCCGACCATGTCGGTCACGACGCGCTCGTCCTGGCCGGCCGCCATGGGGCTCGCCGGCAGCAGGGCCGCCGCGCAGAGCCACAACCCGGAAGCGATGATCCGCCGCCAGGGCTTTCGCACCGATTGCCGAGACATCGTCATCCCCCTCGCCTACGCGCCGCAACCGATACTATGTCAGCCACGGCACAATCGGCAACAGAAACCCGGACACGAGCTTGGGAGTGCGGGCGGTCGTCGCCCCGACGGCCGACATGCTTTGCTCTCGGCGGGTCGAGACGTCTTTGCGCCGAAGTGGAGGGCCGAGACATGCACCGCACAATCACCGTCCTGTCGCTGCTCACGCTGCTGGCGGCCGCCGCCGTGGCCGACCAGCTCTACACCGATATCACGACCCCAATGGGCATCTACGTCCCGGGCCTCGGCGGCACGTACATGCGGCGCTGCTCGTGGATCGATTACGATCGCCACCGCGCCCGCAGCGCGGACCGCCAGACGCGGAGCTTGAACAGGCCCGCAGGGCGTGGCTCCCACCCGCATGGTCCACGAGTCATTGCGAGCGGAGCGTCAGAGTCATGTCTTCTCCCGCGTCGTTGGGTCCCTGGCCCCGCGCAGGAGCGCCGGGGCGGCACGCTAACCGAAGCGGCCCGTGATGTAGTCTCGCGTCGCGGCCGCGGCCGGGTTCTGGAACAGACGCTCCGTGACGTCGAACTCGACGAGTTCGCCCATGTAGAGAAAGGCCGTGTGGTCGCTGACGCGGGCGGCCTGCTGCATATTGTGGGTCACGATGACAATGGTGTAATTCTCGCGCAGTTCTACGATCAGGTTCTCGATGGCCGCCGTGGCGCGCGGATCCAGTGCCGAGCAGGGCTCGTCCATGAGGAGAACCTCGGGCCCGATGGCAATGGCACGCGCGATGCACAACCGCTGCTGTTGCCCCCCCGAAAGGCCCAGGGCAGATTCGCGCAGGCGATCCTTGACTTCATCCCACAGCGCCGCCCGGCGCAGCGCCCACTCTACCAGCCCATCCAACTCGGACTTGCTCAGACGCAGGTGCATGCGCGCGCCGAACGCGACGTTCTCGTAGACCGATTTCGGAAACGGATTCGGCTTCTGGAACACGATGCCCACACGGCGCCGCAGATCGACCACATCGATGTCCCCAGCCAGGACTTCCATGCCATGCACCTTGAGGGACCCGGAAGAGCGTGCGCCCAAGATCGTGTCGTTCATCCGATTGATCCAGCGCAGGAGGGTGCTCTTGCCGCATCCACTGGGCCCGATGAGCGCCGAGACACGCTTCTCGGGCAGCTTCAGGTCGATACCACGCAGAGCCGGCGATTGGCCGTACCAGGATGAGAACGAGGACAGGTCGACGGCCACCCGAACCTCCGGAGATGCCTCCGGGGTGCCGAACCCCGCCCGCTCCACCAGCACCGGCGTGGCCCCGCCCGGGGCCCTGCGTGCCGCCGACGCGCCCCCGTATCCAGCAGGGACGGACGGCGGGCGGGCGTCGATAGCCTGGGGGTTCGTCAGCAGCATTGCGGAGTTCTCCTTGATTCACATGGCGCGAGTCATCATGCCAGGGGGCGGCGCAGCTTCTGCCGCACCAGCGCCGCGGCGGTGTTGAAGCAGAGCAAGACGGCCAGCAGCACGATGATGCCGCTGGCGGCCAGGTCATGGAAGTCCTGCTGCGGGCGCTGGGCCCAGTTGTAGACCTGCAACGGCATCGCGGTGAAGTCGTCCATCAGGTTCCCAGGAGGATTGGAGATGAAGACGATGCCGGCGATCATCAGAATCGGTGCAGCTTCACCGATCGCGCGGCTCATGGCCAGAATCGCGCCGGTGAGGATGCCCGGCATCGCCGCGGGCAGGGTCACGCGGCGCACGACCTGCCAGCGTGTGGCCCCCAGACTCAGTGCAGCCTCCCGCAAAGAGCCCGGCACGGCCCGCAACGCTTCCTGAGCGGAGATGATCACGATCGGCAGAATCACCAGCATCAGGGTCAGCGCGCCGGCCAACACGCCTCGCCCAAAGGGGACGCGGAAGTAGTACCAGCGGTGCTCGTGAATGCGGCCCGACAGGGCATCGCGGCGCAGGGTGCGCCCCGCCAGCTCGGGATTCTGAGGCCACGGTTCCCCCCGGCTCGATCACGTGAACCTGCACGGGCCGCTCGTCGGCTGTCCAGTCCGTCAGACCTTCCGTGGGAATCGCCGCGGGGGCCGACGGACTTGCGGCAGGCACCAGCAGAACCTGATCTGCCTCATTGAAGAACTGGTCGTCGTAGCGCACGCCCCATTCGAAGCCGGGCTGCGCATGACCGCCAACGAGTTGAAACATCGCAACGAAGACGGTCAACCCCAGGATCCCATAGACGACCGACGGCACGCCGGCCAAGTTGGTGATGTTCGCCTGGACCGCGTCCAGCCCGCGGCATAGCAGGCGGCTTCTGGGACGGAACTCTTCCAGGAGGATCGCAGTCGCCACGCCCAGGGGCAGCGCGAACACCGCGACCAGGATCAACAGCCAGACCGAGCCGATGATGGCCGGATGCAAGCCGGCGCGGTCAGGATCCGGGCTGGGGGGCTGGGTCAATAGCGCGAACGACATCCGGTCCCATCCCTGAACGAGGATGGCCGCCAGGAAGAGCAGCAGCAGGGCCACGGAAGCACATGCAAAGACCAGGCAGATCCGGTGGAACGTCACTGCCTGGCGCCGGCGAGCACCCGTCGGCCGCTGCCGCTCGCGCAGGCGATCGGGCGTGAAGAGCTCCACGCCGACAGATGACGCCTGGCGCTTCACTCGTACACCTCCCTGAATCGTTTGCGGATGCCTGCGCCCGCAAGGGTCAAGGTCAGGGTGATCAGGAAGAGCATCGCCGCGACGGCGTACATGGAGAAGTACTCGACGCCGAAGTTCGACA
>CAZPGB010000115.1:0-6260 GCA_964585945.1 uncultured bacterium | reverse complement strand
GATCTCCCATCCGCTACTCCCTGCCGGTTTTGACCGGCGCTACCCGGGGCAAAAACGCCGCAAGAGCTATTTTTAGAAGTAGTTGCATTTGTAGTAACTAAGTGGCGTCTAGGCCCGGCCCGACTCCAGTGCGCCCTGCCTCCGGCCCGATCCCCTTCTGGTCCGCCTTGCCTCGCGGACGCCTCGGCACTGGCTCCGGCCCCAGCTCCCGCCCTAGCGGCCCCCGTCGGGCCGCCTTCGTTGCCGCGCCCAGTGGCGGATACAGTCCCGCTGTTCCTCCGTGGCCGGATAGGGCTCACCCTCGAAGTGGGTGCCCTCCCGCAGGACGGCCAACTCGGCCAGGGCGGCCGCCGGCGTGAGGCCACAGCTCACACGGTAGCAGCCCGCCACGGTCGCGGTGCGTCCGACACCCATGAAGCAGTGCAGGTAGATCACGTGGCCCTCGCTCAAGAAGCGCTCAATGACGGCGAGGATCTCCTCCAGCTCCTCCGCAGTGGGGATGCCGAAGTCCTCGATCGCGACCCGGTGGTGGACGATCGGCCGGCCACCGGGGCCCGACCGCCCGGCCAGACGTCCCTCGTAGGGTTGGGTTCCGTGCTCATGAGGCTCGGTGAGATCGACAAAGGCGGTGACCCCGAAATCGAGCAGATCGGGGAGGAGGTCGGGCAGGTCCCATTCGTCGGAGACGCCCGGGAAGCCGCCGGCCAGGATCCGCTCCGGAAGGACCCAGTACGTGTTGGGTGGGGCTTCTCGAGGCTCCATGGCGCCTGTGCGGATACCTCTTGGTTCGATGCAGTTGACCCGGTTGCTCCCGTCGCTCCCGTCGACCCGTTCGGCCCGGTCGACCCGGTCGACCCGGTCGACCAATGGACCCGCTCGGCCCGGGAGCCCTTCGTTCGAGCCCGTCCCAGCCGGTCCGCCGAGATCACGCCAAGCTAGCACGAACGGCAGGAGAGCGAAAGGCCACCTGACCGTCGACGCCGACTCGGGGCGTAGCGGGTCATCCTACCGCCCATGAATCCAGGCTCGGCTCGCCGCCGCGGCGCTGACAACTCCCCTAGGGTGCGTTATTCTCTTGAATCGGCAGTCCGTTGGATCGCCGAACCCATCACCCCTACAGGAGGTCGTCATGAAGAGAGATCGGTTAGTCATGGGCCCAAGGATGGCGCGGAGGGCGATGCGCGCTTCGTGTGGCGGCGCCCGAGACGCCGAGTCGATCCAGGCACCAAGCGCCGGGAGCCGGGCGACCTGCATGCCACGCGCCGGGCGGCGACTCGACACCGTGGCGCCCTCCGCGCCAAGCGCCGGGAGCCGGGCGACCTGCATGCCACGCGCCGGGCGGCGACTCGACACCGTGGCGCCCTCCGCGCCAAGCGCCGGGAGCCGGGCGACCTGCGTGCCACGCGCCGGGCGGCGACTCGACACCGTGGCGCCCTCCGCCGTCCTGCTCACCGTCCTGCTGCTCTCGGCCGGGTCGCCGGCTGGAGTCGCCCGGGCGCAGGGGGAGCCGCCCATGTCCGATCTGCCCGACGGCATCACCTACGTCACCTCGGTGGAGGGCATCCACGAATACCGCTTGGAAAACGGGCTCCAGATCCTGCTCTTTCCCGATCCGTCGGTGCAGACGGCGACCGTCAACATCACCTACTTCGTCGGCTCGCTGCACGAGGGCTATGGCGAGACGGGGATGGCCCACTTGCTGGAGCACATGGTCTTCAAGGGCACGCCCAACCATCCCGACATCCCGAACGAACTGACCGCCCGCGGCTGCCGGCCCAACGGTTCGACTTGGTTCGATCGCACCAACTACTTCGAGACCTTCGCGGCCACGCAGGAGAACCTCGCCTGGGCGCTGGAGCTCGAGGCCGATCGCATGGTCAACAGCTTCATCGCGGCTGAGGACCTCGAGTCGGAGATGACGGTCGTGCGCAACGAGTTCGAGGCCGGCGAGAACAATCCGCGCGGCATCCTCGAGGAGCGGATCTACTCGACGGCCTTCCTGTGGCACAACTACGGCAACACGACGATCGGGGCGCGCTCGGACATCGAGAACGTGCCGATCGAACGGCTGCAGGCCTTCTACCGCACCTGGTACCGTCCCGACAACGCGATGCTGGTCGTTGCGGGGCGCATCGACATGGCCCGCACGCTCGAGCTGATCAAGGAGAAGTACGGTCCGCTCGCGCCGCCCGAGGTTCCCGTGCCGCAGCTCTACACCCAGGAGCCGGCCCAGGACGGCGAGCGCACCGTGACCCTGCGCCGGGTCGGAGACGTGCAGGTGGTTGGGGTGGCCTACCACATCCCGGCCGGACCGCATCCGCAGTACCCGGCGCTGGCGATCCTGGCCCACGTGCTGGGCAACACGCCCTCGGGCCGACTGCACAAAGCACTGATCGAGACGCAAATGGCGACCTCGGTGCGGGCCAGCGCCGACCGCTTCCGGGACCCGGGCCTGCTCTACATCAGCGCCGAGGTCCGCGAGGGCAAGTCGCTGGAGCAGGCGCGCGACGAGATCCTGCGGGTGACCGAGTCCCTGGCCTCCTCGCCGCCGACCGAGGAGGAAGTCGAGCGTGCGCGCGCCGACATGATGCGCCGATGGGAGTCGCGCATGCGCAACTCCTCCTGGGCGGCCATCAACATGAGCGAGTGGGCGGCGATGGGCGACTGGCGTCTGCTCTTCGTGCACCGCGACCGCCTGCAGGAGGTGACCCCGGCCGACGTAAAGGTGGCCGCCGCCGAATACCTGAAGGCGGCCAACCGCACCGTGGGGTTGTTCGTGCCGACCGACGCGCCCGAGCGCGTGACGGTCGCCCAGACGCCGCCGCTGGAGGAGATGATCCGCGCGGATCTGGGCGGTGAGGGGTTGGCCGCCGGGGAGGAATTCGATCCGTCGCCGAAGAACATCGAGGCGAACGTCCTGCGGACGCAGCTTCCGTCGGGGCTCAAGTTGGTGGTGCTGCCCAAGGCGACGCGGGGAGAGAAGGTCAACGTATCCCTGAGGCTTCACTTCGGCAACCTCGACGCGCTCATGGGAAAGGCGGTGGCCGGCGAGATGGCCGCGCGCATGCTGATGCGGGGCACCACCTCGCGCACGCGCCAGCAGATCGACGACGAGCTGGCGCTCCTGCAGAGCGACCTGCGGATCTACGGCTGGGCGTCGGGGCTGTCGGCGTCGATCGAGACCACGCGCGAGAAGCTGCCCGACGTGCTGCGGCTGCTGGGCGATGTGCTGCGCAACCCGGCCTTCCCGGAGAATGAGTTCGAGCAGCTTAGAGAGCAGATGCTGGCCCGGCTGGAGGACGCCAAGAGCAATCCACACCGGCTGGCGTTCGCCCAGTTGATGCGCCACTTGAAGCCCTACCCCCAGGACGACGTGCGCTACACCCTTACGCCCGAGGAGGAGATCGAGCGGGTTCGTCACGTGACGCTGGATGACGTGCGGGCGTTCCACCGCGACTTCTACGGCGCGTCGGCCGGCGAGCTGGCGGTCGCCGGCGCCTGCGAGCCCGAGGAGCTGATCGGCCTCGCGACGGAGCTGCTGGGCACATGGGAGTGCCGCACACCCTATGAGCGCATTGCGGAGACCTTCGCGGAGCGGCCGCCCATTCTGGAGTCGATCGAAACACCCGACAAGGAGAGCGCCGTTTTCAGCGCGGGCCTGCGCATTGAGCTCTGCTCGGACGACGCCGACTACCCGGCGATGGTGCTGGCCAACTTCATGACGGGGGGCGGATTCCTCAACTCCCGTCTGGCGACACGCATCCGGCGCACGGAGGGGTTGAGCTACGGCGTGGGGTCGCGTCTGTCGGCGAGCGACTGGGATCGTGACGGCAGCTTCGGCGCCTACGCGATCTACGCGCCGCAGAACGATGCGCGGCTGCTCAACGCGTTCCGCGAAGAGATCCAGCGCGTTCTCGATAATGGGTTCACGGCCGAAGAGGTGGAGGCGGCCAAGTCGGGCTGGCTCCAGCGGCAGACCGTCTCCCGCAGCCAAGATCGGGAGCTGGTGCGCACGCTGGTCGACCGCGAGGAGCGCGGCCACACCATGCTGTGGGACGCCGAGCTGGAGAAGCGCGTGGCCGAGCTCACGCCCGAGCAAACCCACGAGACCTTCCGGCGGTACGTGGACCTGGAGAAGATCTCCATCGTGCGTGCGGGCGACTTCGCCAACGCGGACGAGCCCGAGGCGGAGCTACACGAGGCGGCCGAGCGGGGCGGTCCGCGCGGTGACCGGACCGCGGGGCGCGAGGGTAGGGAACGCTCAAGCGGAAGGTGAGCCGGCTCAGGCTCAGCGCTCGGTGCGGCTCGCGTCGCTAACGGCCGGTCGGGCGGCGGCCGGGCGTGCTTCCGGCAGACCGAAGGCGGCCGTGAAGCCGAAGGTGCTGCCGGCACCCTCTTCGCTCTCGACCCAGATGCGTCCGCCCATCATCTTCACCAACTTGTCTGAGATGCTCAGGCCCAGGCCGGTCCCGCCGTAGCGCCGGGTGGTGGAGCCGTCCGCTTGGGAGAAGGCCTCGAAGATCAGCTCCTGCTTGGCCGACGCGATGCCGATGCCCGTATCGCGGACGGTGCAACACAGCACCGCTCGGTGGGGCGGCTCCAGGGATTCGAGTCCGACGTCGATGCGAATGGAGCCCTGTGCGGTGAACTTGATCGCGTTGGCAACCAGGTTGGCCAGCACCTGACAGAAGCGCAGCGAGTCTCCGACCACGTGGTGGGGCACCGCATCTGCCACGCGCCATTCGAGGATCAACGACTTCGAGCGGGCCTGCGCCGCCAGAGACTGCAGGGCTTCGGCGATCTCGGCCCGCACATCGAACGGCGCCTCCGCGAGATGGAGCTTGCCGACCTCGATCTTGGAAAGGTCCAGCAGGTCGTCAATGACGCGCATGAGGGTCTCGGCCGCCTGCATGGCGACCTGCAGGTGCTCGCGTTGCGTCGCGGTGGGGTCGGTGTCCAGCAGCAGGCTGAGAATCGCAATGACGCCGTTGAGCGGGGTCCGGATCTCGTGACTGGTGTTGGCGAGGAACTCGCTCTTGATGCGACTGGCGGCCTCGGCCCGCTGCTTTGCGCGCGCCAGCTCACGGTTGGAACCCTCGATCGCCCGCAGGGCGGACTGGAGCTCGGCCGTCCGCGCCCGCACCTTGTCCTCTAACGCGATCGCGGTCTGGAAGAGGCTGAAAGCGCCGCCCTGCGAGTCCACGGAGCGCTCCACCTGCGCCATGAGCGCCTGGTTGACGCGCTGCGTGCGACACAGCTCGCTCTCCAGCTCTTGGATTCTCTGCTGGAGATCCGTCTCGGGCTCACGCGGATTCATGCGACCACCCGCCCGGCCCGATGGCCACGCCTGTGAAGGTCTGATTGACGTGCATGGCGTTGAACTGCTCGCCGTAGGTGCTGAAGCCCACGGCGCCGTGCCGCACGAGGAGGTCGCCCACGGTATCCTTGAGGCCGCGGCGCTGCATCTCGATGTTCCGCAGGATGCAGTCGCAGCCGATGATCAGCTCGGGATGCCCGATGTCCCGCACGATGTCGTCCAGGAGGTGCTCCAGATTCTGCACGAGATCGACGCCCTTGGCGATGGAGAGCACCAGGCCCTCATCGATGGCGCAGTAGAAGGTCAAGCTGCCGTTCGGATCGGCGCGCTGGATAGAGCGCACGTGAATCGACCCCGCCACCCGCACCACGAGCGGGTACGTGGCAAAGACGGTGGGATCGAGTTGGTCGGGCTGCAGGTCCAGGAGGCGGGCGTACTCCTCGGCCGCAGGACGTCCGTTGATCTCGTGGACGACCCTGCGGGCCGGATCGGCCGCCGTAATGACCAGCTTGAGGTCGGACCTGACGAAGTGCTGCGTCTTGAAGACGCGGAAGGGCCGCGGGGTGGAAACCAGCACCAGCGCGGCGGCGTCACGGTGGAAGACGCCGCTGTGGAATACGTGGGTCCGCCGGAATTCCAGCCCATCGCCCGCTGATCCCCCAAAGAGCGGGATGTCGCCCAGGCTGGCGTGCAAGGCGCTGGCCACGAACTCCTCGCGTAGGGACAATCCGTCGATGAGGAGCAGGGCGAAGGTAGCTTGCCTGCCGGCGCCGGCATCCGCTTCGTTCAGCGCGTGGGTGAGCATGCGCGTGGTGGCGTGCGCGCGGGCGACGCTGAAGTCGCCGATCTCGTCGATCAGGGCCGATGCCGCGGTGAACTCCCCGGCCGGCCCTCGCCGCCAACGAGAACAGACCCGTCTCTGCTACTCTGAACTGACCCACCT
>CAZPGB010000114.1:0-6577 GCA_964585945.1 uncultured bacterium | reverse complement strand
CAGAAGCAGGTGGGGCCCACGTGCTGGCAGTTCAAGGCGACGATCGTGGTGGCCCGGCGCGCGGCTTCGAACCAAGGGTCCTTGTGCGTGCCCAGAAGGGTGCGCTGCAGCACGAGCAGGCCGTGCACATCGCACGGATGCACGCCGAGCAGGACCCGCGGGCGCCATTCCGGCTCCACCTGCTTCGTCTTCCACGAGCCGGAATCGGGCGTCAGGCGCAGCAGGTCTTGACTCGGTGCGTAGATGGCTTTCGACGCGGGCAGACAGGTGCTGGCGTAGTCCCAGACCACGTCCCTCGGGCGGGTGATGGGCCGGAAATGCACCTCATCGCGGACGGCGACAGGCGCGATGATCTCGCGGTCGGCGAGCGTTTCCAGGATGCACTCGTCGAGCCGCTCGCGTGCGAGTACCCACATGTCGCCGGCGTCCGCCACCTTGCTGCTTTCTCCCATGCTCTCTCGCGTCTCGGAACGCTCACGTCTTGGGCGGCCGCTGGCCCCAGTCGTACCACTTCCAGACGGCGCGCGTCAGGTCCTGGTAGTCACGGCGCAGATGATCGAACAGGCGGGCATTCTCGATCGCAACGGCGCCGTGGTTGGCGAGCGTCTGCAAAAAGCGCACCTCCGACGGATCGAACCGGTAGGGCGTGGCCGTGTAGACGCGCAGGACGCCGACCGGCCGATCCTTGACCCGTAGGGGCAGGCACAAGATCGAATGGACACCCTCCCGTCTGGCCTCATCGGGATACTCGAGCTTCCGGTCGAATTCCTCCTCTGCGACCGTCACCGTCTCGCCGTTCAGCACGGCCTGGTCGATCGGACTGTTCTTCAGCTCGACGGGCCCCTTGCGAAGGTACGTCTCGCTCAGGCCGTAGGAGGAGCGCTCCGTGAGCCGCTCGCCGTCCTCATCCAGCATGCGGATGGAAGCGGCCTTGAACATGAGGACCTCGGCGGCGTGTCGGGTGATGTTCTCGAGCACGGTGGATTCCTCAAGGCTGGAACTGATGTCGCGACTGATCTCGGCCACCACCTCACCCTGGCGCTGAAGGAGCAGCCGCCACAGAGCAGCGGCCACCTGTGCGCAGACCGAGCGGACGACCGACCGCTCGCTTTCGTCGAATTGGTGCGGGGAGTCGAAGTAGAGGTGCAGCGTGCCCACACACCGCTCGACCACACACAGCGGTGCGGCCAGAACCGCGACCAGTCCGTCCTGATCGGCAAGCGGCAGCTTCTTCCAGCGCGGATCCTTGCTCGCGTCCCGAACCTCGATCAGCTCGTCGCGCGCCAACGCGGAAGCGTCGATCGGGTTCTTGTCGAGCGATCGCGGCATCGCAGCGGCGGCATCATCGGCCAGTCCGTGCCAGACGCCGGGCTCGAGCTCGGTGCGGGCCTGATTGAGCAGGCGGATGAAGCCGGCGCGGGCGTTGAGAATTCCCACCAGACCCTCGATGACCCCTTGCAGCAATGCATCCCTGTCTTGCGCTTTGGCGAGGGTTTCGCACAGGTTCAGGAGATCGACCGCACGTCCCTCGTTCTTGCCCGCCATGATGGTCTCCATTCGCGTCGACCCGCACCTCGCCTGCCTGCACGGTACCGGCCCGCGGAGCCGGCTTCCATGGGGGATGGCCCCATTCGCGGCTACGACGTCCACCACGGCGAAGAACGGCGGCGCCCAAGCGCGGAGGAGAGGGAACCCGCATTTGGCCTTACGAGCGGATGGGGGCGGACCGGATGGCCCGGGACCGGACCGGGCTCCAGGATATGCAAAAAGGCAAGGGGTCGAGCATGGATGCCGCCGGCGGTTGGGGATAACGATCGCTTCCCCTGCCGGAGATGCGTCCGGAAGTCGCAAGAGGTTGAACCATGAAGCGCTGTGAAGTGTGCGGCAACGAGTATGACAAGCCGATCGAGGTCAAGAAGGACGAGACCACGCACGTATTCGACAGCTTCGAGTGCGCGATTCACGCCCTCGCTCCGCGCTGCTATCGGTGCGGCTGCACCATCCTGGGGCACGGCGTCGAGACGGGGGAAGCCATCTTCTGTTCAGCCCACTGCGCGGGCCAAACGGGAGAAACGAAGCTTCGTGACCGGGTGTGATCCGCCGGCTCGTTCGCCCGGAATGGCCGCCTCGAGGGCGATCCTGTCCGTGTTGTTCGCCGGGGCCTTGGCGACGCTCGGATTCGTGTCGCCCGCTCGATGCGCTCAGCCGCTGGGGCTCGAGGAGTACTTCCGGATTCTCCAAGAGGACCATCCGTACCTTCAGCAGCGGGCCCTGCGGGCTCGAGCCGATCAGATCCGCCGGGAGCAGTACCTGGACGACCAGGACTGGGGGATCACCGCAACGCCCGGCTTTCGCCACCGCGAGCCGGTGGACAACAGCTACTTCTCGCCGGATGAGATCGACGAGAGCGCTCTCGAAGCCTCTCTGGGACGCGGTTTCTGGACCACCGGGGGACGTTTCTCGCTCCGCTGGCAATCGGCGTATACGGAGCAGGATCTACCCGCCTTGGCCCTTCCGGGCCTGCCGGGTCCAAGCGGCGTCGAAACAGGCGCCCCGGTCTTCTACCGCCATCGGCTGGTGGTCGATTACGATCAGCCGCTGCTCAGGAACCGGGGGGGCTCGTTGGATCGCCTGGACTACGAACTGGGCGGCTACGCCGCGCAAGTCGGCTCGCTCCAGGCCGTGGAAGAGCAGGAGCGCTTCCTGGCGGACATGGGCGCGCTCTATCTGGACTGGGCCCTGTTGCGGGAACAGGCATCGATCGCGCAGCGACGGCTGGAATTGGCCGATGAGCAGCTCGTGTACGCGCAGCGGCAACGCGACGCGAATCTGATCGACCGCGCGAACTTGCTCCGGTCGCAGCAGGCGGTGCACAAGGCCTGCGGCGAGGTGGTGCTGCTCACGTCCCAGGCGGAGGCCCAGGCCCAGCAAGTCGCTCTGGTTTCCGGGCGGTCCGATCTGAGCGACCGGGCCCCTTCCCACGATCTCTACCGGCTTCCCGACAGTCTACCGGCGCTCGCGCAGGCAGAGTCGCTCGTGGCCCGTCACGCGCGCGTGATCCAGGCGCTCGACGTGCGTCTGCGCCAGCTCGAGCGCTCCCGGCGGGCGTTCGCGGAGATGACACGTCCGCAAGTCGATCTTCGTCTAGGCGCGGGTCTGGTAGGCGGTGATCGCGCATTCAGCGCCTCGGTGGAGATGGACCGCCCGGAGTTCTCGGTGGCCCTCTTCCTGCGCCACCGGTTCGGCGCTCGGGCGGCGGACACCAAGCGAACGGTCGCGGAGCTGGAAATGCGGCAGGTGCGGCGTCGCCGAGATCATAGGATCGACCGACTCACGGCGTCCGTGCGCACTACCTTGCTGCGCATGCGCGACCTCGAGCGGGTGCTGCACGTCAACCAGGCGGCGATCGAGGCGGCCGAAGAGACCGCGTCCGAAGAGCAACGGCTCTATCAACAGGGCCGGCAGCAGCTCCTGTTCGTCATCACGGCTCAAGACGATGTGCAGCGAGCCCGCATGACGCGGGCTCGCAATGCCGCCCGGTATCAGATGCTGCATCTGCAGCTACGCGAGCTGCTGGACGGTCTGCTTCCGTCTTTGGCCGAGGCCGGGGCAACGACAGCGCAACCCTGAGGGTTTCGACCCGCAGCGCGATGGTGACGGTGGGCGGGGCCGCAGCGGTTGGGCGAGGACAGGCGAGTGACCAAGCTATTCCGATTCATGGCCGGCCGGCACTTGCTGGCAATCCAGTTCACGACGCTCGCGGTTCTGTTGGGCGTGGTCGCGGCCTTCCGTATCGAACGCGATATCTTCCCCGAGGTCGACCTGGGCGAGGTGTTCATCACGACGCGCTATCCCGGCGCCGCGCCGGCGGACGTCGAGCTGAATGTGACCAATGCGATCGAGGAGGAGCTGCGCGGCATCGGCAATCTCGAGTCGGTGGTCTCCTGGTCGATGGAGGGCCTCTCGGTCATCCGCGTTACCATCAGCCTCGATGCCGACGACAAGGAGAGCATCAAGGACGAGATCCGCGAAGCGGTCGGCCAGGTGGTGGACCTACCCCCTGAGGTGACCCAACGACCGATGATCGAGGAGCTTACCACCGGGGAGCTCCCCATCCTGGAAGTTGGCGTCGCCGGCGATGTTCCCTACCGCCTGCTGCGACGCACCGCCCGCACGGTCGAAGACGAGCTGGAGAGACTCGCCGGCGTGTCGGAGCTCGACGAATTCTGGCTTCGCGATCGGCAGGTCAAGATCGAGGTGAGTCCCGAAGAGATGCGGGCCTACCAGGTGCCGCTGGAGCACGTGGCCGGCGCAATCGCCCGGCGCAACATCCGCGCCAGTGGCGGGACCTTCGCCTCGCGCCGGAACGAGCGCAGCGTGGTGACCCGTGCCGAGTACGCCACGCCCCACGATGTGGCCGAGACGATTGTCCGCGCCACGCTGACCGGACCCGTGGTACGCGTCGGCGACCTGGCCGACGTGCAGGACGCGTTCGCCGATCCCCGCGTGATCGCCCGGATCGATGGCACGCCGGCGATCACGTTCGAGGTGAAGAAGAAAGGCTCGGCGGATGTCATTCGAACGGTGGCCGAAATCCGGCGGAAGATCGACTCGCTCTCGGAGAAGCTGCCTGAAGGGGTCTCGATCGTCTTCGCGAGCGACCAGTCATACTACGTGGAACGGCGATTCAACGTGGTGCTCAACAACGGCGCCATCGGCCTCGTCCTGGTGCTGATCATCTTGGGCGTGCTGCTCTACCTTCGCGCGGCGGTCTGGGTTGCGGTGAGCATTCCGGCCGTCCTGCTGGCGCTGCTCTTCCTGCTGCACGCGATGGGCTACTACCTGGACATCGTCACCCTGGCCGCCATGCTGGTCGTCCTCGGCATCATCGTCGACGACGGCATCATCGTCTCCGAGAACATCACGCGCCGGCGAGAGGAGGGGGCCGGGCCGGTCGCGGCTGCGGCCGTCGGCGCCGCGCAGGTTTTCAAGCCGGTCTTGGCCACGCTGATCACCACCTTCCTGGCGTTCGCGCCCCTCTTCTTGATGCGCGGCATCATGGGTGAGTTCGTCCGGATGGTGCCGCTGGTCATCGGGTTGGCGTTGTTCCTCTCGCTTCTGGAGATCGTCATCGCCCTCCCCGGTCATCTGGCCTTTTCGCTGCGGCGAGTGCATCCTCGACGTGCAGGCGGATCGAGTCGCTTCGTGCGGGTCCGTGCGGGGTATGAGCGCGTCCTGGAGCGGATCGTGAGGTGGCGCTACGCGTACCTGGGCCTTTCCCTCCTGCTGCTGGCCGGCGCCCTGACATATGCTGCCCGGCGCATGGATTTCATTCTCTTTCCGGGTGCCACCGCCGAGGCGTTCACGGTGCTGGTGGACGTGCCGCAAGGCTCGTCCCTGGAGCACACGGCCCGGAAGGTGCAGGGAATCGAAGCGGCGATCGCAGCGTTGCCCCCGAACGAAGTGGAATCGGTTTCGACGCGCATCGGGACCCACGGACCGAACGTGCCGGGCGAGAATGACCACTGGGCGTTCCTGAGAGTCGACCTGGTGCCCTACGCCGACCGCGAACGCCGTGCGACGACCATCGTCGACTCGCTGCGCTCGCGCCTGGAAGATCTGCGCGGCTTCGCCGACATCGATCTGCGTGTGGAAGCAGGGGGGCCGCCGGTCGGTGATCCGATCACGATACGGGTCGTCGGCGACGCCGACAGCACCCGGAAGCGGCTCACCGATGAGTTGTACGCCTTCCTCGATGGCCAGGAGGGGGTGCACGACCTCGAGCGCAACGACGAGGAGGGAGAAGAGCAGCTCGAGTTGGATGTGGACTTCGAGGCGCTCGCGCGACATGGGCTGACCGTGGCCGAGGTGGCCCGCACCGTACGCACAGCGTACGACGGGCGCCAGGTCTCCAGCACGCGCTACGGCGACGAGGACGTCGAGTTCTGGGTCATGCTCCGGGAGCGCGAGCGGCGGGAGCCGGAGGCCCTGCTGGAGCTGCGGGTTCCCAACCGCGCCGGTCGGCTCATCCGGTTGCGCGACGTGGCAAGGCTCTCCACGCGGCGCGCGCCATCGATGTACTACCATTACGATGGGCAGCGGGCCGCCATGGTGACCGCGGACGTCGACGAGGACATCGTCACACCCGTCGAAGCCACCAGCGCCGCGCGGAGCCACTTCGACCTGGAGCGAGATTACCCGGGCATGCGTTTCGTGGTAGGCGGGGAGGCGGAGGAGACCCGGGAATCCTTCCAGGATTTGTTCGTGGCGTTCGGTCTGGCCGTGGTGGCGATCTACTTCGTTCTGATGCTGCTCTTCGATTCGCCCAGCCAGCCGCTCGCGGTGCTCGTCGCGGTGCCCTTCGGCGTGATCGCGGTGATCCTGGCGTTCGCCCTGCACGGGAAGACGCCTGGGTTCCTGGCCGTCATGGGTCTGGTGGGCTTGTCCGGCGTGGTCGTCAACGATTCGCTGGTCATGGTGGACCACATCAATCGGCTGCGCTCCGAGAAGCAGGGTGGCTCCGTACTGGACAGTGCAATGTTCGCATCACGCCACCATGGTGAATCCCGGCACCCTA
>CAZPGB010000113.1:0-6580 GCA_964585945.1 uncultured bacterium | reverse complement strand
GAAGATGAAAAAACCCCGCGAACAGGGTTGACAAGGGTTGTTCCATATCAGGCCCCGTCCTCCTTGCGGGAGGAGGAATCGGCGTTGCGCGGCAGCGACTTCTTCTCCTCGTCGGACGGATCGTGCACCCCGCGCTTGAACTCGCTGATGCCCTTGCCCAATCCGCGCGCGAGCTCGGGGATCTTGCGCCCGCCGAACAGCAGCAGCAGAATCAGCAGAATCACGAGGATCTCTTGCAGACCGATCCCGCCAATGACCAGTGCGGTCGCTTGCAGCGCCATCTTCGCCTCCTTCAATCCCGACGGCCCGACTCCGGACCGCCGGTGCGGCCAACCGGGCGCAAGCCTACCACGTCGGCTCGGGCCCGGTCCATGCGTTGTGCGGTCCCCTGCCCAGGCGGCGCGGCCGCAGGTCAGTGCCCCACGCGGGCGCCCAGGTCGTGTCCCAGCACGACCAACACCTCGGTCTCGGTCGCGCTGCGGGTCTGCAGGAGCACCCTGCCGACGCCCCACCGGCGCTGGAAGAAGTCGCAGACCGCTTCGGCCCGCTGCCGGTCCCCGCTGCGGTCGATGATCAGCGTCTCGGTGTAATCGGTCCGGTCGGCATTGGAGGTGCCGCAGACGTCGAAGCCCCCCTCGCGCACCGGATCGGTCAGCGACGCGGCCAGCCGGTTGACGCCGCAGCCGTTGGCCAGGTGGACCCGGACGGGCGTCTGCGCCAACGGCGCCTCCGGGACGGGACCGCCGGCGTCGGCGTCGGCGGACGGGGTCGGCTCTTCGGCGCGACGTTCCCCGCCCCGCACCTCCTCGGCCCAGCGCGAGACCCGCGTGGCGAATTCGTTGTCCGGGCCTCGGTCCGCCTCGTCCCCGTGCTCCAGGTCCGCCGTCAGGCGATGGCTTGGAATCTCCCAGTCTGCCACGGCCTCCTCCCGCTGCGGATCGCCCTGACGGCCGAACAGGCCGAGGAACGACGCCAAGAAGAGGACGACCACCGAGACCAGCAGCACGGCCACGCACCAGCGACCCATGCCTCCCAGCCATCCCCGGGGTTTCTTCTTCGGCGTCCGCCGGCGACGCCGGGCGCCGCTGCGGGCGTTCGCGGAGCGACTCATGAGATCACCTCCTGGTAGCGTCGCCAGGCCCCGCGCGGGCTTTCGGGCACCGGCTTGAAGCCCGAGGAAAGCGGCAGGAAGTTGAGATCGCCGACCCAGCGGGGTATCAGGTGGATCGCAAGGTGGCCTCCCGTGCCCGACGCGGCGCTCAGGTTCACGGCGTCACAGGCGTAGACCTTGCCGAGCAGATCACCGGCGGTCCGCAGCATGGCGGCGATCTCGGCCAGTTCCTCGTCCTGCAGCGTGGCCATGCAGGTGACGTGGCGGCGGGGAAAGATGACCAGCTCGCCGCTGTTGAACCCCGGATCGGCGACCCCCAGATGCGCGTGGTCGCCCAGAACCAGCAACCCGCTCGCGGCGCAGACCCGGGGATTCGTCAGGCAGCGGGAACAGGACCTCGCATCCGGCTCCCGACGGCCCCCCAGCGAACCCGAAAGTTCCTCCTCGGCAGGCAGAAAGCTTCCCGCCGGCCCGCCCGCGCCCACCAGGGGCTCGACCCATGCCGCTGGCCAGCGCGTGTCCACCCAGGGAGGACCGCCCCGCAGGAGATCCCGCAGTGGCTCAAGGCGGAAAAGGATCGCCCCGCCGGCGACCTCGTCGGCCTCTCGCCAAAGTCCGGAGGGTGGTCGGCTCCCGCTGGACCCCGGGCGCGGGCTCTCTCCCAACCGCTCGTCCCCGGAGCGCTCGCCGGCCGGCTCGACCAGCCCCGCCAGGCGTCCCTTGGCGTCACGGTGCACGCCCCAGCCGCCAGCTCCACCGCTGACCGCCCGTGCGCTCAGCACCGTGACCGCGTTGCCCTCGCAGCGGTGCACCTCGTACAGCGCCCGCAGGGTCAGCGCGTCGATCGCGCTGCCGGGCGTCATCGCCCGGGTCGTCAACACCATCAGATCGGTCACGCCGTCCTGCGGCGGATCCGTCGCGGCCAGCAGAGCCGCACCGGGACTCTCGATCGACGCGGCCACGGCCCGGACGTCCGCTGCGGCCACGGCCCTGACGTCCGCCGCGCCCACGAGGGCCGCGAGACGCTCGCCCGCCGCGCCGAATCCGATCTGAAGCCGCCGGGGCGCCAGCGACCGCGCAATCGCGATCAGCCGCGCGACCGGCGCCGCGGCAGCCGGATGCGCGTCGGACGGCGCGGCAGCCGGATGCGCGTTGGATGGCGCGGCAGCCGAATGCGCGACCGGCGGCGCGGCAGCCGAATGCTCCCGCACATCGATCACGATGAACAACGTGGAGTCGAGCATGCCCCTTCCCTGGGAACGCCGCAAGCGGCTAGCGCCGGCGCTTCAGCTGCGGCCCGCCGCCGGGGCGGCCTTCCTCACACCCTGGCGTCTTGAAGGTCATCGCCATCCGCCCGCCGGGCACGTTGATCAGCATGTTGTCGATCAGCGCCGTTCGGCCCAGACGCGCCCGCACTGCAATCAAGGTTCGTCCCTCGAGGAGCGGTCGGGGCTCGAGCGTCTCAGGATCCACCATCTCGATGTACTGGACTTCGATCTGGGTGCCTTCCTGGATGACATCGCGCATCAGGGCGGCCAGCTCGCGGGGATCGCGCGTGTTGCAGACGAGGATCTCGCGCTGGGCGATGCGCAGCGCCTCGTGAATCTTCCCGGCCTGCGCCCGCTCTTCAGGGGTCAGGTAGCTGTTGCGCGAGCTCATTGCCAGACCATCCTTCTCGCGGATCGTCGGGCAGGCCACCAGCTTGGTGTCCATGTTCAGATCGTTCACCATGCGATCGAGAATGACGACTTGCTGTGCGTCCTTCTCACCCAGATAGACCCGATGGGGCGCGACGATGCCGATCAGTTTGGCGACCACGGTGCACACACCGTCGAAGTGACCCGGGCGGAATGCGCCGCACAACCGCTCGCCCATCGGCCCGACCGTGATCCGCGTGGTGAATCCCTCGGGGTACATCTCGCCGACGTCGGGCTGGAAGACCGCATCCACACCCGCCGCACGGCACAGGTCGATGTCGCGGGCCAGATCGCGCGGATAGCGGTCGAAGTCCTCCTCGGGACCAAACTGCAGTGGATTGACGAAGATGCTGACGACCACGATGTCGTTCTGGCTACGCGCCTTCTCGATCAGCGAAAGGTGACCCTGGTGGAAGGCCCCCATCGTCGGCACGAAACCGATCTTCTTGCCCTCGTCGCGCATGTCCCGGGAGAAGCGTCGCTGAGATTCGGCCGACTGGAAGCGCTTCATGCCCTGGCCGATCGCATCCTCGGCCCCGGGCGCATCCTCCTCCCGGGACGGTGTCGCCGCCAGAATCGGCTCGGTTGCCGTCAAGGGCGATTCCTGTGACGCAGGTTCCTTCGCATCTGCAAGCTGGGCCTTCGCGTCCGCCAGCCGCGCGCGGGCCTCCTCGAGCTCGTGTGCCCGCGCATCGCGCTGCGCGCGCATCTGCTCCAGTTCACGGTGCAACGCCTTCAGCCGTCGCTCCTGCGCGCCGGTCGCCGGCTTCTTGCCCGCAGCCGCACTGGACGGTGTGGCCTGCCTCCCACCGCCGGAGCGGACCTTCTTGAGCGCCCCCCCAGCAGCGGTGGACTTCTTCGCCGTCCTGCGACCGGACGTCTTGGCCGGCCGGTACGTCTTCTTCCGCGTCGTGCGTCCAGCCGCGGGCGTCCGGGCCGCTTTGCGCGTGCGCGTGCGCGCGGGCTTGCTGGCGGTCTTGCGCGCCGGCTTGCTCGCAGGCTTGCGCGTGGTCTTGCGCGCCGGCTTGGTCGCAGGCCTGCGCGTGGTCTTGCGCGCCGGCTTGCTCGCAGGCTTGCTCGCGGTCTTGCGCGCCGCCTTTCGGCCCGCTGATTTGGCTTGCTTGGCGGTCCCCTGCCCAGCCTTGCGCGGCGCGCGCCTGGACGCGTCGGCGCGGCGCGGGCTGGTCCTGGGGCCGGTCGACTTCGGTTTCTTCTTCGTCGCCATGGCTCTTCCTACTCCTGTGCTCCGAACGTGTGCTCCGGACCCGGAAACTCCCCCTGCTCGACTGCCTGGATGTATGCCCGAACCGCCCCGCCGAGCACCTCCGCGCCATCCAGGAACCGCTTCACGAAGCGTGGTTGAAACTCCTGGAACATCCCCAGCATGTCGTGCAACACCAAGACCTGTCCATCGCAATCGGGACCCGCCCCGATGCCGACGGTCGGAATGCGCAGCGAGGCAGTGATTCGGCGCGCCAGGGGCGCCGGTATCATCTCCAGCACCACGGCGAAGCAGCCGGCCGCTTCCAGGCGCAGTGCGTCTGCAGCCAGCGTCTCCGCCTCCTCCTTGCGTCGCCCCCGGAGCCCATAGCCACCGAACGCGAGAATCGATTGCGGGGTCAATCCCAGATGACCCATGACCGGAATGCCGGCGTCAACCATGCGTTCGATCGCCGCCGCGCTCCGCGCGCCTCCCTCAAGCTTGACCGCGTCCGCGTAGCCTTCCTTGACCAGCCTTCCGGCCGCCTCGAGCGCGGCCTCGGATGAGAGCTGGAAGCTCATGAAGGGCATGTCGGCAACGATCAGCCCCTTGGGTTGCGCACGCGCGACCGCACGGGTGTGGTGGATCATGTCGTCCAGCGTTACCGGCAAGGTGGTGTCATGCCCCAGCACGACTTGCCCCAGACTGTCCCCCACCAGCAGCACCGGCACGCCGGCCTTGTCCAGGATACGCGCCATCGTGAAGTCGTAGCACGTCAGCACGGGGATCTTCCGCCCGCGCCGCTTCCAGCGTGCCAAGTCGGAGGCGGTGACCCGTTGCGTGGCTGGCATGCGGCCTCCTCTCCGCGTTTCCATTAGGCGCCGGCGGCGGGCGGCCGATAGAGCACCGTGCCTCTACGGTGCTCGATAAGCGTTCGCCACAGATCCGCCACCAGCGCGTGTTCGCGCGTGAAGTCGATATCGTTGGTATTCACCACCAGCACCGGAGCACCGGCGTAGTGGAGGAAGAAGTAGTTGTAGGCCTCCGCCAGAGTATCGAGATACTCCGTGTCCATGCCGCGTTCGAAGGCGCGGCCGCGCTTTTCGATCCGCTGCAGGATGACGTCGAGCGAGGCCTGTAGGTAGACGATCCGATCGGGCTTCGGCTGCTCGCGCTCCATGAGCCCGAAAATCTGGTTGTACATGTCCAGCTCGTGATCGTCGAGGTTGATGTTGGCGAAGACCTTGTCCTTCTCGAACATGTAGTCGCTGATGACAGGGCCGCGGAAGAGATCGCGCTGGCGAAACCGTTTGAGCTGTCGGTAGCGGCTGAGCAGAAAGAACACCTGGGTCTGGAACGCGTAGGCCCTCCGGTCACTGTAGAAGTCGGGCAGGAACGGGTTCTCCTCCACCTGCTCAAGGAGCGTATACCCGCCCACGTAATCGGCCAGACGCCGCGCCAGCGACGTCTTACCCACGCCGATAACGCCTTCGATGGCGACGAAGTGGATGGCCGACGCGTTGCGCTCGCCCACCTCCCGGCTCCTTCCACGATTCATGGGTCACCAACCCAGGACCGCACACCGCGGACGTCCACCTGCGCAAGCAGCCCCCGCACCGTGCGCCCCAGGCGTGGATGCCGCCAGTCGGGCCACACTTCAGCCAGCGGCACGAGCACAAACGCCCGCTCGTGCAACCGCGGGTGCGGCAACTCGAGATGCGGCCCCGCGCGCGTGCGCCGGCCGTGCAGCAGAAGGTCCAGATCGATGGGGCGCGGGCCCCAACGCTCACCGCGACAACGGCCCATCGCATCTTCGATGGCCAAGCAGTGCTCAAGCAAGGATTCGGGTTCGCCCGCGTAGGACACCACGACGACTTGATTCAGATAGCGCGGCTGTCCCGCCGGGCCGATCGGGTCGGTTTCGTAGACCGACGAGATTCGCAACAAGGGCCCGATCGCAGCCGCGATCCTCGCGCGGGCGCCATCAAGGAAACCGGCGCGATCGCCCAGATTGGCGCCCAGCCCAATCGCAGCCGAGTTGGCCGGGTCGGCTGCCATCACGAACTCCGCGTTTCGGTCAGCTCCACCTCCACGCAGTTCAAGTGCGCATCGAACGGCAAGCTGAGCTTGCGCACGCGCACGCAGACCCGGGCCACCCCGAAACGCGCCAGGATCTCTTGCGCGATGCGGTGGGCCAGCGATTCGATCAGATGGTACTTGCGCTCCTCACTGAGCCGGCGCACCAATTCGTAGACGCGCTGATAGTCGACCGTATCCTCGATGCGATCGCTGCGAGCGGCCGCGGAGAGGTCCAGATGCATGTCGACATCCAGGGTCACCTTCTGCACCCAGCTCTTCTCGAGATCTCCGACCCCGAGACGGGGGAAGGCCGTAATCTCCTTCAATCGAATCACATCCATTGACGCCCTCCGTGCGTCTTTTGACTCTCGCAAAGGTAGGAAACCCTTCGCCCCGCCGCAAGCGGAAGATTGTGACCCGAAGATTGGTGATGGAGGTCAGCTAACACCCGCCCGGGCAGGCGGTCCCAGCGCCGGAACCCGGGCCCCTCCG
>CAZPGB010000112.1:0-6614 GCA_964585945.1 uncultured bacterium | reverse complement strand
CAGCCGCGCGCGCTCGGCCTCGACCTCGGCATGGTTGCGGCCCCAGTCCCGCACGGGCACCTCCAGCTCGAAGGTCACGCCCCGGTTCGGGGTGCGGGAGAGCTCGTCCCAGCTCGAGCTGAACAGGTCGGCGGTGGAGGTGCCCCATGCCAGATCCGGGTCGGAGTAGCCGGAGAAGTCGTAGTAGGCCCGCAGATTGCCCTTGATCGACGTGCGCGCGTCCACCTGGTCGATGGCGATGCGCTGTTCGGCGATGTCGATCTCCTTCTCGACCAGCTCGCTGCGGTGGCGCAGCGCGATGGCCACGGCGCTGTCGGGATCCACGTCCAGCGGCTGGGTCGCCATCTCGTCGAAGACGCGCACCGCAACGTCTTGCGGCAGACCGATGAGCTGCTTCAGCGCTCCGGCCAGCTCCTGCAACGCGCCCGCGGACTGCTCCACCTCGTTGCGGCTCTGGATGACCTCCACCTCGGCTTGCATGGCGTCGACCTCCGCGATGAGACCGGCGCGGAACTTGGCCTCGGTCGTCCGGAAAATGGCTTCCTGGCGCTCGAGCTGATCGCGGCTGATCTTCGCCTCCTCGGTGCTGCGGTAGAGCTGGTAGAAGCTCTGCGTGACCTGATAGATCAGGTCCAGCTCCGACCGCTTGTAGACGCGGGTCTGCCGCTGGTAGGTGAGCTGCGCGCGGCGCAATCCCAGCTCGAGGCTGTTGATGGTGAAGAGCGGCTTGTCGATGATCATCCGCAGGGATGTGTAGAACTTGTTCGACCGCAGCTCGATGTCGGGATCGTACGTGGCCGGCGTCCAGGAGTTGAGCTGATAGGCCTCGGAACGAAACGTCAGCTCCCCGCCGCCCAGCGGGATCCACGGCAGCGGCTGGATCAGGTCGAGGACGCCCTTGACCTGCAGGCTGCGAAAGTCCTTGGCCACCGGATTGCCGTCGGGCACGTCGATCAGCCGCGTGCCCTCGTCGTAGACCGGCAGGTAGAGGCGGCTCTGCGCATAGGTGCGGAATCCCGCCCGCGCGGCCCAGAGGTTGAGCTCGGCCCAGCGCAGGTTTTCGCGCAGGACCTGGATCCGGTAGCTGTCGCTGAGCGCGATGTCGATCGCCTGCTCGAGCGTCAGGTCGATCGCGCGGGACGACGACCCCGGCGAGGCCGCGCCCGGATGGGCCGCGAGCGTGGGGGCGTCGGCCTGCTGACCCGCCGCCGCCGGCGCCAGCGCCAGCAGGAGGAGCGCCAGCCGGAGACAGCCCTGCCAAGGCGCGCGCTGAGAAGGAAAGCGATCGTGCGGGGTTCGCATGCCGTGCCTCATCGTCATTCGTGCCGGAGGGATTCGATCGGGTCGAGCCGGGCCGCCTTGCGCGCCGGATACATGCCGAAGATGATCCCGACGCTCACCGAGACGCCGAAGGCCAGCAGGATGGAGGTCAGCTCGACGATGGTGTTCCAGTTCGCGTAGGAGGCGATTGCCTGGGTCATCAGGAAGCCCAGCAGGATCCCGATCAAGCCGCCCGAGAAGCTGAGCATCGTCGCTTCCAGGAGGAACTGCGTCAGCACGTCCCGCCGCGTGGCGCCCACGGCGCGACAGATGCCGATCTCGCGCGTGCGCTCGAGGATCGTCGCCAGCATGATGTTCATGATCCCGATGCCGCCCACCAGCAGAGAGATCCCGGCGATGGCGCCCATCACGATGTTGAACACCCGCTGGGTTTCCTGACTCTGGCGCAGCAGCGCCTCGGGAACCACCACGCGAAAATCCTCGTGGCCGCGGTGGCGCACCAGTAGCAGGTTACGCACCAGGTTGGCCGCCTCGCGGATGCGCTCCTCGTCATCGACCGAGAGCACGATCTGGTCGATGTCCGGCTGCGTCTTGGCCCATACGAAGCGGTGCTGGATGGTGCTGAGCGGGATGTAGACGTCTTGGTTCAGATCGCGCTCGCCGACCGCCGCCTGCCCACTCGAGCGCACGGTCGGCGCCAGGACGCCGGCCACCGTGAACCAGAGCTCCCCCACCTTGACCTGTCGGCCGATCGGGTCGTCGAAGAGGAAGAGCCGGCGCTTGATGTCGTTACCCAGAACGCAGACGCGCCGAATCTCGTGCAGATCGTCGAAGCTGAAGAACCGGCCCTGCTCCAACCGCAACTTCAGCAGCATCGGCAACCAGGGCGTGGTGCCGACGAGCGTGGCGGTGGCCTTCTCGCTGCCGCGCCGCACCTCGATCTCGGTGAGCTCCTTTTGCGGAACGGCGTAGGAGACGAGGGGATTGAGCGCGTTGAGCGCCCGTGAGTCCTCAGTGGTCAGCCCGCGGGCGACCACCACCGCTCCCTCCTCGTCTTCCTCGTTCGTGATGGGCTGCGAGCGCAGGATGATGTTGTCGAGACCCAGCAGGCGGATCTGCTCGAGCGCCTGCTGCTTGGCGCCGGCCCCGATAGAGAGCATCGCGATCACGGCCGCCACCCCGAAGATGATCCCCAGCATGGTGAGCAGCGAGCGCAGCTTGTGTCGCTGGAGTCCGACCAGGCTCAGCGCGAGGCTCTCACGAAAGTCCACGGCGTCTCTCCGGCGGTGGTCCCGATTGCGGGTGATGTCGTCTCGTGGGTCTCATGGATCAGCCGATGATGATCGTCTCGCTGTCTCTGGGCCGCGGTGACTGGGCCGGCCGGCTCTCGGCCGGGGGTGGGGTGTCCCCGATCTCCTCCAGCGGCAGCGTGGGATCGCGCAGGCAAACCTCCTCTCCTTCCGCAACACCCGAGCGGATCACGATGCGGTCGCGATTGCGGCGGCCGACCTCGACCACCCGCCGGTCGTAGGAACGACCGTCCTTGACATAGACGATGGTCTCGTCCTCCTTCTCGAACACCGCCTGCACGGGAACGTAGAGCGCGTCTTCGAGACGGCCGGTCACGATGCGGCAGTCGCAGGTCATGCCCGGTCGCAGTCCGGTCGCGGTGGTGTCGATGGCGGCCTCCACGTCGAAGACCTTGGCGTTGGTGGCGCTCTCCCGGCGCGCCAGCGGCGCGAGGCGGGTGACCGAACCGTAGAAGGTCGCCCCGTCCAGGGCGTCGACGGTGATGATCACGTTCTGGCCGATCTCGATCTTGCTGACATCCACCTCGGGAATGCTGGCCTTGACGAGCATTTTCGAGAGGTCCGGAATGCCGATGACCGGCATGCCGGGATAGGGCGTGTCGCCGACCTGCACCTTCTTCATCTCCGAGCCGGCCCAGATCTTCTGATAGACCACCAGGCCGTCGATGGGGGCGGTGAGGGTGAGCGCCTCGAGCGTCTTGCGCGCCTCTTCCAAATCGGCCTGGGCCTGCCGGATGCGGATCTCGCCCTTCTTGAGCGTGGCCCGGTCGATCACCTCCTGGGCCTCGATCCGCTGCTTGGCCTGCTCCAACTGAAGCTCGGCGACCTTGAGGTTGAGCTCGGCCTCCCGGCGTTTCGCCTCGGCCTCGTACTCCATCATCTTGTAGCTGAGCTGGGCCTGCTCGTAGTTGTACTGCTCGGTCAGGAGCTGACTGCGCTGCTGGGCCATGTTCGATTCGACCGACGCGCGCGAGGCGTCCAGCTCGGCCTGCGCCGTGGCCAGGTCGTTCTCCGCCTCGGCCACGCGCTGCTCGGCCTCGCTGGTGTCCAACTGCAGGAGAAAGTCCCCCGCCTTGACCTGCGTCCCTTCCTCGACCATGCGCACGATTTGCAGCGTCATTCGCCGGCGGCCGCGCGGAATCGACACGTTGGTCGAGTTGAGGGCTTCGATCTCCCCCTGGGCACTCACGTCGGTAATGAACTCGCCGCGCGCGACGGGAATCGTGGCAACCTCCACGGCCTGTGGGAAGGCCCACAGCGAAGCCGCCACGATCAGCGCGATCAGGGCCAGGCCGAGCACCCACAGGCGTCGCCGGGCGAACCAACGGCGTTGGCCCGCACCCGTGTCCTCTGATCCAAGCGGTCGTTTCATCCTCCGCCCCTCCGCTCATCGCCCGCGGGGCGTTCGCGGCGCCGGTCGCCCTGCTCGCGACGCCGGTCGCCTTGCTCGCGGCGCCGGTCTGCTTCGTCGCCACGACCGGGCCGCTGCTGCGGCGGGCGCGGCCGGTCGTATTCGAACAGCAGACCCCGCTGCGCCAGGATGTCGAGGTCCTTCGCGATCGCCTTCTCGGCCTCTGCGATCCGGCCCAGCTCGCGGGCGGTGCCCAAGGCCACCGCCTCGGGGATGGGCGCCCGGCAGGCCAGCTCCAGTCCCGCGGGAAGCCCGCGCTCGATGACGATCTCCCCGTCGTTCCTGGGGCCCAACTGGACAGCCACGCCGCGCGTCCGGTCGCGCGGGAAGACCACGGGCTGCCCCGACAGCTCGAAGACCGCAATCGCCGGGACATGGACCGCATCGGGAATCTCCTCCAGGAGAATCTCGACGCGGGCCGTCATCCCGGGCTTCAGATCCGGACGCGTGCCGTCGATCGCGATCACCACCGGGAAGCCCGGAGGGCTGTCGGGCGCGGGCGAGGTCTGAGCCAACTTGCCGACCTCCACCACGCGGCCCGGCAGCTCCACTTCCGGATAGGCGTCCAGGGAGACGCGCGCCGGCTGGCCTACCCGGATCCGCGGCCAGTCGATCTCGTTGACGTAGAGCTGCGCCTCCATGCGATCCAGATCCGGGATGGAGATCAACGTCTCGCCCGGCCAGGCGGTGTACCCCTTGCGCAGCCTCTCGCGGCTGCGCCAGCCGCCGACCTCCCGATAGACCACCAGCCCGGCGATGGGCGCCACGATGCGCAGCGCATCGATCCGCTCCTGATTCTCGGCGACCCGCGCGCGGGCCTGGCTAAGCTGGGTGTTCAGCTTGACCAACGCGCTGCGATGGATGATCTCTTGGGAGGCGATCTCGGTTTGCGTGCGTTCCAGGCGGATCTCCGCCTGCCGGAGCTGAAGACGGGCGATGTCCTGTCTCGCCTGGGACTCGAATTGGCTGGCGCTCAGCCGAAGCTCGGCCTGTTGCCGGTTGAAGGTCGCCATCTTCAGGCTGTTGCGCAGCTCGGACATGCGCAGCGATTGCCGCGCCTTGGTCTCCGAGAGATCGGCCTCCAGCGAAGCCAAGGCATCCTGTGCCTGGTCCAGATCGGCACGCGACTCCCGATCGTCGAGCTGGATCAGGAAATCCCCCTCTTCTACGCGCGTGCCCTCAGGAACCAGGTCGGTGATCTGAAGCGTCTGGTTCCAGATCCGGGGGGCGGAGACCGACACCTGATCGACGGCCGCGATCTCGGCGGTCTCGACGAGCGTGACCTGGAAGGGCCCCTGTTGCGACACCACCCACTCGCCGACTTCCGCCCGCGACGTCGATGCCCATCCGGCCAGGAGGCCCAAGACCGGCAGGAGCCTCGCGCCCAGCCGCGCGCGCGCCCCGCCCGACGCGGGTTGCGCAGGAGGCAGGCGGCGCTGCGGCGCAGAGGAGTCCGTGCTCGCTTCGGCGATGTGGCGCATGACTTCGCTCTTCCAGGGTGAGTCCATCAGGCTAAACAACACACGCCGAGGATTGTTCCCCATAACGAGCGCAGAGGCAAGCAATTGCGCAGGCGAACGCGCCGGGGTCACGGAAGGGATCCGGGGGCGAACCCCCGAGGTCGTGGAGGGGATCTTGAGGTGAGAGAACCGGCGCTATAGCTGCTCGATTCGCTCGAGCAGTTCGAGGGCCTGCTCGCCGTAGAGCATGCTCGACTCGGCCAGACGGCGCAGATGCCGCGTGGCGCCCTGGCGATCGTCGAGCGTCATGCGAAGCTGAGCCCGGTACCAGATCGCGTGCTCCGAGATCAGGGGGAAACGCGAGCGCTCGGCCAGATCGAGGTAGGTCCGGGCCGAGTCGGGCTGCGAGGTCAGCAGCCAACTGATGCCCGCGTAGAGCGCCGCCTGATCGCGCTGCAGCTCGCGGGCGGCCTGGGAGGGAGCGTCACCCTCGGGCGGGTGGGGCTGCAGACCAATGCCGCGCACGGCCGTCGTGAGATGTTCCGCCGCCGCCGCGAAGTCTCCGGACGCATAGCGCTCCATCCCCTGGTCGTACTCCTGCATGGTCGGGTCGGCCGATCCGCGGGTCGCCAGCGTCAGGTGAGGCAACGGAACCAGCTCGGCCAGGGTGGGCAACTTCGGGATGCGCGTCTGGTCCACGACCAGCGACGCCATGACGATCAAGGCCACCGCTACCGGCACGAGCATCGCCCAGCGCGGCGGGTGGATGGTGGTGGGATGGGTGGGATGGGCGAGCTCGCGCAGGCGCGCCCAGGGCCGCAGCCACCAGGCCGGGCCGGCGCGGACCGCCCGCTCACCGCCCGTCGCCACGGCCGCCATGTGGACGGCGGTGCGTTGGGGCTGTTGCTGCAATGCCGCGATGTGCTGCGCCAGCTCGAAGAGCTCCTCACTGCAGGCATCGCAGATCTCCAGGTGCGCCTCGAAGAGCGCCTGCTCGCGCGGGGGCAGCAGTCCGGCCTCGTAGGCCGCCAACATCACCCCATCCACGGGGTCGACGCACTTCAACCGGCGTGCCATGGTTCCTTCTCCGGCAGGCGCCTAGCCCGGATTATTCGTGATTCCTGAAGACAGAGAAGCCTCCGGGTGCTAAGA
>CAZPGB010000111.1:0-6981 GCA_964585945.1 uncultured bacterium | reverse complement strand
GCGTGCCCAGGCACGACGACGCGTCGAAATCAGGGGTTTTGAGACGGGAACTAGCCGTACGCGGCCCCGCCGGCGAACAGCACGCCCCCCGCAACCATCATCGCGGCCAGCAGCCTCATACCCGTACGATTCTTGCGCATGGTGCATTCCTCCACTTCGTTCTTCTGCCGTCTCTAGAGATCCTGGGGGTCGACGGTGACCTCCAGTTTCTTCAGCTTCCGCAACAGGGTGTTGCGGTGTAGTCCCAGCAGTCGAGCGGCCTTGGCCTTGTTGCCCCCCGCTCGTATCAGCGCATCGCGAAGCAGCTCCCGCTCCTGATCCGCAAAGGACCTCATCCCGCCCGGACGGGCATGCCCCCCCCAAGCCCCGGGGCGCGCCTCGGCCGGCGAATCCTTGTCGCCGGCGGCGACGAGTCGCTTGGCCTGCTCGAGATCCACGGTGGCATGCTCCACGAGCACCAGCGCACGGCGGACCAGGCTCTCGAGCTCCCGGGCGTTGCCCCACCACGGCAGCGAGCTCAGGTAAGACACGGCCTCTGGCGCGAAGGTGAGCCCCACGGGACGGGCGCGGTCATCCGCATGTCTCCGCAGGAAGTGCTGCATCAGAAGCGGAATGTCCTCGGGGCGCTCGCGCAACGGCGGAACCACGAGCTTCAGCGCGCCGAGATGATGGTAGAGGTCCGCGTCGAACCGACCTTCCTCGATCTCGCGACCGATGTCCGCCGAGTTCGCCACGATGGTCTGAACATCGAAGCGGTAGTCCTGTCGCCCACCGACGGCCCTCGCGGAGCCTTCCAGCAATGCCCGCAGGAGCTTCGTTTGAACCTCGAGAGCCAGCTCGTTCACGCCGCTCAAGTATAGCACACCCCGGTCGGCATCCCGCAGCAGGCCGGAGACCTCGAGGTGGCCGCGCGTGGCCGCCCGGGCCGTGCGGCCGAAGAGCGCGCTCTCGACGAGACGGCCCGGACCGCTCGCGCAGCGGTGCGCGATGAACGGGCCCATGCTCCTGGGGCCGGCCGCATGGATGCAGCGCGCCAGGAGTCCCTTCTGCGTGCCGGGCTCGCCCTGAATCCAGATCGGCGTGCCCACGCGCGTGGCCAATTGGGCGCGGCTGAGGAGCGCGTCCATGCGCGGACTCATGGTCACCAAGCGTTCGAGCGCGATCTGCGAGTCCAGGCGGCTGCGGAGCCGCCGGCTCTCCTGGAGGGCGTTGCTGTAGATCCGCGCGTTCTCCAGCGCCGCGCCGGCCCGCTTCCCGAAATCCGCCAAGTACTGCTCCGCGTCGCTCGGGATGTCCCAGACCCGCGAGGGCACATCGAGGTAGATCACCCCGACCACCTCCCCGTCGGCTGTCAGCGGCGCGCACAACACGGACCGGATCTCCTTGAGCTTCACGCTGGGAACGTCCCGCAGGCTGGGATCGGCGCTCGCGTCCTGGACGACCACGATCTCGCCGGCCTGTCCGCGGCCGAGGATCGTCCGGCTGATGCGCTCCAGTTCCTCCAGCTCTTCGCCCCATACGTTCTGCGCGAGCGCCGGGACGAGAGCCACGCTGCCCCCGCGTCCCAGGAAGAGCACTCCACGCTCCGCACCCAAGGCGTGAATCGCCACGTCCAGGATGCGTTTGACGAGTACGGACGGATTAAGGCTGGCGATTGGGAAGCCAAAATCCTGGGAAAATGCCCGCGCGACCCGCCCGCCGGCCCACTCGTCGGCCCGCGCGCGAAGCCTTGCCGCTTGCTCTTTCCCATGCGCAGGCGGAGAGCCTTCGCCCGCGTCGTCCTCGGCGTAGAGCCCGGCGATCTCCTCGGCATCGGCCAAGGGATCGGGCGGCTGCTTCTCGCGTAACTTCTTCTTGGAAGGTCGCTTGGGGGACATGCTCACTCCTCTTGTCTGTGCTCGAACCGCGAACGGGCCTTGCCTTGTGCATCACCGGGCTCGGCGACCACGATGCGCACCCGGGCTTCCAGGCAGCGTGCCAAGGTGCCCAGCCCACCACTCCGGCGGCAGAGGGTGACGGCATCATCCAGCACATCCAGGGCTGAGTCCGTTTCTTGCTGACACTCCAGCGCCAGCGCCAGGCAGAGCAGCGCGCGCGACCGGTTGTGCTCGTGCCCCGGACCGGGGAAGAACGAGATGACCTCCCGGAAGAGGTCCGACGCCCGCCGGGCAGCGCCGGCGTCCGAGTCGGATCGAGCGATGGCCAGCTCCACGCACCCCAGGTGATGGAGGTAGCGGGCGGCGGGCGATCGTTCGGTCAACGTGCGGGCCAACGGCTCACGTTCCGCCAGGATTGACTTGGCGCGGATGAGATCCCCGGATGCCTGCGCCTTCAGCGCGTCGGCTCGCGCGGCCACGGTGAGATCGGTTGCCGCGGCGGACTCACGCCCCAAGGCCAGACTCTCCTCCCGCTCCCGCACCGTCGGCCAGGCCTCGAGATCCAGCAGCACGTCGATCAAGATGCGCAGGATGTCGGTGCGCATCGTCTGCCGGGAGAGCTCGGCGTCCTCACGCATCTGCTCCCAAGCCCCCGCGCACTCGGCGATCGCCTGCTGCGATCCTTTGCCGCGAAGATGACACAGCCCCAACAGGACCCTCACGTAGACGTGCCTCGTCTTCAGGGCCCGCAGGCTGGAAAGACCCAGCAGGTTGTGGGCTTCGCTGATGGCCCGGTCCACGCGATTGAGGTCCGTCCAGGTCTCGAGACGATGAATGCGCAGTCCGGTGTACAGCTCGGGCGACACGCGCCCGCGCAGCCCCTCGATCGCCGCATCGGCACAGCGCGCGGCGGCCTCGTAGTCGCCGGTCCGAATGTACATGTTGCACAGGTTGTAGCTGAGTTGGGCCTGATGCTCGGGATCCCTGGCGCTTTCCAGCGCTCGCTCCATGATGGCCTTTGCGCCGGAGGCATCCCGCGCGAAGCGCAGGATGGCGAGCATCTGAAGGTTGAAGGCCTCGTAGAGCGAGCCCCCGCCGCGCATCCGTTCCGCGGCAATCGTTCCCAATTCCTCCGCGCGGGCCGGGTCGCCCTGGCGCCAGGCCCGCCGGGCCAGGAAGCTGTCGACGACCCCAGGCTTGAGTCCTCTTCCGGCCTCCTCCCGCGCCTCGGCGCATTGCCGCAGGCGGGCGAACTCCTCGTCGCTGCCGCGCGTTGATGTGTGGTTCAGGAGCTGGAGCAAGGCATCCGCTCCCGCCTCGGAGTCGTCTAGCGAAAGCGTGCGTTCCAAGAGCCGGCAGGCCAAGGCCGGATCGATCGTGTAGACCGCGCGGGCCAATGCGTTGAGGATCCTGCCCTGGTTCCAGTGGGGGATCAGCGTTGATGTCAGGCGCGACGCAACCTCGATGGCCTTCTGCTCGGTCCAGGGGGCCGGCTCCGGTTCCGGGTAGGCCAGCAGGAGCCGCAGATCACGACCCCGGCGTTGCAGCTCGGCAGCGGCCACGGCGCGCGCCAGGAGATCGGATTCAACATCGGTCCTGCCGAGGCGCGCCGCCCGTCGGCAGGATCGGATAACCTCGCCGGCATCTTCGTTGCGCGGGGTCTGGTGCTCGAGCAACCAGGCATCGATGCGTGCCTGCTCCCGTAACTCGACACTCAGGGCTTCACGATACAAGTGCGCCGTGATGAACTCGACCCGCTCGGCGCCGCTGCGGATGAGGTAGCCCCGATCGAGGAGCTGTGCCAAGAGCTCGCTCATCTGGAAGTGGTTCAACAGCCTGGCCGCCAGCGCCTCGGATAGGCTCGGCCCGCCGCGAGCCAGCAGGCAGAGGGCTCGCCGTTGGCCCGCGGGGGCCTGCTCGAGCGTTGGCGGCGGCGGCGCGGGTGACCATGCGGCGAGCGCCAGGTCGAGCTCCGCCGCGCGAAGCCTCCAACGCAAGCCTTCTCGTTCGGCTGCGGTGCGCACAACCGCTTCGAGCCCATCGCGAACCAGATGCAGATCGCCGGCGCTCCTTTGTGCCAGAACCCCGCCCAGTCGCTCCACCTCTTCCCCGCCGGTACCGAGGGCATCGCCGACGATCGCGGTCAGGGCCACCTCGCCCAGTCCGTCATAGCGCAGCCGCCGCGGGATGTCCCGCGTGACGAGACGCGCCCACTCGGCCTGCTCGGCCGGAAGCCAGTGGAATCCGGGGGAGGGATCGGCCACCCCCAGCAGCACGCCCATGCGCGCCTCCTTGCACCGATCGAGGAAGCGCTCCGCCCAGTCGCGCGCCCGCGGGGAGTCGAATGCGCCCAGGTCGAGACTCACCAGCTTGGGCCCGCCCCGGGCGGCCTGTTCCAGCACGGCGGCGCGCAGAATCCTCGGCAGTCCGACTCGCGGTCTGGCTTGGATCAGCACGCGCTCGCCAGGATGTTCCCCGAGTGCTTCGCGCAGTTGCTCGATACCCGGCGAGCGGAACCTCGAAGAGTCGGCGAAGAACGAGGGCCGGCGATGCCGACTCGGCGGCAGACCGAACTGATCCGCGATGGCGTCGGCGGCGGCCAGGATGTCCGCAAATCGGTGTGCGGGCAGGCGGGCGCAGAGCCTCGCGAGGATCGGGTCCCAGCGTTCGCGGCCGTCGTGGGCGGCGCAGATCTCGCGCAGGATCACACCCAGGGAGAACTGGTCGGCGCGGTGATCGATCGCCCAGCGTCTGAGAAGCTCGGGCGCGATGTAACCGACGGTACCGCCCAGTTCCTGTGCGGCATCTTCGGGGTCCGAGAAGGGCGCCAGTGCGAAGCCGAAGTCGATGAGGCGCACGGTGCGCGCGTGGGCGGTGCCGCCGACCAGGATGTTGCTCGGCTTCAAGTCCGCGTGCGTAATGCCGGCGCGGTGGAGCTGGCCCAGGGTCTGGCAGATCTCGATGGCCAGCGCGGGGAGCGCTTCGGAACCGACAGACTGCGCCGCGTCTCCTAGAGACCGTCCTTCAAGCAGTTCGAGTGCCAGCGTCAGGTGGCCGTCGGCGGACCAGATGACGTCCACGAGCTGTGGACCGGTTGCGGGGGGTAGCGCATCGAGAACGCGGGCCTCGTGGGCGATCGAGGATGGCGTGTCGGTCTTCAAAACGACTCGCCGGTCTGTCGCACGATCCACGGCGATGCATGTGCTGCGATCGCCGTGCTGCCGTAGTTCGTGCTCGACGCCGTAGCGAAGGCTATCCAGATTGCCCACAACTCGCTCCTGATTCGCGCTCCGGCTCACCCCGGCATTGGCAAGAGGGGTTCGCGCAGAGCACCAATATAGCACTAACAGACGGCCCATGAGGTCAGGATTTGATACGAATAGTGGCCTCTTTGCCCCTTCTGGGGCTTTGCGTGCCCCCAATATTGAGCTCCTCGACCAAAAGTGAGATGCCTTCCGTCTCCTACCTCTCGCAGGCCCGGCAGACCCAGGCCGGGGTGGGAAACAACGAGGACGCGAGAGGAGAGAAGACCATGAAGGCAATCACGACACTGCTGGCGGTACTTCTGGCATGCACGATCGGAGCGCACGGGCATGACTGGCCGGTCGATCCGAACGGCGCAACCACGATTCAGGACGTCTTGGATGACGAGGATTTCGAGGATGGGGACAGGATCCTGCTCCTGGACGGGGTCTTCTCCGGGGCGGGCAATCGCAACATCGTTGTCCCCGACCACGCCTTCATCATCAAGTCCGTGTCTGAGGATCCAACGAGCTGCATCATCGACTGCAGCGGCGCCGGCTTCGGGGCGAGCCGCGCCTTTCTGATCACCGGTGAGAGGACCGTGCAGGATGTGGTTATCGAGCACATCACGATCCGCAACGGCTACGTGCCCCACACGTCCTCCGGCACCGGCGTTGGGGGAGCGATCTACTGCGACGACAACTCCGCCTACACCTTGAATCACTGTCTCGTCTACGACAACTTCGCCTATGACGGTGGTGGCGCGCTCTACTTCGGCGACGACTGCGAGGCCTACATCAACAACTGCCAGTTCTATGAGAACGAGTCTGTCTGGACTGGTGGCGCGATTCTCTGCGTCGACGCCGATGAGCCCTCCGGCGTGGGATTCACCTACTGCACGATCGACCACAACACATCCTTCCTGGGCGCGGGCGCGGTGGCCGTGTCCGGTAGCCTTGCGGACTTCGCGAAATGCACGATCGCCAACAACCAATCCACCTGGGGCGCGGGAGGCATCGACCTGGAGAGCAACTCCGAGGTCTACCTGAGCTGGAGCATCCTGGCGTTCGGTGAGGGCACGGACCTCATCACCTGCGACGGAACGTCGGAGGTGTTTGTCGCGGTCTCCGACATCTACGACGACTGCGCCGGACAGCCCTGCCCCTGGCCGGCCTGCGTGCAATCGTCGCCGGGTCAGAATTGCAACATCAGTGCCGATCCCTCCTTTTGCGAGCCGAACCTGCGAGAGTACACTCTAAACAAGGGTCCCTGCGCCAACGTGTCCTGCAACAACGTGGTGGACGACATGGGCGCCTGGGACGACGTTGCCACCTGCAGCGCTCAAGGCGGTGGCCTGGGACTGGGGAGCGCGGGCACATTGGCGCGCGGAAATGAGATTGCCGTCGTGAGCACCATCGGCGCTCTGGGCAAGCCCGAGTTCCGCTTCACGCTTCCACGCGCGGCGGACGAGGTCGCCGTGAAGATCGTCGACATCAGCGGGCGGACCGTGCGGACGCTGTCCTCGGCATCGCTATCCGCCGGGGAGCACAGCATGGCCTGGGATGGACGCACGGACAGCGGGCAAAACGCTCCGGCGGGTGTCTATCTCTTCAATCTGAGCTCGGAGGCGCTGAACGCATCGGGTCGCTGCATCGTGCTGAGATAGATCGCTGGCCGCAAGAAGAGATCATCGCGGTGGCTCCCATGCCACCCAGAGAAAAGCGGCGGCGGAGAGGACGAACCTCTCCGCCGCCGCTCACTCTTGTCACGACTATCGCAGCACCAGAATCCGAGCCTGCCTCACCAGAGCATAGGGCATTGTATCCGTCTCTCCGTCGGACGAGCCCGCGAAAGCGTCTCG
>CAZPGB010000110.1:0-8294 GCA_964585945.1 uncultured bacterium | reverse complement strand
TCGCCGTCAGTGGTGAGGAGAGGCTCCAAATGTGAGGACAACTGTCAAAGTCGGGTCCATGCCTCCAGGTCTCCGATCTGCTCGGCCATGTCCTCGAAGCTCGGCAGGTCGGCCGCCACGTCTTCCAGGTCGGGCAATGTCGCGCACAGCGCTTGCCAACTCAGGGGGTCCAGCGCGTCGTCATCGGGCTCGGGGCGTTCACCCCCCCGTTCCAATTCGCGGTCGCGTGCAGACGGGGACACCGACGGTTTGTTTGGTTCCACTGCCTTTTGCCCCCCCCTATTGCCCCCCTGGGCGGTCCGGTCCTTCGTTCGCTTCAGAAGACCCGGTGCCCTGGGGCGGATGGTGTTCACCGGGGCGGGGCTCCTGCGCGCACGTCTCGTTGGCGAGATCGACAAGCATGCGCAGGAAGCCTTCGGCTGACACGTCCCTGCCCCCCTGCTTTGCAGCCTGCTCACCGATGCCGAAACACACGCGCACCATGAAGGCGATCAACTCGCTGTCGGCGTCGCGTGTGTCGAACACGCGGGCTGCGATCAGCAGCTCCTGCAGCTCGCGCCACAGGACCGCGTTGCCGCCCTCCAGGCGTGCGGTCACGTGCTGCGGTCCCCACGGGTCTGTTCCCGGCACCGTCTTCGCGCGATCCGGTTTGCTGGGCGCTTCGGCCGGTCGCGTGGACCCGATCACTTCGCTGGGGCTCCAGGGGTCGAAGCGGTCGGGGTCGGACAGCTCAGCGCACCTGCAGGCGGGTCCAGCCCCAGCGCGATCTGCTCGGGCCGCTGCGGGCGCCCGTGCCGCGCGTTCCTGCTGCTGCACGGCCCTTGGGTCTCGCCACCGTAGAAAACCCGCGTCCAGCGCAGCCCTGAGCCTTTCGCGTAGCGCGTCGGCCGGGTCGGGCGGTCCACCCTCGACCATGGTCTCGATGATGCGCAGCACATCGGCTGCGGGCTCCATGCAGCGCATTGCGTTGCTCGCTCGCTCATACAGCGCCCTCCGTTCTGCAGCGCTCCGTCCCGGCAGCACGCGGGACAATGCACGCGCTGTGCGTTCACGCTGCTGCTGTGTCACGTCGTCCGCAAATCGCAGTGTCATGCCTACTCCCCCACCGCCGTTGGGCTCCGATCCATGCTAAGGTCGTCGCTCAACTGCTCCGTCATGGCCCGCAGCCGTTCCCTGTTCTCGGGGCTCGGCGGCTGCGTGTATTCGGGGTCCTGGCTGTAGTCGGGCACGTGCGTCTGCGCTGGAGCGGCCTTGGCCTCCAGATCCTCCGCCTGCCGCAACCACCGCCGCACGGTCTCATCGTCCCGCAGGATATTCTCAGTCAGACCATCCCGGCCGTTGCGCCGGTGCCAGCCGTCGGGCTCATTCGCGCATGCGGTGATAGCCTTGCGCAGCTCCGGAACGCTGTAGGTCCCCAAGCGCGCACGTATGGCCTCCCTGCGGGTCGCTGTGAGGGGATACAGCCTTGGCTCAATCTGCAGCTCCTGGAGGTACCATCGGTGCACGTCGGCGATGGCCTCTTCGTCTTCAGGGGCGGAGCCCCCCTGAGAGAGAGCATCCTGTGGCACCGCGCCAGCGGGGCCGCTCTTCTCTCTCTCTGGTGCTGGAGATGGTGTTGGAGATGGTGCTGGAGATGGAGATGGAGTGCTTAGCTTTTGCTTAGCAATTGGTTCGCCGGAATCCTCATTGCGCCTTGATCTTGCGGCACCACCCTTCGCTCCGGCACGTTTGCGTGCTTCGGAAATTCTGCGCGTTTGCTTCGCCTGCTGCGCGATCCTTTTCACCACCCAGCGGCCGCGCTTGTCGTCGTACTTCCAGGATGCCCGCAGGTAGGGCCATGCCTGCTGCCACTCCGCTTCGCTGAGCCCGGCCAAGCGTCGCAGCTCGGCCTCATCGTCGGGCAGGGTACCCACGGGCCTGCTGCGCGCGGCGGCACACCACAGCAGCACTCGCGCCCCCACCACGAAGGTCGGCTCGCCTGCGAGGTGCACGTGGGCCAGCAGGTCGTCCACATAGAGCTGCAGATACACCAGCCCCTTGGTCATGGTGACCTCCAGGGGCACGCAGCCGCAGGCGGCCAGCCTGCTACCG
Source organism: uncultured bacterium (assembly GCA_964585945.1). Lineage (GTDB taxonomy): Bacteria > Eisenbacteria > RBG-16-71-46 > CAIMUX01 > WJJG01 > CAZDKK01. The sequence goes on along the minus strand of CAZPGB010000110.1, from coordinate 6,203 downwards.
GATTGCTACCGATACACTGGGCTAACCAGGAATTCAGAGGGTCACAGGGGGTCACAGAGGGTCGGGCGTAATTCTGTGTGGCTACTGAGGATTGCAGCAGTGGGAGGGGGTTACGCTGACGCGCCCCCTCCCCCCGAAACTGCTTGTAAGGCAGGCGCTCTAACCAGACTGAGCTATTCGCCCTCCTCGGGCCTCGCTGGACGCTCCTTGGCCAGAATCGCCCAGGGAATCAACCCCAGGTAGCCCCCCACCAGGAGAATCGTGGCCAGGGATTCCGCGCCCTGGCTGAGCAGGAAGAAGCCCAGCACGATCGCCGCCACACCGACGAGGAACAGCAAGACGTTGCGGCGCCCCACCCGGGCGCCCTCGACCCGGGTCGCCACCCGGGTCACGCGCGGACGCGGCGTCGAGGGCCGCCTTCCCTTCTTGCGGGGTTTCTCCATCCCAGGCTCCTTGACTCGAAGGCCCAACGATCGGGGCTCTGCCAGAAACGCCGCCGGCCAAAGGACACTCGCCGCGAGACGCCCTGCAATGCCCTCGCAACGCCTGGCCGGACGGCCGCCTACTCTACCACGAGCCCCGCCGGCCGGCAACGCTCCCTCCACTCGCCGCCCGTGTCCCGCGGCACTACGGGCGGCGCACCCGGGCCCGCGCGCGGTTGTGCTCCTCCAGGGTCCGGGAAAAGACGTGCGTACCGTCCCCGCGCGCCACGAAGTAGAGATCCCGGCAATCGGCCAGCGGGTAGAGCGCGGCGTCGATGCAGGCCTCCCCGGGCGAGCAGATCGGTCCCGGCGGCAGCCCGGGGTACAGGTAGGTGTTGTACGGCGAGTCCACCGTCAGGTGCTTCGCCCAAATCCGCTGCCCCGTGCGGCCCACCGCGTAGGCCACGGTGGGGTCGGCTTGCAGCAGGCGACCCTGACGCAGGCGGTTGTGGTACACGGCCGCGATGCGGGTCATTTCCTCCTCCAGCGCCGCCTCGGCCTGCACGATGGAGGCCAGGGTGAGCACCTCGTGGCGACTCATGCCCAGCTCGGCAGCGCGCGTGCGGCGGGGCGCATCCCAGCGGGCCAGACCCTCCGCCACCATCCGCGCCAAGACGCGCTTCGGCGACGGATGGCGCTCGAACACGTAGGTCTCGGGAAACAGATATCCCTCCAACCGATCCGCGCCGAGTCCGAGGGACCGGATCCAAGCGGTATCGCCCGCTGCGGCCGCAAGCTGCTCGGCGGGCAGGTCGAGCTCCCGACCGAGCAGATCCAGGATCCGATCCGCCGTCCAGCCCTCCGGAATCGTGACCCGAACCTGGAGCGTGCGACCCTCCACGAGACGGTCCAGGATCTCACGCGGCGACTGCGCGGGCGACAGCGCATAGGTTCCCGACTGGACGCGCCGGTCGAGGCCCGTCAACCGCCCCCACCAGACCAGGGGGACGCGCTCTCCGACCAGCCCCTCCGCCACCAGCAGATCGCGAACCTCCTGCAGGGTCAGGCCCCCCGCCACGCGCACCTCGCGTTCCTGCCCCCGCGGATCCAGCGGCGTGTGAAGCTGCCGGTGCGCAAGCCCGTAGACCACCGCCGCGGCCCCGATCAGCAGCGCGAAACCCAGCAAGAGGATCGAGGTCACGCTCTTACGCAACAACGCTTGCACCGCCTCCAGCGTTCAGCCGGTTGTCTGCCGGCGCCTCACCGATCGTCGCGCTCCTCTTCCGCGCGACCGGCGCGGCGCGCCTCATCGAGGTAGTCCTGCAGGATCAGCGCCGCCGCCGTCCGGTCGACGCGTTCCTTCGCGGCCTTGCGCGATCGGGCCGATCCGGGGCCGCGCGGGCGCTCGCGGTCCCGATGGATCAGGGCGCCGGCCTCCCAGCTCGTGAGCGACTCATCGCGCAGCAGCACCGGCACGCGGGCACGAGCGCGAATGCGCCGGGCCAGATCGGCGGACAAGGCGGCGATCTCGCCCGGGTCGCCGCTGGGCAATCGCGGCTGGCCGATCAGCACCAGACACACGTCGTGACGCTCAATGAGCGCGAGCACGTGGTCGACGAGCTTGCGCGGCGGCAGCGACACGGTTTCCAGGGGTGAAGCAAGGAGGCCCTCGGGGTCGCTCAGCGCCAGACCGGTGCGCACGCGGCCCGGGTCCAGGGCCAGGATGCGCCCGCCTGCTTCGCGGCCGGGCCGGCTCTCCTCCATCGTGATGGCCTCCAGCCGGGTCGCCGCGCGGGCTACGATTCGCCCCTGTGCAGCTTGCGGGTCAGAATCGCCCAACAGCCCTGACCGTCCACGATGCGGAACGAGACATCGTCCATCAGGCTCCGCATGATGAAGATGCCCCGACCACGCGGGGCCAGGAGGCTCTCGGGCGCCGTGGGATCCGCATGGAGAACCTTCTCGACGTCGAAGCCCGGACCGCGGTCGCGCACCGTCACGCGGAACTCCTCATGGTCGGCCGCGAAGATGAAGTCGATGGGGAGCTTCTCATCGAAGCTGTTGCCGTGCTGCACGGCGTTGGTGCCGGCTTCGACCACGGAGATCGCGATGGCATTGGCCTCTTCTTCCGACAGATCGAGGTACTCGACGATCCCCTCCACCACCTTGTCGACCACTCCCAGGGCCTCCATGTGGGTCGGGATCGTCACCCGGATCTCGTTTGGTCTCCACTCTTCCGTCATGGGTCTCACTTTCGGGCGTCCGGGACAGGACGGCCGCCGCGCCGCATGCGCCCAGGCCCGCTCCCGTCAGTCCCGTCCGACCCTTAGAAGCTGGCGAGAGCCTCTTCCACCGTCTCGTAGGTGTCGAAGACCGTATGCAGCTTGGTCACCATGAAGATCTGGTTGATCCGCTTCGACACACGGCTGAGCTTGATGTTCCCGCCGGCGTTGGTCACCGTGACGTGGCTGGCGATCAGGATGCCGAGTCCCGTCGAATTCACCCAGGAGACGTCCCCCAGGTCGATCAACAGATTCTTGTTCCCCGATTCCAGGCTTTCCTTGATGATGTCGCGGACCGCTTCCGCGTCCGGACCCCCCATCAACTTCCCGCTCAGAGAGACAACGAGGACGTTTCCCTCCATGCGCTTCGAGGCCTTCATGCCTTCCCTCCTGGCTCCATAAGCTGAAGGAGTATGTGTTCGATGTCCCTGGGCACAGGGGCTTCAAACAACAGCCACTGGCCGTCGGCGGGATGATGGAATCCAAGATGATAGGCGTGCAATGCCACACGCCCTAGCTCCCGAATCCAACGCTGCGCCGGCGGCCGGTCCCTCGGCGCCAGACGCATGACGTACTGCACGCCGCCGTAGAGGCCATCCGCAAAGACGGGGTGACCCGTGCTCGCCAGATGCACCCGCACCTGGTGGGTGCGACCCGTGCGCAATCCTAGGCGAAGCAGCGACAGAGTGTCAAACTCCGCCAGCACCTGCCACTGCGTTTGTGCCGGTTTGCCCCCCTTCTCCACCGTGGCCATTCGTTGCCGGTTCCGAGGATCCCGTCCGATGGGGCGGTCGATCTCGCCCTCGGGCGACGGCATCCGGCCCCAGATCAGCGCGACGTACCCCCGCTGCGTGGTGTGCTCGGCGAACTGGACGCGCAGGCTGTCATAGGCGCGGCGGCTGCGCGCGACCACCAACAGGCCGCTGGTTTCGCGGTCGAGACGGTGAACGATGCCCGGTCGCAGCGCCCCGCCCGGGGCCTGCCAGTCGGGCCACCGGTGCAGGAGACCGTTGACCAACGTTCCTTCCCAGTGGCCCGGCGCGGGATGGACCACCAGGCCGGGCGGCTTGTGGATGACCGCCAGGTCCTCGTCCTCGAACACGACCTCGAGATCGAGGGGCTCGGGCTGCGCGCGGACCTCGGTGAGGCCGGTCTGCGCCGGCCAGGTGATCGTCTGGCCTTCGGCCACCGGTGCGCTGGGCTTGCACGGTGCGCCGTCGAGCAGGATCTCGCCCTCCTTGATCAAGCGCTGGATGCGCGAGCGCGAGATGCCCTCCACGCGCTCAGCCAGGAAGAGATCGATCCGCACGCCCTCGCCCTCTTCCTCGACCTGCAGGATGCGGCGCCCTGCCGGCCCGCTCTCAGTCACGGATTTCTCTCCGCTCGTCCCGCAACCCGTCATCGCCGGCGGCCGGACCTTGCCGGGGGGCGCGGTGCCCCTCCCACTCGGCCACCAGGAACGACGACGCCAGGTAGATCACCCCGAGGGTGACCCCGATGTCGGCCACGTTGAACGTCGGCCAGCGGTGGACACCGATGCCCACATCGATGAAATCGACGACTTCCTTGAGCCACAGGCGATCGATCAGGTTGCCCAGCGCGCCGCCCAACACCATTCCAAAGGCGATGCGACTGCCGCGGAACCGGTAGCGTCCCGATAGGATGAGGTAGAGCACGATCGCGACCGAGAGGATCGAGATGGCGATGAAGAGCACGCGGCTGCCCTGGAAAAGGCCGAACGCGGCCCCGGCGTTGTGAATGTAGCGCAGCCGCACCCAGTCGCCGAGTACGGCGATGGTCTCCCGCAGCTCCATCTGGGATCGCACCAGCGCCTTGGTGAGCTGATCGAGGAGCAGGACGAAGGCCGCGCTCACCACGAATCTCGTCAAGCCGGGCCTCCCATGCTCGCCAGCACGCCCGTGACGATCGTGTTCAAATGCGGCTGCGCGCGCTTCGCGGTGGCGATGATCTTCTCCACGTTCGCCGGTTGCAGGGCGTCGGGCAGGCACATGTCGGTCACGGCGCACAGGGCGAGCACGCGCATGCCGCCGTGGACGGCCACGAGATTCTCCGGCACCAGCGACATGCCCACCACGTCCGCGCCGATCATGCGCAGGAACCGGTACTCGGCCCGCGTCTCGAGGTTCGGCCCGGCGACGGCGACCAGGATGCCCCGGTGCAGGGTGATGCCCTTGCGCAGCGCGGCCCCGACCGCCAATTCGATCAGCCCGCGGTCGTAGGGCTCGCTCATATCGGGGAAGCGGGGGCCCAAATCGTCTTCGTTGGGCCCGATCAGCGGGTTGTCGCCCATCAGGTTGATGTGATCGACGACCGCCACCAGATCGCCCTCCTTGTAGAGCGGATGGAGCCCCCCCACGGCGCTGGTGACGATCAGGGCGCCCGCCCCCAGTGCGCGCATGACGCGCACCGGGAACGTGACCTCCTGCATCGAGTAGCCTTCGTAGTAGTGGACGCGGCCCCGCATCACGACGACCTCGCGCTCGGCCAGGCGCCCGTAGATCAACTGGCCGCTGTGGAACCCGACCGTCGAGACGGGAAACCCGGGAATGTCAGCGTAGGGAATCGTGATCTGCGACTCGACGGCGTCGGCCAGTTGGTCCAGCCCCGATCCCAGGATCAGTCCGGCGGCGGGCGTGCCCATGCCCTGCGATCGCAGAAACGCGGCTGCCGCGTGAGCCCGCTCTCCGATCCCCGGATGTGCGCTCACTGCTGGGAACCTCCCTCGGGATGCGTCCTGGCATTCACCTCGAAGAACCCCTCGCGCCGTTCGATCGGCGCGAAGAAGCCGTCTTCCTCCTCCTCGCGCCGGCGCGCCTCCGATTCCAGGGACCGCCGTCGGTCGTGCACCTGCCGGGGGTCGGGCGGTGCATCGAGCTCGCCGTCCGATTCGGCCTCGGTCGCCGGCTCGCGGAAGCGGCGGTGCGGCGGATCCGCCGGCGACTCGCGCTCGTCGTCGAATTCGTCCGCGCTCGGCAGCAAATCCTCCTGCGCCATCGCGGAAGAATCGGCCGGCTCCTCGAAGTGTTCCTGCTCGCCGGCCACGACGTCGCGCTCGGCGTCCCGGTCGTACGGGTCCCGTGCAGGGTAGTCGTCACCGTCGTCCGGGGGCTCGCGGTGCTCTGCGCGCGCGCCCAGAGGATGCATGGCGGTCTCGGAGATCATCGTGCGAGCGCGGGCGTCGATCGTGTCGATCGCGTCCAGATCGCCCTGCTGGCTGGCGAGGAACTTGGCGTGCGCGTCCAGCAGCGCCTGGAAGCGCTGTACGAACAGGTCCTTCTCCGAGGCGAGCTGTTGGATGTGCTCACCGAGCTGCCGCAGGCGGCTGCGCGCGTCCTCCAGAATGCGCTCGGCGCGCACATGGGCATCGTTGATGATCGTCTGCGCCTCGACGCGCGATCGCTCGCGCGAGTCGGCGGCCGCCCGCTCCGCCGTCAGGATCGAAGACTGCAGCGTCTTCTCGAGGTTGTGATATTCCTCG
>CAZPGB010000109.1:0-8303 GCA_964585945.1 uncultured bacterium | reverse complement strand
GCCGTCGCCACCGCGCGCTCCGCCAAGTCGGCATAATCCGGGAGTCGGCATGATGACGCTTATGCCGATATCGGCATAAGAGGCACACCGCGGCGATGCAGCTACTGCACGCAGGCGTTGACACTTCAGTGATCGCGCTGTGGCTCGGCCATGAACGACTCGAAACAACACAGATCTACCTGCACGCAGACCTCGCTCTCAAAGAAAGGGCACTCACCAGAACCACACCTCCCCGCACCGCGGCCGGACGCTACCGCGCCCCCGACAAGCTGCTCGCCTTCCTTGAGGCCCTCTGATTATGCCAACCTCGCAACCGCGTGCGCCGCCGCCAGCAGCTCCCCCCGACCCGAAGTCGGCATAATCCGAGAGTCGGCGTAATGCACCTTATGCCGAAGTCGGCATAAATGGCACAAGACAGCCAACGTACTCAACAAGCTCCCGAAGAGCGTTCATGGGAAGGCCAAGAGTGCGCTCCAGGAGATCTGGGGCGCGGAGAGCCGAGAAGACGCGGAGAAGGCCCTGGAAGCATTCGTCGCCATGTTTGGGGCGAAGTATCCGAAGGCGGTCGAATGTCTACAGAAGGACCGCGAAGAGCTGCTGGCGTTCTACGCATTCCCTGCGGAGCACTGGAGTGGAGGCACCTGCGCACGACGAATCCCATCGAGTCAACCTTCGCAACGGTGAAGCTGCGGACGGCCAAGACCCGTGGATGTCTTTCGCGCGTAACGGCGCTGACGATGGTCTTCCAGCTTTGCCGATGCGCTCAGAAGGGATGGAAAAAGCTCAGCGGATACGAGCTCCTGGCAAAGGTAGTTCAGGGAGTGAGGTTCATTGATGGTGTGGAGGAAGTCGCCGCCTAGACGCTCATACACAACTCTTGACAATATCTCGCTGGGAGGCGGGTACCGGTGAGGTGACGGCTGCTGCCAAGGCCTGCTGCCGAGCGGCCGCGACCTGTTCGAGCAACGCGTCGGTCTCGAAGGTGTCGGCGCAGAGACGCTCGATGACCGTGGTGAGACGACGGGCGACCTTGAGGGCGAGCTGCGGGCGCCGTGCGTTCTCACACAATTGATCACACACGCCCCATAGGATACATCTCTCAGCTTCCCACCCGCTCTCTCGCTGCTGCACCTCCCGTTGGCTCAGTTCACTACCAAGATGGAACGCTTGACAGTGAAATCATCACTGATCACCGCCTGACTTCCATCCTCATGTGGGGAGTAGTCACTCGCGGCAACGCGACGTACTTTGTCCCTGTCCTCGCACCTCCGCCCGTTCAGACTCCAGCATGATCAGGGCGATCCGATGCTCTCTCCCGTCGCTACGAAGGTCATCCTCACCCGCGAGATGCAGCCAATTCGTCAGAAGCTGGTTCGGATGAGGTTTTGGCGAAGCACACGGGGCCTCAGCCCCATGGGTAGCGCTGCGACCTCGTAGGTGTAGAGGCCCCACACGCGCCCAGCACCCACCCGCGGTGGCGCCAGACGACCTGCAGCGCGTGGCCATAGCCGTCGGTGGGCAGCGCTGGAGTCACGCTTTGCCTTTCACTGCCCCAGCAGCGCCCGCGCGGCAGCCGCTGTCCGCTCGACCTGCTCGGGCGTGCAGCGCAAGCCCTTGACCTTCTCGATGCCGAGTTCAGTCACCACGACGTGTTGGTAGTTGACGATCCCGTGGCGGTCGAAGATCCTCCGCGCGCAGGCCAGCGGGCAGCCGTCGATCACCACGTTCAGATCGGCATCGCGAGCAGCCTGCACCATGCCCTGGATGTCGGCGCCCAGACCGGCCAGGCAGAACATCGTGCCGGCCCCGGAGAACATCAGCTCGCGGGCCGCGCGGTCGGAGACCTCAGCGACGTTGGCACCACCGCTACAGGGAAAGAGCAGCACACGCGGCCCTTCGCCCTCAGCGCAGCAAGAGGACGATGGCTCTGTTTTCTTGGCGGCATCGCCGCAAGACGATGACGAAGGCTGCCCCTTCTCGGCCGCATCGCCGCAACACCCAGACATCACGCGCCTCCATTGCCCGTGCAGAAACGGACGCTCCTCTTCGTTCATGCTCTCCACCGAATGTGTCCGTTGGACACCCCCCTCACGGACTTCGTGCCACGCGGGTGAAGATCACATACAGGCACGGCATCAAGAACAGCGCCACCGGGACTTCCATCAGTAGACCACCCAGCGCGGCTACCGCCATCGGTTGGAGCATGTCACCGCCCTCCTCGATGGCCAGGGCCAGAGGGACGAAGCCGATCAACACGCAGGCCGTAGTCATAACCCGCGGGCGCAGGCGAATTTTCGCGGCAGCGAGGACGGCATCGCGGGGTGACAAGCCTTTCCGGGCCTCAAGCTCTTGCGCGAAGGTCAGCAAGAGGACCCCGTCGTTGACGGTCGCGGCCACGACGACCAGGATCCCGATGATGACGGTGGCGCCGAGCGGCAACCCCGTGGCGAGCATCATGAACACGAGCCCGGCCAGACAGAAGGGCAGGCTGCCCAGGATCAGGCCGGGCAATTTAAGGCTGTTGAACTGCACCGCCAGCACCACGAACGAGAAGAACAGCGCAAAGGCCAGAATCGCCGCCAGGGTACGCTTCATCTCCCCCATCATCTGGGCTATGCCGCCATACACCACCTCATAGCCAGGCGGCAGATCGAGTCCCGCCATGGCCGCCTGCAGCTCGCGCAAGGCTTGGCCCACGCTCACCCCGGCCGCATCGCCACGGACGATCACTTGCTTGATCTGGTCCTCGCGTACGATCTCGACCGGACCGACCGCCGGCGTCACGGCGGCCAAGTCCCTGACCCTTACATATCCGCCTGGTCCGGTGTGCAACGGGAGATTTTCCACGGCGCGCCGGCTGGCCAACTGGCTCTCGGGGACCATCACGCGGATGTTGTAGTATTCGTCGCCCTCGCGGTAGCGGGTCGCCACGGCACCGGAGATCAACGAGCGCAGCGCGTCGGCGACGTCGGTTGCGGACACGCCCAGCTCCGCCGCGCGGACGCGGTCGAGCTGCACCCGGAACTCGGGCTTGGTCATGTCCATGGAGACATACACGTTGGTGAAATGGGCCAAGTCATTCATCGCGGCAGCGGTCAGGCGGGCCTGCTCATAGAGCGTGGCGATCTCGGGTCCCTTGAGCTTGACCTCGATATCAGCGTTGCCGAGCTTGCGGATGCCCTTGAGCTTCATCTGCATGACCATCGCGTTACCACCCGGCACCGGGACCTTGGCAACAATCGGTCGCAGCCGGTCGATGTACTCCCGGGTGCTCAGGGGCCGGTGGCGGCGCGGTACGAGCTGGATGTTGATCTCGCCCTCGTTCGCAATCTCGTACGTGTAAAGCCCCCAGACGCGGCCGCCCACCAGGGTGAAGGCGCTCTCGATCAGCTCATCATCGGCGATTCGCTGTTCGATCTCGCGCAAGATGCGGTCGGTTTCGGCCAGCGCCGCGCCGGTGGGCAGCTTGACCTTGACCATGATCCGCCCATCGTCCATCTGCGGCAGAAACTCGCTCCCCAGCTTCCCCAGCATGGGAATCGCAATCAGAAAGATGAGCGCGAAGGCGGCGACGACCCACCAGCGTTTGCGCAAGGCGCCCTGCAGCGCCCGCCCGTAGCCGGCGGTGACGCGCTCAAAGAAGCGTTCGAAGCCGGTCGCCTGGCGTTGGCCAGGTGCGGCCCGGCCGAGAAGTGTGACGGTCACCATGGGCGTGACCGTCACGGCCACACCCAGACTGATGACGACGATGCCGGCGACGACCAGAATCAGCTCGCGAAAGAGTAGGCTGGTCAAACCCGGAACGAGCAGGAAGGGAACGAACAGAGCCATGAACGACAGGGTGGCGGCCACAATGGCCGGGCCGATCTCGGCCGTGGCCTCGGTGGCAATGGCATCTGTCGGCAGATCCGGCTGTTCGTGCCGCCGGCGCGTGATGTTCTCGATGACGACGATGGAGTTATCCAGCAGAACCCCAATGGCGACGACCAACCCGCCCAGGGAGAAGATGTTGAGCGAAAAGCCGGCGAGCTTCATCAGGCCGAAGTTGAGAATCAGCGTCGTGGGCAGGGCCAACGCCATCACGAGCACCTGGCGCCACGAGCCGAGAAACAGGTAGATGACCAGGATTACCAGCGCGGCGGCCTCGAGAGCGGCATTGCGCACGCCACCCAAAGCCGCGCTCACGTATTCGGCCTGATTCTCGACCAGTCCGAGTTTCACGCCCTCCGGCAAGGCGGGCCCCAGCTCCCGGATGCGCGCGGCGGTCGCCTCGGCCACCTCGACGGTGTTGGCGTCGGCCTGTTTGAGGACGCTCAGCTTGACGCAGGGCTGTCCGTCGAGGCGGGTGATGACCCGGGCCTCTTCGCTCGCGTCCACGACCTCGGCCACGTCCCGCAGGAAGACCTTGGCCTGACCATTGCGGGCCAGGACGATGCCGCGGATCTCCTCCAAGCTGGAGAACTCCCCGGTGGTCCGGGCGATGATCTCCTTCGGGCCGGTGGTCACTCGGCCGCCGAACTGCTCGATGTTCTCGGCGCGCAGGCGCTGGAGGATCAGTGGTATGGTAAGCCCGTGCTTCTCGAGGGCCTCGGCGTCCAGGTGCACCCGGATCTCACGCTTGAGGCCGCCGACGATCTCGGTGCCGGCCACGCCCGGTACGGCCACGAGCTGGTCCTGAAGCCACTCGTCCACCCAGGTTCGGAGGCGGACCAGATCCCACTGGTTGCTGCTGGCGGTCATCTGTACAACTGGGAGCTGGGAGGGATCGGCCTTGATCACAATGGGCGGATCAATGTCTGTGGGCAGTTCGCGGGCCACCCTGGCCATGGCGGCCAGGGCATCCTGATAGGCCACGTCCACATCGACACCGTATTCGAAATTCGCCTGGAGAGTGTACATGCCCTCGATGCAGGAGGACTCCAGATAGTCCAGTCCATCGACCGTGGCCATCTGTCGCTCGATGGGCTCCGCGACGTTCTTCTCGACTTCCTCCGGCGTCGCGCCGCGCCACCAGATGTGGACCTTGATCATCGGGTAAGTGATGCTGGGCAGGAAGTCGACCGGCAGGTGCCACAGGCCATAGAGCCCAACCACGATCAGGGCGATGACGATCGCGCTGGTGGCTACGCGACGATGTACGGCGTGATGCGTGAGCCTCATCGCGTTCCTTCCGCCGGATGCGCCTGGGGGTTGCGCTCGCCCCCGGGTCGCGTGGCGCCGTCGCGTTCACGGGTCGGCCCCTGGACACGGACGGCGGTGCTGTCTTTGAGCTTCTCCTGCCCGGCCACGACGATCTGATCGCCCGGGTTGAGTCCGGCCACGATCTGCACCCGCCGGCCGTCTTCGATCCCCGTCGCCACGGTGCGCCGGAAGGCCTGGCCGTCTTCCACCACGAAGACCGCGCGTTGCCCGGAAGGCCCCGCGGCCACCGCCTCCACGGGCACGACCACAGCATCCTCGACCGTGGACAGCTTCAGGCCCAAGCGGGCGAACATGCCCGGCAAGAGGTCGGCGGTTTCGACCAGGGCGATTTCCACGGCACGGGTGCGCGTCCGTTCATCGAGGTACGGATACAACCGGACGATTCGGCCGGCGAGCGGTCCTCCGGGGTGCGCGTCCAGCTCGACGGTGACGACCATGGCGTCTCGTACTTCGGCGGCATGCCTCTCGGGGATCGCCGCCTTGATCACCAGGCTGGCCGGATCGTACATCTCGAGGAGCGATGCGCGCGGCACGACATAGTCGCCGTCCCGCACCTTGAGCCGTGAGACGATGCCGCTCCACGGGGCTTTCACGGTGTAGTCTCCGGCAGTCTCCTCCGCCTTGACCAGGAGGGCCCGCACGCGATCGTGGCTCGCGCGGGCCTCATCGAGCAGCTCTCCCGGCAGGGCGCCGCTCGCCACGAGCTGCCGGGTGCGATTGAGGGCCTCTTCTTCCTTCCGCAGTTCCTCGCGCAGGGCGGTAACCTGGGCTTCGACCCCCTGCGTGCGACCGATGGTGAGCAGATGGTCGCCGGTCTTCACGCGGTCGCCTTCGCGCACGCGCAGGCTCCACACCGGGCCCTCCGCCGGCGAGGCCAGTTGGGCAAGTCGATAGGGCTCGACGGCGCCGGTCAGTTCCAGGATCGACGAGATCGGTTCGCGGGACGCAGCGGCCACCCGCACCATGGGGGGCTTCTTCTGGGCTGCTGGCGGGGCGGATGGCGATCGGTCGCGCGAACCACCCTGGATGAGCAGAATGGCGCCCCCCACGAGTACGACGATCACGGGCACGACGTAGGCAAGGCGTCTTACCATGGTTCCCCCGTGGCCAGCCGCAGATTGGCCAGCGCGGTGTGCAACTCCGCCAAGACGCGGAAGTAGTTGGTCTGCGCTTCCAGCAGGGCCGCTTGGGCGTCGAGGACATCGACGATGGCGCCCCGCCCGAGCTCGTGCTTCTGCTGCTCGATCCGCAAGCTCTCTTGCGCCTGTTCTATCGCCGTGTCCAGTGCGGCGGCGCGCTCGCGAGTGGACGTGACATCGAGGAGAGCGGCCTCGACCTCGAGTTCAAGCTGGAGTTCGAGGCGGCGGAGCCGCTCGCGCGCGGCGCCGAGTTGCGCGCGCTGCTCTCGGACTCTGGCAGAGACTCGGCCGCCGTCGAAGAGGGGTATCTCCATCATGAGACTGATACGTCCGACCTCACCGAGCTCGTCCCCCGCACCGGTCCAGGGTCCGACCGCCCAGCGTACTCCGTAGGTTCCCAGGAGGAAGAGGGAAGGCCAGCTCTCGGCCCGGGCCGCGTCCACGGCCCGGGCCTGGGCCTCGAGGGCGGCTCTGGCTGCCAGGTAGTCGTCACGATGGGCCTGCGCCGACATCATGCTGGTCTGCAGGTCCGGCAGCGACCCTGCCGGTGGCGGGGCGAGGCCGTCCTGCAACGCGACAGCGTCGCTCCGAGACCCCAGGCCCAGGAGGTTGCCGAGAACGCGCCGCTGGATGGCCAGGGCATTGATCTCGCGCACGAGTCGCTGCTTCAGATCCGCCAACCGGACCTCCACGCGCAATCGCTCGACGCGCGTACCCTTCTGGGCCGAAATCAGAGCATCGATGCGCTTCAGGTGCTCCTCCAGCGACCTGCGCGAGGACTCGAGCGACTCGATGACGTGTCCCTGGGCGAGGATGCCAAAGAATACGCTCGAGACGTTGTAGACCAGTTCCTCGCGGTTGCGGGCCAGGCGATGGGTGGCCGCGGCGCCGAGAAGCTCGGCGGCTCTGACCTGGTTGACGAGCTGTCCCCCGGTGAAGAGCGGCATCGTAAGCACAAGGTCGCCGGAGATAATGTCTCGGCTCAGGGTCGTGGGATCACCCGGGCTTCTGATTGGCAACAGCCGTTGTTCGTCACGATGGTGGGAGTAGCTCGAGGTGAGGCCGAGTCGAGGCAATCGGGCGCCGGCCGTCTGGTCCCGCCGGGCCTGCGCCGCCGAGGCGTCCCACGCGGTCGCGGCGAGCTCAGGGTTGCCTGCCAGCGCAAGGTCGATCGCCTGGCGCAGGTCCATGGGTCCCGAGGGGATTCGAGCCTCCTCATCGGGAGCCTCCTCACTGGAAGGCGTCGCCGGGGGCGTGCGGCCGCTTCCGTGCCCCGACCCGGGGGCGAGCGAAGCCGGCGTTCCTGAGAACCGGTACGGGTCGGTCGGACGCACGAGCGCGCACCCGCTCAGCGCCAGCCCGGCCGCCAGGGCCAGCCAGATCACGACCTGCGCGCTCGGCGAGACGCCCCTTCCACGCGCGCGGTTCACCGTCGTCTCCTGGATTGAGGAGGCGACGACCCCTCGAGAGGCAGATCGTCGGGACGTGGCCAGTCTGGTCCCCGGAGCACCTGGGTCGCGCAGGAGAAAAACTGTGTCACGCAGGGGGTGAGCAGCCGGTAGATGACGGCACTGCCCTCGCGCCGATCGTCGACGATCCCGTGAGCCCGCAGCACCGCCAGGTGCTTCGAGACGGTGGTCTGATCCAGGCCGATCAGGCGCGTCAATTCGCCAGCTCCGCATTCCCCTCGGCTCAGGCGGTCAACGATCATCAGACGCGACTCGTTCGCCAGGGCTCGCATGACCCGAGCCTGGCGGCGGAACCTGTCGCGATGTTCGCAGGAATTGCTTAACATTGTGTGAATATATGGCCATACTGCCATATTGTCAAGATCTATCTAACTCCATCGGCCGCCTCAGCGAAGAGGACAGCATTAACAAACGCCATGCAGTTGCGCATGGCGCGGTTGTCCGTCCCGAATACCCCGCACGGCGCCGCAACCAGTCTTCAGCGCGGACTGGA
>CAZPGB010000108.1:0-8925 GCA_964585945.1 uncultured bacterium | reverse complement strand
GGATAAGCGCTGAAAGCATATAAGCGCGAAGCCCCTCCCAAGATGAGGTCTCCCGAACCGTAAGGTTCCTAAAGACCCCTTCGAGACTAGGAGGTTGATAGGCCGCAGGTGTACGCACAGTAATGTGTTCAGCCGAGCGGTACTAATCGGTCGTGCGGCTTGGTCGGACGTCTATTGCACGATTTTGAAGGCGAAGAGGGATTCGCATCGCACCCAGTTGTCAGGTTATGAGGCGCCGCAGTCCGGTCGGATCCGGCGCGGCAGCCGGGATTTTCCGGTGGCAATGGCGGAGGGGCAACACCCGTTCCCATTCCGAACACGGTAGTTAAGCCCTCCAGCGCCGATGGTACTGCGTGGGAGACCGCGTGGGAGAGTAGGTCGCCGCCGGGGAGCTTTTGGAGAGGGCGCTGGTCATGCCAGCGCCCTTTCTGTTTTCACCGCTCCGCTATCGGATTGCATCCCTCGGGGCGCTCTGGTACCTTCTTCCAACGTTGTTAAATGGGCGTCGTGCACCCTGAGCGTGTACGAGCCGCCCGCGCGTGCGCGGCCGATGCGGCCGGGGCGCGCGCACATCCTATATCGGCGATCATCAAGGGGAGTTGGGGAAGTGAAGACGTACGATTCCGCGAAGATCCGCAACGTGGTCCTCCTCGGTCAGGGCGGTACGGGCAAGACCTCGCTCGCCGAGGCGATCCTCTTCAAGACGGGTGCCACGACGCGACGCGGGCAACCGTCGGAAGGCACATCGGTCCTGGATTCCAGTCCCGAGGAGATCAAGCGCAAGATGTCCATCTCCATGGGCTTCGCCCCCATCGAGTGGAATGGCCACAAGATCAATCTCATCGATGCTCCCGGTTTCGCCGATTTCGTGGGAGAGGCCGAGGCGGCCCTCTACGTGGCCGATCTGGCCGTGATCCTGATCAACGCCACCGCCGGGGTGGAGCCCGACACCGAGCGCTTCTTCGAGATGGCCCAGGCCGCATCGAAGCCGACGGTCTTCCTCGTGAATCAGATGGACAAGGAAGGCGCGGATTTCCAGCGCGGCGCAGACGCCTTGCGCGCGGAGTTCTCGCAGAATGCGGTGCCCTTCTGCGTGCCGATCGGCAACGCGGCGGATTTCAAGGGTGTGGTCGACCTGGTGGAAGCCAAGGCCTTCCTGGACGCCGGCAAGGGAGACAGCAAGGCCGGGGAGATGCCGGCCGACATCGCCTCCACCGTGGAGACGCTGCGCGGCGCGATGTCCGAGGCGGCCGCGGAGGCCGACGACGCGCTGCTGGAGAAGTACCTGGAAGAGGGCGAGCTGTCGCCCGAGGAGATCCGCAAAGGACTGCAGGCCGGCGTGCACCAGGGCACCGCCTTTCCGGTTCTCCCGATCTCGGCCGAATCGATGGTCGGCCTGGACCGCTTTCTCGACTTCCTGTGCACGTGGGGACCTTCCCCGATGGAGGCGCCGCCTCCCCAGGCGCTGCGCGAGGGTCAGGAGGAGGCCGCACCCTACGAGAGCCGCAACGACGGCCCCGCGGTCGGCTTCGTCTTCAAGACCTACTATGACGACCGGCTGGGGGAGTTCACCTGCTTGCGCTGCTATTCGGGCAAGCTGGCGCCGGGCGACTACTACAACACCCGCAAGCAGTCCTCGGTCCGCGTGGGCGCGATCTACGCGCTGCGCGGCAAGGAGCGCATCGACCTCGAGGAGCTGGTCTATGGCGACATCGGGGTCACGCCGCGCATCAAGGGTGTCGAGACCAACGACACGATCGGTCCCAAGGACAAGCGGATCCTCATCCAGCCCATCGACTTCTCGATGCCGCTGCATACCATTGCGGTCACCTCCGCCAACCGCGGCGACATGGAGAAGGTGGCCGGAGGGTTCAACCGGTTGACCGACTTCGATCCGACCCTACGCGTTACGGTCGATTCCGCGCTGCGGCAGACGCTGCTCAGCGGCATGGGCGACCAGCACATCGACGTCCAGATCGAGCGGCTGCGCACGCGCAACAAGGTCGAGGTGGAGACGCTCAAGCCGCGGATCCCCTATCGCGAGACCATTCAGGGCGTGATCGAGGACATCCAGGGGCGGCACAAGAAGCAGACCGGCGGGCGCGGTCAGTTCGGCGATGTCCACC
The DNA here is from genome assembly GCA_964585945.1 of uncultured bacterium. GTDB lineage: Bacteria > Eisenbacteria > RBG-16-71-46 > CAIMUX01 > WJJG01 > CAZDKK01. The sequence goes on along the minus strand of CAZPGB010000108.1, from coordinate 6,799 downwards.
TGAAGCTGGAGCCGCTGCCGCGAGGCGGCGGGTTCGAGTTCGTGGACGCGATCGTCGGTGGGGTGGTTCCGTCGAAGTTCATCCCCGCGGTGGAGAAGGGCATCCGCGAGACGATGGACCGCGGTGTGCTCGTAGGATACCCGGTGGTGGACGTCAAGGCGACCCTTCACTTCGGGTCCTATCACGACGTCGACTCATCCGAGGCGGCTTTCAAGATGGCCGGCACCATCGCCTTCAAGGAAGGCTTCATCAAGTGCCAGCCGGTGCTCCTCGAGCCCATCATGAAGCTGGAGATCCTCGTGCCGGAGGCCTTCACCGGAGACATCATGGGTGACATGAGCAGCCGGCGCGGCCGCATCCAGGGCATGGAGCCCGTGGGCAAGAAGCAAATCATCCGCGCCGAGGCGCCGCTGGCCGAGCTCTTCGGCTACGTGGCCAGCCTGCGGTCCATGACCCAGGGGCGCGGGCGCTTCACCATGGAGACGTCACACTACGAAGAGGTGCCGCGCGACGTCTTGGGCAAGCTGGTCGAGACGCTGAAGAGGGAGATGCAAGAGGCCGACGCCTAGTCGCTCCACGATCGTGCGGGGCGCCGCTGGGAAGAGCGGGTACGGGCGTTGCTGGGCAGCGAGGTCGTTATGAGCGGTCATTCCAAGTGGAGCACCATCAAGCGCAAGAAGGGCAAGCTCGACGCGCAGCGCGGGCGGCTCTTCACGAGGCTGATTCGCGAGATCACGGTGTCCGCCCGCGAGGGCGGCGGTGACGCGACGGGAAACCCCCGCCTGCGAACCGCCGTGGCCGCGGCCAAGGCCGCCAACATGCCCGCCAAGAACATCGAGAACGCCATCAAGAAGGGCACCGGCGAGCTTCCGGGGGCGGTGTACGAAGAGAGCGCCTACGAAGGCTATGGACATGCGGGGGTGGCCATCCTGGTCGAGGTGCTCACCGACAACAAGAACCGCACGACGCCCGAGGTCCGGCACATCTTCACCAAGTACGGCGGCAGTTTGGGTGAGACGGGGTGCGTCTCGTGGCTCTTCGAGCCCAAGGGGATCATCACCATCGCCAAGGACGCGGTGGAAGAAGAGAAGCTCTTCGAGATCGCGGTTGAGGCGGGGGCCGAGGACGTGAACACCGAATCCGACGACGTCTACGAGGTCTCCACCGCCCTCACGGACCTGGCGCAGGTGACGCAGGCGATCGAGGAGGCGGGCATCCCGATGCTCTCCTCGGAGGCTTCCAAGGTGCCCCAGAACACGGTCATGCTGGATGAGGAGACGGCGCGGAAGCTGCTGCGACTGCTCGAGGCGCTCGAGGACCACGACGACGTGCAGAAGGTCTACGCCAACTTCGACGCGCCGGCCGAGGTGATGGAGGCGCTCAGAGGCGAAGAATGACCCGTCCGCGGGCCCGCCGCGCGCAGCGTGGGGGCTTCGCACACGGGCCCGCGCCCGCACCGGGTGTGGATCGATTGCGGCGCAGTCCGCGACGGGCTAGGATCGGGCCGGGTCTCGAGCGGACCCGGCCCTTTGTCGTCTCGGAGCTCTCACTGGGGGCGCGGCTGCGCGCGCTGCCGCGGAGGCACGATGCTGATTCTCGGCTTGGATCCCGGATCGAGATGCACCGGTTACGGCCTGATTGTGGCCCAGGGCCAACGCCTGCGATGGGTTGAAGGGGGCGTCTGGAAGCTGCGCGGCGACAATCCGCTCCACGTGCGGCTGCGCATCCTGCACGGGCACCTGGAGGGGTTGCTGGAGCGCGTCGGACCCGAGGCGGTGGCCATGGAGGAATGCTTCATGGGCCGCCACGCGCGGGCGGCGTTGGTTCTGGGACACGCCCGCGGAGCGCTGATGGTGGCCGCGATGGCGAGTGGGGCCTCCTTCCACGAGTACGCGCCGCGTCTGGTGAAGCAGGCGGTGACGGGCGCCGGCGGGGCGTCGAAGCATCAGGTGCAGATGATGGTGCGGCATCTGGTGGCCGGGACACCGGCGACGCTCTCCGAGGATGGGGCCGATGCGCTGGCGGTGGCTGTCTGTCACGCCCATCGGATCGGCTGCCCCGCGACGGCGGTGCGGATGCGGGTGAGCGCGTCATGATCGAAGCGGTGCGCGGACGGCTGGTGGCGGTGGGCGCCGACCACGTCGTGGTCGAGGTCGGCGGATGGTCGCTCCGGCTCCTGGTGCCCGTGGGGGTCTGCGACGAGCTCAGCCAGCTCGAGATCGCCGCGCCCGAAGCGGCCGAGGTCCGCCTGGCGACGCACCTGCTGGTGCGGCCCGACGCGTGGCAGCTCTTCGGTTTTCGCGATCCGCAGCAGCGGGACCTGTTCCGCGTGCTGCTCGGCGTTCCCGGCATCGGTCCACGCCTGGCCGTCGGGCTGCTTTCGTACATGAGTCTGTCGGACATCGCGGCCGCGGCCACCGCGGGCGACGCCGCCCGCTTCCAGGCCGTGCCGGGCGTGGGCAAGCGCACCGCCGCCCGCATCGTGGTCGAGCTGGCCGGCAAGCTCCAGAAGGTGGCCGAGATCGACCACGCACCCTCCGGGGCCGCGGGGATCGCGGGCGCCGCGGAGGCCGTGGAAGCGCTGGTCGCCTTGGGACTGGGACGAACCGACGCGCAGGCGCTGGTGCGTCAGGTGACGCGAGCGCCCGATGCGCCGCAGGAATCCGCGGCGATCGTTTCGGCGGCCCTGCGCATGCACCACGCCCGCAGGTGATCACAGGGGCCCGTGCACGCGCCGTTGCGCACGCGGCCCCATGGAATCGCAGCACTGCCGGCCGCTTGGCCCTCCGTGGTTGAATCCGGCCACGGAACGAGCGCCTAACTTATTGCAACGTAGTCGATTGTGTGTGGCGTTCCCCTTGTTGGCCCGGCTCGGGTGCGGTATACTTGTCCCATGCACCTGTGAGCCCGGTCCGGCAGCGGCCGGGCTCGGTGGTCTCACGGTAGATCGACAACCGGACGACGTGCAATCGCAGCAGAGGAGCCGCATGCATCGCAGGCACGCCATCACCATCCACGGACGAGGGCCCACGCGCAGCGCACCGGACGCGCCCGCCCGCAGTCGTCATCCGATGTTCCTGGGCCAAAGCGCGCGCGCCTTTCGCCCGGCAGGGATCTTCCCGCTCTGGTTGGCCCTCGTGCTGGCCGCGATGGGCGCGGCGGGCGCGGCGGTGGACGACCATCGGGACAAGATCACGCCGCCCCTGGCCCGGCGGTTGGGCGATGCGAGCCCCGATGCCGCGGTCGGCTTCATCGTGGTGTGCGCGCAGCAGGCCGACCCGGTTCGGCTGCGCATCGAGGCTGAGCAGATCGCGGCCACCGAGGGTCGCGACGCCGGCCGAGCCTACGCCCGCGGGGTGCTACAGCAGATCGCATCGGACAGTCAGGGGCCGCTGGTCGCCTACTTGGATCAGGAGGTGCAGGCCGGTCGCGTGCAGGAGTACCACAGTCTCTGGATCGCCAACGCGGTGGTCGGTCGGGCGACGGCCGCGGTCATCGAGGCGCTGGCGGCCTACGAAAGCGTGGATCGGATCATCTGGAACCCACCGGTCGAGCCCGATCAGCAGATCGACGAGGTCGTTCCCGCCCACGGCCTGCGCAGCAAGCCGGCCCGCATGGGTCTGCCGCGCGATGAGCGCGAGATCGCTTGGCACGTGCAAGCGGTCGGCGCCCCGGATGTCTGGGGCATGGGGATCGACGGATCGGGCGTGACGGTCGCGATCATCGACACCGGTGTCGACTATACGCACCCCGACCTGGCGGGCCACATCTGGGAGAACGTCGACGAGGTGCCCTGGAACCACATCGACGATGATTTCAACGGCTTCGTCGACGATACCCTGGGTTGGAACTTCGTCTTCGACAACAACGACCCGATGGGCACGGGTAGCACCGATCACGGCACGCGGGCGGCGGGCATCGTCGCGGGCGACGGCACCAGCGGGACCATCACCGGGGTGGCGCCGGCCGCGCTGATCATGCCGCTCAGGGCCACGGGCGGTGATTGGGGCGACGTCTTCGCGGCGATCCAGTACGCTTGCGACAACGGCGCCGACGTCATCTCGATGTCGTCCACGCAGAAGTGGCACTTCGAGCCCAAGCCCGACTACGCCTTCTGGCGCCAGGTGACCGACAATGAGCTGGCCCTGGGCATGCTGCACGCCAATTCGATCGGCAACGTGGGCGACGAGCTGTTCCTCGATCCGATTCCCTTCAACATCGGCGTTCCGGGCTCCTGCCCCGCGGCCTGGGTGCATCCGGACCAGTACCTGTCGGGCGGCGTGAGTGCGACGCTGGGCGCGGGATCGGTCGATTCGAGCGTGGTGCTGTCGGACTTCTCCAGCCGCGGCCCCTTCGCGTGGGAGGACATCGCGGCCGTCTGGCCCGAATACCCCCATCCGATGCCTGCCGAGTACCTCGACTACGCCTACTCGACCGGCGAGGGCGGCCTGATCAAGCCCGATCTGGTCGCGCCCGGGGAGGACGTCCTCTCGACCCGCATGGGCGGCGGCTACCTGACATTCACGGGCACGTCGGCCTCCTGCCCGCACCTGGCCGGGGCGATGGCGCTGATGCTGCAGGCGCGTCCCGACATCACCGCGGGCGAGGTCGCGATGGCGTTGCAGCTCACGGCGGTGGATCTGGGGCCGGTGGGCAAGGACAACGACTACGCGGCGGGCTTCCTGCGGGCCGATGAGGCCGTCTGGATGGCGCTCGATCTCTCGACGCTCTCCACGGTGAGCGGCGTGGTGACCGACGCGGTCACGGGCGACTCGCTCGCCGGGGTCGCGGTCACGGCGCTCACCGCGGGCGTGTGCGACACGACGAACGCCGGCGGCGGCTATGCGATCTACGGCTTGCGGGCCGGCCTGCGCTCGATCGAAGCGCGCGCTTTCGGCTACCTCCCCGACACGCTGATCGCCTCGACGATGCCGGGCATGACCACGCCCCTCGATGTCCAGCTCGTGCCCGGGCCGGCGGCCGAGCTGAGCGGAACGGTGACCGACGCCGGGAGCGGACTGCCGATCACGGGGGCGCGCTTGGAACTGCTCGCCACGCCTCTGGCGGCGCAGCTCACCGACCAGGACGGGTTCTTCCGCTTCGCGTCGGTTCCCGTCGACACGCAGCTCGTGCTGCGCGCGGTCCATTTCAGCCACCAGTGGATCGACACCACGGTGGTCGTGTCCGACTCGAGCGCCGGCATCGTGGATCTGGCCCTGGAGTATGGCGTGGCCGACGACTTCGAGGTGGATCAGGGCTGGCAGATCGGGGATCCGGGCGACACCGCGCTCCACGGCTGGTGGGTGCGCTGCGATCCCAACGGTGTCTACGACGGCAGCGTGGTGGTGCAACCGGAAGACGACGCCACGCCCGATCCGGGACGCATCTGCTTCGTGACCGGAAACGGCGTTCCCGGTGCGGGCGAGCACCAGAACGACGTCGACGGCGGGCGCACCACGCTCACGAGCCCCTGTTTCGACGCCACCTGGTACTGGCAGCCGGTGGTCAGCTTCTATTGGTGGTACAGCAACGACACCTCCTACTTCGTGGACGACACGCTGCGCGTGGAGATCTCCAACGACGCCGGGCGCACCTGGGTGCCGCTGATCGTTACCACGACCTCCAATCACGCCTGGACGCAGCTCTCCGTGGCCATCGAGGAGGTGACCACGCTGAGCGACAGCATGCGGGTGCGGTTCATCGCGGCCGACACGGGGGAAGACTCGGCGGTGGAGGTCGGCGTCGACGACTTCGCGATCCTCGGCCAGGCCTACGCGGGTCTGGACGATGAGACGCCGGTCCCCGGAGAGACGCGTTTCCTGGGGGCGCAGCCCAACCCCTTCCGGCCCGGCGGCATGCTGGCCTTCACGCTGGCCCGCGAGGGCCGGGCGCAGCTCGAGATCTACGATCCCTCCGGACGGTGTGTGCGGGTTCTGAGCACGGCGGAGCTGGATGCGGGCCCTCACCGGCTGGCTTGGGACGGGGCCGACGCGAGCGGCCGGCTCTGCGCCCGCGGCGTCTACTTCGCCCGGCTGCGCACGCCCGGCGCCGCCGCCAGCGGGCGGATCATCGTGACCCGGTGATCGCCGGCCGCGCCGCGGATTCAGCGGGCGCGCGCTTTCTTGGGACCGGGCGCGGGGCCGGCCGAATCCGCGCACGCACGCACGTGCGCCAGCAGGCGGCGGGCCTCAGCGCAATCCGGGTCCAGGGCCAGCGCCCGCTCCAGGAACGCGCAGGCCTCCCGTGGGCGGCCCAGCTCGATCAGCGTGCCGGCGGCCAGACGGGCCGAGCCGGGATCCAACGGGCACATCCGGTGCGCGGCGTAGAACTCCCCCAAGGCCAGATGCCGGCGTCCCTGCGCGGCGTAGTGGCGACCCAACTCGGCGTGCGCCTCGTTGAGCGCCAGGCGCTTCTCGATCACGCCTGCGGCCAGGGAGTCGATGATGCGCGGTCGCGACGAGCGCCAGGGCACAGGCGGTATCCCCGCGGCGGTGAACGGCCAGCGCTGGGTGAGGCGGTGGATGCGCTGTTCGCCGATCTCCTGATCCAGCTCCGTCAGCCCCGCCAACAGGGCGTAGGCCTCGGGCGGTAGGTCCCGGTCCCACCGCCACGCGCCCGGCGGCGCGACCCAGCCCAGCCGGTAGAGGCGATGCGCCAGCGCCTCGGCCAGCAGGTTGTGGGCCGCGGCGGTGAAGTGCAGGTGCTCGACGAACAGCTCCTCGCCGGGAATGCCGTGGGGCGAAAGCTTCAACGCTAACCAGAACGGACCCGCCTCTGCTCTTGAGAACGAACCCATTTG
>CAZPGB010000107.1:0-9147 GCA_964585945.1 uncultured bacterium | reverse complement strand
GGGGAACCAAAGCCACCCAGCGGACAGGCCCGCTCCCCCGATCGATGTGAAATCGAGCTGATGAGCCACTTGGAAGTGCGCAAACCGGAGTCGGTCGCGCAAAAAAAGTTGCCGGGAATTTGCTGGGAGTCTTCCGGGAACTTGCCGGGAACTTGCCGGGAATCCTCCGGGAATCTGCCGGAAGCCTGCTCCCCCCGCCCGGGGGGGGCATCGGCTCGACCAACCATTCCCGGGAGCCGGTGGATACTCGTGTTTCCAATCCGTGCGACCGCGGCGGCTTCGGGAGGCCAATCCATTATATCGCAGTCAGATATGCGTGGGGACCGGTGCCAGGCGCAACCGGGGCACTGGATCCGGAAGTGAGCAAGCCTGCGCCTGCCACACGAGTCGCACGGCTTCTCGCACGGCCTTCGCCCCGGCGCCGCCCAGCCACCGCCTTGAGCCCGCATGCCCCCGTAGTCCGCGAAGAGTTGATTTCGCAGCATGACGACTGATCCGGCACTAGATCGTGACGGCTCTTGCTTACGCTGCGTCCAAGCGCCCGTTTACGCCACCAACCTGTAGTCGTGCTGGAGAGCTGGAGACTACCGAGGACTGGGAGCGCCGCCAGCTTCCCCTCTGGTGCAGGAGGTTGCCGCAGTTCGGGATACGTTTCCGGGTACGGTTCCGGAATCCCATGGATAGCCTGTGACGGTCGCGCGCCGTTGTAGCATCAAATGTGCTCGGCAACGACGCGGCGGATGTGATCGACACTGAGGAAGATGACGTGGTGCACGGCCTCCTCACGTAACGTCCGATTGAACCGCTCGACATGAGGCGAAGCACACGGATCTGCTGCTTCACCCAGGGCAGCGTGGGGGGACATGGCGTCGGATCGTGCTGGGCGCATGGTGGATGTCAAACTTGTCAAACTTGGATGCCAAACTTGGCCGCCAGTTCCTCCGCGATCTTGTCCTTTCCCCATCCTTTGCCCATCCGGGCTGGTCGGCGGAGATGCGCTAGATGTAGGCGATGTGTGTCCGGGGAATCCGTAGGCGGCCGATCTTGCCAGGACATGACTTGCGACGTCAGATCCCCCTGAAGCCTTTGCGGTGCCAGCCGACGACCGTGGCAGGCTTGACGATGACAGGCGAGCGCGCGGGAGTCGGACCAGAAACGGTGGTGAAGAGCAATCCAGAATGTGCGATCCGCGGCGCGGAGTTTGGGGCGCTACTGAGTCCGGATGTAGTCGCTGCGTGGCTGCCGTAAGGCGGCATTCTCAAGCGCCAGGTTTGCCCGCGGCTTCCGGGCCTTGATCTCGCCCGTGGCCAGGAGGTAGCCGACCTCGCGCAGGGTGCGACGGAAGGCGGTCTCGGCGGAGGCCGGCACCACCAAGTGCTTATCCCCGGCGCGCAGACAATGCTTGCGCGTGCGCGCGTCGTTGGCGATGAGCGCGGCCAGGGCGGCGTCGGCGCACTCAACCAGGCGAGCGAGACCGCGGTCGCGAACCTTGACGCTCCGTTCGCCCACATCCTCGAGAAGCCGCGACACCGTTGCGGGCAGGGGGCCATGGCTGCGCGCGGCCAGGAATTCCCGGATCTCCTCGACCGGGCGGCCGGCCTCGATGGCCGCCAGCAGCCGGCCGGCATCGAGTCGCCAGACGAGGTCGGAGGCCCTGGTCGCGTAGGCATCCAGCGCCAGTCGATCGCCCGGCTCGAGCTCGGCGCCAATGGCCGCGACCTCGAGATTGGGCAGCACGCGCAAGACGGGCCGGACCTCGACGGGCGCCGGCTGGTAGGTCTCGCCGGCCCCCAGGCAGTAGGCGCCCAGCGGTGTGATGCGGAAGTACATCAGACCGTCGTAGCGGCTGAAGTACTCGAGATCGTCTGTGCCCCAGAGACCGCCGTAGTCATGCCTCGCGCCCGCCGGAGGAATGAGCGCGACGTCCAGGAGACCCAGGGTGGCGGCGTACTCCAGCAGGAATGCGTAGAGGTAACGCTGCTCCAGGAACCGCTCGCAGTTCTCGTAGCCGAGAGATCCGTAGTGGGGCTCGCAGATGTAGAGGTCCCAGCCGCTGCGTGTCACCACGAGGTCCTGATCGGATGCGCGCAGGAACCTGAGGAACTCGTCGGTGGCGATCCAGACGCCGGTCGGACACTCGGCCAGCGTGTCAGCGATCGCATCTCGACGCGACGATGCCGCCGTGAGGCAGCGCTTGCCCTTGCCCGTCTGCCCCTTGATGCATTCGATGCGCGCCAGCTCATCGAGGATCTTGGCATCGATCCACTTCGACCACAGGGTGCGGAGGGCCTCGGCGGCGGGCTCTGACAGCGCTTGCCGGCCTGCTTTCGAGAGCTTCAGCTTCGCACCCGAGAGCTGCGCGAGACCGCCCGCCTGGACGAGCAGCGGCCACGCGAAGGCGCGGATCGGCCCGGCATTCTCGTCGTGCCACTTGTTCTTCACCGGGAGGCGTGGATAGTAGTCGCCCTCCTCCAGGATGCCTGTGATCATCTCGACGGTCGCCGCCGAGGGCCGCCGCGTCTTGTCGCTCACCGCAACCTTGCCCGCGTCAACGAGACGCAGGATCGCAAGGAGTTCTCGTTGGGCGGCGCGCTCCGATTCGCGGACCGTGAGAGCAACCGCCTCCATTCCCTGCTCCATGGTCTTCTTCTTCGCGTTCCATCGCGAGTAAGGCCGATCATAGGCCGCGGGCAGCTCGGCGAGCATCTCGATCTGCGCCTTGGCCGGCCGCGGCACAAAGGCCTTGAGCCGTTTCTTGAGGTCGTCGGGCATCACGCCATTGCCGTAGAAGAAGAAGCACAGGGCCGAGGGGCGGCGACCCAGGCCAAACTGGCCGGCAGTTCCCCAGTCGGGACTCCGCCCGTACTTGGCACGGAAGCGCTCGGCCGGAAACGTGGTCGACACCGAGTGGACCACCTCGGCAATTGCCGCGCGCTGTAGCTCGTCGAGGTCTTGCCAGACAGCCCTCAGCCGGTCCCCGGCAAGGTGTCGCCGGTTGACCGCGACGAGATCACCCTTCCGCGAGGGAATCTTCTCTCCTGTCAGGCCGGCCAGCTTGCGTAGCTCCTGGCTGGTCATGAGCTCCAGCGCCGCGTCGAGTGTGAGTGCCTCGCCGCGGAGAGCGTGTCTGCGCATCACATCCTCCCGGTCCGTTGCCGATCGGCAGCCTGGTGGGCTTCCCACGTCGTCTTTGCCCGCACGTCGCCGATCAGAAAGCGCACCCCCTGGTTGTCGGACGGATTGAGCCACAGCATCCGCTCGAAGACGCGCTCGGCTTCCTCGAACCGCTCGAGCCGCCAGAGGCACAGGCCGTAGGCGTGCAGGCACCGCAGGAAGGGCCGGTTGTCGATCAGTCCCCAGTGCAGCACGCCGTCGAAGTCCGCAGGCAGTGACAGCTCACCGATACGGCGCCCCATCTCGTAGTGGCGGATCGCCTCCTGGGGACTATTGGGGAAGACCAGGTTGCCCAGATGCGCGTGCGCATCCAGGCAACGCAGGTCCTCCTGACAAAGCTGCATGAGGACCGCGCGGGCGCCCGCCTCGTCGCCGGCGTCCTTCAGGTCGTTCGACTCGCCGATGGGGTCGGAATCGAAGTCCTTGGGGTCCCAGCCGGGGAGGATCTGCTCCATCTCGTATATGCGCCGCGGCCCCCGCGCGATGATCGGCTGCGCCCACGCGTCGATGGGCTCGCCTTCTTCGCCCCAGTATTCCTCCTGTGGGTCCCACTCGCCTTCATCCTTGAGCGCGAGGGGTTTCAGACCGAGGACAGCCATGTCGAGCCGGGAGGATTCGATCTCGCCCGAGAGATACGGGTGGCCGCCGTAGCTCCACTGCTTGTGCGGCGTCACGACCGCGATTTCGCCCGGCACGAGCTCCCACGCTCCGCTCGCGCGCAGGGTGATGACCCGGTCGGTGCCGGGCAGTCGGCAGCGAGCGGCACGCTCCTTGACCGACAGGACGATGAGCTCGACGGGCCGGCTCAGGTCGAGATCGTCCGCCGCGACCTTGTGCCGGCGCTTGCCGCGAGCAGGCGAAGCTGACTCATCCGGCAGGGACGTGAGGCCCAACCACCGGTGATAGGCGGCCAGGATGGGTCCTCCTCGCGCATGCGGCGCGAGGGTGACCTCGGAGGCTGCCACCACGTGCTCGGAGCCGTTCTCCCGCCGGCAACGGACCACGATGCCACGCCGCGTGTTGCCGTCGTATTCGAAGGCGAGCGCCGAGAGCGGCTCGCCGACGACGAAGGCGTCGCACGGAAGGTCGCTGCCGGCATCGAGCGCCTGGAGGAAGGCCCAGAGCTGCTCGTCGTCGCCGTGGGCGCCGGTCGTGATCTCGTCGACCAGCCGTTCCAGGTCGACCGCGTCCCAGTCGTTGTTGCCGTTCGATCCCCTCATCGCTTGCTCCTGTTTGGTTCGCGCAAAACGCGTCTTGGCCCGCTCCATGAAGGATGGCTCCTCGCCGGGGCCCGTTCCCGCTGTGATCTTCCAGGGTCAGCGCCCCATGATCGCACGGTCGTGCCCTGCGTGAAAACCGGGGATTTGGGGGAATGGGCAGCGCGCCGAGCCCCGTGGGTCGCAGGATTCGGCGGGCCCCATCCGGTCTCCGCCCGCCAGAACTCCGAGCTTCGAGGGTTGCCCCCGGGCTTCATTCTGACCGATACTCCCCCGGTCGGGAAAGGCCAAGGATAGGAGGGACACCGATGCGCACGATGATCGGGATGGTCTTCACGCTCGTGCTGGCCCTGGCGCCCAACCTCGCCGCGGCCGCGGCGGATCCGGCGCCGGCGGCGGACGCCAGGCCGTTGCTGCAGGTCTTCTACAAGGAGAAGGCCCCCTCGCTGCAGACCCGCGAGAGGGTCGGCGGCTTTTTGGACTCGTATCAGACACGCTATGACATCCGCTACCTGGTCATCACCGACACGGCAAATGTGGAACTGATTCATGCGCTCGGCCTGCCCACCGAGCACTTCCCTTTCGCGCTGGCCATCGACGGCAAGACGAGCGCCCGGATCGGCGAGACGGTCGTCACCTTCGCCCACTTCCCCGACTTCATGCACCATGTCGGCAAGCATCAGGGCAACTGGACGCTGGCCCATCTGGAGGCGGTCTTGCAGGACCCGGCGTTGCTGCTGCCGGAGAACCCCGTCGTGGAGACGAGCCCGGGCGGGGGTGGGGAACACACGCAGCCTTGACCGCCCCTGGCGCCGAACCGCGCGGAAGCTGTGGGTACCGAAACATCTCACGACCGAGCATCGCGCTTGGCTCCATGACCGAATGTCCACATGGAGAGGGTGAGCGGCATTGGCCTTGTACTAGGCTCGGTTGCCGGCTCGGCGATCACGCTGACGACCTTCATTACACATAACTTCCGCGCTCTCCGGCACCTGAATACAAACTCACGCTGCGCCCTCTCCATCGCGCGCATCGATCACACAGGCACTCAGGCCGCCGCCGCCTCTCCACGCCCTCACATCTTGCCCGCGACGTTCATCTCCTCCAACAAGATGTACGGCGCGTTGAGGTTGGGATAGACCCACTCATTTTCTTGGCTGATGGCAGCGATCTCGCGCAGTACCTCGTAGGCGTTGCCGGCGATGGACACGTCCTTGACACGTCCCACGATTTCGCCCTTCTCGATCTTGAAGCCCAGCCCGATGGGGTTGGAGAACGCGCCGGAGAGCACGTTGCCCTGTCCCAGGCCGAGCACATCTTCCACCAGCAGCCCCTCATCGATCCCGGAGAGCATCTCGGCCAGCGGGGTCGAGCCCGGCGTGATGATGAGATTGGTGGGGGCTGGTCTAGGTGGGCTGAACAGCCCGCGCGAGCCATTGCCGGTGGATTCGACGCCCGATTGCGCGGCGGTTTTGAGGTCGTAGAGGAAGCCGTTGAGCACGCCCTCGCCAATGAGAGTGTTGCGGCGGTGTGGCTGGCCCTCGTCATCGTAGGCTGCGCTGCCGAACCCGCCGCTAATGGTCGGATCGTCCACCAGCGTGAACTTGCTGTCGAACAGCGTCTCACCCACCTTACCCCCCAGCGGAGACGCCCCTCTGTAGACGTTCCTGCCGTCCACACCTTGCATGAGTGGCAGCCCAAGAACCACCGCGCTGGAAGGCGCAAACAGCACCGGCATCCGCCGGGGCGCGAGTGGGCTGATGCGCTGCGTTTGGCGCAACTTGTCGCCCAGGCGCTGCGCGGCTTCCATGTAGTCGACGTTCCAGACTGTAACGCCGCGCATGCCGAACATCATGAGAACGTCATCGCCCTGGATGCGATTCAGTTCGATCCACAGAGAAAGCGGCGAGCGTTTCAAGGCCACGTCCGCGCCGGCGTGATTGCGGATGGTCGCTTGCTCGATGCCCCGGTTGATTGTGATGTTGAGCAGCACGTCGGGGTCAATCTCGCGCAGATAGGCGATCATCTCCTGCCCCATCTCCACCATACGCGCCACCGAGAGGCCGGCGATGGCCGCGTCAAAGGTGCACACCTGTGAGCCGGGCCGTGGGCCGGGGAAGACGAGTGGCAGGCGGTCGCCATAAGCCGCCGATTCGAGCGCATTGCGCACCAGTTCGTCCAACGCGGTCAGATCGCTGGACGCGGCGAAGCCCAGGCGTCCATCCTTGACAATGCGCGCGGCGACACCAGTGGTCTCTTCGACTTTGCTGGTCTTCAACCGGTTGGCCTCGAAGCTGACGGTGGTCGTCTCATTGTTGATAGACACCACTTCCACTTGTTCTGCCTGCGGGAGCAAATGCGCTAGTACGTCCATGGCTATCTTCCTCCAGTCACGACGTCTTGAATCCGCACATGGGGCGCGCCGAAGGCGACGGGCAGCGGACCTTGGCCACCCTTGCCACAGCCGCCGGCCGCCTGAATCCATTGGAAGTCGTCGCCGATGGCGTCAATGTTCCGCAGGGTGGTGAACAGGTTCCCGGCCAGGATGACATCCTTGACCATTTCGGCAATCTGCCCGTCGCGGATCATATGGGCGTAGCCGGCGCTGAATGAGAAGCTTTCCAGCTCCGTATTGCCGCCATAGGTATCGCAAGCATAGATGCCCAGTTTGATGTCCTTGATCATATCCGCGAACGACGTCGTTCCATTCTCGATAGCCGTGTTCGTCATCCGTACGATCGGAGCGTGGCGGTAGGTGATAGCGCGCGCATTGCCGGTGGGCCTTTCGCCCATCTTGGCCGCCGTTTCGCGGGAGTGCAGCCGCCCCACCAGGATACCGTTTTTGATGAGGTCGTTGCGCCGGGTGGGCGTGCCTTCGTCGTCGTACTTGTGCGTGCCACGCAAGCCGGGGAGCGCACCGTCGTCGAAGACATTGAGGAAGTCTTGGCCGAAGCGCCGCCCTAGCACCATCATCTCCCGCGCTTTGGGGTTCTCGTAGATGAAGTCCGATTCGGAGAGGTGGCCGAACGCTTCATGGATGAACACGCCGCCGAGCATGGGGTTGATCACCACCGGGTACTGGCCACCGGCGACAGTTTCCGCGCTCAACAATCCCACGGCGCGGCCGGCGACCTTCTGCGCCAACGCCTCGTGGTTTTGGACGAACTCGAAGCCCTGCTGCGCCGCGCAGCCTTCGTAGCTCTGTTCGATGTTTGCGCCGTCGCGGGCGATAGCAGTCAGGACCAGGCCCACTTCCGGGCGTTCTTCCTCGATCCACGTTCCTTCGGAGTTGGCGAAGTGGACGCGGCTGAAGAGGTCGCGGTAGGTCACCATCGTATCGACGATCTTGTCGCTGTGGCCGCGCAGGATGGCGTTGTAGTCTTCCACCAACGCCTTCTTCTCGGCCAGCGAGACGCCCCGGAAGTCGTGCGCCAGCGTCGCGGTGAGGCGCTCCTCGCGCACGGGGATCGGCGCCAGTGCGATGGGTTCCTCGGCCTGGACGACTTTGGCGCAGTGATAGGCTTGGTCCACTTTGGCGAGGAGATCATCGCGGTCGTTGAATGTGACGGCGCCCCAACCACCGTCCTTGCACATGCAGCGCACGATGCCGCCGGCGTCGATGATCGCGCCGGCGTCTTCCAGGTCGGCACCGCGATACGAAACGCTCGTCCCCTCCCGCTCTTCCAGGCGGATCTCGGTGAAATCCGCTTTGCTGCTTCGTAGGGCAGCTTCAATGTTACCTTTCATGGTGCCTCCTTACTCTCGAGCGTCTCTTCGGTCTTGATTCCGTTCGCACAAATGGCCGTCTGAGGCAGGACTTGCGTGCGAAGAGCCGACATCGCGTGATTGCCGCTGCCACGCCCCTCGATCATCGCTCGGTGCGGCTATGGTTCGGTGATGGTGCTGGTCACGCACTGCCCGATGTCCTGAAGCATGCAGCGGCTTCCTGTCTCCGCCGCAATTCCGCGACCATCATGAGGTGTGGATTGATCTCACGACCGAGCGTCGCGCTTGGTTCCATGACCAGCCGGCTTGGCTTGCGTAGAAACACTTGGCCGATGACGAAGAGATCCACATCACTCGTCGTCCCCTCCGTGCCCTTAACGATCGATCCGAGCACGAATGCAAGAGGCATTGGCCTTGTAATAGGCACGGTTGCCGGCTCGGTTGCCGGCTCGGCGCACCTCCAGCAGGCTGAGTCGGGTCAGCTTGCGGATTTATACCACGCATATGCGGGGCTGTACCACGCAATTTCAATATCAGCCGGCTAGCGGTGCTCAGCTGACGACCTTCATTCGTACGCGGCACGTTGAGCCCGGCATCGACGACTCAGATCGCGAATCGAACTCGTGGCCAAGCGTGAGAAGCGGTCGGGATCCCGGCGGATGAGGTTTTCGATAGGTACAGGTAAGACCCAGGGGGGACAACGGGTCCAGCGCCCTACGATTTTGCGCACTGAGAACTGGTAGTCGTCGCCGGTGTCCAATACGATGAATCCTACCATCATCACACCTACGATCCGGCCGGCGAGGGCTTGAAGGCCTCGTTGGCGGTTGGGAAGCGCTCCGAGGAAGCGGGTCTACGGACGCATTGGCTCGACGAACAGCAGACAGAGAGGGCGGAGATGGACGGAAATGAAAACATCGAGAATGGGGGGCATGGAAACGTTTGGTCGAGCGATCTGCCGGCGCTTGACAAAAAGGAGCGAGAGCGGCGGGCGTTGTTCGACGAATGGCTTCAGGTTGGGATCTGCGAG
>CAZPGB010000106.1:0-9201 GCA_964585945.1 uncultured bacterium | reverse complement strand
ACGCCGGGATCTGTGCGGGGGGGCCGGGTAACCGGTGCTCCTACCGTGACGGCAAATCCATGGTGCGTGCCGCTGGCCCTGGGTGTGATGCTCGCCATGGGAGCGGGCCTGGGCGCCTTCACCGCGTCTCGCGCCGGCGCTCCGGATGCGGGCGCCGGCACTCCGGATGTGGGGGCCGGCGCTCCAGATGCGGGTGCCACCCTGGCGTGGCCCCTGCTCGCTCAGGCCACGCCTGTCGCCCGAGACGAGGGCGTCCAGCCCTCCGATTCGACCGGCGCGCGCGAGGATTCGACGACCGCCGCCGTCGTCACCCCCGACCTGGTGGTGACGGCGCGTGGGGGCGGCCGCTCGGTCGGCGTCGGCGACGTCCGGCTCGGCGACTTCGCGCTCGAGATCCAGGACGGGCGCGCGATCGCCGACCTGGGTCCGCTGCTTCCTTCGACGAGGGCGGCGGTCAATTCGCGGGGCGAGACGCTCTTCATGGTGAGGGGAGCGCCCGAACGCCATGTGCGCGTCTTTCTGGAAGGCATTCCGCTCACCGTGCCCTGGGACGAGCGGGCGGACCTCTCCATGGTGCCGACCGACGCGATCGGCGAGGTCCACGCGCAGCGCGGCGTGCACAGCGTGCTCGACGGCCCCAATGCCCTGGCGGGCGTCGTGCAGCTACGTCCAGCCGAGCGGTTGATCGACGGCCAACGGACGCTGGTGACGGCGCTGGTGGGGGAGGCGGAGCACGTCGAGGCGCATGTCACGCACACGCGCAAGAGCGGCCCCTGGGATCTCCTGGCCGCGGCGGCGCGCCGCGACCGCGAGGGCTGGGTGCTGCCGGCCGACTTGCACCCGCCCTTCAATCAACCCGACCGTCGCCTGCGGGTCGGATCCGACCTGGAGCAGTCGGCCTTCACCCTGCGCCTGGCGCGCAGCGGACGGCGGGGACGGCACATCGCACTGCTCCTGATGGGCATGCAAGGGTCGAAGGGCGTGCCGCCGGAGACGCACCTGGCCGATGCGCGGTTCTGGCGCTATCCGGAGCACAGCCGTGGACTGGTGGGACTCACGGCCGAAATGCCACTGGACGCCTCGCGACTCTGGGATCTACGGATCAGCGCGGCGGCCGACTTCTTCCATCAAGAGATCCGGCAGTTCGACGACATCACCTATACCTCGCCGGCGCTCGTGCCGGGGGCCGACTACGAGACCAACGACGACCGCTCGGGCTACGCCCAGCTCCAGCTCACCCGCAGCCTCGGTCAGTCCACCCGGGTGACGGCCAAGGCGGTGGCGCGCTACTCGCGCCACGTCGAGAGCCTCACCTACGAAGGGCCGGAGGAGCAGTACGCGCAGTTTCTCGGCTCCTGGGTGGGGGAGATCAGCCACGCGCTGCCAGGCGGCTGGCGCGTGACGGCGGGGGCGGGGCTCGAGCGGGCCAGCACGCCCGAGACCGGCGACAAGCCCGAGCGCGACGCTACGGATGCTCCTGTCCTGGCGGCCCGCGTCGAGAAGCAATCGCGCGGCGGCGCGGTGATCTATGCCTCGGCCTCGCGACGCAGCCGCTTTCCGTCCTTGCGCGAGCTGTTCTCGGGAGCCCTGGGCAGGTTCGTGCCCAACCCGCAGCTCGAGCCCGAGCGCCAGGACCTGTTCGAGGTGGGCGCGGCGGTCCAGGGTCGCTGCTGCGAGGCCAGCCTGGCTGTCTTTGCGGGCTACCTCGACGGCGGCATCGAGAAGGTGTCTCTAGCGAACGAGGAGCGGCAATTCCAGCGCAGGAATGTCGACGAGATCCGCACGCTGGGTCTCGAGCTGATGGCCGGCTGGAGGCCGTGGGACCCGGTGCGTGTCCAGGTGAACCACACCATCCGGAACGTGCGGCGCCTGGAGGATGGGAGCTACCAACTGCCGGCTGAGGACCGGCCCGACTACCTCTCGTCGTTGTCGATCCACTGGGATCCCTTGGGCGGCCTTCACCTCCGGTTGGAGGCAATCATGGCGGGGCCCCGACACAGCGCCGACGCCACCGACTCCGCCGACGGCTTGCGGCGATTGCCCGCCCAGGGTCATTGGAACGCCCGCGTCGCCTATACCTGGCTTTCTCCGCCGGCAGGGCTGGGCGACGTCGAGCTCTTTGTGCGCGCAGACAACCTCTTTGATCAAGTCGTCTACTCGCAGGTCGGGCTACCCGAGGCGGGCCGCATGGTGCGGGGTGGCGTCAAACTGGGCATCGGGCCGTAGGGCCACGAGGACGCCGATTCCGGGGCCCATTCCCGGGCCCGTGCCCATCGGCTAGACCGAGCGAGCGACGCTAGCGAACTAGCGAATCAGGAGCATCCTGCGCGTGGCGGTCTCCTCGGCTGTCTCCAGCTTGTAGTAGTAGACACCCGAGGGCAACGGCGCCCCGATCGCATCATCTCCCGACCAGTCCACGCTGTGCGGGCCGGCACTCAGGACACCGTCGACCAGTGTTCGCACCAGGCGCCCGTCCAGATCGAAGACCCGAAGCTTGGCCGCCAGCGGCTGGGCGAGCTGGAAGCGGATGGTCGTGCTGCGGCTCCAGGGATTGGGACCGTGGCTGAGGATCAGATGGGTCCGCCCGTCGCGCTCGCTCAGTCCGGAGAAGCCCGGGGCGCCTGTCGTGTAGCGCAGCGCGCGCCCGCTCGTGAACGAGGCCGCGGTGGCGGGGCCCGTGTGGTAGTAGCTGAACGTCAAGCCGGTGGAGCGGTCGGCGTTCTGGATGCCCGCGGTCGAGTACATCTGCAGCGTGTCGGTGTCCTGGATGAGCTCGTACATGACCTCGATGATGCCGTCGCCGGTGGACGTCGGATAGTACGCCGGATCGTAAAGGATGATCTCGAAGCTGATCGCCCCACCGCCGTAGACGTTGACCAGGCGGTCCCAGGCCACGATGAACCGGTGCTGGGCCGCGTCGTGCCAGTAATAGACCTTGTTGTTTCCCGTCTGGTAGATGTTGTCCCAGAAGCCGGCGATCATGTTGCCCGGCCCATTGGCCGACGGCAGGTGCCAGTTGCGGTAGTTCTCCAGATAGGTGTTCCCCATTGCCATCCAGCCGTTGGAGCAGACGCTGACGCGATCGAAGGTCTGGCCGTAGAAGGTGAAGGTGAACGGCAGATCCAGCGTCCGGGTGTCGTCCTGTCCGGTGCCGAAGTCGCCGAGCCCCACCGAGGTGCCCGGTCCGCCGGAGGAGGGGTTGATGTCGATCCACTGGTAGGTGGGGGCTTCCGCGTAGCCGGTGTCGGTGTCGTCATAGCAGTAGTAGCCGTAGGCGTCGGGGCCGGTCGGGTCGTTGCTGTCTGCCTGTCCGACGGGGATCGTGAAATGGACGGTCTCACGCACGCCGTCCGCGTAGACCAGAAAGAGGCGAAGGTTGGCGAGCTGCCCGGGGATGCAGCCGGCCGGGGAATAGACCCCGAAGCGGTCAAAGGCGTTCGAGCCGATGGCGCCGGGCAGGATGGTCCCGTAGCTACCCTGCGCGTCGGTCACCTGGATCGCGTAGTTGTCGGAGGCCAATGTGGCGGTGATCGGACCCTGGCCGGCGTACGGGCCGTTGTTGCGCAGCACGATCTCCAGCTCGCCCGCCTCGCCCGGGTCGATCATCGTCCCGAAGTTGTAGAGCAGGTGGTCCTCGTAGGCCAGGTCGGGGCCGGACACCGGCACCTCCAGGTTGGACGACCAGGCCGAGAGTCCCGAGGTGGCCACCAGGTCGAACGACACCACGTGGCCCGGCGGGGTGCCGGGATAGACGCGCAGGATCACGGGATCAGGCGACTGCATGGTCTGCTGGCCCATGATGTCGCCGAAGAAGATCTCGTCCGGGCTGAGCCAGGTCAGGTACGGATCATCGCTGCTGATGGTGAGCGTGACGTCTTCCGCGGTGGTCGTGCCGAAGTTCCGCAACGAGACGTAGAGCCCGATCGTCTCGCCCGGGTTCGCCTGCGCGTCGCCGTTGCCGTCGAGGGGGGGACTCGAACCGTCATCAACCGTAAAGCCGTCCAGTCCCACAAAGGTCGCGACCTCCTGGATCTGAGCCGTGCCCTGGTAGGGGTAGAGGTTGCGGCCGGTGACCACGACGCTGAGCTCGCCCTCGGCGCTGGTGTCGATGGGCAGCTCCACCACACCCGCATCATTCGTGTAACCGCCGATGCGGATCTGGTCCTCCTTGCTCAGGTAGACCCAGGCGCCTGCCACCGGCTGGCCGCCCTCGTCACGAACTGTGACCGTCATGGTGTTGCTGCCCACGGGAAGGGTCTGGGGGTGCAGCACCACCAGATCGGCCGGCACGGCCGACCAGAGCCGCGTGGCCGGATCGGCGATGAGCGTGTTCCAGTAGCAGTAACGACCCGCCGCGGTGTACTCCTGCTGCTCGTAGTTGAGGATCATCTCCAGCTTGCCGCGCGCGTGCGACTCGCCAAAGCGGTCGTTGCCTTCCCAGAACAGAGCTTGCGCCATGCCGCCCATGAAGCAGTTGTTATAGCGCGTGTGCGTGCCGGTGGTTGCGGTGCCCACACCGCCGATGCCGGAGGTGGGGATGTTGGTGCCGCTGCCGCCGCGGATCCACGCCTCGCTGCGCGCGGTGCTGCTGGCCCAGGAGCCGGTGCCGCAGGTCAGAATGATCGCGAAGGTCAGCTTCGGCCCGTTCTGCAGCGAGGAGATGTCGCCCGCGCTGATGCCGCTCATGTTGAGCCAGCCGCGGTAGGCGAAGTAGGAGCGGCCCTGGTTGAGGCTGTTGATGGTCTGCGATTCGTACGGCGACGTGAATACCGTGTCGATCCTGGTGTAGCCCAGCTCGATCTGGCGCTCCTTCATCCATTGCATGATCTGCACGCAGGTCGGGCCTGAGCTGGAGGTGTCACCGGTCAGACAGACGCTGGTGAACCAGTCGGTCGTGTCCATGTGGGGGGTCTGCTCGTACATGGTGATCTTGTAGACGATCCGCTCGAGTGTGGTGGTATCTTCCGCCGACAGGCGGCCGATGAAGGCGTCGGGCATCAGGTCGTCCCCGGTGAGCTGGCAATAGGGATGATCGCCCTCGCCGTGATAGTAGGTCCACGTTTCGTAGAAGGTCGGCAGCGAAAAGGTGCCCGTGGCGTCGCCGACGAGGCAAATGTAGTCGGGTGGGTATTCCCACGTGTTATAGGCGTCCTGCAGCCAATCGCGGATGCTCTCGTTCGACGTGCCCGTCTCGGCGGTCGTCGCGTGCACCACCCGGAATCCCATGCGGCTGCGCCACTCGATGAGCGGCTGCAGGATGGCTTCCACCTGGGGGTTGTCCCGCGAGATGAGCACGTAGGTGCCCAGGTGCGGGGCCACGCCGCTCTCGCGGCCCATCTGCTCCGAATCGTAGTTGATGACGAGCGATCGGTAGAGCCGGTCGAAAGACGGGGTGAGCGGCACCGAGGCGCGCTGCTTCATGTTGCGCAGGTCGACGCCGACGTACTCCAGCGCGATCTCCACGCTGCGGATGATGCGCACCTCGCCGGTGGCGGGGTTGTAGCGCACCGGCTGCAGGGTTACCGGGACGACCCGCAGGTCGCGCAGCAGCGTGGGGGCCCCGATCGTAACCGGGTCGCCGCCCAGGAACTCGTCGCGCGCGTAGAGGGCGCGGTCGTACTGGAAGCTGGTGGCGTCGGGGTCCTGCATCGGCACGATGCGATAGCCTTCCAGCGTTTCCTCTTCCCACGAGACGATGCGCAGCCCGAGCCCCGAAGTGGCCGGAATGGAGACGTAGCGGGTGAACGCCGGCAGCGCGGGCTCACCGCCCTCGCCGTGGAGCTGGCCGCCCTCCACCAGCACGGTCTGGAACGTCTCGCCGTCCATCGTGATCGGCTGCACGTCCACGGCCGGCAGGTGGATGGCCAGGCGCACGCCGTGGGCGTCGTTGGCGATGATCTCGAACTCGGGCTGCTCGAGGTCGGCGCCGGGACGCAGGGCCAGGGTCGTCGCCGCGGCCGCGCCCGGGAGCAGGACCAGCGCCAGGAGCGCCGTCAGAAACCCCGCGATGTTGCTGCGGGGGATCGCACCAAAGGACATGGGATCCTCCATGGAAGCACGCATGCATGGAAAGACCGGCCGCCGAAGACTGCCCGGCGGCCCGGTCGGCTCTTTCGCTGCCCCCAATGATACTACGGCCCGCCGGAGTGCGACGCGGGAAGTTCGCCGATGGGCGACCGAAGGCAGTTCCTGAAGCCGGGAATTCCTGCTGTGAGGCGCGGATGCAATTAGATTGCCATCGCGGGTTGTGCGGCTGCCCTACGGTTCCCCGGAGGGTCGTGGCAGCGTGCTGTAGGGCCGTCCTGCGGTCCGCGCGTCGGGACATGGGGCCAAGCTGTGAGGCCGTCCTGCGGTCCGCGCGTCGGGCCTGAGAGCCGAGAGCCCTCGGCGCACGTCCGAGGGCTCCCGGCATCCGGCTTTCTCCGTGGCGATCTTCCGTGGCGGAAGCGTCGCGCAAGCGCGCCACGGGCATTATCGCATGGCTATGAGGTATCTTGCGCCCGGGGATCTTTACGCTATCGGTGGCCGAGGTGGTGTCCGGGCCGCCCGACCAGACATGAAGCTTCACGTCCCGGGCCTACATCTCGTCGTCATCGTGGAGGTTCTCGCCGTACCGCCCCCCGCCCGCGATCATCTCGAGCCCGCTATCGCCGTTGCGCAGCTCGCCCAGCGTGACCGCCGCCGGCGGGAGACTCTTGGTCTCGCCCCGAATACGAAACGCATCGCTCGTCACACTCTGTTCTACGGTGCCCGACGAGTCGTCCAGGGCCCAGAAGCCTCCCGCAATCGTGACCGCCCCACCGGGATCCTGGATGCCCCACGCCACGACGACCTCCAGTGAACCGTCGGCATCCACATCCCCCAGCACGGGACCCGAGGCGGGGCTTTCGTCCACGGGGTCCCCGATCGGCTGGCGCCACACCAGCGAGGAGTCATCCTAGGCATAGCAGGCCACCCGCGGCCTTCGGTTGTCGTTGCCCATGGACATGAAGATCTCCTTGCCGGTGTGGTCGAGGGTGGCCTGGCCCACGGCCACGGTCTGGAAGTTGTTTTGGGTCCCAAAGGGCGTTTGCGCGAAGCGTCCATGGGTCACGCTGGGGTTGGCATAGGCCTTGCCGTCGTGAGTCCAGACATAGAGCGAGTCGTTGTCCTCCAAGAGGATCACCTCGCTGTTCCCGTCACCGTCCAGATCCTCGACGGTGGGGGCTTTGTAGGAGGTTGCGAGGCTGGGGAACCAGCGCTTCTGCACCGGCGTCTCCGAGCGAGTCTCTCGGGGGCTCTATGGAGTGAACCGAGAGAATACAGGTGGATTTTCCCAAGGGTCTGGACACCTACCCGGGTCTCCAACATCACGTGGCCGGCCGTCCAGGGAGGAGACCAATTCCCACCGATTCCCGTGATAGGCCAATGGTCTGATCGAGGCGGGATGTGCGTCGCCGCTCTGAGCGCGAGAGAGGAAGCTCGGAGCGCGAAAGGGCCAGAAACGCCGTTTCTGGCGGCTTGGCCCGGCTCTATGAGGCAAGAACGGCCATTTCAGCGCGAAAGGACGGGGATGGGAAAATGGCGGTCCGAGTCGGCACTTCTACTGCCGATTCAGGCCGCGTTCGACCGACGGATCGTGACGCAGGGGGTACGGAGATCCACCCTCCGCCCTGAGAGCCGTCGGTTGCCCCGCGCCTGCCGGAGGGCAGTGGCGGAGGGCCGGCGTAGGAACAGGTCATTCCCAGCTAGCACGGCCGCGAGGGCCGACGAGTCTCCCGGATGATCTCGCGCCCGGGAGGGTGGGGAAGGTCTATCCGCGGACGGAGGTCCGGGGGTGGTGGCGCGCAGTTGTGTAGCGAGGCTCGAGCTGACTGGGTGCGAAGGGGTGGGTGCGGTGCACGACGAGGCCCGTGAAGTGCAGGACCGGCATCATCGGTTCAGGGGGTGTGGGGGGCATTTCGCAGTTGCAGTTTCCTATCCGCCGATCCTGGTCGTGGATCAGTTCGTCGTAGTGACGGATCCCGGCCTGGCGCAGGCGCTCCTCCAGGCTTCGCTCGTGGGTGGGGGTCATGGGGGGACGATATGGCCGAGATGGTGGTTCTCGCAAGATCGCGTGCGCCTTCGATCTGGCAACGGGCCCATCTCAAGCCTGCGTGCCAGTGTCTGAAGAGGTGCTGCGCGTAGGCACCTAGGGTGAGAGGCTCAGGCTGCTGAAGAGCACGGCGGGGCCGTGGCCGGGTGGCCCGAGGACGCCACCTCACACATCTCCTCCTCCTACGCCTGGAGAGCTTGCTACTGCCCCATTCGGCTCGTCTTCGACTTGTGGTGTGGGGGGGTGACTGGGTGACAGCAGGGCAATGGCGAAGATCTTCGGGGAAAAGACGCGGTTCTCACCAACCATGCGCGAATCTCAAGCACCATCGGGCCACCCGAGGCAGATCCTTGGGGCCGCCTAGAATGCGCTCACACGCAGGCTCTGCGAGCGTGGCCGGCTACATCAACGCGCACACCAGAGGCGCGCCGCGTTCAAAGAGCTGAAGAAGCTAAGCTTAGAGCGGTAACGCAGCTGCAGGTTCCATTCCGGGCCTGTCCGCTGGTCACAGGCTATTCCTGCCGATCGTACAAGAGCTTGATGCCGCCCCATGTCCAAGCCCGCCCCGCAGTAGGTTGAGACAACCACAGAAGCGCGTACGTGTACTCGGGTACCGGAAGTGGCGCGATTTGGACGAGGCCGACAGAGTCAACATACCACTCTGTAGCACGCCCAATTCCTTGGCTTCCCGACTCGGCAATTCGGTTTCCGAACACGTCAAAAACCTGCCCGGAAGAACTGCGAATTCCGGGGAGAGGCAGCTCCTGTCCAATGCCATACGCATAGAACAAGCCTGCTGGAACCACGAGCTCTCCCTCGAAGTAAACAGTTAGAGCATAATCAAATGGATCTCCTGTAGGTGATCCATCCAGAGGAATCACGTTTACGTTCTCTGTTACCCAAGACTTGCCGTATGAGAGCGGTGCTGCCACCATCTGAAGCGGAGGCACAAATGCCCACGCGATGGAATAGGTGAGACTCCGCGCACCATGGAGAAACAGATTGCCAGAAGGGTCCCGGGTCCAGTAGCTGCACGAGGCCTCCGTTGGGTTCTCTTGGTGGCGAACCTGGGTAACTGGACAGTGCAATGTTCTCCACTAGCATCTGGCAACTCTGGACCCGGCGCC
>CAZPGB010000105.1:0-9261 GCA_964585945.1 uncultured bacterium | reverse complement strand
CAAATGGGTTCGTTCTCAAGAGCAGAGGCGGGTCCGTTCTGGTTAGCGTTGAAGTGGTATCGGGATCACCGCCCGGGTGTGATTCCGGCGACGGAACATGACGGAGATCCGGCGTGACTTACAACCGCAGGCCGTCCTGGTCGAGCAGCATCCGTGGGCACCGCCCGGGGACGACATCTTCGCGAGCGCTCGACGCAACCGGGACCGAGAAGCCTGCCGCGCGCACGGGGCGCCCGAGCGCCCTTCGCACGGGGACCCGACGACCAAGGATCTCCTCAGGATCGGAACGCCCTTGCACCACAAGCTCGACGCCAGCGCCGAGACCTCCTTCGGCCGGCACGCGGCGCTCCGATCCCCGTCGGCCACGTCACCGGGAGACGTCAAGCTTCCAGCCAGTGCACCAGTGACAGGGGTGTCGCCCGTGGTCCGTCCGCCAAACTGGATGGGACACAGGGCGACACCCAGGTCCGGTTCCGGGGCGTGTGGTCGGGTGGGTGAACGCAGATCGCTGGAAGCCGACGTCTGCCAGCGAAGGTCCGCGCCGAGCGCTGGGCGCGCGGCGCGGTCGCAGATCAGCCAACGTCGTGAGGAGGGACGGAGTAGGTAGAGATCGGGTGGCATCCGTCACCCTCGATGCGAAAACCTCCCGGCTTCACCTGCCAGGCCGGGCACCGTGACCGCCGCATCGATGACCAAACACAGCTCCCGGGCTTCCAACCTACCATTCCGCACCTGAGGGCAGCTCCCGGGAACTCCGTACCTCCCTCGATTCTTCTCTTGCGAGCCCAGCGGCAAGTCGTTGCTACCGCTCCGAGGCCAGCTCCACGAAAACGCGCGTCGCGTCGGCCTGTTGCACGCCCCCCATGACCTCCAGGAACCGGACGTAGTCCACCTCGCCGTCGAAACGAACCGCGACGATCAGATGCTCGTTCGCCTCCAGGATCTCGCGCAATCGCGTGGGGACGTCGGCCGGCAGGACGCGGCGCCCGTCCAGGCGGATTGCGTCCCCGCGGTCCACCTCGAGCACGGTGAAGTACTCAGGCGGCATCTGCCGGGCGCGCTCGCGCAACGGGCCCGGCGGCAGCACGAGCGGCATCTCCCAGCCGGACGTGTTTCGATACCGGACCTGCAGAAGCCCCTCTTGGGTCAGGATGTCTTGTACGGCGAAGAGCAGACGCACCGGCACCTCGGAGCCGCAGAGGATGCTCACGATACACTCCTCATTCGGTCCCGTCGCCCGCGTGCGGAGCATGGCCGGCAGGTCCTCCAGCTCGACCGCCTCTTCTCCGACGGTGACTCCACCCTCGTTGGTGAGGGTCACGGCGATTTCCGTCCGCTGATCGCTCCGGCACGTCGAGACCTCCTGACCTACGATCGCGACGTGTGCGGACGCCGTGACGGGGCCGGGCGACGCGGGCAGCGCCGGGCTCGAACCGGCCGACACCTCGCAGACATGCCAGGACAGCAACAACGTCCCCAGGAAGAGGCCGGCCGCCAGCCATGCGATCGATCGTCTCGAAAGCCTCCGCATACGATCCCCCTTGAGTTGATAGTGAATGCGTCCGAGCAGCTCGCGACGACGCCCGATCAGCGTCGCAGCCGGATCGCACGCGGGGGGTCGGCGATGCGCGGCTTCGGCGATCTCCAGCAGGTACCGGATGTAAGCCGCAATCGCACGCGGCTCTCCGTCAACGCATCGATCGTCGCACGCCATCTCGCGGTAGCGGCGCACGCGGCGAGCGAGGATCCACACCAGTGGATGGAAGAAGTACCCCGCCAGCGCCACGATCTGAACGATCTGCAACAGCCCGTCGCGTCGCTGCAGATGCGCCAGCTCGTGCCGC
Source organism: uncultured bacterium (assembly GCA_964585945.1). Taxonomy (GTDB): domain Bacteria; phylum Eisenbacteria; class RBG-16-71-46; order CAIMUX01; family WJJG01; genus CAZDKK01. The sequence continues at coordinate 7,417 of CAZPGB010000105.1, read as the reverse complement.
ACGATGAGTCGCCGGCAGGCATCGCTCCAATCCCGCCAGACCGCGGGAATGAAGATGCGACGCGGATGGATCGCCAGCGTCAGCGGCGTTCCAATGCGGTCGGATTGCAGCAGGCGCACGCGGTCATGACCGACGTAGGCGCGCGAGGTCCGGGCCGGCAGCGGGGTCGCGTCCCTGAGGCTCCACGCCAACCGCCCGATGGCATAGGCGCACGCACACACGTAGGCGCAGCCCACGGCCGTCCAAACCACGAAGAGCAAACCCGACAGGCTCAGCGCCGCTCCCTCCGACACCCCGGGGAAAGCCCCCGGTGGCGCCGTGATCAGGGGCACGGCCGCGGTCCAGTCCAGCTCGGCGGGCACGCGCGCCATTGCTCCCGGCGCCGAAATGGGCAGCGCGAACAGCGGCGGCAAGCAAAGCTTGATCAGCCCCGCCATCGCCACGGCGTAACGAACGGAGGCCGGGGCCCGGCGCAGAAGCCGCAGCAGGGCGAACACCAGCAGGAGAAACAGCGTGTTCTGGACGAGCCCCCAGGAGAAGGATCGCGCCCAGGCGCCGGCCGCATGATTGAGCTGCTCGATCACGACCCACCTCCCCGCAGCTTGCGCTCCTTGTCGCGCAGCAGCGCCTTGATCGCCTCGATCTCCTCCATGCTCACGTCGTCGCGCGAGAGCAGCGAGTCGGCCAACGCCGGCACCGAGCCCCCGAAGATGCGCTTCAGAAGCGAGGACATCTCCTCCTGCACGAGCTCGGTGCGCGCGCAGGTCGGGCGATAGAAGTTCACCAGCCCGATCTTCTTGCTCCGCAGCAGCTCCTTGCGCTCGAGCGTGTACATGATCGTCTGGACCGTGGTGTAGGCCTTCTCGCCCCGGGGGTAGGCGCGCTCCAGGATGTTGCGGACCGAGACCTCGCCTCCCAGATCCCAGATGGCGGTCATGATCTCCCATTCGGCCGGGGTCAGCTTCGCGCGCATGCTCATGGCTCCTGTCGGCGTCTCCTATCTCAGCAGGATATCTACTACGACTATAGTAGGGGCCCACAAGGACGGCAAGCCGAAAAGCGGATTCTTGGAGGCGAGGCAGGAATCGCGACGCCCGGCACCGAGCGCCGGTGCCGGGCGTCCCTTCGAGCTATGACCGCCGCAGGGGCTTCGGGGAGCGCCGAATCAGCGGGACCGCCGTAACTCGAACCAGAGCTGGGTGCTGTCGGTGGCGGCGACCGGAACGTGGGACCGAGGGTTGGGCTCTCCCGCCTGCAGCTCAAACCCTGCGGGAACGAGCAGGCGGACATCGTACAGGCCGCTCCCCAGCGTGAAGAGCACCCGTCCCCTATCGTCGGTGCGCCCCTCGGCGATGGGCTCCAAGGGCCCGTCGCGGTAGATCTCGATCTTCGCGTCGAGCAGGGGCGCGCGGTCGCCCGTGCGGACACGGACGTCCAGCACGCCATCGCCCCCTGGGGGAGCAAGCGGGTCGTGCAGCATGAAGCCGGTCCAGTTGACCTCTCCCGGATGGACCCATACGCCCGGATGCGGGTTCGGCTGGCCGCCGGGGATCAGCTCATATCCTTCGGGGACCTCGATGCCGACCGCGTAGGCCCCGGCCGGTAGCGCCAGCTCCGCAACCCCCTGCGCGTTCGTCCAGCCGCCGGTGATCGGCTCGATGGCCTCTTTCGGCGTCGCGCTCACCCAAACATCCGCCAGCGGCATGCTGTCGGCGCCCACGAAGACGTGCAGCTCGCCGTCGGGCAGCGGCGCTCCGGCCTCGTGCAGCTTGAAGGCCAGGTGGGTGGTGACGCCGGGAACGACCCGCTGGCGTGGGCGCGGATTGATCTGTCCCGGCCACAGCTCCCAGCCCTCCGGCTCAGTCAGACGCACCGTATAGACGCCCGCGGAAAGCACGAAGCTTGCCCTGCCGTCGGAGCCTGTCTCACCGGACGCGACCGGTGCCTCCTCCATCGCCTTCAGCACATCGATGCGCACGCCGGGCACAGGGTCCTCGCCGTCGGTCACCGTCACCGCGATCGTGCCGTCGGTCGCCGGCGGCCCGATTGGAATCAGCCGGAATCCGACGAACATCGAATCCTCGGTCACGACCGCGATGCCCGTCTGGGGGTTCGCCTGCCCCGGCGCCGCTTCGTATCCCTGCGGAACGTGCAGCAGCGCATCGTAGAGGCCGACTTCCAGCGCGACCACGGCTGTGCCGTCCCCGCCGGTCAGCACCCGCTCAACCAGGTTCGTCGTCCCGGCCACGTGGATGTCGATCTGGGCATCAGGGACCGGCGTGCTCAGGCTATCGGTCGCCACCGCAAGGATGAGAAAGCCCGGATCCTCGAGCGGCTGCTCCGCTCCGCCCGCCGGCTCGCCCTCGTCCGATTGCAGGGCCCGTGGCTGGGTCGCGGAATCCTGGTGGTCGCAACCGGCGGCCAGCAGCAGGGCCGTGACCAGAAGGACCGATCCCACGAAGTAGAGCCGGGCCCAACGCCCGTGCTGCGGAATCATCATCAATGCCTCAGCCATCGCATGCATCGTCGTTCTCCTCCCTTGGGATGGGTGTGTGCAACACGCCCCGCATTGGGAACAACCCTGCGATCGCCGCCGGCGTCACAGCCCTCGCCGGGCGGCTGGGGGCGGCGAGCGGCTCATCCGCCCAGGAACCCGAATCCACCGGATCCGGTTGATGAAAGTGGCGGGGTTGTGACGGAAGCGCCGGCGGCAGGGTTGTACCAGGTGTCGGATCATCACGAGGATGCGGATCTCGTCCGGGTCGCACGGGATGGGGATGTGGAGGCCTACGCCCGGCTCGTTGATCGCTACTACGCCCGCTGCCTGCGCTATGCGATGCGCATGCTGGGGGTCAGAGAGGACGCCGAGGAGGTTGTTCAGGACACCTTCATGCGCGCCTATCGGGGCCTGGCCGACTACCAGCACCGGGGCCGGTTCGAGGCCTGGCTGCTGCGCATCCTCGTCAATCGCTGCCGCACCCGCGCCGTGAAGAAGCAACGCGAGCGGCGCACGTTCGTGGCGTCCGAAGACCTCTCGCATCCGCCCGACCCCGTCGTGACGCCTAGCGATCCACTGCGGATGCGCGACGTGCGCGCCGCGCTGATGGCGCTCCCCGACGCGCATCGAGAGGCGTTCCTCCTGAAACACGTCGAGGAACTGAGCTATGCTGAGATGGCCGCTGTGACCGGCGATCGTGTGCCCGCGCTCAAGATGCGGGTGAAGCGCGCGCGGGAACAGCTCCAGCGCTTGCTGCGAGAGGTTCGCGATGAAGAAGCGTGACGAGTGGCTCGAGAAGCTGGTCGCCGAGCTGAAGGAGCCGGTGCCGGTCGATCCGGCCGCCAAGGCGCGGGTGATGGAAGCGGTGCGCGCAACCGCACGCAGCACCGTGTCCGGGCGGCGCCCGGCCGGGCGGGACGGTGCACCGCGCGGCCCACGGGTATTCTGGCAGTGGCTGGTCACCGCGCGGCCCGTGGCGGTCTCTCCACTCGGCGCCGGGGCGCTGATTGCAGTGGTCTGCGGCGCCGTGCTGGTGGCTGCCGTGATGGCGCCCCTGCGCACGCCGAGCGAACCCCAAACGATCGGCCGTGCGTCGCGCGGCGGACCGCCCGCGCACCCCGGCACGCCCGATGCCGGGTCCGGCGCCCTGAGCGATCGCCTGGTGGTCGGGCCCGACGGGACCTGCCGCCGGCCCGTGCAGTTCGTCCTGCACGCCGCCGGTGCAGAGCGGGTCGCACTCGTCGGCGATTTCAACGACTGGGACCCGGCGGCCACGCCGCTGCAGCCCGCGGGAGTCGCGGGCGTCTGGTCGGTCGTGGTTCCCTTGAAGCCCGGCCGACACGTCTATTCCTTCGTCGTCGACGGGCAGACGTGGATCGGCGACCCGCAGGCCCCGCTGGCGCCCGCCGGTGATTTCGGGCGGCCCAGCTCGGTCGTTCTGGTGGAGCAAACGCCATGCTGAGCCGTGGAGGGCGCATTCGGTCGCTCAGGAAACTGCTCCTGGCGACCGGACTCCTCGCCGGACTGGCCGCTGCCGGATCGGTCATGGCCCAGAGCGCCGACCCGGCGCCCCCCGACGCGCGTCTGGCAAAGCGCCTCGATCCTCGGACCCATCAGGCTGTCGCCGCCCTGATGGACACGGCCCGCACGCATCAATTGCCTCTCGAGCCCGTCGTCCAGAAGGCCCTCGAGGGCGGCACCAAGCAGGCGCCCGGGGAGCGCATCGTGGCCGCCGTGCGGGGTCTCATCGACAGGCTTCTCGAGGCCAGGAGAATCCTCGGTGACGGGACCGGCGAGCCCGAGCTGACCGCCGGGGCGGCCGCGCTCTTCGCCGGGGTCGATTCAGCCGGGATGGCGGAGTTCCAGCGCGCCGTCCGTCTATCCAAAGCGAACGGTGACAGCGCGCGCCTCTCGCTGGCGGTCGGCCTCATCGTGCTGACCGACATCGTCGAGCGCGGCGTCGATCCCGATTCGGCCGCGGGGGTGATGATCGGGCTGGCTGAGAGCGGCCTGGGGGACCGGATGGTCCTGGCCATGCGTGACGCGGTGGGACGCACGGCCCTCACCGGCAACGCACCATCCGACGCGCTGAGGCGCTGGCTGGATCATCATATGCCCGAGTGGCAGCGCCGGACGCACGCCCCCGGCGCGCGACGCGACATCCGATCCCCTTGAGGAGACGAGCGACCATGGCCTCACCGACCCGGTCCATCCGCCGGATCCTTCCACTGGTCTGCGCCTTCGTCCCGGGACTGCTCGGAACCGGGCTACTCGCGCCCGGCCAGGGCGCGCAAATCCAGTCCCGTCTCGATCTGGGCACCGGATACCAGGCGCTCGACGGCGCCGCGGGCGCGCGCGGCTTTCAGCGACTGGCCACGTCGTGGACTCTGGATGCGAACCGCTGGGGTCTGCTCGTCGATGGCGCGCTCGAGAGCGGTCCGTCCGCCGACTGGATCGGCCACGGCGCCGTGCAGGGCGATTGGAGTGGGCTCTCCCTGGGAGATCTGCGCGGCGGAGTCCGCGTGACGGCTCTCTCGCGCCGTCCCCATGAGCGGGCCCGCACCGGTCGCGTCGAAGCGCTGGCGCGGATGGGCAGCGGTGACCCCCGCCTCGACTGGTGGGTGGAAGGAGGCGGCGGACGGGCGTGGAACAGCGCACAATGGCTCGGCTATGCCCGCGGCGCCTTGGGAGCGGGGTGCCGCTTGGGCCGTTTGCAGGTGACGGCCAAGGCCGGACTGGTCCGTTTCACTGACAGCGCACAGCAGGCCGATGCGGGTCGCTGGATCTTCGCCGACGAGGACTCGCTGTGGGTCTATCGGCCCGGCCCGACGCTGCGCCGAACCCATGTCTACTCCGACGCCGAGCTGGGCGTGCGATGGACCAGCGAGACGTTCGAGCTCGACGCGCGCGGAGGCGTTCGGCTGAGCGACATGGAGGGTGAGCAGACCGGTTGGGGACAGCTTCGCGCGGCCTGGTGGTTGGGGCGGCACACCGCGTTGGTGGCTTCGAGCGGCCGATACCCGTCGGTGCCCCAGGAGAGCCTGCCGGCGGAGACACGGACATCGATCGGTCTGCGCATCGACCTCTGGGGACGGCAGCCACGGCCATCGGGAGCGCTTGCAGGCGAATCGACGGATCGCGATCCACCGCGGTTCAGCGTCCACCGCATCCGCGGCAACGTGCGGCGCGTGCAGCTCCGCGTGGACGGCGCCCGGCGGGTGGAGCTGGCCGGCGACTTCAACAACTGGCAGTCGGCTGCGCTGGCACAGACCGCTCCGGGCATTTGGCAGGGGCGGTTCCATCTGGCCCCCGGCACGCATCGCGTCAGCGTGAAGATCGACGGCGCGGCCTGGATCGCGCCGCCGGGACTCCCCGCCCACGAAGACGAGTTCGGCCGATCGGCGGGCGTGTTCGTGGTGCCCTAGCTGCGCGCGGATCGGTCTCCGCGGGGAGGCGTCGATGCACCGGCGGATCGGCGCGCGGATCAGCCGGCGGCTGCTCCCAGCGACACGGTCCGCCTCGGGCTAGCGTACGTGCACGAGCCTGCGTACCCGCTCCGAGCCGCCCCACGCGAGCCGGCAGTAGTAGATCCCCGACGGCCGGCCGCTCGCGTCCCAGACCGCTCGATGGTCGCCCGCGGAGACGGAGCCGTCGACCAGCAGCGTTGCCAGCCGGCCCTGCAGGTCGAAGACCGCCAGCCCGGCGCGACCGCCCCGCGGCACGCGGTAGCCGATCTCGAAGGCCGCCGCCCCGCGTGCACAGCGGCGATGCCACAGCGAGAGCCCGGCGTCGTGCGCCGACAGCGGCGCAGCGGCACCCGGGCATCCTTCGCCGTATGCGCCAATCAGCTCCTGGGACCAGGGCCACTCAGGGTGGTTTCCGGGCAGACAGGGTGAGTCGTGGCGGAGCGTGAAGATCAACTCCGGGGCGTCGCAGAAGCGCGGATCCTGATCGAAGCACCCCTCACCGCCCGTCACGAGGCCGGTGCCCATGATCTCCCCGTTCACCAACGAGCAGTACAGGTCGACCTGGCTCGGCGACTGCGGGTCCATCAGCTTCACCGAGCAGGGACCGTTGTTCCAGAGAATCGCGTTCCGGAGGTAGAGCTTCGCTGCATCGGTCAGAGCGATCGCCCCCACGTCGTCCGGGTTGTCCGCAATGGTGACGTTGGACAGCGTGAACTCGCTGTGCTGGAGCGCCACGGCGGCGCCCCATGTGTCCGCATCGTTTCCGGTGAAGAGCACCTCCGTCATCGTCCCTTGCGACTGCATGCACCAGATGCCCCCTCCGTGATACCGCGTCCGGTTCTCGATGAAACGCAGATTCGACAGCGAGGCCGAGCTGAAGTAGATGATCAACCCGGCTCCTCCCGAGCAGTCGAGCTGATGGCCGTAGATCGTGAAGCCGGACAGCCGCGCCTCACCGGAGACATTGCTGATGACCAATGGGCGCATGCCGTGGTCGGCGTGGAAAACGGTCTCCTCGATCCAGTGCTCGTTGCCGTCCAGGAGGAAGCGAGACGCCAAGGTCAAGCTCTTCGTGTACCAACCCACCGTCTCCCGATAGATGCCCGGATCCACGATCACGACGTCGCCGGCGGGCGCCGCCGCGTCGATCGCGGCCTGGATGGTGGGGTATTCCAGCGGGACGTACAGAGTGTCGCCCTGCGCGTGAACCGCAGTGGTAGCTCCAATACCGAGCAAGAACACTCCCATCAGGAATTCGCGTACCATGTCACTGTCCCCCTTTCGGAGTGTGTGGTCCAATCGCAGAGTGTACGCGCGGATACGGGGGGGACCGGCGCAATGCATGTCGAAACGACGACGCTGCTCAAGAACCGTATCTGAGGATCCCCATGGCTGCATCCTAGTTCCCGTCTCAAAACCCCGAATTCGTACGCATAGTTGAAGTTGTCCAAGA
>CAZPGB010000104.1:0-9372 GCA_964585945.1 uncultured bacterium | reverse complement strand
CCGAGCTGCTGGGCCTGGCTGCCTCGACGGTCTCGAAGCACATGGCGATCCTGCGCGACGCGGGACTCGTCGAGAGCCGCAAGCAGGAACGATGGGTGTACTACCGGCTGGCGAGCGGGCCGGGAGTACCAGAGATCGTCGCCGAGGCCAGGGAATGGGCCCTGCGCAACCTGGCCCAGGATCCGGCTGCCGTTGAGGACCGAGACTTGCTCAAGGACATCCTGCGTCGGGTTCCCGCGGAGGCGTGCCAGGGTGGATCGGTCGCGCAACGGGGCCGGGTTGGATCAGCAAGAGCAGCGTCGCTGCCGGCGTGCGGCAGAGGCCGACCGCGGCGCGGTCCCGCCGGCCGATCTGTTGCATCCCGGGGTCGCGTTCCTCGTTGTACTTAGGGAGGTCGCGCACGGCATGGCCAAGGAAGCCTGCATCACGAAGCAGCCCCAGGGGCTCGGGTTCTTCGAGAAGTACCTGACCGTCTGGGTCCTGCTGTGCATCGGGGCCGGGATCCTGCTGGGTCGCGTCGCTCCCGGCGTGGCCCGCACGCTCGATGGGCTGGCGATCCATGCCGACGGCGCGCCCGTGGTGTCGATTCCGATCGCGGTGTGCCTCTTCTTCATGATGTACCCGATCATGGTCAAGATCGACTTCGCCGAGGTGCTCAAGGCGGGGCGCAGCGCCCGCCCGGTGGGTCTGACGCTGGTCGTCAACTGGGCCATCAAGCCCTTCACGATGTACGCCATCAGCCTGCTCTTCTTGGGCGTGCTCTTCCGGCAGTTCATCGGCGCCGAGGCGGTCGATCACGTCAAGATGCCCCTGGGGCTCGACTTGCCCGTGGGCGCCATCTACGGCGCCGGCCGGGTGGAGCTCGTCGAGGGGGTGCGCATGCTGGCCGTGCCGCTGTGGCGCAGCTACCTGGCCGGCTGCATCCTGCTGGGAATCGCGCCGTGCACGGCGATGGTGCTCGTGTGGGGCTATCTCGCGCGCGGCAACGACGGGCACACGCTGGTGATGGTGGCGATCAACTCGCTCACGATGCTGGTGCTCTACGGCGTGCTGGGCGGCTTTTTGTTGGGCGTGGGCCGCCTGCCAGTGCCCTGGCAGGCCTTGCTGCTCTCGATCGGCGTCTACGTCGCGCTGCCACTGGTGGCCGGTTACCTCTCGCGCCGCTGGCTGGTGGCCGCGCGGGGGGAGGCCTGGTTCCGCGAGCGGTTCCTGCACGTGCTCACGCCGGTCACGATCGGCGCGCTACTGGTCACGCTGGTGCTGCTCTTCTCCTTCAAGGGCGATGTGATTCTGGCCAATCCCCTGACGATCGTGTGGATCGCCGTGCCGCTCTTCCTTCAGACCAACCTGATCTTCTGGCTCACCTACGGTCTGGCCCGCGCGATGAAGCTCAACTACCGGGACGCGGCGCCCACGGCGATGATCGGCGCCTCGAACCACTTCGAGGTGGCGATCGCCACGGCCACGATGCTCTTCGGGCTCTCCTCGGGCGCGGCGCTGGCCACGGTGGTGGGCGTGCTGATCGAGGTGCCCGTGATGCTGCTGCTGGTGCGGATCTGCCTGCGGACGACGCGGTGGTTCCCGCGCGAGGCTGGAATCGAGAGCTAGCTGCCGAAGATCAGATCGAGCACGTCGCCCAGCCGGCTCTGGCCCTCGAGCACCGAGGGGTCGTAGACCTCCGTGAAGCCGCAGTGCAGGCACGAGACGGCCACGTAGCGCTGGTGCTGCAGATCCAGCAGGCGGCTGAAGCCGGTTCCCGTCGCGGCGAAGCGCTTGGCCTTGCCGCCGGCGTGCCGGCACTTGGGACACCGGAAGCGCGCGGCCAGTTGTTCGTCGATGGGCATGATCATCCTCCCGTCGCGTCGGACCGGCCCGAGGGATTGCAGGCCGGGCTGTCTGCCGGTACGAGTGTACCTGCGCTGCGGCCGCTTATTCACCTCCCGGCACGGGGGCGGCTCGGCACTGGGGCGGCGCTGCACGGGGGCGGCGCTGCACGGGGGCCGCGCCCCACGGGGCCGCAGCGGCATTGCCATCGGCGCCGATCCCGGCTACGTTTCCGAGGCCCCCGCGCAAGTCCGGAGAAATCAACATGTTCCCTTCGCCCTCTTCCTTGCGATGGCCCGTCGCCGGCCTGGCTGCGGTTGCCCTGAGCGCGACGGTGGCCGCCGCATCGACCCTGATCATCCGCCCCGACGGCAGCGGCGACTACCCGTCGATCCAGGCGGCGCTGAACGCCGCCGCGAACGGAGATCTGATCCTGCTAGCCGACGGGGTCTTCGCCGGCTCGTCCAATCGCAACCTCGATCCGCGCGGCAAGGCGGTCACCGTCGCCTCGCAGAGCGGGGACAGGACTGCCTGCGTGATCGATGCGCAGGGCAGCATGGGCTCGCTGCGCCAGGTGTTCTACCTGCACTCGCGGGAAGACACCACCACGGTGATCCGCGACCTCACGCTGCGCCACGGCAGCACGCGCGAGACCTGACCGCAGTGCACGGGCGGAGGGGTCCTCTGCTGGGATTCGTCGGCGCGGTTCGAGAACGTCGTCTTCGAAGCCAATCAGGCGGGTTCCTGCGGCGCCTACTACGGGTACCAGTCACACTCGATCTTCCGCGACTGCCTCTTCGTGGGCAACACGGCCGAGACCTGGGGCGCGGTGGGCCTGTACAACTGCGGCGACCGTTTCGAGCGTTGCGTCTTCCGGGAGAACGTCACCGGGGACGAGGGCGCCGTGCTGCACGTCGAGCACGGCCGGGGCGTCGAGCTGAACCACTGCACCGTGGTCGACAACCGCGACGACAGCGCCGCCGGCTGCGTCTTCTGGGTACTGGCGAGCCGGCCGCCGGTGATTGCCAACACGATCGTGGCGTTCAACACGGCCGACCGGGTCGTGTTCGCCGCCCAGCCCGAGCGCCGCGCGCCCAAGCTGCGCTACTGCGACATCTTCGGCAACAGCGGCGGCGACTGGGAGGGGGCCATCGCCGAGCAGCTCCCCCTGAGCGGCAACCTGTGGGCCGACCCGCGCTTCGTCGACCTGCCCGCGGGCAATGTGTGTCTGCTGGCCGACTCGCCCTGCATCGACGCCGCTGATCCTCGCTCGCCGCCCGATCCCGACCCGGACCGATCGCGGGCGGACATGGGCGCCTGCGCATACGTGCCCGGCCGGGCGGCCGTCGGAGGCGCACCGGCGCCCGCGGCGGCGGCCACCCTCACCGCCCTGCCGCGGGTGACGGCCGGGGCCACGCGCCTCTGTTTCGCGGCGCGGTCACCAGCCGCGTGGCTCACGACCGGCAGCGTGAGCGTCCACGACGCATCCGGGCGTGTGGTGCGACGGTTGGCGGTCCGCAGCGACGCGGGCGGGACGGGGGCGCTCTCCTGGGACGGGCGTGATGCAGCGGGACGGAAGGTCCCGGCAGGCGTCTACCACTGCCTCTTGCGTCTCGCCACGAGCCGCGCCGGGACCCGTGTGGTCATGACGCCCTGATGCACGGGGCGGGGCGTCCGACCCTGAGGAAGCCGGGGCCGGACGCGTGCGCTGATCAGAGGACCAAGCAACCCCACCCCTAGCGAAGGAGCAGCAGCGGCCGCAGCAGCCGTTGGCCGTCGATGACGACCCGGCACACGTACATCCCCCCGCCGACCGGGCGGCCCGAATCGTCGCGTCCGTCCCACACGGCGTGCCCGTCGACGGTCGTTGTCCGACCGGCGCCGAGCGATCGCACGAGGCGGCCGCTGATGTCGAGCACGGCGAATTCCATCGCCGCGCCATCGCGCGCGACAGGCAGGTCGCAGATGATCCGGGCCTCGCTGCGAAACGGATTGGGGGTCAGGCGCAGCCTGGGGCGGCCGTCGTCGCGCGCCGCCTGCGTGCCGGGCAGGCCGGCCTGGTCACCGCAGCCCACCGGCCAGGCCCCGATCAGGCCGCAGTCGCCCTGGGCGCACGGTGAATCGGCGTCGATGCGCAGGTCGGGCGCCATTGGATCGCAGAAGAGGGGATCCGCGCACAGGTTGCCCGTGCCCGCGCCGTATTGCCCGGCGATGTGACCGACCCAATCCCCTCCCTGGTTGCCGAAGACGTCGCAGCACAACAGGTCGCACGAGGAGCCGGGCTCCACGTGGACGGCCTGCGACCCGAGACCGAAGGAGATGATCGTGTTGTCCACGCTCACCTCCGAGCCGCCCAGGATCTCCAGGCCGCACCCCGTCTCGGTGGCCGAGTTCTCGAAGAGCGTGCAGCCCTGCAGCGACAGGGTGCCCGCCGATAAGAAGTTCCAAGCCCATTTCGCCCACGTTTGCGTGTAGGCCAGGGCCCATGACGTGTGGGAGCGGGCCTTCTGCGCCCGCGGTCGATGGGAATCGGGAGCGTGTGAGGGTTGGCCTGGCGGATGCGAGGCTCAGATCCTCGCCGAGGCCTCCTCCGAGGCTGTAGTCTCCCCCATGACCCCAGTGCAAGCAATCCCTGGAGCCCGCCGGCGCCCGGCCCGAGGGACCTCGGCCAGTGACATCGGGTGCCTCGAATCCGGCTGCCCGGAACGAGCCATCAAGGCGGTGGCCGCGGTGGCTCCGGCGGCGAGAGCCTCGCCGGTGTGGAAGAGATCCGAGCATCGTTTCCGGAACCGCTGAGGAGCGCATCATCCCAGAGGAGCTCATCCTCCGGGGGACTGAGGGCCAAGGCGGTTGGCTCCCCCGCTGTCCGGGCGGGAGAGAGAGGCGGGGGCTCGCAGGGAAGGTGCAGATGCTTGAGGATCTTGCGGACGACGGGGGGATCGGAGAGCAAGGCCAGGATGACCATGGCGGTGGAACAACGAGGGCAAGTGACAGCCTGAATGGAGAACACCCGCATCAGCAAGTGTGCCCATGTCAGGGGCGCACGCCGTCGCCGTGGGGATGCGGAGGAACCGGCGGCCCTCTGATCTACGGCATCGGCTGATCCTTCCTTTCCGGCCGCGGCAGGAGACGTATCGGGCGAGTGTTGCGCGGCGGGAGGGACCGGGGGTTCGGGCAGGAGCGGTTTGAAGCGCGAGCGGTTTGCAAAGATGCCATGGTATCGAATGGCATGAGCGTAAGGAGCTGGAATGAGGGCGGCCAAGCGGCGGAGGAAGTCCAGGGGCTCGAGCACCAAGCAGGTCACCCCCTGAGCATGAGGCCAGGGCCGGCGCAGGTGATAGAGGATGCGTCCATCGTCTCGCACGGCCAGTCGCTGTTGGGCGAAGGAGGGTCTGAATCCATAGCGGCAGAGCCTCTCCAATCCGTCCCGGTCCTGGGCCGAGACGGCCTGTGCCGCGTGGAGAGAGAAGCCGGCCACGCGTGCGCAGAGAGGCTTCGACGGCGGCTCGGGGCCCTGTCCGGGGAGGCCGAGCTGGGAGGGAGATATGGTCAGATGTTGTGGATGACCTAAGAAAGAAAGGCGGCGTATCCTCCGCAAAACACAAGACCCACAACGCCTGGGATTTCCAGGCAACGGAGGACACGCCATGACCAAGATAGCGCAGATCGAAGGATCGATGCCAGCGGAGAGCGCGCCGGACGTGCTGACGGCCATTCTGCGCAACGGGGCTCGGGACCTTCTAGCCAGCGCCCTGGAGGTTGAGATCCAGGAGTTCCTGAGCCGCCATCAGGAGTTGCGCGATGCACGCGGTCGCCAGCGACTGGTTCGCAATGGGTCTCACCAGGAACGCGAGGTGCAGACTGGCATCGGTGCCGTGAGGGTCAAGGTCCCTCGCGCCCGGGACCGTGCCGCAGAGGGCGAGGAGCAGATCCGGTTCCGGTCGTCGATTCTGCCGCCCTATCTGCGACGCTCGAAGAGCATCGAGGAACTGCTGCCGTGGCTGTATCTGAAAGGGATCTCGACGGGGGACTTCAGCGATGCTCTGACCTCGATCTTGGGTCCGGATGCGGCCGGCTTGTCGCCGGCGACCATCGGCCGGCTGAAGAAGAGCTGGGCCACGGAGTACCAGGGCTGGAACCGGCGGGACCTGTCGACGAAGGAGTACGTCTACGTATGGGCCGATGGGGTGTACTTCCAAGCCCGGCTGGAAGAGCAGAGGCAATGCGTGCTGGTGCTGATGGGCTCGACACCGGCGGGCAAGAAGGAGCTGATCGCGATCCAGGACGGCTATCGGGAGAGCGAGCAATCGTGGCTTGAGCTGCTGCAGGATCTGAAACACCGCGGGCTACAGATGGCGCCCAAGGCAGCGGTGGGCGATGGGGCGCTGGGCTTCTGGAAGGCGCTGCACAAGGTGTTCCCGGGGACTCGAGCCCTGCGCTGCTGGGTGCATTACGCCGACTCTCGGATTATGCCGACTTCGGGTCGGAAGTGGTTGGAGTCCGTCGAGCAAGCCATGCTGAGGTTGGCATAATCCGGTTCCTTTGATCGATTCTTCTCTCCCCTGTTGTGGGGAGAGAGGAGGCGATCATGGGTGATCCGTCGAAGGTCCGGGTGACCGGCCCGCTGGAGCCGTACTCACGCGGCTTTCAGATCGAGCTATCTCGCCAAGGCTACACTCCGAACTCCGCGGGGCTGCAGCTGCTCTTGATGGCGCACGTGAGCCGCTGGCTGGCGGGCAAGGACTTGCGTGCGGCTGAGTTCACACCGCCTGCGGTAGTGGAGTTCCTGAATGCGCGCCGTGCTGCAGGCTACACCCAGTATTTGTCGTCCAAGGCCCTGGATCCGCTTGTTGGCTATCTGCGGACCCTCGGTGTTCTGTCCGAACCGGTCCCATCGGTGCCGACGCCGCTGGAGTACCTGCTCGAGCGATTTCGTAGCTACCTGATCAGCGAGCGGGGCCTGGCCCATGGGACCACGTGGGATTACACCCATATGGTTCGGCCATTCCTGAACCGACGAGTGATACCTGGTAGCGCGGATCTGGCCGGGCTGGCAGCGAGCGACGTCATTGCGTTCGTGGTGGAGCAATGCCGTCACCGGAACCGCGGATCCGCAAAGCTGATGGTGACGGCGCTGCGCTCCCTCTTGCGCTTCCTTTACCTTGAGGGCGTCGTCCCCGAGTCGCTGGCGTCGGCGGTTCCCTCGGTTGCCAGGTGGCGGCTGGCAGGCTTGCCGCAGGCGTTGGAACCCTCCCAAGTACGCCGGCTACTCGCATCCTGCGATCGGCGCACCAAAGTCGGCCGGCGGGACTTCGCGATCCTGACCATGTTGGTTCGCCTCGGGCTGCGAGCCGGCGAGGTTGCGGCCCTGCAGTTGGAGGATGTGGACTGGCGCTCCGGAGAGATCGTCGTCCGCGGCAAAGCCAACCGTGCCGAACGCCTTCCGCTGCCGGTCGACGTGGGCAAGACCATGGCCGGCTACCTGCGCCACAGTCGACCCCTGAGCAGCCTATCGCGGGCTGTGTTCCTGCGAGTGCGGGCCCCGCACCGGCCACTCTCGGTCGGTGGAATAACGGGGGTCGTCAAGTCCGCCGCGCACCGGTCCGGGCTGCCGCCGATCAGCGCCCATAGACTGCGGCACACCGCGGCCACCTTGATGCTACGAGCCGGCGCACCGCTCACGGAGATCGGGCAGCTGCTGCGGCACCGCCAAGCCCTTACGACCGCGATTTACGCCAAGGTCGATCGGGACGCGCTGCGGAGCATCGCGCGCCCCTGGCCGGGAGGTGAAGCATGAGCCCGCTGCGACAAGCGCTCGCCGACTATCTCAGGATCCGGCGTGCCCTCGGTTACAAATTGGATCGGGCCAGTAAACTCCTGGCCCAACTGGTGACCTACCTTGAAGGCCTCGGCCACGAGACGGCCACCACTGACCACATGCTGGCCTGGGCGATGTTGCCGGAGGGCAAGAAAGTGAACTGGTGGGCGTACCGCCTCTCGGTGGCGAGAGGGTTCGCCAAGTACCTGCACGCCCTGAACTCCGCAAACGAGGTGCCGCCACCCGATTTACTGCCGCACCGATCATGCCGGGCGACGCCATACCTGTACTCCGAGAAGGATATCACCGCCTTGCTCGCAGCCGCTCGGAGCCTACGTTCACCGCTGCGCGTCGCGACATATCGGACTCTGATCGGTCTACTCGCTGTTACCGGTCTCCGAGTGGGCGAGGCAATCCGTCTCGACCGAACTGATCTCGACTTTGACCATGGTGGGTTGACCGTGCGCCACAGCAAGTTCGGCAAGTCTCGTGAGGTCCCACTGCATCCAACGACTCTCGATGCTCTGCATCGTTACCTGCGTCGTCGTGACCAGTTGCGTCCCAACCCGGCCACGCCGGCGGTGTTCATCTCCACCGCAGGCACTCGTTTGCTCTACTGCAACGTCAACTGGACGTTCCTCAAGCTTGTGCGTCACGCCCACCTGCAACCGCGATCAGCGCTTTGCCGGCCTCGCCTGCACGATCTGCGTCACACCTTCGCCGTCAAGACCTTGCTCGACTGTTACCGGAGGGATGACGATCAGGCCCGATTGCCGTTGCTGTCCACCTACCTCGGACACGTCAACCCAGCCGCGACATACTGGTACCTATCCGCCGCACCCGAACTGCTCGGGCTCGCCAGCACACGCCTCGAACGCCACCTCGGAGGTCAGTCATGAGCGCACTCACCAACACCCTCCAGACGTTCTTCACCGAGCGGCTCATTGGGCAACGCCATGCCAGCCAGCACACAGTGGCTGCCTACCGAGACACGTTCCGGCTACTGCTCACGTTCGCCGTCCAGAGGACCGGCATACAGCCCTCCCAGCTCGACGTCGCCGACCTCGACGCACCATTGATCGCAGCCTTCCTCGATCACCTGGAGCACGATCGGGGCAATAGTATACGTACCCGCAACGCGCGCCTCGCGGCCATTCACTCGCTCTACCGCTACGCAGCCCTCCGCCATCCTGACCAGGCTGATACCATTCAACGCGTGCTCGCTATCCCCACGACACGCTTCGAGCGCGCGCTCGTCACCTTCCTCACCGCGTCTGAAGTCGACGCCCTGCTCGACGCTCCCGACCGCCGCACCTGGACCGGCAGGCGCGACCACGCCATGCTGCTATTGGCGATCCAGACGGGATTGCGAGTCTCGGAGTTCATCGGGTTGAAGAACTGTGATGTTCACCTCGGCACCGGCGCCTACGTTGCCTGTCATGGCAAAGGACGCAAGGACCGCATCACCCCGCTGACCAACCATACTGTTGCTGCCCTCCGAGTTTGGTTTGCCGAACGAGGCGGGCAACCAACCGATCCGCTGTTCCCGAATCGCAGTGGTCGATCGCTCAGCCGCGACGCCGTCGAACGTCGGCTCACCAAGTACACAGCCACCGCCATACCTCGTTGCCCCTCGCTGCGAGGAAAGAGAATCACTGCCCACGCACTTCGCCACCATGCCGACTCCCGGATTATGCCGACTCTTGGCACGCGTGCAGGTATTGCGCCGC
>CAZPGB010000103.1:0-9839 GCA_964585945.1 uncultured bacterium | reverse complement strand
CGGAGGGGCCCGGGTTCCGGCGCTGGGACCGCCTGCCCGGGCGGGTGTTAGCTGATCTCCATCACCAATCTTCGGGTCACAATCAGATGCTCTAGCGGTGGCTACCGGACCACCACATTCATCCCCAGGTGGTATCCCGAAAGGTCCTGCCCCTCGTGCAGCTCGTCGCCATCGATCGACCCGGTGAGAAGGTGGACCTGCATCTCCAGGTGCAGCCAGGGCGGACCGGGTTGCCACGTCGCCACCGGTCCGAGGGCGAGGGTCTTTCCGGCGTAGGTTGCGATCTCGCTGCCGCTGAGGCTATGCCAGGCGCCGGCCAGACCGAGCCGGATCCGCTCCCCGAGAGGCAGATCGGCCAGCAGACCCACGTGCAGCCGCGTGCCGGGCGTGGTCTCGATCGCGCGCCAGCTCGGCGCGGAGGCTGTCCGGCTGCGATGGTCCTTCTTCCACGCGGCGATGCCCAGCGCGTCGAGCCGCACGTCACCCAGGTGCGCTTGTCCCTGGAGTTGGAGCTCCAGCTCGTCGCCTTCCTCGAAGATCGGCTCGTTCTCTAGCTCGTCGTGACCGTAGAACCGGGCCGTGAGATCGATCCGCAGCTCGCCGCCCGCGGGACCCAACGGGCGGTCCAGGCCGGCCGACAACGAGAGCTCGCTCCCGGGATGATAGGTGTCGCCCTCCTCCAGGATCTGGTAGGACCCCCGATAGATGTAGCCGGCCCCCAGGGCCAGCCGAAGCCGGCTGCCGAGACGAAAGGCGAGCGCGGCGCCCAGGTTTCCGTCCAGTCCGCGACCGTATTCGGCCACGCGGAAGCCCAAAAGCGGGTGGGCAAGCGCGCGGATGAGCGTCAGGTCCTCCGCGGTCTCGAGGTTCTTGCCGGCCGGCAGATTGAGGCCCGCGTGGATCAGGACCCGATCGCCCGGCAGGGATGTGAACAGCTCCAGACGCAGATCGGTGTTGCCGGACATGGATAGGTCGCCTTCGGCGCGATGGTCGCGGGAGGAGAAGGCGGCCGAGGTGGAGAGGATCAACTCGGAGTTGTTCCGCACGGGAACGGAGACATGGATCGGGGTCCAGAACTGCGAGACAGTCACCTCGCTGTCGCTCTCCTGACCCGTGAGCGTCCAGGCGCGATACCCGGGCGTCAACCGCAGGGCATAGTTCGGACCCGCGCCCGCCGTCACCGTCGCGGCAAGCGCCGCCAGCAGGCAGACGCACACTGCGCGCATCGCTGCCACGGGGGAAACACATCCATGCTCTGTGCCCCGTATGATCATCACCGGCTCCCCGGCAGATTGCCGCTCACGACGATTTCCGCCCCGGCGGCGGAGATCCGCTCGGACTCTGCGCTCGAGACGCGACCCATCTCGTGACGCTCCACCAGGGGCATGCTCCCCAGTCCGCCGCGCGCTCCGGTGCGCACCAGACGCGCCCGCAAGGGCCGGACGCCGCCCGCCGATGGCGGCTGGAGCTGAGCCTCCGTGAGACGTTCCACGGCTTCAGCCGTCACCTCGCACACGGCGGCGTGCTCGGCGGCCAATTCGAAGGCCGGATCGATGGCCTGCGCGCGGCGATAGAACACGGCCGCTTCGCGCCGGCGGCCCTGATCCTCCAGCCAGAGCCCGCGGGCGAAGGCCAGAAACGCCCGCCAGTCCTCGGTGATCAGCGTGTCGATCTCCCGTTGTTCTGCGGCGCTGGGCGTGATGCCCAGAGTGGAGAGCACCTGGTCCACGAGCCGCTTCTGCAGGGCAAGAACCTGCGGCAGCTCTCCGGTGACGGGGGGACCGACCACCGCCCGCCCCCCGCCCATCGTCTGCACGATGCTGGCGTCGAGCTGAAGGCCGGTCTCACCCACGGGAACGAAGCTGCCCTGGACCAGCCGCGGCGCGCCGAGGAGCAGGCCGATGCGCGGGGCCGTGGCCGCCGGAGCGCGCTCCGGTGCACGCTCCGCCGCTCCCACCGAGTCACGCCCCGCCTCCTCCCGCGCTTGCGGCGCACCGGGAGCCGCGGAGGCTTCCGGCGGAACCGTCCCCGCCGGCGCGGCCGCACCGCTCAACTCCAGCTCATCGAGCAGCACGCCCAGGCGCGCCCGCTCGAGCACGCGTAACCCCTCGACCTTGCTCAGGTCGGTGATCATCAGCGCTGCCAGTCCGTAGGAAAGCGGCGCCAGGCTGTCGCTGTCGGCCACGTTGGCGAAGCTGTTGACGGCCAGCGCATTGTCGGGAAAGTCGCGGGCGCTCAGCTCTTGCTCACGCGCGATGGCCGCGCGAACCTCCGCGCGCGTCTTCTGGAGGGAAAGCGCCTGGATGCGGGCGCGCACCTCCGTGCGCCCCTGCTCATCCAATGCGAGGTAGGCGGCGTAGGCGTCCAGCGCGCCATCCACATCGCCCAGGGCGTCTCGACTTCGGGCGAGGAAGAAGAGCGCGCGGGCATCCTCCGGATCCAGTCGGCGCGCCTCTTCCAGGGAAGCAACGGCCAGGCGGTGTTCACCCACCTGGTGCAGGGCGATGCCCAGATCCCGATGCAGCCCGGAATCGTCGTCGTCCTCGGCCACCTCGATGCGGAGCTTGGTGATCGCTGTGGCATAGTCGCCCTGCCGCAACAGGCGGCGACCCGGTGACCCGGCGCAACCAACCGCGATGAGCAGCAGGAACCACCAGGGGAAAAACCACGAGCTTCGCATCACGATCGCTCCCGATCGATCCACCCCCTCTGGGTCTCCATCTCAGGGGGCCGGTCCGCTCCAAGTGCGCCGCGCGAGCGTGCCGCGGCCGTCCTGATCAGCCCTTCTGCAGGACCAGCGCGACGACGGTCTTGTCATTGCCGCCCATGCTGATCACCAGCCCGTGGGGACGCTCCGCGGGAACCTCCACCTGGAAATCATCCGCCGTGCCGGTGAGCTGACGCCAGGTGTCGACGGTCTGCCGGACACCCGTGCCCCCCGTGTAATGGCCGTGACCGATGAGACCGCCGGAGGTGTTCATCGGCAGATCCCCGTCCAGCCTGGTGCGTCCCTCGGCAATGTAGTCGTAGCCTTCGCCGTACGCGCAGGCGCCGGTCGCCTCGGCCATCAGGATGCCGGTGATCGAGAAGCAGTCGTGCACCTCGGCGAAAGCCAGATCCTTGGCGCCGATGCCCGCCATGGCGTAGGCCTTCTCCGTGGCCGACGCGCTGGTGCTCACTTTGGTCGGGTCCTCGGGATCAGCCGTCAGATCGGCCACCGCGCACCCCACGCCGGCCACCCGGGCGGCATCGGTCTTGGCGATACCCGCCTTCCGGAGCCCATCCTCGGAGCAGACCAGCAGCCCGGCCGCGCCGTCGGAGACCTTGGAGCAGTCGAAGACGTTCAGGTTCTCGACGAACCCCTTCGGGTTGGGCGGGGTGTTGCCCAGCGCGTGCAGATCGCTCACCGCGTTGTGGTACTCCTGCGCCTGGGGACATTTGCGCGCGTGCTCGACCGCGTTGACGAACCACTGGGTCATCGCTCGCCGAACCTTCTCCTGGCCGAACGTCCCGAAGCAGGCGCCGGCGCGGTCAGAGAACATGGCGGGGAAGAAGAACGCGTGCCCGTCCTTGCGCTGGGAGGCGTAATGGCCGGCGCCGGCAAGATAGTCGGCGCCGTAGATCGCCTTGACCGAGTTCTGCACCTCCGTGCCCACGACCAGCACCACGTCGGCCAGCCCGGAGAGGACCGTCTTGACCGCGGTGTAGACCGCCAGGCCGCCCGACCCGCAGGCACCCTCGGTGCGCGTGCTGGGCTTCTGCGCCAGCGAAGAATGGATGGTGGGCATGAGGGCCGCCAGATTCCCCTGGCGGCAGAAGCGCGCGGCCATGAAGTTCCCAATCACGCACTCGTCGATCACACTCGGGTCCTTCATCTGCGCGATCACTCCCTGACCCGCTTCCTGAATGTAGTGCTCGATGCCGGGACGCGGCTTGCGGGGATGGAACTCCTTGCGCCCGGTGCCGAGCGACACGGTGTAGGACCCGGCAGCGACATAGACCTTCTGGTTGAGCTTCATCGTCTCCCCTCCATCTAGCAGTAGTCGTTGATGGGTCCGTAGAGATGGAAGAACCCGTTCATCAAGACCCCGTTGACGTCCTCAGCGTTGGCCGCAACCTTCATGTCGATCAGGTGCTGGCCGATTTCCTTCGACCGCTTCAGATAGGTCCGGCCCAGCTTGGCGCCCAGGGTGTCATCCTTCATCATGTTGGCGAAGTAAGCGGCCAGCTTCTCGCCCTTGGCCGCGTCGCGCGTCAAGGCCCGCCACGGAGCGTGCCCCTCGGGCAAGGGGCCGAGAAGCGCATCGAGCTTCCCGGTCCAGGCCTCGTCCATGGGTTGGTAGTCGCCGGTCGCGAGGTTGTACACGCCGACCGGGCGTCCCTTCTCGTACTTGAGGAAACCGTCCTTCTGGCTGCCGTCGGGGTTCTGCCCGCCGCGGACGCCGCTCTCCATCAGGCGATCGATCAAGTCGCTGTGCAGGTCCTCGCCCTCGATGAAGCGGTTCATCACCGAGAGGATGCACTGGAAAACATCAATCCCCACATAGTCGATGAGCTGGAAGATGCCCATCGGCCGAATCAGCCAGTCCTGGCTGACGCGGTTGACCATGTAGACCGCCTCGGGGAAGACGTGTTCCTTGGCCAAGCGCTCCATCTGTGCGATCCCATGCAGACCATCGCGCATGAAATGGCCGTTGCCGATAAAGCCGGCGATGTCGTTGGCCGGGATCACGATCTTGCGCAGGTCGGCGGCCACCTGCTTGGAGGCCTCCACCAGGTCGGGCCGGGTGTCGTCGGAGGTGATCAGCTCGAGCAGCCGCTGGACGGCCGGCGGATTGTAGAAGTGGTAGCCGATGATGCGACCCTGCAGACCGACCTCCTTGTCCAGGAGACCGATCGGAATGGAAGACGTGTTGGTGAAGTACCAGGTGTCGGATCCGCACAGATCGTTGAGCTGCCGGTAGACCTTGACCTTCAGGTCGATGTTCTCGGCGATCGCCTCGAAGACCATCCGGCACTCCGTGAGGGCACTCAGCTCGGTGGTGAAGCGCACCAGACCGAGCGCGTCCTGCATGAAGGCGTCGATGATCTCGGCGTTCTCCACCAGGTCGGGGCGATCGGCGTACGCGGCCCGCAACGCCACGGTGGTCTTCTCGGCCGCCCGCTTGAGCTGCCCCGCCAGGTAGCTTCGCAGACCGTCCAGCGCCTCGTCGTTGACGTCCATGCAGGTCAGCTTGAACCGCTTCCCCCGACCCTCGGGGCTCAGCTTCAGGGTGGCCATGTGCTGGGAGAGGAGCAAGGCGATGCCGCTGCCCATCTTCCCCGCCGCCCCGATCACTCCGACATCTTGATACCGTTCGGCCAGCTCCATGTGCGGTCTCCTCCTCGATAGCTTGGCGATGGTGGTGCGATTGGACCCGGCGAGAATACCACAGCGCTCGCGGCGAGCTAAACCGCCACCTGTGGCGCCGGACGGTCTCGTGGTCCCCCGGTTCGGGCGCCCGGACACCCCACCTCCCAAGCGCGAATGCGCGGCTAGTGCTCCGGTTGGGGCAACCGCCGCAGCGCCTCCTCGGGGCTCAGCCCCGACAAGCGGGCGAATGCCTCCAGGTGGCGGGCCGCCTGCGCCCGATCGTCCAGTTCCTGGGCGTAGAGACGGGTCAGGAGGCCGTGGAGCAGCGTCTCGATGCCGCCCCGCGCCAGCGCCTCCTGATAGGCCGCCGCCGCTTCGCGGTGCCGGCCGGCCGTCCAGGCCGCGTCGCCGATCGCCATCCACGGATCGGGCGCGTCGGGCAGCAGATCCAGCGCCCGGTTGAAGGCCACGATCGCGCTGTCGGGCTCGCCCTGCCGCAACAGACTGCGCCCCAGACCCAGCCAGGCCCGCGTCGCGCGCGGCTCGATGCGCAGCGCCGTGCGGTAGGCCCGCGCGGCCTCGGCCGGCCGCCCCGCGTACCGCAGGGCCATGCCCAGGTTGAAGTGCAGGGCGTTGTTGAGCGGGTCGATGGCCAACGCGTTCTCGATCGCTTCGATCGCCTCTTCCTGACGACCGCTGTAGAGCAGGTTCTTGGCGTGCTGGTACTGCTCGTTGAAGAAACGCACCATGCGCTTCGGATCTGGCAGCGCGGTCGAATCGCCCGCGCCTGGCTCGCCGGATGCGCCGGAGTCGCCGGTCTGCGGTGCTTCACCGCCGTGGTCCCCCGCGCTCAGGTATCCCAGCGATCGCAGCCGGTCCCGCTCCTCTTCGCTCAAGGCGCTGCGGGCGACATCGCCGGCGGCGACCGACGGAGCCCGCGCCAGGAACGCATCGAGCGCCTCCGAGAGCCGGCTGGCGGTGGCTGCGCGCTCATGGATCACGTTGCGCTGCTCTCCGGGATCGGTGCGCAGGTTGTACAGCTCGGGCTCCGGACAGCGAATGTACTTCCACTCGGTGGTGCGCACGCCGAAGAGCGGCGACCAGTGGTAACTGATGCGGGGGCTCATCGTCTCGCAGTAGACCACACGCGGTCCGCCCGCTTCGGTCCACCGGTCCCCGGCACGGCCCTGCAGCAGCGGCAAGAGGGACTCGCCTTCAGCATCCGGCCATCCCGGCGCCAGCCCGCACATCTCGAGCAGCGTGGGCGCGACGTCGATCAGGCTGGTCTGCGCCGCGATGCGGGCAATCGGCTCGCCGGCGACGAACCGCCCCCCGCCCGGCGGCGGACGAAGCACCGAGACCGCGCGCAGGGTGGCGTCGTAGATGAAGAGCGAATGCGTGGGCTCGCCGTGCTCGCCCAGCGCCTCGCCGTGGTCGCTCACCACCCAGACCAGTGTCCGGTCGGCCTCGCCGCTGCGCTCCAGCGCGTCCAGAACGATGCCCAGACATGCGTCCTGGTAGGCCAGCTCGCCCTCGTAGGGGCGACCGGACCATTGCTGCGCGAACGGCTCGGGCGGCAGGTAGGGCGCGTGGGCGTCGAAGAAGTGCACGAAGAGGAAGTAGGGCTGCTCTGCGCCGGCGCCGTCCCCTTCGGCCCGGGCGGCGATCCAGGCCGCCGCCCGCGCCGCCACGATCTCGCCCGGAATCTCGACGTTGTGCGGCCGCAGCCCGGGCTCGGGGCCCGAGAGCCGGTCCTCGTAGAGGTCGAAGCCCTGGTCCAGGCCAAACCGCGCGTCCAAGACGTAGGAGGCCAGGAAGGCCGCGGTGGTGTAGCCGGCGTCACGAAAGGCCCCCGCCAGGGTCGCGTCACCGGGCTCGAGCCGATACTCGGTGTTCTCGCGCACGCCGGTGGCGTAGGGGTTGCGGCCGGTGAAGAGACTGGCGTGGGCGGGAAGGGTGATGGGCGCGGGCGCGATCATCTCGGTCAACAGATAGCCGCCGCCCCGCACGCGCGCCAGGTTGGGCGTGGGCACGGGGCCCCCGTCGCAGGCCGAGAGCCGGTCCGGGCGCGTGGTGTCGAGGCTGACCAGCAGCACATTCCATTGGCCCGCCTCCGCGCGCAACCGCGGGCCGCCGGCCAGGAATCCGCCTGGACGAAACGCCAGGTAGAGCAACACGGCCACGAGCACCACCAGCAGTCCCGCCAGTCGTCTGGCCGGCGCACGACGGGCGCGCGGCCCCGCCGGCCCGGTTGATCGATCGCCTCGGCTCACACCCACCTCGCGTTCTCGTGTCTAGGGAGGATAGAATCGCAACATCGGACTCCGCAACCTCCGGGTCCGACGCGGCGGCATCCCCCACGGGTCGAGGCCGCCGCCCAGACCGATCGCCGAACCTCGAGGGGTCGATCATGCCGGAGCTGCCCGAAGTCGAGACCATCTGCCGCGCCCTGAAGCTGGGCGGACCCCGCGGGCCGTCGATCCTGGGGCGTCGCATCCGCGGCAGCCGCCTGCACTGGTCGCGCACGGTGGCCGCACCGGGTGCGCGGGCGTTTCACGCGGCCATCCGCGGCGCCCTCATCAAGGACCTCTCGCGACGCGGCAAGTTCCTGCTGGTGCACTTGAACCGCGGCACGCTGATCTTCCACCTGCGCATGACCGGCGATCTGATCGCGCTGGCCCCCGAGGACGCCGAGCCTCGCTTCTGCCGCCTGCGGATCGCGCTCGAGGACGGCCTGCGCCTGGTCTTCGACGACTCGCGCAAGTTCGGGCGCGTCTGGTGGACCGAGCGGCCTGAGGATGTCCTCGGTCGCCTCGGTCCTGAGCCGCTCGATCCGGCCTTCCGCGCGCGCGACCTGCACGATGCGCTTCGGGCTCGCCGCCGGCAGCTCAAACCGCTGCTTCTCGACCAGACCTTTCTCGCCGGCCTCGGAAACATCTACACCGACGAGGCGCTGCACGCCTCGGGGCTTCATCCCAACCGACGATCCGATACGCTCAGCGCCGCGGAGTCGGGCCTGCTGTGGCGCAGCATTCGCCGCACCCTGCGCAAGGGCATTCGCCGCAACGGCGCCAGCATCGACTGGGTCTATCGGGGCGGCGACTTCCAGAACCAGCTTCGTGTCTACCGCCGCACGGGCCTGCCCTGTCCCGTCTGCGGGTCCCCGGTCAAGCGGCTTCTCGTGGGCCAGCGCGGCACCCATGTCTGCCCGCACTGCCAGCCCCTGGGCCCGCACTGCCAGCCCCTGGGCCCACGCTGCCAGCCCCTGGGCCCACGCTGCCAGCCCCCGGGCTCACGCTGCGGTTCATGATCCATGGCAACCGAAGCGCCTATGCATGTAAGTTGCTACTAAACATGGACTTATGATGATTCCTCTGTTTCGTTGATCCGCTTCGGAGCGGTACACTCGTCGTGGTGGAGGCTCATCAATCATCACGGGGAGGAGAGAGCATCATGGCCAAGCTTCAGAAGCACGCGCACCTGGTTGTCCTCGCGGGACTCGTTGCGCTGCTGGTGGGCGTCAGCCCGCGCAGCGGCGCCACGCCGACGCTGTTCGAGACCCGCTGCGACACGTGTCACAACGACGACAGCAGCACCTGCGCCGGTTGTCACCAGCACCGGGGGACGCTGATCGCCACGGCGGACCAGACGGTCTACGCGCCCGGACAGCTCGTGACGGTGACGCTGGATCACTCGAACAGCTATTCGGGTTGGATTCGCGGACTGCTCTACGACGACCAGGGCGCCCAGATCGACATCACCACGGGCCCCACCGGGACCGGCGACGACGGGCTGGGCAATCCGATCACCTTCCCGGTCGATCTGCAAGCCGAGGCGCCGAGCGAGCCGGGCACCTATGTCTGGGAGGCGGCCTGGTTCGGCGGCAACAACACCGGAACCGGTCATTTCGAGACCCGCACGCCTGTGACCGTCACGGTGGAGATCGACACCGGCGTCGAGGCCTGGCCCGTCCCGACGGCCGAGACGCGGCTGCGACTGGCGGTCCACCCCAATCCGATCACGCGTGACGGGCGCCTCACTTTCAGCGCGCCTCCGGGAG
Organism: uncultured bacterium; assembly: GCA_964585945.1. Taxonomy (GTDB): domain Bacteria; phylum Eisenbacteria; class RBG-16-71-46; order CAIMUX01; family WJJG01; genus CAZDKK01. The sequence goes on along the minus strand of CAZPGB010000103.1, from coordinate 426 downwards.
AGGCTGTCACGCTGGCCATCGTCGATCCCTCGGGACGGCGCGTGCGCGGTCTGGTGGAGCGTGGAGCCGGGCGCGGCGAGATCGTGTGGGACGGCCTCGATGACGCCGCCCGTCCCGTCGCTGCTGGAACCTACGTGGCGGTTTTTTACGGATCGGGCGGCCACACGTCGCGGACGCTGCTGGTGGTGCGATAGCATCCACGCGCGCCGACAAGGACCGACGGCATAATTTCATCTCCTGATACAGGTTGCGGGTGTGCCCCGGGGCACACCCGCGCCTCGTTCCCCCTCGGAACCCGCGCGAGACGACACGGTTAACGCCTCTTGGTCGTCGCTGCACCATTGTAGCCGACCTGCTGCGAGCGCAAGGGATCCCCAGATCCACCGCCTGAAAAAAGGAAAAACCTCGTTGGGCCCTGAGAGATCA
>CAZPGB010000102.1:0-10107 GCA_964585945.1 uncultured bacterium | reverse complement strand
GGTGGGTCAGTTCAGAGTAGCAGAGACGGGTCTGTTCTCGTTGGCGGCGAGGGGCCGGGAAGCCCACACGCCGGGTTCTCCAGTTGATCTCACAACTCGAAGCCGAGGGGCGGCTATGAAGATACGATCCGTGAAGCGAAACAACCACAGACGCGCGTTCGAGGTGGCCACCTGGCGCGAGCGGCTCATCTTCCCGTATGCGAACGCCGACCCCGCGCCGACGCCGAACGATGAGGTGACCGAGATCACCATCGACGATGAGCTCGGGCGCGAGGCCTTCACCTACCGATTGGCTTCCGGGCAAGAGGGCACGATTCACATCGAGCAGATTCTCGAATACAACCAGGATCCGGGCTACATGCGGTCTCTGCTCCTCTACAAGTTGACGCTCGAGGCCCAGGAGCTCCTCGAGCAGAGCCCGCTCTCCCGGCGGGAGATCATACGAAGGCTCGGTACATCACCCGCGCAGTTCTACCGGCTGGTGGACTCGGCCAACGACCGTAAGTCCGTGGACAAGATGCTCTCGCTGCTGCGCGTCCTGGGCTGCGAGGTCGAGGTGGTCGTGCGGACCCGGAGTGCTTGAGATGCTCGAGGCCATGGTTTCCTTCCCATTCTGATTGCTCCTGTCCCTATCGAAAACCTCATCCGCCGGGATCCCGACCGCTTCTCACGCTTGGCAACGAGTTCGATTCGCGATCTGAGTCGTCGATGCCGGGCTCAACGTGCCGGGTACAAATGAAGATCGTCAGCGTGATCACCGAGCCGGAGGTGATCGATGCGATCCTATCGCACATCCGCGCGAGGGGGTGGACCGCGGACCCGTTCGAGGCTCGCGGACTGCCGGAGATCGGCTCCCGTGTGGTGGGCTCGGCCGGGTAGCGGTGCTCCCCAGGGCTTGCCTTGCGACCTGTGAGCCGGGCAGGCCGCTTCGGAGTGCGGGGGCAGCCCCACCTCACAGTTGAGCGCGTTTGTGTCGACTCCCCAGCTTGACGGAGTCACCGGGGACGAGGGCGGAGCTGTGCCTGCAGTGGGCCCTGGGACCATGCGCTGCTGTGATCGATCGCACTGGCAGCCCAGTGTGCCTTCCGTTCTGTGGCGGGCTTCACGATGACGATCAGGCGCGTGGAGTCAGACCAGAGACGGTAAAGGCAGCATCTAGGAATCGCAGCGCCAGTCGGTCTGCACGCACAAGCGGTTGCAGTAGCCGGAGCCGAAGCCGGGTTGGGTCACGGTCGACTAGCCCCCCCCAGCTCCTTGGCCGTCACATGCCGTCCTGCGTACAGGGTCGAGCAAGCGCACGGGCACCTACACCTCGGGCATCGTCGCGACGGCCCGAGGGCAGCGGGTGGCGCTGTTCTTCACGGGCTGGCGGCACGCGGGTGAGAACCTGTCGCGGCTGCGCCCATGCGCGCCTGGCGTACCACCAGGAGCACAGCGGCCCGATCATGGAACGTATGGAAGCCTGGCTGGCCGAGCAGATCGAGGGCCACCTGGTGGAGCCGAACTCGGGGCTGGGCGAGGCGATCGGCTACATGCGCAAGCACTGGGCGAAGCTGACCCGGTTCCTGAAGGTTGCCGGAGCGCCGCTGGACAACAATTTCTGCGATCGGGCGCTGAAGCGCGCCATTCTCCATCGCAAGACCGCCCTCTTCTACCGGACGGGGAACGGTGCGTGGGTGGGTGACCCGTTCATGGGCCTGATCCACACGGCCGAGCTGAGCGGGGCCGACCCCTTCGACTACCTCGTGACGCTGCTGCGGCAGGCCAAGCGAGTGGCCCAGAGCCCGGCCGACTGGATGCCGTGGAACTACCGCGACGCGCTCGGTCCCGACAACGGCGCCGGTCGTCCTACCCCGGCGAACTCATAGCGGCTAGGTCACGCAGGCCTGCCGAAAACACAGATTACCCGGGACTGAATAGGGCGAGAAGAGGTGTCGCAGCAGACGCCGTGAGGCCAAGGCACTGCCAGCCAGAACGTTACAGCGGCCTCGAAGGCCGAGCTGCGAAACTCCTGTCGGAGTGCCTCGGATCGGGGCCGATCTGCCACCGACGGGACTCTTTACAAGAGAATCAGTAATGCGCGCAAGCCATGAGACGCCCGAAGTCCCCCCCCAGCGTCCCCGCAGCGTACTGGGGAACGGGGGGGGGCCTCTACGGGGCCTCAGCGGATATAAGAGGCAACCGGACCAGAAGCGTTCCCGCCAGTGGACGGCTGGAAGTCCCCCGTTGACTCGACTGGAAATTCGTTGGCATCGGTGGCCTCGTTGAAGGCGCTCTGCACGCGGACGTCCGGATCCTTGGTCCAGGCCATCATGCCGAACTTCATGTTGTAGGCCTCGTAGCCCAGCATGCGCAGCGCCATGGTGGCGACGCCAGCCGTGTGCCCACTGTAGCAGTAGACGACGATCGGCTTGTCCGCGGGGATCTTTTTCAAGTTGTCGATGCTAGTGATCGTGCGCCATGGAATAACGATCGCTCCAGGAATGTGCCCGATCGCATAGTGATCCTCGCTGCGCACGCTGATGACATAGTAGTCGTTCGTATCGTCTCCATCATTCATGTTGTCGAAGAGTGCCTGCGCAAGAACCACTGGCGCAGCGGTACTCACCAGGTACTCATTTGCCGCCGCCAGGATGATGGCCTCGGTGTCGGTCGAGCTGGTCACATCCAGCTCGGGGAGGTCATAGGTCGCCGGCGTGTTGGCCGTGGTCTCTACCAAGAACTCGTTGGCATCAACCTCTTCGTTGAACGCGTTCTGGACGCGCGCGTCCGGGTCTTTCGTCCAGGCCATCATGCCGAACTTCATGTTGTAAGCTTCATAGCCGATCGCCTGGAGAAGCGTGGTCACGACAGCGGCAGTATGGCCAGAATAGCAATAGACGGCGATCGGCTGATCTCCGGGCAAGACCGACAACTTGGCCTGATCACCGGCTTCCCGCCAGGGGATATTTACCGCTCCGGGCACGTGTCCGACATTGTAATGCTCCAGGTTGCGCACCGAGAGAACGAAGTAGTCGTTCGTATCGTCTCCATCATTCATGTTGTCGAAGAGCGCCTGCGCAAGAACCACTGGCGCGTCATTGCCCGCGACATAGGCATCCAGCGCTTCACGCACGACCTCGAACTGATCAACCGGGTCGCTCGGCTTGCTAGTCTCGTCATCGGAACAACCCCAGAAGACCGCCGTGGCCGCCAAAAAAAGGACCAAGCAGGACTTGCGACATGTCATCGTCTACTCCTCTTTTCCGGCACTACACCAACAATCTGCAAGGCAGACCGTTCCCATCTTCCCCATCTACTTCTATCGTCGACCGAAGCCGGCAGCCTGCCTCTTTCGGTCGATCGGGGTCAACCACTCATTTCCCCGGCCACTCGTCGGGAATCACGATGCCGATATTCGCATTGTAGATCGGTGTACCGGGATCGCCGAGATCGCCAGCGCGCAGCAGCAAGCTGTCCGACTGGTGGCAACTAAAACTGCAGCTCTGACCCGCGATGATAGCGGTCTGTTCCGTGCTCTTGCGAATATTGTGCGGTGACGAGTACAGCCAGGTCGGCTTGCTTTCGAAGTCGCTCAACGCAAGCCCCCAGTTGGTGTACGTGGCCGGAGAAACCGCGACCTGCCGGACCACGGCAATGTCATACTCCGCGCGGTGCGGACTGGGGTTGCGCGCCAGCTTGAGCTGGACGGTGCTCGGATCGATGTCGAAGCCCTCGGTCTCCAGTGTGTGGTTGTGGCAGTTGCTGCAGTTCTTGTAGGGCTGCGAGTGGCAAGCCTGGCACTGGAGGTTCGGCATGTCAACCGCCGGGACAGGGTTGTGGCAGTGGTCACAGTCGTCGTTGCCGGCCACATGGTGAACATGTTGAACGCTGGCCGCCGGCACCTCAATAATGTTTTCTTCGCCATGGCAGGCGTCGCACCCTGTGTCGGTGTCGACGGCGACATCCGCGCTGTGGCAGTCCTCGCAGCGCGGCATCCCGGCCACCTCGTACATGTGCCCATATGCCGTGCCGTCTCCGTGGATCTCTCCAGCGTCGTGGCAGCTCACGCAGTTCATGCCGCGGTTGTAGTGCACATCCCGATTGTTGGTCAACGCACCCAGGTAATCATCGCCCACGCGAGTGCCGTGGCAGGCGGTGCACTGCTCGTTCAAGTCCGGCGTCCGGTAGAAGCGGTGCGAGGTAAGGCTGGTGCTGCCCTTGAGCATGAAGCCACCGCCCACGCTCTTGGGTCTCGCCACGTGGCATTGGCCGCATGTGGTGTGGCATGCAGCGCAGCGAGCCTCGAAGTAGGGTTCCATCTCCTGCGTGTAGATACCACCCCGCTGCTCGATGGATGTGAAGTAGCCCTGTTGAGTGGTGTGCAGGCTGTTGTCAGTCAACGTGACGACATCCGGGTGGCAACCATCACAGGCCGATCGCAGGACGCCAACCGCATCGCTGCCGTCATGGCAGACCGTGCAGCCCGACTCACCGGTCGCGCTCGGATCCACGATCACGTCCACATGCGCCTCTTCCATGGTTGCGAAGGTGCCGTCCGGCTGCCCACCATGGCAGTGCTGGCAGGACAAAGCGTGGTGCTGGTCACCGCTGTACCGGGGCCCGTGAACGCTGTTCAGGAACAAGTCGCCGTTGCTGCCGGTGATGATGACGGATTGCCAAGCTTCCAGCTCGGGCACGCTGCCGCCTCACCCGTCGTCCTTGATGCCGGCCGCCAGAACGATCTCTCCGGTGCCGAGCGCCTCCTTGAGCGCGGTTTCGCTCGAATGACAGGCCAGACAGGTCTTGTCTGTACCGCCGCCGGGGCCGGCGACGTCGTTGCCGGTGTCATTCTCGCACCCCCACAGCAGGATCGCCAGAAACGGCGACAGCAGCAGGGCCAGGGTGAAGCGATGAGCATACGTCATGAAGTCCTCCCGGGAGAAAAGGCTAACCCGTGCACGGCCGCCTGCGCAACCATGGGCAAACCGCCCGTGCTGACCCGCCTTTCGAGACGCAATCTAATTGTCCCCTGGCCGGGATACCCGGCCGCGGGCCGCGAGCTAGAAGCGCCCGCTGACCGAGACGGCGTACAGATCCTGGATGTAATCATCCCAGCGGTTCTCGTCGAATTCGTTGCGCCGGTAGGCAAATGTTGCCGCCAGACGCTCCGTGGCCTGCCAGCGCAGGCGCAGAAGCATGCGATCATAGTCGGCCTTGACGGCGGCCAGATGGGCCGTCTCATGGCCCGTGTTTTCATGCCGAATGCCCTCGTACATGCCCTCGAGCTGCACGCCACTCAAGAGACATAGCACGACGCCGGGCACAAACCGCAGCGTTGTGCCGTCGTGGTTGAAGGCGGCCATGCCGGCGACCGGATCCTGCACGCCGACCAGCTCGTATGTCTCATGACCGTAAGAAGTTGTAGCATACACCGTCAGGAAACGAGAGACCAGCCAATTCACATTGGCGAAAAGACGGTTGGCTTGCCAGATCGTCTCGACTCCACCGGCCGCCGTCCGTTCCAACGTCTGATCGCGGCCCTGGTACCCGAACTCGACTGGCAGGCTGCGCCGCGAACCCAGCCGTAGGGCGGCGTCCCAGGCCAGGCGCGTTCGCTGGTGATCGCCGAGGACGCCATACCAGTCGGCCCCGGACCCGGTCCAGGTCTGATCCTGCTCGACGTCAACGCTCGTATAGCGCAGGCCCAGCTTCAGCAGCGTATGGCGGCCAAGGCGGGTACGCGACTGCAGCGCCAGGTCGTTGCGGATCACATCCTGATCGAGGGTCTGGGTGTCGTCGGGGGTCCACTCGGGACGATCGCCCTGGGCGGTAACGTCCTCCTGCATCGTCTTGCTGAAGCGATACTGCAGGCGCAGGCGGGTGTTGGGCAGGTTGGCGTTGGCGACGGCCAAGCGCACATCGGTGCGGTCGCGTGTACGGTCAGCCGCATAGAGGATGCTTTGGCTCTCGTCCAGGCGGATGTCCGATTGCTGGGCCGAGATGCGCACCGAGGCGTTGACGGCCGTGGCCTTGCCCAGGCGGGTTGTCAGCGCAAGCTGACCGACCTGGGTGTCGATGTCGCCATCGTGCGTGGCCGTGCGGTCGGCCGCCCAGCCCTCGTCGCCTCGCGATTCGAGTCGGGTCATGCCGCCATGCAGGAACAGCCGGAAAGCCTGGCTCAGATCGTACGCCACGGCAAGCCGGCCCTGGTAGAGCGTGCGATCTCCGTCATGGGTGTGGAGCCCGGCATATTCGCGGACGTCATCGCTCGTCTGGTAGCTTAAGCGCAGCTCGGTCGACAGCGCCCCCCTTTCGTCGGTGCCGCCGATCCAGATCTCCGTCACCCGCGAGTCGACGGTCTCTTCCTGGGGGGGCGTGTTCCCGCTGGCGTTGCGCAGAAGACTGGCCGCGGAGCCGTCCCGGCGCAGGTCCGATACACCGCCCTGGATCTGCGTGCCGTTGGAAACCTGGTACCGGTTGGCGAAGACGCCCCGCTGCCAGCTCAGGTGGGGCGTGGCCGCGAGTTCCGGAGGCGCGGGCGGGTAGGGAAACCCCGGCGAACGCATCTCGCTGTCGCGGTCGGAGTAGTTGTCATGGGCGCTGTAGGTGAAGCGGGCGTCGTAGACGCCGGGCTGTCCGGCTCGTATCCCGAAATCGCCGGCCAACCCGCTACTCTCGAGGTTGCCGCCGAATCCCCGCAGAAGCAGACGGTGGCCGCTCTCGGCACGGCGCAGGTAGTTGAAGAGCCCGAAGCCGAAGCTCTCGCCCAACAGCGCCCAGTCCTCGGCGGCTTTGGCCTCATCGCCATAGCGGTCGTTGATCAGCAGCCCGGCGGTGGCGTGGCTCGCCAGACCGATCTCGTCACCGGCCGGCGCCCAGATTCGCTGCGCCTGAGGGGGCAGCTCGTCCGCCGCGATACACAGCGGCAGCGCGAACACCAGGACCAGCGTGGTCGTCGTCAAAGCTATCTTCATGACCCGGCCTCCTCTACTGGTCCCGGAAACTGGGAGAAACGTTGGAACCATGGACTTCCCGGTGACAGTCGTAGCAGCGGGCCTCGCCCGCCAACAGCCCGCCGTGGTTGACGCCGCCCAAAGCCCAGTTGTCCTCGGAGCGGAAGGTGACCTCGAAGTGGCACTGCAAGCACAGGCCGTTGCCGTCCTGGGCCAGCAGCTTGTCGTGGTGCGAACCGTGAGGCCGGTGACAGCTCAGGCACTCCTCGCCGCTGACCGCGCTGTGCTCGAACACGAACGGTCCGGACATCTGCGTGTGGCAGCCCAGGCAGGTCTGATTCACTCCATCCCAGGCCGCCGGATCCGGTCCCCGGTGAGCGTCGTGGCAGTCGCTGCAGGACAGGTGACCCTCGAGGACCTGGTGGCGGGAGGGCAACCGGAACTCGGCCACCGTGGCGGTGTGGCACTGTAGACAGAATTCACTGGAATTGCGGAATTCCACTGCCGGGCGGACCTGGTTGCCGAAGTGCACTTGGTCACGATGGCAGGCGGAGCAACCGACATCCGTGCCGGCATGCGGGCTGCCCGAATAGTGCAGGGCCATGCTGACATGGCACTGGGTGCACATGGACGCGCGCCGGTCGCTGTCCAGCCCGTTCAGCATGACTCCGGTCAGAATCCAGCCGTCGCCGGCATTCTCGACGTGCAGACTGCTTGGTCCATGGCAAGCTTCGCAGCCGTAGATGCTCGTGCCCGGTACCGCCAGACCCCGCCGTGGAGCGTGGGCCGAATGCCGGTAGGAGTCGACGATTCCCTCGTGGCACATGGAGCATTCCTCGGAGCCGACATATTCGGCACCCGAGGGTGCTTCGAAATCGTCTAGATGACTGCCCCCGAAAGCGTTCTGGCACCAGAACAAAACCACCAGGTAGATGAAACCGCGCATGCAAACCTCCCCTGCGATACGAACGGAGCCCAAGAGCGATTGAAGCATAGCCTACCGTCGGCGGGGAGCAAAAAAAGGGGGGGGCTGCGACGGAATCTGTGGGTAGCCGAGCTGTGGAGATAGACGGGTTGTGGTGCGAAGTGCCGTGATGAGTGAGGCGTAAGTCTTTCGCCCGCAGGGAGTCGCCCGCGCGGCGCCCTCTGCCGGCCCCAGCGCAACCCGCTTTTCCCCGTCAACCTGGCCGACCTGCTGCTGCGTCACGGCAGCGCCAATCACCGCCGCGAGACCATCGCCTTCAGCAAGCGGCGTCTGGCGGCTCTCGAGCGTCTGGCGGTCTTCACGGTGTGGCGCAACTACATCAAGCGCCAGCGTGAGAAGGCCACCGGGCCGACGTTCACCGCGGCGATGTGCGCGGGTGTGTGCGCACGGGCGCTGACGTGGCGGCAGGTGCTCTCGCGACGGATCTTCCCGCGCCAGGTCGATCTGCCCCCCGAGTGGCAGGACTACTGCCGGCGCGAGATCCCCTACGAGGTGCCGTGCAACTGGCGCAAGCAGACGGCGCCGGCCTTGGCGGGCTGACGCAGCATCGCAGGACCCCAACCAGCCGATCTGCCGCGCAGATTGCCTCGGGCTGATCCCTCTGACCCAAGACGTGTCAAACACCGGTCCGCGAGGCCGGGCCGCTGCCCTGGATCGCGGCGTTCGGCCCGGAGCAGCCTCGCGGACCGGCGCGGGTTCCTCACGGCACTTCGCACCACAACCCTAGTCGTGCGCCTCGATCCACTCCAGGATCGGCTGGAAGACGAGGCTCGGTGCGTCGGTCGCCGTGAAGATGTCGATGTGTGCGAAGTCCATATCTTCTTCGCCGACCGAGAGCATCCGGACGAGGAGTGAGGAGACGTCATGGCTGCTGGTGAGACCGGAGCTGTAGTACATCAACTCCCCGAAGCCCCCGGCGGCGGTGACGTCCAGGATCGGGACGTCGATCTCGCTCAGATAGTCGTCGAAGGGAACGTCCTCCTCGTCGCAGACGAGCTTGTCGCAGTCGAGGAACCAGGTGACCGGCTGCCAGATGATGGCCGAGGCCAGGAATTCGAAGAGGCGGATCTTGTTCGTGAAGGTCAGATCATACGGGAGGCCGGTGCCGGGGTCGTAGAGCGCCGCGTTGTAGTGGAACGTGGGGGTGAAGTAGATGGTGGCACTCACGCAGAACATGGCGAACTGTTCGTTCGTCATGGTTGGCTCGAAAGGAGACATCCCGGTAGGGTCGTCCAGCGCGTACTGGCCCAGGTCGTTGAAACCGATGTAATAGTTGGGCTGTGGGGGATAAATCCCCATGTCCTCGCAGAACAGGATGCGCATCGGCTCGTCATCGGTCTTGAAGGGGGCGTCCACGGGAATGAAGCCCTTGACGTTGCGCAGTCCGCGCGGAAGCTGCGTCTCCTGGTTGAGCAGGGCGTAGCCGGACCACACGCCGCTGCTGTACCCGCACAGGTTCATCTTCTTGAGCCCGTTGCCCGTCATCGCCCGCGCGAACCGCGCGATGTACATCGCCAGGCTCAGGTTGTCCGTCGCCCACTGCAGGCCCCAGTCCTCCATGAACGCGAAGTTGGTCTCATCGATGGGGACGAAGCACCACGACTGGTCGATGCCCCACACGTCGACGTCATGCTGCGCCAGGTAGACGGCGAGGCCGAAGTCGATCGGCGTGGTTTCGCCCACCAGACCCGGTAGCACCATGCCGACGAAGTCCTTGCAGTCGCCGTGCTGGTAGAAGAACGTCTTGCTTGTCCGGATCGGACGATGCGGGCGGGACTCGCGCACCACACGGTGCAGGCCGATCTTGTCGTACACGCCCGGGCCGATGGGGATCTCCACGTAGTAGTGGAAGACGTCGCCCACGATGTGCGAGCGCTCGAAGCCGCACAGAGGGATGTGGGGCCCGTGGCACTGCGCCTCGGCGCCTAGTACTTCCTGGTCGTCCTCAAGCGGCCATCCCGCCTCCGTCACGAGAGCCAGGGCCAGCGCCTCGGCCTCGGCTTCGCTCGAGAAGGTCTCCTGACCCGCTGGCGCGGCCGGCAGCGACTCGCGCTCCTCCGAGCATCCCAGGACCAGGATCACCGGAACCAACAGCAGATAGATGATGCCTCTCTTCATGATCACCCTCCCTCGCTCGTTCCCGTCTCAAAACCCCTGATTTCGACGCGTCGTCGTGCCTGGGCACGC
>CAZPGB010000101.1:0-10265 GCA_964585945.1 uncultured bacterium | reverse complement strand
TCTGAAGTAGGGAGGAAACGGCCCCGAAGGGGCCTTCCCAACGTCAATGCCCCCCTTGGGGGGGCTACCTCAAGCCACGCCCTCTGGGCGTGGTCGATGACTCGAGGGGCCCCTTGGGCGCGTGTGACCACCGGCCCCCAGTGCGTGCGACCGAGCCGTCCAGGAGGGAGTCCTGTGGCACAGATTCTCTCGGGGAAGAAAGTGGCCAAAGCGTGGAAGGCCGCCATGGCCCAGCGCGTCGAGGCCCTGCGCGCGGAAGGACGTCCGCCGTCACTCACGCTGGTGCGCGTGGGGGAGGATCCGGCCTCGCTGGTCTACGTTCGCGGCAAGGAGCGGGCCTGCGAGAAGCTCGGCATCGTGTCCGAGACCATCGTCCTGCCTGTGCAGACGCCGGCCGACGACCTGTTCGCGCTGATCGACAAACTCAATGCGGATCCGGCTGTCGACGGCTTCATTGTCCAGCTACCCTTGCCCGAGCAGATCCCTGAGCACGAGGTCCTGATGCGCATCGACCCGTCGAAGGACGTCGACGGGTTCCACCCCACCAACATGGGGCTTCTGTGCCAGGGCCGGCCGCGCTTCCTGCCGGCCACGCCCGCGGGCATCCTCAAGATCCTCGAGTTCTACGAGGTCGCCACCGCGGGCCGTCACGTGGTGATCGTCGGCCGCAGCAACATCGTCGGACGGCCGCTGGCCAACCTGTTGACCGCCAAGGGGCCGCGGGCCAACGCCACGGTGACGGTTTGCCACACCGCCACGCGTGACCTGGCCCGTCACACGCGCGCGGCGGAGATCCTGGTGGTGGCCGCCGGCGCCAAGCGGATGATCACGGCCGATATGGTGGGCGAGGGGGCGGTGGTGATCGACGTGGGCATCCATCGCGAGCCCGACCCGGAGAATCCTGGCCAGGAGAGGCTCTGCGGCGACGTCGACTTCGACGGCGTCTCGGCGCGCGCGGGAGCCATCACGCCGGTCCCTGGTGGGGTCGGGCCCACGACGATCGCCGCGCTCATCGAGAACACGATCCTGGCAGCCGAACGGCGCTAGGCCCCGCGGGAGCGGGGGCCGTCGGGGAGGTGCCCGCGATGCAGGAACACCTCACGGTCAGCGAGGTGACCGCCCTGGTCAAGGACACCCTCGAGGGCGCCCTGGGCCCGCTCTGGGTCGAAGGCGAGATCTCCAACTTCGTCGCGCACACCTCGGGCCACTTCTACTTCTCACTGAAGGACGACGCCGCCCAGCTTCGCTGTGTCATGTTCCGCGGCGCGAACCGTCGCCTGCGCTTCACGCCTGAGGACGGGCTGCTCTGCACGGCGCTGGGGCACATCACCGTCTATGCGCGCAGCGGGCAGTACCAGCTCATCGTCGAGCGGATGGCCCCGCTGGGCGCCGGCGAACTGCAGCTCGCGTTCGAGCGTCTCAAGGCGCGCCTGGCTGCCGAGGGGCTGTTCGATCCAGCCCGCAAAAAGGACCTGCCGCTCTATCCCGAGACGATCGGCGTGGTGACCTCGCCCACCGGAGCGGCGATTCGCGACATCATCCGCGTGCTGCGACGGCGCTGGCCGCCGGTGCGGATCGTCCTGCGGCCGGTGCGGGTGCAGGGAGCCGGCGCGGCCGAGGAGATCGCCCAGGGCCTCGCCGACCTGGACCGCTGGGGCGGCGCCGACCTGATCATCGTGGGTCGCGGCGGCGGATCGATCGAGGATCTCTGGGCCTTCAACGAGGAGGTGACGGCCCGGGCGATCGCGCAGGCCCACACGCCGGTGATCTCGGCCGTCGGGCACGAGATCGATACCACCATCGCCGACTTCGTGGCCGACGTGCGGGCACCCACCCCCTCGGCTGCGGCCGAAGTGGCGGTGCCCGACGCGGCCCAGCTCATGACCGGGCTCGAGCGGCTCGATCTTCGTTGCCGCACCGCCATGCGCTCGCGTCTGCGCGAGTTGGACCTGCGGCTGGAGGCGCTGCGCCGCAGTCGTGTGCTGGCCAGCCCGGTGGATCGTCTGCAGCAAGAAAGCCAGCGCGCCGACGAGCTGCTGCAACGTTGCCGCCGCGCTCTGGATGCCCGCCTGGCCCGGCTGACCGACCGCGTCGCGGGCTTGCGTGCCCATATTGAGGCCTTGGGTCCGCTGCGCGTGCTCGAACGCGGCTACGCGCTGGTCTACGATTCCGGCGGGCGGCTGCTGCGCTCCCCGGGGTCGTCTGCGGCCGGGGACCGGATCGAGGTCCAGTGGCATCGCGGGCGGGCACGCTGCCGTATCGAGGAGATCGAGGTCGACGCCACCGCGGTGTCCGGCGTCGGCCGCCCGGCGGGTCGTGCGTCCGGGGCGCGAACCGAGAAGGAGGAACCATGACGTCTGGCGAGACCCGCTCCGGGGCCGGCGAGGACGCGCGGTCCGACCGTGGAAAGGCGCGGACATCGGGCGCGACCGACGGCGGCGCCGTCGCCGGCTTGCGGATCGAGGAGGCCCTCGAACGGCTCGAAGAGATCGCTGCCCAGCTCGAGGGCGGCGACCTGGATCTGGAACGGGCCCTGACGATGTTCCGCGAGGCGCGGGGCCTTTACGGCCACTGCGTCCAGCGGCTGGGGGAGGCGGAACAAGAAGTGCGCGTGCTGATGGCCGACGGCGGCCTGGCGCCGCTCGATGAGGACGTCGACGGCGACGAGGCCCCGCGAACCGAGGGGGGACCGCGGTGACGCGCAGGACCATCCGCACGGTCGGCATCCACCCCAACTTCGCCAAGCGTCGCTGCCGGCGGGTCTTCGATGATCTGACCGCCTACCTTGGCGCCGAGGGGTGCACGGTGGCGGTCAGCGAGGATCTGCCGGGCAGCCTGCCCGAGGGCGTCGTGCGGCTCCCGCAGCAGAAGCTGGCCGAGCGGGTGGAGTTGATGGTCGTGCTCGGCGGTGACGGTACCCTGCTGGCCGCGGCGCGGGCCCTGTACCCCCACCAGGTGCCGATCCTGGGCGTGAACTTCGGCGGCCTCGGCTTTCTGACCGACGTGAACGTCCGCGAGATCTTCGACGCCATCGGGCAGACCCTGCGCGGCGACTATTCGATCGAGCGGCGCATGATGCTGCGGATCTCGATCCTGGGTCGCAACGGCAAGCCGCGCGCGACCCTGTTCGGGCTCAACGACGCGGTGCTGCACGAGTCGGGTCAGGGCATCATCGAGCTGACCATGACGATCGGAGAGACGCGCGTGGGCCGCTTCAAAGCCGACGGCATGATCGTGGCGACGCCGACCGGCTCCACCGCCTACTCGCTCTCGGCGGGCGGTCCGATCCTCGAGCCCCTGCAGGACGTCCTGATCGCGACCCCCATCTGCCCGCACACGCTTTCGATTCGCCCCCTGATCTTTCCGGCCTACGAGACGATTCGGGTCGGCTGGCGCGGCAAGGGGGGTGTGGCCCACCTGGTCGTCGACGGGCAGGTGCACCTGGACCTGCACGTCGGTGAATCGATCCAGGTCGGGCGGGCCGAGCGCAGTTCCTGTTTCGTCCAACTCCGCCAGCGCTCCTTCTGGGAAGTGCTGCGCGAGAAGCTGAAATGGGGTGCCTGACCCCGACGTGGGCACAGTGAGGCGCGCTGGAGATGCTGACGCGATTGGTTGCCCGCAACTTCCTGCTGATCCGCGAGGCTCGCCTGGAGCTCTCGCCGCACCTGAACGTGCTGACCGGTGAGACCGGCACCGGCAAGTCGCTGGTGCTCGGCGCCCTGGGCCTGGCGCTGGGCGCCAAGGCCAAGACCGACTGGGTGGGTCCGGCGGGCGACGAGCTGCACGTGGAGGCGGCCTTCCGGATGGACCGTGCGACGCGCCGGCTGGCGCGATCTTTCGGTCTCCCGGTCGAAGGCGAGGACCTGGTGCTGGTGCGTCGCGTGCGGCGGCGCGGCGGCAGCAGCGGGTTCGTCAACGGCCAGCAGGTGCTGCAGCGCGTGCTGCGCCGGCTCGGGGCCAGTCTGGTGGAGATCCACGGCCAGCGCGAGGAGGAGCGCTTCCGCATCCCGGAGGTGCAGCGCGATCTGCTCGATCTGAGCGGCGGACTGCACGAGGAGCGGCGGGCGGTGCGGCTGGCCTTCGAGGCGGCTCGCGACGCCGGCGAGCGGCTGCGCGCGCATCGGGAGCGCGTCGCCCGGCTGGCGGCCGACGAGGAGTGGATTCGCTACCAGCTCTCCGAGATCGACGCACTGTCGCCCGAGCCCGACGAGCTGGATCAGCTTCAGGAGCGCGCGCGGGACCTGCGCGAGGGCAGCCACCGGGCCGAGTGGATCGAGCTGGCCGGCGAGCTGCTCAACGACCGCGAGGGGTCCGTGCTCGAAGCGCTCGAGACGTTGGACGCGCGGGCGGAAGATCTGCCCGACGAGGCGTTCGCGCCCGCGCGCGAGGCACTGAAGGAGCTGCGCCATCGCGCGCGCGAGCTGGTTCGCGACGTGCAGCGCCTGGCGGCCGCGAGCGCGCAGGACGTGGATGACCTGCCCGCCATCGAAGAGCGCCTGGCGCGGCTCGAGCAGCTTCAGCGCAAGCACCGCAAGCCGTTGGCCGACATCCTCACCGCGGCCGACGCGATGCGTCACAGCCTCGAAGACCTGGCCGACGGGCAGCGACGGATCGATGCGCTGAACGATGAGGCCCGCGAGGCGCTCGAGCAGTTGGGGCAGGCCGCCGAGCGATTGACCTCGGGACGCCGCCGAGCGGCGAGCGAGCTGACGCGGGCGCTGGAGAAAGAGCTGGCCGGGCTCGGCATGAAGACGCTGCGTTTGCGCGCCGTTCTCGAGCCCCTGGCCGCGGCGGGGCGCGATTGTCTGGCGACGACGGAAGGGCTCCTGGTGGGTCCGTACGGCGCCGAGCGTGTGCGCATCGAAGGCGAGACCAATCCGGGCGCCGGAATGCGCCCGCTGGGCGAGATCGCGAGCGGGGGAGAGATGGCGCGGGTGGCGTTGGCCATGCGGGTCGTCCTGGGGCAGCGAGGAAGGCGTCTGCTCACCGTGTTCGACGAAATCGACACGGGGCTGGGAGCGACCGCCGCCCGCTCGGTGGTCAAGCGGCTCCAGCGCGTAGCGCGGCACCGTCAGGTGCTGCTGGTCACGCACATGCCGGTGATCGCCGCCGGCGCTCAGCGCCACTTCCGCGTTGGGAAGCGCACCCGCGCGGGGCAGGCCGCGGCGCATGTGGAAGACCTTTCTCCGGAACAGCGGACGAACGAGATCGCCCGCATGCTCTCCGGCGACGCCCGCGACGAACGGGCCTACCGCCACGCCCAGGCGCTGCTAACGCAGTGGGGAGCCTGAGAGGACCTTCGGAGGCCCCGCAGAGGCCCCGCGGAGGATCCACAGAAGACCCGCAGAGGACTCGCAGAGGATCCACAGAAGACCCGCAGAGGACTCGCAGAGGATCCACAGAAGACCCCGCAGAAGACCCGCAGAGGATCGCCGGCGCCCCATTTCCCCGTTGCTGACCCCCGGTGAATCTGATACAGACGTGAGTGGGCATCGCGGCCGATGCCTGCAGTATGTGCGCGCCCGTAGCTCAGCTGGATAGAGCGTCTGCCTCCGGAGCAGAAGGTCGCGCGTTCGAATCGCGCCGGGCGTACTGCGGATGGCTCCGGGCGACCCCTCGTGGGTCGCCCGTTGCGTTTCGCGGCTCGAAGCCTGCATTTCGCACGTTCATCTCCACGCTCGTCCCCGTGGCGGACCGCCTGGCTCTGTGTTTTCGCATGACTTAGACGTTCCGTTGGGGGCTGGAGCCTACTTGGGCCCCCCATGGGTCTCCTGGCACGACGGTTGCACCAGGTTGGGGCGGGAGGACCGATGCCCGAACGTGTACACCCAGCCCTGGAGCTACTTGCCCAGTTGCACCGCGCGAGCGGCACCTCGCCCGCCCGCCGTCTGGGGGCCCTCGAGCGCTCGCTCGGACCCCTGGGCGAGCTGCTGGGCGCCAGCGCGGTGCTCATGCTCACGCGTCTGGGGCGCCACCCGCTCCTGGTGCGCAGCGGTTGCGAACGACGGGCGCGGTCCGAGGCGGCCGCCAATCGTGGCGATGCCGGCGGCTGGTCGGGATCGTGGTGGGCGCGCTGGATGGCGCCGTTCGCTGCCCTGCCGACCGACAACGTGGTGCGGCGCGGTATGCTGCTGCCCCATGGGCCCCACCTGATCGCGCGACCCGCGGGCTGGGGCCGCACGCGCATGCCCCGAGCCGCCCGCGCGCGCCGGGGCGCGCGACCGATCCTGGCCCAGGGCACGCGGCTGGAGCAGACGCCCCTGCGCCTCATTCTGCTGCGCGAGCCCGGGCAAGCCGCCTTCAGCGAGCAAGACGCGCGCCTGTTGGCGGCGATCGTCGAGCACCTGGTGATCGTGGACAAGAACGCCCGTCAGATCGAGCGGCTGCGGCGCGCCACGGTGACCGATGATCTGACCCGGATCTACAACTACCGCTACTTGAAGCGCGCCCTGCGCGCCGCGTTGCAGGCGCTGCGCCGACGGGGCGGCACGCTCAGCGTGCTGATGGTCGACGTCGACAACCTGCGCGAGTACAACAACCTCTTCGGCCATCTGGCCGCGTCGAAGGTCCTGGCCCGCATCGGCGAGCTCCTGCGCCGGTCCCTGGGCCGCCGAGGTTGGGTCGCCAAGTACGGCGGCGACGAGTTCCTGATCGTGCTGCCGCAGACCGGCCGCAACGATGCCCACGCCGTGGCCGAGCGGTTGCGCGGCATCGTGGCCGCGGCCAAGGTCGGGGACGCAGACTTCGGCGGGATCACCTGCAGCTTCGGCGTGGCGAGCGCGCCCAAGGACGGCGATACCTACGTCGGCGTGCTCGAGGCGGCCGACCGAGCCCTCTTCCAGGCCAAGGCGCAAGGTCGCAACACCGTCGTGGACGCCGCGCAGGACGGCGAATCCGACCGGCCCGCGCGAGGCGATCTGGCCGCGTGAGGCGTCCGCAAGGCGGGACTCACCCCGGCTGTTGCCCCGGGGCAACTCTGCAACACGCATAAATCACGATCGTTGCACAATCCAGGGTCTGCAACAGCGATACGAGTGTACGCAGCTTGACTTCCCCCTTCACCCTGATGGTCCCTTCGCACAGCACCAAGGTGTGGCCGGGACGGTCGTTGTGATCCTCCCATCTTCCGTCGCCTCCTCCCTGCAGGCGCGAGGCGGTCCGCCGGCGCCGCGTGCACGCCTTCCCGCGCCTGGTCCGGCGGTGGCGAGGCCGATGGACCGCTTGGCCGACCTGCGGCCGTGTGACCCAACGACGGAAAACCCACCCGCCTCATCCGTCCTACCTATATGGGACATTGTCCGTGACACCACGTGTTCGTCCGAGGTGCTGACCTTGTGCTGCACACAGTCCAGCGAGGAGGCGAGATGAAACCTAGAAGCGTTCTTTCGACACTGACACTCATGCTCGCGGCGGCCTCGGCCGCCATCGCTCAGAACACCCCAGCCGAACTTCGAACCGGTATTCCTCACCCGCATCACCACGTCGCTGGCAATTGGGAGTCAGCAGGCGATGACCTGAACTGGTGGCCAGGCTTCGGCGGCCCCGGATTCGACCGATGGGTCTTCACGTCGCTGACCTTCGAGGGACGCCTCATCGTGGGGGGGTACTTCAACCGGGCCGACGGTGTCATCGCCAACAACATCGCCGCCTGGGACGGAGAGCAATGGAATGCCCTCGGGACGGGACTCGACGGGCCAGTCTACGCCCTGCGCAGGTATGACGGCCGGCTCTACGCGGCGGGCCGCTTCGATGGGTCGGGAGGAACCGTACTCAACAACATCGCCTGCTGGACAGGAACCGAGTGGGTTCCCTGTTCCAGCGGACTGACCGGCGGAACGCGGGTTGTCTGGGCACTGCACGTGTGGAAAGAGAGACTCGTGGCTGCGGGTGACTTCATCCTGGCCGGCGGCGTCCTCGCGAACAATATCGCTGCGTGGAACGGCCAATCCTGGGAGGCCCTGAGCTCGGGTACCAATAGCCAGGTCACGGCGCTCACCGAATACGAGGGGCTTCTGATTGCGGCCGGCTACTTCCACCAAGCGGGAGGCCTTCCGGCTGACCAGGTGGCCGGCTGGGATGGTCTCGCCTGGCAGGCCTTCGGCGATCCCCAGATGGGTATCATATCCACCTTGGCCGTCTACCAGGATGACTTGCTGATCGGAGGAGGCGATTGCAGTCGCCAGGGCATTAAGCGCTGGCACAACGACCGCTGGACGCACTTCGGAAACGTGATCATCGAGCTGGCGGTGGAGTGCCTCTTCGTGGAAGAGAATCGGCTCTACGTCGGAGGACTGCTGGACTATGCAGGCGGCATGCCTGCCGAGGGCATGGCCATGTTCGATGGATCGAGCTGGCACGATCTGGGAGCCGACTTCAGCGGTTGGCCCAAAGTGGAGACCATCCACCGGTGGGATGACCTGTTGGTCGTCGGCGGGTGGTTCACCCGAGCTGGCGGGCGACCGGCCTACTTCGTCGCCACCTACGATCAGGGCCAGTGGGGTCCTTTGAGCTCGGGGAGTGGTCAGGGGCTCTCGGGCACGGTGCGAGCCCTGGTGAACTATGGCGGAGAGGTGGTTGCCGGCGGTCAATTCGAATACGCGGGAGAGGAAGAAGTGCATCACCTGGCCCATTGGAACGGTCGGCGCTGGGCCTCCTTGGGGGGTGGTGTCGAAGGCGGGATCTACAAGGTCTTCGGCCTGTGCCTGCACGAAGGGGACCTCATCGTCGCCGGGGATTTCACGCAAGCGGGGGGAGTCCAGGCAGCCAACATCGCACGCTGGGATGGTGCGGCCTGGTCCCAGCTGGGCTCGGGCACGGACGGTCAGATCAACTGCCTGCTGTCGCATGGTGACCTGCTGATCGCAGGAGGCATGTTCCACCGGGCCGGGGGGAGTTGGGTTCGACATCTGGCGGTCTGGAACGGCTCGGATTGGTCCCCGCTGGGTACCGGCATTCCCGGCGAGACCTCGTGGGTACAAGCCCTGGGTGTCTACGAAGATGACCTGGTGGTCGGCGGATGCTTTACGAGGGCGGGTTCGACCCCCGTGAACAACATCGCCCGCTGGGATGGCACGGACTGGCATCCTCTGGGCGATGGTGTCGACGGATCTGTGAACGCGCTGATTCCCGTCGGCGGCAAACTGGTCGTGGGGGGCTGGTTCTCGCAAGCCGGCGGCATTCCGGCGCGCCGGGTGGCGGCGTGGACTGGCGAGGCGTGGCAAGCCATGGGCGATGGCGTCGACTACCCCACCCACTCTCTGGCGGTCGCTGACGGTGACCTGTATGCCGGCACCGGAGCAAACTCGGCACTAGGCGCCCTCTTCGGGTGGGAAGGCACCGAGTGGAGCCGCCTATCGCCCGAAATGGGAGGCGAGGTCCTGGCGATCCTGAAGGCCGAGGACCGGGTTGCCGCCGCCACCCGAGACGGTTGGGGCATCTGTGTCGGGGGCGCGTTCGGCAGCGTGGGTTCGCTGGCCAGCTACTACATGGGGATCTTCTCGGAACCGGGCGGGCTGCCGGCTGTGCGACGGGACGGCGCCCGAGCCCACCTTGCCGTCGGGGAGACCGTCGGAGAGGCCATCGGGGGGATGAACCCCAAGGTCACCTGGTCCAATACGGGGAGCCCGCTAGGCGCAGGTGGCGTGCGCCTCGCGTACCGGGTCCATCAACCGTGCCGGATCGAGCTGACGCTCCATGACGTGCAGGGGCGTGTCGTTCACCGCTGGGCGGCGCGAGAGCATGCGGCCGGCGAGTATGCGCACACGTGGGAACTCCCGGAAGGTCATCGCCCGGTGGAAGGCATTTACTTCGCTCGTCTGGTGGCTGGTGACGAGCAGGTCCTGAGCCGACGTCTGCTGTGGATCGACGAGTGAAGGCGAGTGAAAGCGAGTGAAAGGCGAGTCAGAGGCGAACGTTTCGTGGTCGTGTCCGGCGGCCGACGTGGCGGGCGTTGCCCTGGTGGTCGGCCTCTGCCCTGGTGGCCGGCATACGCCCTGGCGGTCGGCATACGCCCTGGTGGCCGGCATACGCCCTGGCGGTCGGCACATGCCCTGGTGGCTGCGGTCGCCGGTGCTCGGTAGCTCGGCGCTCGCTAGATCACATGCCATGCGGCGCGGCTGCGCTCGCGGAGGCCGGGGGTCCAGCCATCGTGGCCTGCGCGTCATCGTCGAGGCGTTGCCGCGCTCGCGGAGGCCGGGGAGCTCATACGGAGTTGCCCCGGGTAGCGCCGGTCAAAACCGGCAGGGAGTAGCGGATGGGAGATCCGT
>CAZPGB010000100.1:0-10481 GCA_964585945.1 uncultured bacterium | reverse complement strand
GCGCTCGTCGGGTGGGCAACGCCCGCCGGAGCGCAGCAAGCTTGGACGCCGTGCGAGGGTGGGCCTTGGGGAGGGTACACAACCTGCATGGCCATACACCCATCGGAGACAGACGTTCTCATGGTCGGCACCTGGAACGGCAGCAAGGGCGGCGTCTACCGCAGCGAGGATGGGGGTGCGTCTTGGGCGCCGTCCTCCGAGGGCATCCCGATCGCCTCGGGATTCGCCATCTCGGCCATCTGCTACGTGCCGAATCCGTTCGCCCAGCCAATCGTCTTGTGCGGCAGCGCATCGATGTCCAGCGCCGGCGTCTACCGCAGCACCGACGGCGGCTACACATGGACGAGCGTGTTGGGGCCCGTCGGCGCCTTTCGTGACTTGACCGCGCAGGGTGGGACCTCCCAGACGGTCTATGCCGTTTCTGCGGCCGATATCCACAAGAGCCTCAATGGCGGGCTGACGTGGTTCTCCATCGACAACGGCATTCCCAGCTCGTGGCGCTGGTGCCTGCGGATCGACCCGGCGAATCCCGACCGTCTCTACCTGGGCAGGGACATCGGCCTCTTCACGAGCGGCAACGGAGGTGAGACGTGGCATGCCACCAATTTTGCGTGGCGCGTGCGCGATATCGCCTTCGACACCGCGGATCCCGGTGTCCTCTACGTGGCCACACTGACCGACGGTGTCTATCGCGTCTGGGATTACGGCAACGCGTCGGTCTATCTCGGCCTCGAGGAGGAGCAGATCAACGAAGTCGAGACCCACCCGCTCGATCCGAGCTATCTATTGGTGGGGGGCTGGTCAGGCGGAGGGATCTGGTTCAGCGACAACGGCGGCGACTCCTGGAACGAATTCGGGGCCGATCAGCTCTACGACGACGATGTTCAAGATCTGCGCCTGTCCGTCACGGGCGGCGACGAGGTGTCGCTCTACGCGTGCACCGGCCGCCTGGGCTTTCAGATCTACGACGAGGGAACGGAGATCTGGACCCCGTCCTCGACCGGCATCCCCGAGCTGCGCGTCATCGACGTCGCCACGGCGCCCAGCGATCGACGCGTGATCTACGCGTGCGCCGATCGTATGAGCCCACTGCGCAGCGACGACGGGGGCATCACCTGGAGCTTCTTCCCGGAGAGCGGCGCCTGGGGCCGCTACTTGTTCACCGATGGCGTCCGCGCCGGTCTGGCCGTGCATCCCGAACATCCCTACGTGGCGTTCTTCTGTACGAGGACGCCCTGCTGTCTCTTCCACACCACCAACGGCGGCGTGAGCTGGGAGCAGATCACCGATGGTCTCGAGTCCCTTGGCGCCAATGACGTGATTCGAGGCGTGACGTATGATCCCGCCGATCCGAGTATCGTCTACTTGAGCTCGACGCAGGGGGTCTTCAAGTCCTTCGACGGCGGCGCATCCTGGGAGCCCAAGAACGCCGGACTCACCTATGCGTCCGGATGGATGATCGCCATCGATCCGACCAACACGGAGACCCTCTACCTGCCGGTCGCGTTTCACTTCCCACCCTACCCCTACGTCTACAAGTCCGTGGACGGCGGTGAACATTGGTTCGAGGCGAGTGAGGGCATTACCGGCAACTTCGAAGCCGTCTCGATCGCGGTCGATCCCACAGCGCCGCGGCGCATCTTCCTGGCCCTGTGCGGCGTGGAGGCCAGCGCAGGCCACGGCACGGCCTACATGAGCGAAGACGAGGGCGCTTCCTGGTATGAGATCGCCGATGGACTGCCATGGATCATCCAGCGCCCGAAGCTGCGCATCGAGGAGGATGCGGGCTACGTGTGGATGTCGACGCCGGGTGGCACCCAGGGCGTCTACAAGCGCCGCCTGCCATCGCCGGCCGAATGGGCCGCCTGCGCCACGGGATTGCCCGACTCGTGGACCTTCGCGATCGAGCGCGGACAGCGCGGTGACAGCCGGCGGGCCATGTTTGCCGGCATGCGCAACGGAAGCTGCTACTTCCACCCCAGCTCCGCGAGCGGAACCTCGGAGCGAACCTTCCTCGCTGGCGACCAGCGCCCATCCCCGGCGGCCATCGCGGCGCCGATCGTCAGCATCGGGCCGAACCCGGTGGGTCGCCATGGGACCGAGATCCGTTGGCAGATGACGACTCCGGCGCGCTTCGGCGTGCGGATCGCCGACCTGGAAGGTCGTTTGGTGCGGGAGCTCGTGCCCAGCACCCTGACCTATGGGATGGGTAGCGCGCACTGGAACGGCCAGGACGAACACGGCCGACCCGTCTCCGCGGGTGTCTACTACTGCATCATCGATCATGCGGGACAGGCGACGGCTCGCCGGTTGGTTGTTCTGGGAGAGACCCGCCCATAGGTGGTTACGCCTTCGAGAGCGGAAGCATGCACGGGGGGCGGCCGGCCGCCCCCCCATCTGCGTCTCGGTGGTGACGGAGCTAGCGCAGCGCGATCAGCCGTCGCGTGACCTGCTCCTCGCCCGCCTCCAAGCGGTAGTAATAGATGCCGCCTGCCACCCGTCGCCCGCCACGGTCGCGACCATCCCAGGCCACGCTCTGCGGTCCGGTCGAGCCCGTGCCTTCGAGCAGCGTGCGCACGCAGCGGCCCTGCGCATCGAAAACCGCCAGGCGGACCGGCTTGCCGGCCGCCTCGGGGGAGAGCTCGAAATCGATGCGCGTCTCCGCGCGGAAGGGATTGGGCGTGCCGGCGGTGAGGATCTCCGCTGCCGTTGCGCTCGGGGCCCTCTCTCGGCCGAGAGCCGTGTCGAACGCATCGGGATTCCCCCGCGGGAGGCCCCCTCCGCAACCGACGCCATAGGCGCCCACCTGACCGCAGGGCAACACTGTGGGCGCACACGGCGAATTCGCGTGCAGGAGATAGGGCGCGACCGACATCGGTCCACAGAACATGGGATCCGCGCTGAAGTTGTCGCGGAGAAGCTCCTGTCCGCTGACGATGTCCACCCAATCGCCGCCCGCATTGCCGTAGAGATCGCAACAGCTCAGCGTCGGCGACGTCAGGTGCCCCAGAACGGCGCCCACGGCGCAGCCCTGCGTACCGAACGCGATCAACGTGTTGTCGAATTCGCCGACCTGTCCACCCCAAAGGATGCCGCCGGCGTGGGGCGCGGCATTGCCCTCCAAGGTGCAGCGGAACATCTCCAGATCTCCGCCCGTCACGGCGATCGCGCCGCCTTGGAAGCGACTCGTGTTGTCGTGGAACAGGCACTTACCGAGCCACGTGTACCCCACGGCGGTGTAGAGTCCCCCGCCCACCTGGTTGCCGTTGTTATGCCGGAAGGTGCATTTGTCGAATCGGGCCTCCACGGGCTCGTTCAGCGCTATCATCAGGGCGACTCCACCACCCTTCTGGAGCGCGACATTGCGCGAGAAGGTACAGCCCGTGCACTGGAGTCCGGCATCGCTGTGGTAGATCGCCCCACCAACCTGCGACGCGGTGTTGCGGTCGAAGGTGCACATGAAAAAGCTCAGCGTACCGGTATTGAAGTGAAAGGCCGCCGCACCGCTGTCCGCTTCGTTGTAGGTGAAGTCACAGTATTCGAGCCGCATGTCGCCTTCGGCCGCCAGGGCGCCCGCCTTGCGGCCGCCCTCGTTGCCGGTGAAGTCGCAGTCGACAAAGGTCGGGGAGCTGGTCTCATCCGACCAGAAGGCGCCGCCGTACTCGGCGCTGTTGTTACGGAAGATGCAATCCTCGAAGGTCGGGGAAGCGTTGGTTTCGCAGCAGCCGGCGCCGGCCTTGCAGGCCTCGTTCTCCTCGAAGATGCAGTTGGTGAAGGTCGGGGAGGTGCCTAGGCAGCGGAACCCGCCGCCACAGGCACCTCACGCGTCCATATTGCCGTGCTTTACCGTCACCCCCGACACGACGGTATTGGGCCCTTCGTGCGTCTGGAATACCAGGCCACTGTTGCTGGTTTGCCCACAGTCGATGATGCAGGCGTTCGGATTACCGCTCTGGGAACGCAGCGTGATCGCCTTGCCCAAGAAGTCCAGCGTCTCATTGCCTGGCCCCTGGAATGTGTCGTCCACCAGCTCGACGATGTCTCCCCAGCCCGCGGCGTTGATGGCCGGCTGGATCTCGGTGAAATCCCCGCCCCCGCCGGGGTCCACGATATAGATCGTGCCTGCGGCTGGCAGCACCGCCAGAAGTGCCACGGCAGCTACATCGCTCCTACTCAACGCTTCAACAAGAGCATCCGCCGCGTCGCCTGGAAGTCGTCCGCCTGCAGACGATAGAAGTGGAGCGCGAAGGAAACTGCAACTGCGAAACGCCGCTCCTCCAGCGCAGATCCGGTGTGAGGAGCCCCTGCGGACGAAGGGCTTGGGGGGTGCGGCTATTGGCGGCGCCTTGCCACCTGGAGTATGATCCGAGCCTTGTTTCATGTTGCCATCGCAACGAGCGAGGTTCCGGTGCGCGTCCTGCTGCTATCCGATCCCCACGGGGACTTTCGCGGCATCCTCCGCCTATGCGAGAGGACCGGCGCCGACGCGGTGTTGGTGGCCGGCGATCTGCAGATGGAGTCGCACGAGCACTGCGATCGCATCTCCCCGCGGGAGCTCTACTTCCGCGTCAAGCACTCTGCGCACCGCTCTCTGCTCTCCGGGATGAAGCGCAGTGACCTGCCGAAGCTCCACGACATCGTGCGCCGGTTTCGCTTGCTGGGCGAGTGGGACGAGCTGTTGAGCGGGCAACTGCGCCTTCCCGTGCCGGTTTACGCCGTGTGGGGCAATCACGAGGATCCGGAGTTCGTGCGCGCAGCCGACGCGCAGCAGCTCGAGGTTCCCAACCTGCATTTCCTGAACGCCGCTCGCGACGCGCTGCTCGACGGCTGGATTCGCGTCAACGGCATCGGCGGCAACATCCTGCTGCCCGACTTCTTGGGCAGGGATCTCGTGGTGCGCGGGCACAAGATCACCGCCACCCTGGAACGCTACGCGCAGGTGTTCGATCTCTGGCGACAGCGGGAGCCCGCGGGAGAGCTGCGCGTCTTTCTGCAGCACGTCAGCCCGCACAAGGATCGCGCCTGCGCGCTGCCGCTGATGCGGATCGCGCCCGACCTGGTCGTGTCGGGCCACATGGGGGCGCCCTTCCCGCAGCTCTTCAATCTCTACGCCCCCTACCTGCCGGCCGACATCGAGCCGGTGCACCGGCAGCCGGCCGAGTGGCTCTCGGCGTTGCTCGCAGCCATGATCGACGCGGCGCCCATACGCGCGCTGCTCCGTGAAGCCGAGGCGCGCCTCGCGTCGGACGGCCCCGACGCCTTCCGCCGGCGGTATCTCGAGAGCGCACATCCGCTGGCCGCGCGCCTGGCAGCGCACGATTGCCCTCGCAATCCGGACCCGATGCGCCGCTGCCAGGTCGCCGTCGATCGCGCGCGGGAGGCGCTGGAGCGAGAGTCGCGAATCGATCTGGTGGCCGGCCGCTCGACCGACCAACTGGAGCAGTTGCGCCGGCTCCTCGAGCCGCCTGGGCAGTTCCGCGACCTCACCTACGCGCACGGCCATCGGCACACGGCGGCCGACAACACGCTGAAGCGAATCGGCTCGATCAATCTGCCCGACGCTCCGGGCGGGTATGTGTTGCTGGAGAGCGACGCCCGGCGGCGCAGCGTGCAGATCCGTGCCCACGGCGGCCTGCGCGCGCGCGGGCTCTAGCGCCGGCGCTCGGAGCGGGAGCCCTTGGGCGTGCGCAGGCGGTCCAGGCGCAGCCGATGCCGATCGTCGAAGAGGCGACGCGATGCCAGCCACAGCGCGCCCAGCATCAGGCGCTGTTCGATCACGCGCCGGTGCTCCCACGCGCCCTGGATCAGTCGGTCGAGAGAGAGGGAGATGGCGTTCATCGCGCGAGCCAATAGTGTTGATGGAACAAGGGAGGCGAGTGTACAATCAGATCATGCCATTGAGCTTCCTGGGGTCGCTTGTGCCCGAGACCTTGGAAGCGATGCAACTGGCTGAGACCATGCAACTCCGGAACCGTACGAAGAGTGAGGGTGGGTCCGCAACATTCCCTGGGTGAGGCAGTGGGTACCTGCCCGTGACCTAGTCTTTCACCAGTGGTTTGGTTGAGCGTCAAGGAGGTCAACTCTGATGAAAAAGTGGCTTCTTGCTCTAGCGCTGCTCTGAACGGCTACCGGTCTGGCGAGCGCGGATCCGGCCAGTCTCTATGGCGGCATGCTGGCCGTTCATCACATCGCCGAGCTGCCGTATTCGTCCGATCCCCCGCCCGTGACGGGTGATTGGTGCCGCGAATTCGGCGAGTACGCTATTGGAAGTCTCGCAGAGGTCAATCCCAGGATCGACATCACCGGGTACGCCCCCGTGGTTTGGTACGTTGTCGCGTGCTGGTCCTTGGGCGAGGACAAGGAGTGGTGCGGCACCGAGTTCGGCCTCGGTGACTACGACGCCAACCTGTTCGCGGCCAGTGAAGCCTTCCCGTGCTTCCCTGACCAAGGCCTCGAGATTCCCACGGCGAACTGGCCGGGCCCCTTGGAGGGCACCGCGTTCGTGACCACGACGCAGCCCTGGATGGGCGACTTCGTGCCGGTGTACTTCTTCGGCGGCTACGCCTATGGCTACTTCAACCCCGGTCAGATTCCTCTGGGTGAGGATCCCCCGACCGGTTTCGTCGGCTTCGGCAACTGCATGTCTCCGCCTCAGCAGTTCGCGGTGGCAGAGCCGCAGCTCGGTATCCTCGGTATCAACACGGACGGCTACGTTCCCGTGCATGGGCCTCTGCCGGGCGCTTGCTGCTTCGATGATGGCAGCTGCGAGCTCTATCTTGGGCCGGACTGCATCGCGATGGGCGGCGTTTACTACGGCGGCCCCTGCGATCCGAATCCCTGCCCGCAGCCTGAGGGCGCCTGCTGCGTGATCGGCAACTGCTCAATCACCACGCAGGAGGAGTGCGATCTGGCCGGTGGTGAGTGGCTCGGTATGGGCACCACCTGCGATCCGAATCCCTGCCCTGCGGTCTGCTGCATCGATCCGCAGACCCAGTATCACACGTGTATCATCACCCTCGAAGACGACTGCGCCGCGCAGAATGGTTACTGGCATCCCGAAGAGGGCAGCTGCGATCCGAACCCCTGCACGATCTACACTCCGGCGGGAGACACGAGCTGGGGCCAGATCAAGGAGATGTACCGCTAGCCGCAGGAGCCCCGCCCGAACGGAGGCGGCGTTGCGGCGGCCGACGCGCGGGGATGTGCGTCCGGAAAACCTGTCCGTCCAGAATACTCCTATCGGGCGTCGTCCCAGGGAGTTCCGTGGCAGCATTTGGCACATAGGAGTTTCGAACTGCGAAATGCCCCAACATCCCCTGAACCGATGATGCCGGTCATGCGGTTCGCGGGCCTCGTCTTGTGCCGCACCCGCCCCCTGCACCCATTCAGCCCGATCCACGCGACACAAGTGTGCGGCGCCACGCCCGACCCTCCGTCAGCGGGCAGACTTCCCCCACCCTCCCCTGCACGAGATCATCCGGGAGACTCGTTGGCCCTCGCGGCCGTGCGTTGCTGGGAAGGATTGGACCCGACGCGGGCCGTCTGCCACGAGCGGCCGGCGGAAGTGCGGGTGGCGCCGGCAACAGGTCGCGCGCCCGGGCGTGGTTGGCGAAGCAGCCATCTCTGAAGCGGCCTCCCCCGTCAAGCGCGATCTTCCCTTCCTAGCTCTTCCGAATGGAGGTTCCCTCTTCCGTGACTGCTCCGCGCGAGGCTCGTCAGCCGTCTCTGCGCACTCTACTTGGGCTTCCCCTCACGGACGCCGGTGCGCGAGGGTATAGGAGGGAGCGGGGCGCCATCGTGGTAACGGCCTCCAGGGGCCATGGCTGCTTCCGCGCTCACCGGTCCCATCCTGATCCTCTCGCGGAAGCCATCCCGCGTGTATTTTGCCTCTTCCCCGATGATCCTAGCGAATCTCTGCGTGGCGGATTCGGGACTTCAGCCGCACGGGATCGAAGTCCTGACCATCCCGCCACATCACGAATAGGATCCCGGCCAGCTTGCGTGCCAGGGCCACCGCGGCGACCTTCTTGCCCCGACGTTGCCCGATCCGTTCGGCCCAGCGTCGCAACGGTTCTGTCTCTGGACGCTTGCTCCGTAGGATCCCGTAGTGTGCCATAAGTCAGCCGGGCGTAACCTCCATGCGGACATTGGACTCCAGGTCAGAGTCAGCGGTTGGGATGGCCCACCGTGGCACGCAATTGATGTAGATTCCCGGGCATGAGCACGCTTCCGCTTCAGTTCCTGATCCTGACCGTAGCCGGTTGGGTAAACCGCGGCCAGCAGGATGTGATCGAGTACCTCCGGGAGGAGAATCGGATCCTCCGCGAGCACGTCGGCCATCGGCGTCTCCGTTTCACCGACGCTCAGCGACGGTGCCTGGCCCGCAAAGCCAGGAGGCTGCACCGCAAGACCTTGACCGGGATAGAGCCGATCGTGACACCGGACACGTTGCTCCGTTGGTACCGGAACCTGATCGCCCGGAAGTACGACGGAAGCGGGGCCCGGAGGGTGGGCCGCCCGAGGACAGGGGAGATCATGGAACATCGTGTCATCCGGATGGCCCAGGAGAATCCGGGCTGGGGCTATACCCGCATCCGCGGGGCCTTGCGCAACCTTGGCCACGAGATCGGCAGCAACACCATCAAGCGGATGCTGTCGGCCAACGATATCGAGCCAGCCTCGATTCGCCGCAAAGGCATGTCCTGGGCGACGTTTCTGAAGCTGCACTGGGGTGTGATCGCGGCGACTGACTTCTTCACCGTGGAAGTGCTCACGCGCGCGGGCCTGATCCGCTTCCTAGTGTTCTTCGTCATCGACTTGAGAAGTGCGAGCGTGAGCTGTCGATCAACAGCCAGATCGTCTTCCGATCTTCCGGTGGCAAAGGACCGCGCTTCTCGGGCAGCGTTCAGCATGTCTTGCAGTCTGAGACGATCGTCACGCCGCGACATACTGATCCTGGGCCTCCTTGAGTACTTCCTCTCGAAACGCAGGATGCAGCTCTGCCGGCGTCCGAAGGTCGACTTCTCGTCCCAGGAGTCGAGTCAACTCGCGGGCCAATCTGGCCATCCCGAAGTACCCAATGCGTACACCACTATGGAACTCGACGAGGACGTCGATGTCACTGTCGGGACCGAAGTCCTCCCGGAGAACCGAGCCGAAGAGAGCAAGGCGGCGAATTCCATTCGCCCTGCAGAACCTCGCCAGCTCCTGGCCAGGGACTCTTACTTCCCCAATCACTTCGTCACTCCCCTGTTGGTCCAAGCAGCAGTGCAATCGAAGTATGGCACAGACGCGATCGCGCATCCAGTGGCCCAGCAAGACTCCGACCACGTGCCGCGGATCACAGGCAAGTCCACGCACAGAGGTCCCACGTTCCAAGTCCTTGCAGAGGATACATTTTCACCCGATTGACGTCTCGCTCCGCTCTCCTGCTGGGGCTGAGAACGTCGAGCTGGAATCTCGGCATTGCGGAAGCCGCCTCTCCAGGGGCCCTGTCCCCACCGAAAATCCGAATGCCGGTCTAGGTTTGAACTTAGAGACTAGGACCTGACTGCCCAGATCCCACCGCGAGAACGGCCTTGCCATCAGGATTCCCGGTCCGCCATCTTCCCGGCCACGTTCATCGGATCATCTCGTAACAGGACAATCATACCATGACCTGGCTCGTCTCGCTCTTGGACTGCCTGGCCGCCGCCCTGCGATCCCGGGCGAATCTACAGCTGGAGGATCTGGCCTTGCGCCATCAACTTGCTGTGTTGCGTCGCGGATCGAAGCGACCACGGCTCCGCCAGGCCGATCGCATCTTCTGGGCTTGGCTCTCCCGTTCCTGGTCCGGCTGGCGCGACGCTCTCGTGATTGTGCGACCCGAGACCGTCATAGCATGGCGGCGGCGGAAGTTCCGGGAGTACTGGACGACACTCTCGCGCTCCGGCAAGCCTGGGCGGCCCAATGTCGCCAAGAAGGTTCGCGATCTGATTCGGCAGATGTCGGTAGCGAACCCGCTCTGGGGATCGCCTCACATTGTCGGCGAGCTGAAGAAGATCGGGATCACCCTGTCCTTGTCCACCGTTGCTAAGTACATGGTGCGTCATCGGAAGCCGCCGGCGCAGACCTGGAAGAGCTTCCTGAAGAATCACGTACGGGACATCGCGGTGGTGGACTTCTTCATCGTGCCCACCGTGAAGAATCAGATCCTCTTCGTCTTCCTGATCCTCGCCCACGAGCGATGCCGGGTTCTCCATTTCAATGTGACGACGAACCCCACGGCCGAGTGGACTGCTCAGCAGATCGTGGAGGCGTTCCCCTGGGACAGCGCGCCACGCTACCTCCTGCGTGATCGGGACAAGATCTACGGAGCCTTCTTCCAACGCCGCGTCATGAACATGGGCATCGAGCAGGTGGTCACGGCACCACGGAGTCCCTGGCAGAAGGACTACGCTTCACACTGCACCTCCTTCGTAGGGTTCGACGCGACCTCGGGG
>CAZPGB010000099.1:0-10503 GCA_964585945.1 uncultured bacterium | reverse complement strand
TGTCGAACTTCGGCGTCGAGTACTTCTCCATGTACGCCGTCGCGGCGATGCTCTTTCTGATTACCCTGACCTTGACCCTTGCGGGCGCAGTCATCCGCAAGCGTTTCAGGGAGGTGTACGAGTGAAGCGCCAGGCGACATCTGTCAGTGTGGAGCTCTTCACGCCCGATCGCCTACGCGAGCGGCAGCGGCCGACGGATGCTCGCCGGCGCCAGGCAGTGATGTTCCACCGGATCTGCCTGGTCTTTGCATGTGCTTCCGTGGCCCTGCTGCTGCTATTCCTGGCGGCCATCCTCGTTCAGGGATGGGACCGGATGTCGTTCGCGCTATTGACCCAGCCCCCCAGCCCGGATCCTGACCGCGCCGGCTTGCATCCGGCCATCATCGGCTCGGTCTGGCTGTTGATCCTGGTCGCGGTGTTCGCGCTGCCCCTGGGCGTGGCGACTGCGATCCTCCTGGAAGAGTTCCGTCCCAGAAGCCGCCTGCTATGCCGCGGGCTGGACGCGGTCCAGGCGAACATCACCAACTTGGCCGGCGTGCCGTCGGTCGTCTATGGGATCCTGGGGTTGACCGTCTTCGTTGCGATGTTTCAACTCGTTGGCGGTCATGCGCAGCCCGGCTTCGAATGGGGCGTGCGCTACGACGACCAGTTCTTCAATGAGGCAGATCAGGTTCTGCTGGTGCCTGCCGCAAGTCCGTCGGCCCCCGCGGCGATTCCCACGGAAGGTCTGACGGACTGGACAGCCGACGAGCGGCCCGTGCAGGTTCACGTGATCGAGCCGGGGGGAACCGTGGCCTCAGAATCCCGAGCTGGCGGGGCGCACCCTGCGCCGCGATGCCCTGTCGGGCCGCATTCACGAGCACCGCTGGTACTACTTCCGCGTCCCCTTTGGGCGAGGCGTGTTGGCCGGCGCGCTGACCCTGATGCTGGTGATTCTGCCGATCGTGATCATCTCCGCTCAGGAAGCGTTGCGGGCCGTGCCGGGCTCTTTGCGGGAGGCTGCACTGAGTCTGGGGGCCACACGCTGGCAGGTCGTGCGCCGCGTGACCCTGCCCGCGGCGATGCCGGGCATCCTCACCGGCGCGATTCTGGCCATGAGCCGCGCGATCGGTGAAGCTGCACCGATTCTGATGATCGCCGGCATCGTCTTCATCTCCAATCCTCCTGGGAACCTGATGGACGACTTCACCGCGATGCCGTTGCAGGTCTACAACTGGGCCCAGCGCCCGCAGCAGGACTTCCATGACCTGGCCGCCAGCGGCATCATCGTGCTGCTGGCCGTCTTGCTCTGCTTCAACACCGCCGCGGCGCTGGTGCGGCATCGAGAGAACACCGGCTTCGATCAGACACTCTACCACCGGGCCTTGATCGCCCCCCACGTGCTGGATTCAACGGGCGTGGATGTCGCAAAGGTGCCGACCAAAGCCGGGATTGCCTCCACCGACCAGATCTCTCCGGAACAGGTGAGAGCATATCCCGGCCCCGTGCCCCACTCAGGCCCGACAAGAAGACCGCACCACGTGCGACCCGTCGGAAGCGCCAGGTAGAGCACCGGCGAATAGGGTGACCAGCCATGGGCCCAGATCTCGCCGTTCGAATGCAGGGCAAGGAATGAGGAATACATCCCGTACGTCCGGGAGAACCCGACCCATGGCCCCGGGCCGAAGCTGCCAACCTGAACGCACCCTTCATAGGTCCCCTGCACTGTGACTCCCGACTCCAGCGTGGCGAAGTACGAATCGTCAGCGTTGGCGACGCTGACCCACGGCCCTGGGCCGCAAGGCTCGAAGTCGGCGAGCAGGTGCACCGGCTCATACAGGCTCCAGATCTTCCCGTCACAGGAGATGGCAAACGCGGGCTGGACGTCCGGGTGCTGCTGAAGGGCGCACCACTCGTTGCCCGATGGCAGCGTCAGGAAGAGAGTGGTTGCGCCACTGGTTGCGTTCATCGCCCAGACCTGTCCATCCAAACGAAGCGCGAGGAGCTGCTCGTCGCGCTTGCCGAAGGAGACCCAAGGTCCGGGACCCATGAACCCATGGAATTGGGTTAGGTTGGTTGCCGGATCATAGCGATACACATCACCGCTCTCGGTCATGCCGAGAAACTCGTCGTCGTCCTGCCAGAGCGCGATCCAGGTCTCTGCGCGAGCAGGGCTGCTGTGCAGCACGAAGAAAAGGGCAAGCAGAAGCACTACGACTCTCATCGCTCACCTCCCACAGAAACGGAACTCGAGTGGCATCTTCCCTGAATAAGCATGACACCCTCGAGGGGTCCCGCTCAAGTGCGAACCATCTTGTGAGAACTCCGCCGGTCCCGCGTCCGAGGCGCCTTGGGCAGCAACTGCTGCGCCGCCGGGCCGTGCCCGTCTGTGGCACACGAGCTCCCTTTGCATCTCCGCCGATCCGGGAGTATCCTCATGAAGATTCCAGTGATGCGCGCTCCGCTCGGGAACCGCTCGCCCGCGAGACTGCAACGCAGGAGGACGCCATGGACCGCTATGCAACCGCATTCGCCCCGCGAGCCATCGAGATCAGCCAAGAGACGTACCTGCCGAGACGCGACGTGAGACGTCTTCTGCGTGTCGTCAGCGCGCTCCTCTTGCTCGGAGCCTTTCTGATTGGATTACTTGTCTCCGCCGAGATCGCGGGCGCCGAAGACCCGCTGCTCCTCGCCTCGACGCTGTGGAGCAGCGCCTACGCGGTCAGGACCTGTGATGACGTGGCCATCGTTCTGTTCGGCGGGGGACTGGCCACGTTCGACGTCACAGATCCAACCGAGCCCGTGCTGATCAAACGGTTCGATCGCTCCGTGGAATTCTGGACGTATCAATCCATCGAGGTCGCGGGCGGACTCATCTACATGGCCGGTGGAGATGGGCTCGGGGTCTACGACTTCGCGGATCCCACCCAGCCGATCTTGGTGGGCGCCTGCGACATTCCGGGCGAGGCCTACGACCTGAGAATCATGGGTGATCTCCTATACATCGCCGGCGGGTATTCCAGCGGACTCGGGATCTTCGACATCACCGAGCCGGCCACCCCGGAGCTACTCGGGGGGTGTGGCACACCGGGTGGGTGCTTCGCCGTCGCGCTCGATGCTACGGGTCAGTACGCCTACATCGCCGACGGAATGGGCGGAATCGCCATCGTCGATGTGCACGATCCGCGTCTGCCCCAACTGTTGGATTCGATCTACAACATGCCTTACCCGCCCTTCGACATCGATGTGGAGGGCGACCACCTCTACTCGATCGGCTGCCAGGGAGAGGATTCGTCCGGCGGATCCTCCAGCAGTGCACCGGTCGCCGGGGAGAGAACGCCTTGGGATCCCAGCGGTCTCTCGATCCATGATATCTCCGATCCCCTCGCTCCGATGCACCGTGGTACGTACGACAGCGACCAGGGAACGAACCGCCTCCGGGTTCGCAAGAGCTTGGCCTACATCGCCAATGCCAACGGGACCCTGAGCGTGGTCGACGTCTCCAACGCGTCGTCACCCACTCTCGTGGCCCAGGTGGCGGTAGGCGGGTACTCGAGGGACCTGCACCTGTTGGATGACCGGGCCTATATCACGGCGTCCCAGGGATCCCTTCTCATCCTCGACGTGAGCGTGCCTGCGCTTCCCGAGCTCCTCGGTCGCTGGTGGGAAGCGGACGGCTGCTACGACGTGAGCGCGCGGGACGGCCTGGCCTGTGTGGCCGATCGCAGCTACGGTCTGCACCTGATCGATGCCGCTGACCCGCATGACCCCCGTGTGCTTTCGCATTTCGAGCTGCCGGATGGGCCCTGGGCCGTGATCACAGACGGCAGGTATGCCTTCGTTGCCGCCGACAGCGCTGGTGTCTTCGTCCTCGACGTCACCGACCCCGAGGTCCCCGCCGTGGTCGCTCACGTGGGAGTGTACTCGAACGATCTGGACTTCGATGGACGCTACCTCTACTCGGTCAGTTGGACCGAGGAGCTCCACGTGATCGACGCGATTGATCCCCGCCATCCCGTCCTCGATGGGAGCCTCAGCCTGCCGGGTCGGTCTTGGTCGATCTCCGTGCGCAACGGCTACGGCTGCGTCACGGCGAGCTCAGACCTCTGTGTGATCGATCTCAGGGACCCGGCCCATCCGGTGATGCGCGGCCTGTTCGATCCGCAGGAATACATCCATCAAGTCTCCTTCGATGGCACGTATGCGTATGCATCCCTTGGCAACAATGGGCTCTACGTGGTTGATTGCTCCGATCCGGATGCGCCCACCTACGTGGCCGAGCTGCGTTTCGACGGGAACACCCGGGGAAGCCGTCTCGACGGCGACCGCCTCTACCTGGGGGCGGCCGGGCTCCAGGTCATCGATGTCGCCGATCCGGAGCACCCGCAGGTCGTGGGGTCCGCGCCCACCCGCGGCACCATGCACGTGTGCATCGACGAGGACCTGGCCTTCACGGCCGATAGCGGCTCACTCGGCATCTTCCGGGTTGGGCAAACTGCCCACGCCCCGGCGCCACCCAAGGTGACGCCTCCCTGCGGACCCGAGCTGATGCTGTCGAACCCGGTGCGTGGGACGGCCGAAGTCCTGCTGCGAACCGCTCGCCAGGGACCCGTTTCTCTGGAGCTGCTCGACGTGCAGGGGCGGCGGGCCGCACTGCTCTACGACGGCCCGGCTCCAACCGGGGAACTGCATGTATCCTGGAATGCGACGCATCTGCCTGCGGGCCGCTACTGCTTGCACGCACGTACTCCTGCCGGCGGGGCGACACGGTCGGTCATCGTGCTGCGCTGAAACGAGGCGAGCCGACGATGCACATGCTGGACGGTATCGCCCGCCCGGGCACGCGGTGGCGATCGCCGCTATCGCAGCACGAGCATGGGCCGGCTCACCGCGTGTCCACCGGCCGTCAGACGCAAGTAATAGATGCCGCCCCACCCACTCCACGTCGCCGGACCGGCGCAGACGACGTGGTGGCGACCCACCGCGCGCCAGCCGTCGTGCGGGCGCGCAACCATGCGGCCCGTCACATCGAATACCTCTAGCGTCGCACGGCCCGACCGCGGCAGATCGAAACGGACCGTGAGCACGTGGTCGCGGGCACCGGAAGCGGGACGCACCGGATAGAGACGCAACTCGGCCGGGACGTCCTGCTCGCCCGCGCGCCGGCCGGCGGCCGCCGCCGAGCGCGGCGCGCTTCCGCAGCCGATGCCCCAGGCCCCGATCATCCCGCATTCGGTTTCCTGGGATTCGGCGCACGGGGAGGCGATATCCACCGTGAAAGGCGCCTCGGGATTGGCGTCGCCGCAGAAGAGCGGGTCGGCGCTGAAGTTCCCCGCGACGCCCAGCAAGGTGGCCAGGGGCCCGGTCCAGTCCCCGCCCTCGTTGCCGTAGATGTCGCTGCAGGCAACCGACAGGCTCGGCTCGCCCACGGTGGCCACGGCGGAACCCTGCGCTCCGAAGGCGAGGATCGTGTGGCTCATCGTCAGCCGCACATCGCCCGCGGCGTGCACGCCGGTCCCCTGGGGCGAAACGTTGTCGCTGAAGGTGCAGTGCTCCGCGGCGAGCTGGGTCTCGCCGCGCAGCGCCATGGCCCCTCCCGCATTGGCGCTGTTGCTCGTGAACGTGCAGTAGCGCAGGCGGGGGCGGCTGGTCAGGTCGGCCACCAGGGCGCCGCCGATGCTCGCCTGGTTGCCTTCGAAGATGCACGACTCCAGCAGCGGCCGGCCCAGCCAGATGTAGATCGCGCCGCCCGACTGCGCCGAGTTGTCCGCCAGCACGCAGTGGCGCAGGCGAGGCTTGGCCCCGCCGTGCACCTGCACGGCGCCGCCCTGTCCAGCCGATCCGTTGCGGAGAGTCACCCCCGCCAACACGGACGTGGAGTCCTCGTGGTGGCCGAACTGGAACGCGTGGCTGCGCTGCTGCGGATCGATGATGCAGGCCGCCGGGTCGCCGCCCGCCGAACGTACCTCGATCGCCTTGCCGCGGAAATCGATCGCCCGGTTGCCCTCGCCGGTGTAGACACCGTCGGCCAGCTCGATCCGATCCCCCTCGAGCGCCGCATCGATCGCAGCTTGAATGGTGGGTTGATCGCCGGTGCCTTCCGGGTTGACCCGAATGGTCCAACGGCAGCCGGACGGCCAGGCGCCGTACTGACCGCAGTCGCCGGCCCCGTGGGGCCCGCACGGTGACTGGGAGGCCACCATCCACTCGGTCCCCGGGGTGAGATTGCGGCAGAAGAGCGGATCCTCGCTGATGTTCCCCTCCAGGCCGAGCAGCTCCTCGATCCCGCCTACCCAATCGCCCCCCTCGTTGCCGAAGAGGTCGCAGCAGGTCAGCGCAGGCGGGCTGCCCGCCTCACAGGCGACGGCCTCGCCCGCGATCCCAAAGGCGATGAGGCAGCGGTGAAGATGAGGGCGCGCCCCCTCGGCGCAGGCCACGCCCGAGCCGCTCGGGGCCCGGTTGCCCGCCAAGGTGCACTTGTCCAGCGCGGGATCGGCCTCGCCCCGGCAGTGGAGGGCGCCACCCGAGAGCTCCGCGGCGCAGTTCACCAGCGTGCAAGAGCTGAGCGTGGGCGAGGCGTTGTCGCACAAGACACCACCGCCCGCGGGGGCCTGCCCGTTGCGGATGGTGATCCCACGCACGCACGTCTCGGGACCCTCCCCGCCGTCGAAAATGAGTCCCCGCCCCTCTCCTCGGCAGTCGAGGATCGAGACACCCGACCCGTCCCGCGCCCCGAGCAGGGACAACGCCTTGCCGCCGAAGCGGACATCGCGGTTGCCCTCGCCCAAGAAGGTCCCTGCTGCGAGGAGCACCGTCGTGCCCTCAGGCACGGCATCGACGGCCGCCTGGATGGTGGGGTAGTCCCCGCTGCCGTCGGGCCGAACGATGGGGCCGGAGCAGCCCGCCGGCCAGGCGCCGATCAGGTCGCACTCGACGTTCGGTGGGCGGAACGGCGCGCAGGGCGACTCGTCCCACACCGAGTAGTCGTCCGGCGCACTGGAGCAGAAGATCGGATCCTCGCTGGCGTTGCCGTCGGAGAACTGCTGGCCGGCGATGCCCCCGGTCCAGTCCCCGCCCTCGTTGCCGTAGATGTCGGTGCAGGCCATGGACGCCGTCGCACCCCCCTCACAGCTCACCGCCGCCCCCTCCAGGCCGAAGACGATCATCGTGTGCGTGGCAGTGATCGTCGCGGACGCGCCGTAGCCGCCGATGCCGCTGCCCTGCGGCGCGGCGTTGTGCGCGAGCGTGCAGTTCTCGAGAACGGCGTCGGCGATCGATGTGCAGTCCAATCCCCCTCCGCGGACCATGGCCTCGTTCTCTGCCAGGGTGCAGCGGCGCAGCAGCACCTGGCCGGATGCTTCGCACAGGAGCCCGCCTCCGTGCGTGCCGCCCGCATTCCTCAGGATCATGCAATCGGTCAGCGTGGGGCTCGTGGAGCGCAACATCAGCCCACCGCCTTGATCGGCGGCCTCATTGCCGACAATCACGCAGTCGGTCATCGTGCCCGCCCCTGAGGAGTTGATGTTGAGGCCTCCGCCGCGGGCGCCGGCCGCATTGCCGGCGAAGCTGCAGTCCACGAGCTGATACGAGGACTGGCGCACCTGCAGACCGCCGCCGCCGCCCTGGGTCTCGTTGCCCTCGATGCGGCAGTCCTCCATCTCCACCGCGGAATCGTAGGTCACGCTGGCGGCGCCGCCGGCTTCGCGGCTGTAGTTGTCGAGCAGATCGCAGGCCAGCAGCTCGATGCGTGAGTCGTCGCTGCAGAAGACCGCGCCCCCGTACCCGCTGGCACGGTTGTCGCGCAGGATGCACTGCTCGAGCCTGACCCAGGCGCCCTGCACACAGGCCACGCCGGCTCCGGAGCTGCCCGCCGAGCGCTGGCCGTTGCGCACGGTCAGCCCGGCGATCAGAACCGGCGGCCCCTGTCCGCCCGTGACGTAGAAGCCCCGGTCGAACTCCTCGCAATCGATGATGCAGGCCAGAGGGTCCCCGCTCTGCGAGCGCAGCGTGAGACGCTTGCCCTCCACGGTCACGCCCCGGTTCCCGGCTCCCCGAAACACGCCGTCGCCCAAGAGGATCGTCTCACCGTCCAGGGCGAAGTCGACCGCGGCTTGGATGGTAGGGAAGTCCCCCGTGCCGTCCGGCAGCACCACGAAGGGTCCCGACACCTGGCAGCCCTCTCCCCAGGCGCCGATGGTCGCGCACTCGGGGTTAGGATAGCTGAAAGGCAAACAGGGCGAGTGGTCGTGCAACCGGTAATCGCTCGGCCCGCAGAAGCCCGGATCAAGCTGGATGTTGCCTTCGGCGCCCCCCTGGCCGGCCAGGCATCCGGTCCAGTCCCCGCCCTCGTTGCCGTAGACGTCGCAGCACGAAAGCGAGGCCGCGCTGCCCGCGTCGCAGGCCACCGCCTCTCCCGTGCGGTTGAACGCCACGACGGAGTGAACGGCCGCCAGCTCGGAGTCGGACTCCAGGGCCACGCCCGCGCCCGCCGGGGCATCGTTGTCGGCCAGTGTGCAGCGCCGCATCGCGATCGTCGCACCGTTCTCACCCTGGACGGCCCCGCCCGAGAGCGTCGCCGCCCCGTGGTGCAGCGTGCAGAACTCCAGGCGCGGCGCGGAGCCGGCACACAGGATCGCGCCTCCTCGATCCGCGCTGCCATTGGCCACGGTCAGTCCGCGCAGCAGCGTCTCGGGTCCCTCCCCCGAGACCAGGCTCAAGCCGCGCGCCTGCGCCTCGCAGTCGAGGACGCAGGGTTCGTCCTCGGGCACCAAGGCCACGATGCGCAAGGCCTTGCCGCGCAGATCGACGTCGCGATTGCCGGGGCCCTGGTAGACGCCGCTGGTGAGCAGGATGACGTCCCCCGGCTCCAGCGCGTCCGCGGCGGCCTGCAGCGTGGGGTAGTCGCCCGTCCCGTCCGGAAGCACGATGCTCGAAGGACATGCGACCGGACGGGCGCCCAGGCGCAGGCACTCGGGGTTGGGCTCGGTGGCCGCGGCACAGGGAGATCCTTCATGGAGTGTGAAGTCACCCGCGGTGCCGTCACAGAAGAGGGGATCCTCGCTGATATTGCCATCCACGCCCAACTGGGTCCGGTAGCTTCCCACCCAGTCGCCGCCGGCGTTGCGGTAGAGGTCGCAGCAGGACAGGCTCACGACGCTGCCGTCGCGCAGTCCGATGGCAGCGCCTTGCACACCCTCGACGACGATGGACCGCGAAAGGTCCAGACTGACCGAGCGGTCGGCGTCCAGTCCGCTCCCCGAGGGCGCTTCATTGCCGTAGAAGGTCGCCCCGCGCACCTCGACCGACATCGGGTAGTAGAGACTCAGCCCTCCGCCGCGCGTCTGGGCCCGGTTGCCGGTGAAGACACACTCCTCCGCCCGGAAGTAGTCCGTGAATTGGACGCAGACCCCACCGCCGCGCTCTCCGGCCGAGTTGGATTGGAAAGTGCTGGTGCCCACGTAGATCGAGGTGCCCTGGGAGACATAGGCGCCGCCGCCCGATTCGGCGGCTTGATTGCCGTCGAAGCGGCAACCTTCGACCTGCGCGTAGAGGGCGATGAGTACCGCTCCTCCGCCGTGGCCGCCGCTGCGGTTGTCGAGGAACTCGCATCCCTGCAGAACCACCGTGCCGTTGGCGGGTCCCGCCGACAGGCCACCGCCCGCATGGGCCGATTCGTTGTCCTCCAAGACACAGTCGAACAGCGCGGGATCGGAGCAGTCCTGGAACGCCGCGCCGCCCCCATAGAGCGCCCGATTGCCGATCAGGCGACAGCCGCGGATGGTGGGGCGCGCATCCACCGCGCAGCCGATACCGCCCCCGAACTCGGCCTCCGAATCGCGGACGACGCAGTTCTCGATACGCGGCGTCACATCGTACAACGTCAGCACGCCCCCGCCGACGTTCGCGTACCAGGGAATCTCCTCGCCGTAACCGTGGGTGATCGTGACGCCTTCCAGCGCGGCCTCGGGCCCCTCGCCGTAGTCGAAGATGAAGCCGCGGTGCGGCTCGGCAGCCGAGCCCTGGCAATCGATGACGCAGGAATCGGGATCGCCGCTTAGCGACCGGACAATGATCGACTTGCCCCAGTAGCGGATGTCCCGGTTCCCGTCACCCGTGAACAGCCCGTTTCCCAGCAGGACCGTGTCGCCGTCGGTGGCGTGGAAGACCGCGGCCCCGATCGTGGGGTAATCGCCGGTTCCGTCGGGAAGGACGAGATAGGTCGTCGCCCGCGGGGCGGCGCAGATCCCCAGCAGCAGCCAGCACACCGCCAGGGCCGGTTGCCTGGCGCGAAGAACAGTTCGCGCCCGCGGACGCCGTGCGGTTGTGCGCATCGTGGTTCGGCAAATCATGGGAGCCTCCTCAACATTCGCGGTCATCGCCGAGAGGGAAGCGTGTGCAGAGCCAGAGATGCGGTCCCCGTGGAGAGTATACCAGACGCAGGCTTACGGGGAAAAGACTGACTAGACTGACTCTGCAAGGCAGACAGTCCTGTCGCGGGTAGACCTATTCCGTCGGCGCTCACCG
>CAZPGB010000098.1:0-10578 GCA_964585945.1 uncultured bacterium | reverse complement strand
CATTTCGAGCTTTTTCTCCCCATTGGCCTTAGAATCACGCTTGATTAGGGCCTAGATCTGTGTCGATGATGTGCTGGGTGAACGAGCCCGTGCCGAGGCTCTCGTACCAGGCCACGCGGTTGCTTGAGAGGCCCACCGCCACGAGATCAGGTAGCTGGTCGTCGTTGATGAGCGCGATGCACACCGCGCGCGCACCGGTGAGCCCGGCGACCACGTGGCGGGTGAAGTTCTGCGCGCCGTCGTTCTCGTACCAGGCGACCAGGTGGGCCTGCGAGGCGGTGGCGGCGATGTCGAGGTCCTCGTCGCCGTCGAGGTCGCCGACCGCAACGTCGTTGGCCCCGTCGAACGATGCGTCCACGAGGTGCAGGGAGAAGTTCTGCGCGCCGTCGTTCTCGAACCAGAGCACGCGGTCGGCGAAGATTCCGGCCACGACGACATCGAGATCTTCATCTTCGTCGAGGTCGACGACTACGAGTCCCTCGGCGCCGCTGATGTTGCCCCAAATGAGGTGTTCGCTGAAGCTCTGGTTGCCGTCGTTCTCGTACCACCAGATCGCGTTGGCGGTCGCCGCGGTGGCGATGAGATCGAGGTCCTCGTCACCGTCTAGGTCCCGGGCGCGGACGTCCCAGGCGCCGTCGAGGGGCGTGGCATTCACCTCGTGGCGCGTGAACGCCTGGCTGCCGTCGTTCTCGTACCAGACCACGAGCTGGGCATCACCGCCGGTGGCGATGATGTCCATGTCCTCGTCGCGGTCCAGGTCGACACCGTAGGCCGAGCGGGCCTCCTCGAGCACGGCGTCCACGATGTGCGCGGTGAATGCCTGGTTGCCATCGTTCTCGTACCAGAGGACCTGGCAGGCCGTGGCGCCCGTGGCAACCACGTCGGTGTCGTGATCGCCGTCGATGTCGACCGCGTCCACGCCCGATGCCCAGGCGAGATTGCTGTCGATGAAGTGCTTGGTGAATTCCTGGGCCTGGCTGCCGGCGAGCGGCAGACCGACGGCGCCGAGCGCCAGAAGGAGACCGAGGCCGAAGGGACGGGAATGTCGCGGCATGCTGCACCTCCTGTGGCGGGCTGCTGCCCCGAGGGACGTTCGACCCGGAGGCACTGGCGACGGGCAGCAGTCGAAGCGGGTGATCCTGTGTACTGTATCAGTGTCACTCAGTTGCAATACTGCACCCGGGGGACGATCGGCGTCAAGGCGCCACGGCCCACGTGCGGCTTCCGCGTTGTCGGCGATCCTGCCCAAACGCTAGAACTGTGGGTTCGTCTTGCCCAAGGGTTGCCCCTTCCCGGGGGACGCGGTGCCGACCGACCTCGTCCAGGCCATGACCCGCCGGGCGCCCGAGCTGCGGGACGTCGAGGTCTACCACATCCTCACCCTCGGCTCGACCGACGAGACCGCGCCGTACTGCCGGCCCGAGCACACCGATGCCTTCACCCACTATGCCTACTTCACGGGTCCCAACGTGCGCGCCGCGCAGAACCAGGGACGCGCCTACGCCATTCCCATCCACCTGAGCAACGTGCCCCGGGCGATGAAAGCCAGCGGGCTGGACGTGGCGCTGCTGTAGGTTTCCCCGCCCCGGCGCGGCTACTTCAGCCTGGGCGTGTGCGTCGATGTGAACCTCGAGGCCGCGCGGTGGACAACAGCCGCCAGAAGATCGACACCGGGCGCGCCGTGCCGAGTTTCATCATGGGTACCCAGAAGCTCTACGCGTGGTCCGACTGCCACCCGGGCATCCAGCTCGTGCCGGCCTCCTACACGAACCACATCTTCAACATCGCGCAGAACCCGAAGGTCGTGGCCATCAACGCGGCGATCCAGATCGATCTGAAAGGCCGGGTCTGCTCCGATTCGATCCGCGGCGGGCAGTTCTACAGCGGCCTGGGCGGCCAGGTGGACTTCATCCGTGGCGCGGCGCTGAGTCCTGGGGGCAAGCCCGTGATCGCCCTGCCCTCGAGCGCCACGATCGGCGGAAAGCGCGTGTCGCGCATCGTCACGCGCCTGCCCGAGGGCGCCGGCGTCGTCACCGGCCAGGGCGACGTGCACTGGGTGGTGACCGAATACGGGGCCGTCAACCTGGCGGGGATGCCCTTCGGTCAGCGCGCGGAGAAGCTCATTCAGATCGCCCATCCGGAGTTCCGCGAGCAGCTCGAGCGTCAGGCGATCGAGGACGGCTTCCGCCTGCGCAAGCGCTACTACGCGAGTTGACGGACAGCGGCTGCGCTCACGGGGTCGCCTTCCGCGCGCGGCCCTTCACCAGGGTGATCAGCTCGGTGACGGTCCGTTGCAACACGCCCGCATGATCCAGCAGCCGATTGGCGGCCTGGGCGGAGTCGGCCGAAAGTCCGGAGGACTGGGCGACGACATTCACCATCTCGTCCATGGTTCCGCTGAGCT
This sequence comes from uncultured bacterium, assembly GCA_964585945.1. Classification (GTDB taxonomy): domain Bacteria; phylum Eisenbacteria; class RBG-16-71-46; order CAIMUX01; family WJJG01; genus CAZDKK01. The sequence goes on along the minus strand of CAZPGB010000098.1, from coordinate 8,174 downwards.
GTACGACGTCGCGGTTCTGCTCGGTCGCGGCCGCGGCGATGCGATCGATGACGGCCGCCACCGCCGCGGCGCTTTGCCCCACGAGCTCGAAGCCCTCGTGACTGGCGTGACCGGCTGCCGCGCCCTCGCGCACCCGCGCCCGGTTGGCGACGAGGATCTCCTCGGTCGCCTGAACCGACTCCGCCACCTGGCGGGCGAGATTGCGTATTTCGGCGGCCACCACGGCGAAGCCCGCGCCGGCCTCCCCCGCGCGCGCCGCCTCGACCGAGGCGTTGAGCGCCAGCAGATTGGTCTGGAAGGCGATGGCCTCGATCGACTTGACGATCTGACCGGTCTTCTCGCTGCCCGCCTCGATCTCACCGACGACCGACTGCAAGTGGGTGATCCGCTCGGCGGTTTCCCTGACGGTCTGCTGCGCGGAGGCCATCAGATGCTCGGCCTCGCGGCTCTCGGCGGCGGTGTGCTCGATCTGGCCCGCCATGCGGCCGAGCGAGGCGCGTGTCGACTCCAGCGCGGCATTCTGCTCGGTCGCCCCCGAGGCGAGTTGGTGGCTGCTGGCGGTGACGGCGCGGGAGATCCCCACCAGGTCCCGCGTGGCCGCCTCGGCTCGCGCGACGGACAGCAGCAGCCCACGTCCCAGGCGGCCGCCGATCACCCAGGCCAGCGTGCCGGCCAGCGTCAGACAGACCGCCAGGATCGCTCCCAGCCACAGGAAGAGCCGATAGACATTGCGGCGATAGCTCTGCTGCGATACGAAAAGGGCCGCGCTGCCCAGAAGCTCACTGCCGGTCCCCAGTGGGAAGGACCCGACGAAGTAGGACTGCGTGGCGTCTCTGGCCTCGGCGAAGCGCGTGGGTCGCAGGTCGATGCCTCGTGTGAGCGCGGCCGTAGGGTCCGCGAGATCTGCAGAACCGGATCCTGCAGGGCATCCTGGCACGCGGCCAGCACTCAATGTGTCGCCCACGTATAGATTCATCTCCGCACCCGACAACCAGGACACACGCAGCAGAAAGTTCTCGTCGAGCCGCTTCGCGACGCGGATCACGCCTTCGACCACGCGCACGGTCTGTCCGGCCGCCGCGTCGAGTGCGCTGTGCCAGATCGGCGACACGGCCTCCAGCCAGTAGATCCCGTTCGCGGCGATCAGCTCCACGTTGCCGCTGTCGGGCAACACCACGCCCCAGTGGGAATCCGCCAGCCGAAGCGAATCGCGCCGGACCCAGTCCTCATCGGCCGGATGGGCCTCCGCCGGCACCACCGCCGACAGCACTCCGTCGCGATTGCGGCCCACGGGATAGGCGAGTTGGGTCGAATCGGCTTCCAGGTTGAGAGCGCAGACCCACTCGCCTTCGGCATCGTAGACGGCCAGGCGTTGTACCTGACTGATCCGCGCCAGGTCGCACAAAGCCAGCGCGAGCTCGCGCCGGCCGATCTCAACGCTGACCAGTACGGAGCGCTTGGTCAGCTGTTTGGACTGGCGCAGAAAGCTGAGGCGATTGGCGTGTCCCTCGTGACGGCCCACGTGCCGGACGATCCCCAACAGATCGCTTTCGGTCTCGGCGAGCAGGGTCTGCGCGACCTGGGCGGCCTGTTCAATGTGCCCGTGGGCCGCCTCGGTTCCCTGGCGCCAGACCACGTATGAAACCACCAGGAGAGCCACCAACAAAGAAAGGGTGACCGTCAGGATGCTGTTGGAGATGATCCGTGCCTTGATGCCCCAACGCATGCTTCCCTCGTCTCGCCGCAGGATACTTGCGCCCCATGGACCTTCCCTCTCCATCGGCCCGTCGGTAGGCCTCCTTCGCCCTGGCCTGCGGCCGGCGTGGATGACTGGCGGGGATCCGGCGTCCCAGGGCGGCCAACGCGCAGCATTCGGCGGTGGCGACTGCCCCGGAGACTCAGGTGGCTGAGATCGACCATCACGGTCATTGGCATCAGGGGGGAGGAAGGGCTAGATTGGTGTGCCGCTGGCGGGGGGCCACTGTCTGACGGGGCGCGATCGGGCGGCCGCCCGGTAGGGTCGTGGGGACTGCAACGTGAAGCCGTACGCGACGAAACAACGCTCTCTGGGCGTTCTGCTGGCGGTCATGTTTCTGCAGCAGTGCTTCGGCGCACTGACCTTCCCCTTCGCCCGCTCGGGACTCGCGCACATCGAGCCCTTCACCTTCGCGTTCTATCGCTTCGCGCTGGCTTCGGCGGTGCTGCTGACCATGGTCCGTCTGCGGCGCTACCGCACGCCTATTGCCCGCGAGGACTACAGGCGCATCGTGGCCCTGGGCGCGCTGATCATCTTCCTCAACCAGCTTACCTACCTGGCCGGACAGGCGCTGACCGCGGCCGGCCACGGCGCACTGCTCTTCGCGACGACACCGATCTGGATTTTCGTGCTGGCCATGGTGCACCTCAAGGAGCGGCCGCGCTGGCGGCGCACGGCCGGGATCGCGCTGGCGCTGGGCGGCGTGGTCACGATCATGTCGACCGGGATGGAGGCCTTCGGGCGCGAGTCGCTGCTGGGCGACGGGATCATCCTGGTGTCGGTGGTGGCCTGGGCCTACTACGCCATCCTGGGCAAGCCGCTGGCGACGCGCTACGGGGCCACACGGGTGACGGCCTACGCGCTCTCGTCCGGCGCCGTGCTCTACTTTCCCTTCGGGCTGTGGCGGGCGCTCACCTTCGACTATGCCCCGGTGCCCTGGGAGGCGTGGGTTTCGGTGGCCTATGTGGGCTTGGGCACGTCGGTCGGCTCCTATATCCTCTGGTATTGGCTGCTCAAGCAGATGGAAGCCTCGCGCGTGGCGGTCTTCCACAACGTGCAGCCGGTGATCGCGATCGCGCTGGCCCACATCTTCCTGGCCGAGCCGCTCGGGCCCACGTTCCTGATCGGCGCGGCGGTGGTGCTGGCCGGCGTACTGCTCACCGAGCTGTGAGGGGCCGCGGCGGACCCTGTCTCGAGGACGGCTGATGCACGGCTGGACCGGCACCATCCTGCGGATCGACCTGTCGACCGGCGAACAGCGGCGGGAGCATCCGCCGGCCGAGCTCTACCATCGCTGGATCGGCGGCAAGGGCCTGGCCGGACACTACCTCGCGCCGGTGATCGAGCGCGCCTGGGACGATCCCGCGATGGCGGTGATCTGCATGACGGGCCCGCTGGTGGGCACGCCGTCGCCGACCTCGGGACGCATGTGCGTCATGACGCGCTCGCCGCTGACCGGGACGATCGGGGACGCATCGGTCGGCGGCCGCCTCGGCACGCAGCTCAAGGCCGCCGGACTCGACGGCCTGATCATCACCGGACGGAGCCGGCGGCGCTGCGGGCTGCGCATCGCCGACGCGTCGGTGACGCTGGTACCGTGCGAGGAGTTGGCCGGCTGCACGACCGACGAGATCCGCACTCGTCTGAGCGAGGAAGGCGCCGTGCTCGCGACAGGTCCGGCGGCCGAGCGGGGCGTGCGCTTCGCCAACCTGATCACCGGCGGACACCACGCCGCGGGGCGCAACGGCCTGGGCCTGGCCTTCGCGGCCAAGAACCTGAAGTACCTCGCCGTGCGCGGCAGCGGCCGGGTTCCCGTGCACGATCCCGCGGCGCTGGCCGCGGCCCGGGCCGATGTCTTCCGGCAGGTGGCGGGCAGCCCGGCGCTGCTGGGAGAGCTGGGTCTGGCGCAGTATGGGACCGCGGCGCTGTACGACCTCATGGCCAGCCGGCGGATGATGCCGACCGCGAATTTCCGGGCGACCTGGTTTGCCGCGGCTGCCCGGCTCAACGCGCCCGAGCTGCGCCGGCGCTATACGCCGCGCCGCGCGGGGTGCGCCGGTTGCCACATCCTGTGCAAGAAGGTCGCGGCCGACGGGACATCGCTGCCCGAGTTCGAGACGCTTTCGCACTTCACCGCCCTGCTCGAGAACGACGATCTGGGCGTGGCGGTGGCCGCCAACGTGATCTGCAACCGGCTCGGGATGGACACGATCTCGGCCGCAGCGACGCTGGCCTGCTACGCGGAGGCAACCGGCCAGATCCTCGGCGGGGAGCGGATCCTGGAGCTCCTGCGCGGCATCGGGGGACAGGAGGAGGACGCCGCGGCCGCGACGGGCGGTGTCCCGCGCGCAGGGGCCCGCGGCCTGGCCGAGGCGCTGCGCCAGGGTTCACGCCGCTGGGCCGAAGCGCAGGGTTCTCCGGAGCTGTCGATGTCGGTGAAACGCCAGGAGCTGCCGGCCTACGATCCGCGCGGCGCGTACGGCATGGCCCTGGGCTACGCGACCTCGACGCGCGGCGGCTGCCACCTGCGGGCCTATCCGATCAGCCACGAGATCCTGCGCAAGCCCGTCGCCACCGACCGCTTTTCCTTCGCGGGCAAGGCGCGCATGATCAAGATCGCCGAGGACGGCAACGCGGTGGTCGATTCCCTTACCGCGTGCAAGTTCGTCTTCTTCGCCAGCTCCCTCGAGGAGTACGCCAAGGCCTACACGGCCGTCACCGGCGCATCCACGACCGCCCACGACCTGCTGGCGGCGGGCGAGCGCATCGTCTATCACGAACGGATGATGAACACGCGGCTGGGGTTCACGGCGGACGATGACGACCTGCCGCCGCGTTTCTTCCGCGAGCCGGGAACCAGCGGTCCCGGCATCGAGATCGGGCCCATCGATCGCGCCGCATTCCTCAAGGCGCGGGGCGACTACTACCGCATTCGCGGGTTGACCGATGAAGGTCGGCCGCGGCCCGAGCGAGCCGCCGCTCTGGGACTGGCCTGGGGCGAGGACGAAGAGGCCCGATGAGCATGGAGCGCCTGGTTGCCAAGTATGCCGCCAAGCTCGAGGCCGCGGGGCTGACGCCGCCGGGAGCGGCGCTCGTGGCGGGACTGGACGCGGACCTGGTCTGGAACCGCACAGATCCGGCCTGCGCCGAGCTGGAGAAGCTGTTCGCGGGGTTGAACATCAACGCTCTGATCCTGGCGCCCCTGAACGAGCCGTACCAGACGATGGTCTCGGCGCTCGCGGCGGAGGGCGCCGAAGCGATCCACCCGCGCGATTCCGAGACGCGCACCATGCTGCATGACCTGCCCATCGTGCGGAGCCTGACGGCCGCCGAGCTGCTGCCCGCCCTCAAGCGGCGCAAGGGCGCGATCGTGCCCGGCCACGGCGTGGTCGCCTGGGGCACGGTGGGCCCCGAGCAGGCTTTCGTGCACGCCAGCTCGATCGCGTTCGCGTGCTTCGTGAAGTTCCTGGATGACGCGCTGCAGGGTGGCGGGCGCGGCTCGGGCAAGTCCGCCGCCGCGCTGGTGCGCGATCACCTGCCGGAGTTGCCCGAGGAGCCGCCGGCCCTGATGTGCGCCCCGTTCTCCTCGGCGGCCGACTGCCTGGCCGCGGTGAGCGAGGCGGGACGGTGGACGGTGGACTACCGCCTGGTGGATTCCTTCTTCGGCAACGTCTCCTGCTTCCATGACGGGGTGCTGTACATCAGCCAGACGGCCGCGCCGCTCGATGAGCTCGAGGGCTGCGTGGATGCCTGTCCCCTGGACGGATCGAGCTGCGCCGGCATCACCGCCTCGAGCGAGCTGACCGCCCACCGCGAGATCGTCACGCGCGGCGAGGTCCGCACCATCCTGCACGGCCATCCGCGCTTCGCCGTCGTGATGTCGATGCAGTGCGACCGCGCGGACTGTCCCGACCGCGAGCGGTGCCACACGCGCTGCCCGCACGCTCGCCGGGTAGCCGGAGTACCGATCGTGCCCGGCGAGGTCGGGACCGGTCCCTACGGGCTGTGTCACACGCTGCCACCCGCCGTCGCCGGCGAGCGCGGGGCGCTCGTCTACGGCCACGGATTCTTCGCGGTGGGCCGGGAGGACTTCAACGAGCCCTTTGCCTGCCTGCTCGAGGTCGAGCGCGAGTGCCGGCGGCTGTGTTTGGAGGCGCTGGGGGGCTGAGGACGCTTCGCCCGCGCGCAGACGCACGGCTCAGCCCCGTATCGACATCGGGCAGGGGCAAGGAGGGCGTATGCCCTCCGGCGCGAGGTTCAGCGCGACGACGAGCACCTCAGCGCCGTCAATCGCCCTCTGGCTCTCACCCGGCACCCACGGCGTAGTCCACCGCGATTCCTCACCCGCGCCACCACGGACAACTCTCGGTCGGCAACTGGGGCGTTTCGCAGTTCAAACCTCCTTCGCGCATCGCGGAGTACGCTGGCTCACTGCCGGCCAGGGTGTCTGCCATGGAACGTCATGCTTCCGGGGCACCCGGGTCATGGTCTCGGTGGTCCTGGATAACCTGGCAGCCAGGGTAACGGAAGAAGACATCGCCGCCAGCTACCCATCGTGTCCCAAGGAGGCTGTTGCTGCAGCCATTGCCTATGCTGCCGAGCTGGCGCGGGAGCGGGTTGCGGATATCCCGGGATCTGCCGCGTGAAGTTCAAGTTGGACGAGAACGTCCCCTTGAGTGCAAGGGAACTGCTGCGCGAGAGGGGACACGACGTTCTCTCTGTCCTCGACCAATCTGAGGTCGGAGCCAGCGACTCCGTTGTGGCAGCGTACTGCGCGTGCTCGCCGTCGAGCCCGTTTCCGGCCGCTTGTGGATCGCCGAACCTGGCCGCCTTCGGATTCGCGGGACGCCCGACTCGCCATAGTCCGCGCGATCCGAATCGTCGGTTCGAGGGGGCGATCGCAACCGTTGGGATGTAGCCCCTCGGCCAAACCATGTAGCTTCGCGCCCGCGGTCCTGGTTGGGACTACGTTCGCACCACGAACACCCCCTCACACAACAGCTTGCCGACGGCCGCGTCGATCTTGACTCCCGGAGTGCTCTGACACCTCGGGCCCGACTGCGTGTTGTTGCGCCACGACGATCCGCCAACGCACCTTCCGTTCCAATGAGGGTGTGGTTGGAGGAGCGCTCGCCCTGCTCGGGAGACGTCGCCAGGCAACGTGATCGAGGACTGTCTCTTCGAGATCAACCTCGGGACCTTTGGCGGCGCTGTGTTCCTGAGGGAGGTGACATCTATCCTCACCAACTGCATGTTTCGGATGAACTTCGCCGGGGAAGGCGGAGCGTTGAACTTCGAGATCGCATCGCCAGTGCTCATCGGCTGCACTCCCTATGCCAATGTCGCCAGGAGCAATGGGAGCACGCTCTACTGCCTGGGAGACTGCGAGCCTCGGTGCGAGCAGTGCACGGTCTGTTTCGATGTATGTCTCTTTGAGGGGAGCGCCTTCATGCTCAACATCACCGGCACCGCGCACTTCACGCGCTGCATCGTCTATGGGTGTACGGGTGGCCCCGCATTCAGCTTCGGCCAGGCGCATCGCCCGGTGTTGACCTGCTGCGATATCAACGCCAACGAGGGCGGAGATTGGACCCAAGGGATCGCGGACCAACTGGGGGCGAGGGGTGTGCGTAGGGGCGGGGCGGCTGCCCGGGGGCCCCATCGGCAAGCCAACGCTAGACTATTGTGCAATCTTTTTGCTTTATTGTTGTCCTGTTTGGCGTGGTATGTGCACGATTTCTATACTTACTGTGTCGATTGTCTATGGTATGATACTCCCATCCAACGGCATGAAGGAATCCGGCCTCAGGAGATGCGCCTCCCATGAACCCGATTCGTCTTCGAAAGCGGATCCCATACGAGGAGTTCGACTACCAGCAATTGCTCGATTGTCTGACGGACTACCGGCAACCCCGGGCCAAGACCAAGGCGCTTCTGAAGAGCGGTGTGATTGTGCGTATCAAGAAGGGAATCTACGTTTTCGGTCAGGACGAGCGCCGGGGGCCCGTCTCGAGGGAGATCTTGGCGAATCTCATCTACGGTCCGTCCCACATCTCCCTCGACTACGGGCTTCAGCTCCATGGGCTGATTCCGGAGCGGGTGCTGGAAGTAACCTCGGTCTGCCTGGGACGCTCGCGCGAATTCGACACGCCCGTGGGGCGATTCTCCTACCGTCGCCTGTCGTTGCCGAAGTACCGGGGAGGCATCCTGCGATCCGAGCTACCTGATGGCCGGACTTTCCTGCTGGCAACTCCCGAGAAGGCCCTCATGGACAAACTGCATACGGAACGGGGCCTCGGTATCCGATCGCAGGTTGACCTGTGGGAGTATCTGGTGGCCAATCTTCGGATCGATACCGAGGTCGGCCTCGCCGCCAACGAGAACAGACCCGTCTCTGCTACTCTGAACTGACCCACCT
>CAZPGB010000097.1:0-10780 GCA_964585945.1 uncultured bacterium | reverse complement strand
GCCCTCCGATGAGCATCCTCCGACACGGCTCAAATCGGAGGCGGTGGATTCTGGTGCTGAAGATGGCTGGCGTTCGAGACGAGACTTTGGTTAGAATCGAACATATGCAGGAGAACGAACAGGGCGGATCCCCGCTCCAGGATGACTCTAATCCAACGGGTTTTATCCAGGCTAGTTACGAGATCGGCCCCGCGGGATCGCCCACGCATGTCGGACCGAGCGCTCCTCTGGATCCGTCTTGTGGAGAATATCGAACATGACCTACGACCCCCGCCGCTCGGTGGAGCCCAAGGTCATCTACTCGCTGATCGACGATGGACTGCCCGACATTCCTCTGCTGGGCAGGAACAACATCCAGTTCGCGAAGATGCCGCTGGTGGAGCACATCCATCCGGGGACGATGGAGATCTCCTACCTGCGGTCGGGGCAGATGTTCTGGTCGGTGGGGTCGCGCGAGTACGTCCACCGCGGCAACGAGGTCTTCGTGACCTACCCGGATGAGTGGCACGGCACGGGGAAGAAGCCGCAAGGCAAGGGACTCCTCTACTGGATGCAGTTGGTCTTGCCGCGCGAGGCGCGACCTTTGGTGGGGCTATCGACCGAGCAGGCCGCGCCTCTGATCGAAGCCCTGTGGCGACTGCCGAAGCGGTTGTTCCGGGGCCACCGCCGGATGGGCTCGCTGTTCGAGGAGATCATCGACCTGCACCTCGAGAGCCTGCATCACGATGCGCTGCACACGCTGGCCATCGCGAGCCGTGCGCAGACGCTGCTCCTGTCGATTGTGGAGTGCGCCTTCGACGACGAGCCCAACCGGGCCGATGTCGCGATCCAGAGGGTGATCGAGCAAATCCACCGCCATCCCGAGCGCAGGCACACGCCGGCTGCCATGGCCCGCTCGGTGAGGCTGTCGCTGTCCAGCTTCAGCCAGAAATTCAAGGAGCACACGGGCATGCCGCCCGCGCAGTTCGTGCTGCGCGCCAAGGTGGAACGCGCGCGTCAGCTCCTGGAGCAGACGGAAGCGCCCGTCACCGAGATCGCGCTTCACCTCGGGTTCTCGTCTTCCCAGTATTTCGCGACCGTCTTCCGGCGTTACACCCACATGTCGCCCCGTGAGGTCCGGTCAGCGGTCCGCCGCTAGCCGCCGCCGGGCAGGCAAGGGCGGCGCGGGCGGCGTCCCGATAGGGGTCGGCTGGCGCTCGGCGTCAGCGGGCCACCAGTTTGTGGAGCCGCGAGCCTTCGCCGATGGGATGATGCGAGATTCGCTTGAGGCCGGCCCTCCGGAAGAGCCCTTCGAACTCGGCGTCGGTGTAGAGCTCGCCGCCCTCTGTCGCCAGGAGCATGTTCAACCCAAACAGCCCTGCCCTGCGCGGCCCTGAGCGGTCCCGATGAAGGACGAAGTCCTTCACCAACAGGAGGCCCGCCGGGCCCAGCGCGCGTCGGGCCCGAACCAGGATGCGCAGGTTGTCTCGGCGGGAGAACATGTGCAGCACATTCGAGATCAGGATCACGTCGTAAGGCCCGCCGACGTCGTCGCGCCGCGCATCGCCGGACAGGCAGCGGATGCGGCCGGCGAGGCCCTCGGCCTGTAGATACCGTTGCGTCAAGTGGATTGCCGCGGGCAGATCGAACACCGTGCACGCCAAACGCGGTTGAATTCGCCGGGCGGCGATGGCGTAGCTGCCCAGGCCGCCGCCCAGGTCGAGCAGGCGTCGGGCGCCGGACAGGTCGACCAGACGCCAGGTCTGCTCGATCGACCGGCGCGACCCACCGACCATCGCCTTGAGAAACTGCTTGCGCTGGGCAGGGCGGGGGGCGCGCGAAACCACCGGCTGTCCCGATCGGACGGCGCGCTCCAGCCGACCCCACCGGGCATACAGCCGGGACTGGTGATCAAGGACATCCCCGAGATAGGTTGGGCTGCCCGGGTCGAAGAGAGCGGCGGTTCCCGGCGCCAGACGGACGCGGCCGGCCCGGAAGCGCACGAGATCGAGCGCTGCAAGCGCGTCCAGCAGAGCGCGCAAGCCCCTCCGGCTGCACCCCGAACGGCGGCGGAGCGTATCGAAGGACCGCGGCCCGCCGGCGAGAGCTTGCAGCAGACCCAGATTGTTGGCCGTCAGCAGTGCTTGAGAGGCGCTGTACGCCTGGGCCACGTCCATGATGCGCGCCCGCGCTGCGTCCAACGACTCAGTGCTCGAGGACTTGGACCGCCCCATCCCGCTCCTCTCCTTCCGCACTATGTCGATGTCGGCCCTGCCGGCCGCCGGACATGCGACATTCCTGAGGCTGGAACTTATTGGCCCGTGCTGTTTGTCAAGCCGGGCCCATGAAACGGTCTCTCCGTGCGCTCTCCTTGCCGGAACATCGCCCGCGGGGAAAGTCCGCGCCGAGAGACGATCAGGGTACGGGATCCCGGTCGGGATCGCGATGAGAGATTCACAGGGAAGGTCCACCCCTACGCGGAGGTGAATGTCATGGACGTTGTCACGTTATCGAATGCCGTGGACATATCCGCCGATCCGGGCGCGCAGCGCGGCGGCCGGGTCGCGCGCAAGGTGTGCGTCGTGCTGGCCGTCCTCGTGTTGAGCAGCGTGGCCCAGAGCTGGGCCACCGACGTGTATCGCTTCGAGCAGATCCAGCTCAACACGTTCATCCACGGCCAGGACAATTGGATCGACCAGCCGGAGCAAGGCGACGGAATCGTCGTCCTGGACACCACCCCGGAGAACGGCACGCGTGTGGTCGCGGCCCTGCCCACGACCGCGTTCAACGAGCCGGTCTATCTGACCCGCGTCAACGACGGCTCCTTCGCGTTTCCCCCCTACACGGGGGCCGAGACCGATGCCGTCCTGCAGTTCGACGTGACCGGCGACCACATCGCCTACTTCGCGCTCGGTCACGACATCAACGGTGACCGCATGCTCAAGATCAACGACGGCGAAGTGGGCTGCGCGTTTGGCACCGACGACCGAACCTTCGCCATCCGGCAGGCCGCCGGCGGAGCGACGTTCGCGGCGGCCTTCGGATCGGGAAACGCGGGCCGCGATTGGTACCGGCTGCAACTGCGCATCGACTTCACCGCCAACGGCGGCGACGGTTCGGGCAGCCTCTTCTATCTCAACCTGACCGACGGCGATCCGGTCTACCAGCCGATTACGGGTCTGCAGGACGTCAATCTGATGCTCTCGAGCATGGCCGCCGGCGCCGGCGTGGAGACCTGGGATGCGATGTGGTTGCTCGTGCTGCGGGGCGGCGGGAACTCGCCCACCGTCGACAATCTCGTGCCCGTGGTGCAGGAGCCCTCCGAAGCGGCGTGGGATACCTCCGCGTCGCCGGTGAGCCGGCTCAGCGCCGTGGCGCCCAATCCCTTTCGCGGCGAGGCGACGATCCGCTTCCGGCTCCCCGACGCGGCGGACGTCTCTCTCGGCATCTACGATGCCGGTGGACGGCTCGTCCGCGAGCTGTTGTCCGGATCGGCGCTGGAAGCGTCCCGCCACGAGATCGCGTGGGACGGTCGCAACGAATCCGGGCAGGCGCTGGCACCGGGGGTCTACTTCTATCGGCTGCAGGCCGGACGGGTCGCCGAAACGCGCAAGGTGACCATCATGAAGTGAGGATGTCGGTCCCGCCGTCAGGCGGCGGGACCCGGCCTACTCGATTCCCACCGAGAACTTCATGAACTGCACGCGTTCGTAGGCCGCGGGGTTGCCGCTCTTCTCCTGGCTCATGCGCCCGCGAAACGCCTCGATGGAATCGTAGCCGTGACGATCCATCCAGTCGGTGACACCGCCGAGCAGGTTGTCCACGTATTCGATGCCGTGCCTGTAGAAGGCGGAGCACACTTGAACGGCCTTCGCACCGGCCAGCAGGTGCTTGACCACGCCCTCGGCATCGTGCACGCCGGTCGTGGCCGCCAGGTCGCAGGAGACGGTCCCGGAGAGGATCGAGATCCACCGCAGCGGCAGCTCGGTCTCCTGCGGGGTGCTCAGACGATCGCCCGGAACGATGCGCTGCTTCTCGATATCGAAGTCGAGGCGATAGAAGCGATTGAACAAGACCAGCGCGGAGACGGGCGTCCGGCTGAGCCTCGTGATCATCTGGGTGAGGCCCGAGAAGTAGAAGCCGATCTTCAGAGCGACGGGGATCGACACCTTGCCCGCAACCGCCTCGGCGATATCGAAGTAGACCTTCTCGTTCTCCTGTCCGCTTCGCCGGGGATCGGAGGGCAGGACGAAGACGTTCAACTCGAGCGCGTCGGCGCCGGCCTGTTCCACGCGCTTGGCGAAATCGGTCCAGGCGCCGGCGGTCACGCAGTGGATGCTGCCGATGATGGGGACGGAGACGGCGTCCTTGACCTTGCTGATCAACTCGAGGTACTCGGAGACGGCGTTTTCGCGACCGTAGCGGTTGATGTACTCGGCCGCCTCCGGGTGCCAGAGGGCGGGCTCGCTGGACTCCATCAACCCCGCCACCTGGCTCTCGATTTGCTCCTCGAAGATCGACTTGAGCACGATGGCCCCGGCCCCGGCTTCATCGGCCTTGCGCACGTTCTCGACGGTTCCGGTGAGCCCCGAACTGCCGACGATCACCGGATTGCGCAGGCTCAGCCCCATGTACGTGGTCGATAGATCCGCCATCCTTGCCCCCCTGAGTGCGTGATGCCGTCAGCCTGCCCCGGGGGCCCTGTCCCGCCGCCCGCCGGAGCACTTGCCATCGTATGGCTTGCCCCCGGTTGGACCAAGATCAAAGTGGACGCCCCATTCCCTCGGAGGGCGACTGCCTCCATGGATGACGCAGCCCCCCGGATCTGCGATGGTCTGGGGGATGGTCCCGGGGCAAGCGCCCGCGGATGGGGCGCCGATCGCAACCGGGGGGGATCCTCCGCAGGTGGGGCATGGGGCGGAGCTATCTGACACATCTCGAATGCGGCCGCTGCGCGCGGAGCTGCGCGCCCGGCCGCGTGTGGAATCTCTGCCCGGATTGCGGCAAGCCGCTGTTGGCGCGCTACGACCTGGGTGCCGCCCGGGAGCATCTCGACCGGGATGGGATCGCATCCCGGCCCCCGGGACTGTGGCGCTACGCCGAGCTCTTGCCGGTGCGGGACGCGCGCCATCGCCTCTCCCTGGGCGAGGGAGGGACGCCCCTGCTGCCGGCGGGCCGTTTGGCGGCGGAGCTGGGTCTCAAGAATCTCTTCATCAAAGAAGAGGGCGTCAACCCCACCGGCTCGTTCAAGGCCCGCGGGCTCTGCGTGGCGGTCTCCTGTGCGCTCGAGCTGGGGGTGAAGGAGGCGGCGATTCCCTCGGCGGGCAACGCCGCCGGGGCGTTGAGCGCCTATGGCGCGCTGGCGGGAATGCGCACGCACGTCTTCATGCCCCGCGACGTCCCGCGTCCCTTCATCTCCGAGTGTCGTGCCCTGGGGGCCGAGGTCACGTTGATCGACGGCGTGATCACCGACTGCGGGCGCGCCGTGGCCGAGGGCGTGCGGCGACACGGATGGTTCGACATCTCCACGCTGAAGGAGCCATTCCGGATCGAAGGCAAGAAGACAATGGGCTACGAGCTGGCCCAGCAGATGGGCTGGAGCCTGCCCGATGTGATCGTCTATCCGACCGGAGGCGGCACGGGGCTCGTCGGCATGTGGAAGGCGTTCGACGAGCTGGAAACGCTGGGCTGGATCGGTCCGGGGCGGCCTCGCATGGTGACGGTGCAGTCGACGGGTTGCGCGCCCATCGTGCGGGCCTTCGACGAGGGCACCGCATTCGCCACGCCCTGGGCCGACCCGCGCACGTCGGCCGACGGGCTGCGCGTGCCCTCCGCGGTGGGAGACTTTCTCATTCTGCGGGCCCTGAAAGCGAGTGGCGGCGCGGCCATCGCGGTCAGCGACGAGGAGATGATCGCGGATGCGCGCTTGATGGGTCGCACGCAGGGCGTCTTCGCGGCACCGGAAGGCGGCGCGACGGTGTCGGCCGCCCGGCACCTGGTCGAGCGCGGTTGGATTCGGCCCGCGGAGCGTGTGGTGCTCTTCAATACCGGCAGCGGGCACAAGTATGAGCACCTGTACGCGTAGGACATGATGTTGCACGCGCGGGCGCCCGTTTCCCGCGCGGCCGGGGAACGGGCATCGCGGTTGCTGACCAGGCGTCACCACGAAGGCGGATCCGCCACGAGCACGGAACCGTCCGCTCCGAGGCGGGGCAGGTTCAAGCCGCGGGCCGCCGCATCGCCATCCCCAGGAAGGAACTCGCGCCCCTCAGAATGGTGACAGAAGCACGGATGGCCCACATCCTTGCGGTGGTGCGGTTGGCGGTCGGTCTGGACGTGCCCGGCAACTGCACCCACGAGCCGGGCGGCGTGGGCGCGCTGGCGGGTGCAAATCTGTTGGGGGCCATCTCGCTTCCATCGAACCGAGTGACGCGGGAGGCATAGATGAAGCCAAACGAAACGAACCGAGGCAACGCGCACGGCCAGGATTTGAGCGACGGTGAGTGGCGCGAGCGTCTCACCCCCGAGCAGTACCGCGTGCTGCGGGAAAAGGGGACCGAACCGGCCTTTTCGGGGGCCTACTACGATCACCATGAGCCCGGGATCTACCGTTGCGGCGCCTGCGGGTTCGAGCTGTTCGCGTCCGAGGCCAAGTATGATTCGGGATCGGGGTGGCCGAGCTTCTGGGAGCCCTTGGCCGAGGACCGCATCGAGGCGTCCAAGGATCGCAGCTTCGGTATGATCCGCATGGAGGTGACGTGCGCCCGCTGCGGGTCTCATCTGGGACACGTGTTCGACGACGGGCCGATTCCGACGGGATTGCGGTACTGCATCAATTCCGTTTCGCTTGACTTCCAGCCCCGGGAGGCAGACGACGGGTAGGCGTCTTGACCGGACCGTTATCGCGCGTCCCAAGACGCGGCTCGAACTATCGAGCTCTTGTCTGGAGAGCTTCGAGTGTTGGAGGAAGAGGACACCAGCGGGGGCGGGGCGAAGGGACAATGTCTGCCAAGCCTGGGAGTTGCCTACCTCCGCCCCCGCCGAATCTGATACGGGCTGAACTGGGAGTGATGCTGTGGTTGCCGAGCCCGAATCAATGTCCACCCCTTTTATAGACAATCGCCATCCTCGGGTCAAGAAGATTGTGGCCCGAAGATTGGTGAGGATGGGTTCATAACTCCAACTGATTCAATGAAAAGCTGTTATGGAATTCGCGATGTGAGATTCTCCGGCGCAGCCGATGCCAGCCCGAGCGTTGGTGTGATCGCGTCACCAATCTTCGGGCCACAACATGGATGTCACGCTCCCTCAGGGAGCTCCGAAATCGAGGAGGCTGACCGTTATGAACGAGACCCGCACGGAACGTGACAGCATGGGTGAGGTTTCCCTGCCCGCCGGGGCCTACTGGGGCGCCCAGACCGAGCGCGCGCGCCGCGCGTTTCGCATCTCCGGACTGAAGATGCCGCGGGAGCTGATCCGGGCCGGGGCCCAGATCAAAACGCACGCATCCGTGGCGCTGCAGCAGCTCGGCGAGCTCGACGAGGAGCGGGCCACGGCCATTGCTCGCGCGGCGCGCGAGGTGGCCGAGGGCACGTGGGACGACCATTTCCCGCTGGACCTGTTCCAGACCGGCTCGGGCACCTCCACCAACATGAACCTCAACGAGGTGATCGCCAATCGCGCCAACGAGCTGCTCGGATCTCCGCTGGGGTCCCGGGCGCCGGTGCATCCGAACGATCACGTCAACAAGGGGCAATCGTCGAACGACGTGATTCCGACCGCCATTCACATCGCGGTGAGACGCAAGGCGAGTGATCTGGACGAGGCGCTGCACGGTCTCGCCGCGGCCCTCTGGGAGCGAGCCCGCGCGATGGACGATGTCCTCAAGCCGGGTCGCACGCACCTGCAGGACGCCGTGCCGATGACGCTGGGGCAGGAGTTCTCGGGCTACGCGACGCAGATGGAGCACGGCCGCGAGCGGCTGCGGGGCACGTTCGCTCACCTGGAGGAACTGGCTCTGGGAGCCACCGCGATCGGCACGGGGCTCAACGCGCCGCCCGGGTTCGCCGAACACGTGATCGCCGCCCTGGCGGAAGAAACCGGTCTGCCCCTGCGCCCCGCGCACAATCGATTCGAAGCCCTGGCGGCCCGGGACGCGCTCGTGGCTCTTACCGGGGCGCTCAACAGCATTGCGGTTGCGGTGATGAAGATCGCCAACGACCTGCGCCTGCTCTCCAGCGGCCCGCGGGCCGGACTGGCCGAGATCACCCTGCCGGCGCTGCAGCCGGGCTCGTCGATCATGCCGGGCAAGATCAACCCGGTCGTGCCCGAGGCGCTGATCCAGGTATCCGCGCAGGTGATGGGCGCCCATCTCGCCGTCTCGGTCGGAGGCCAGCACGGTCCCCTGGAGCTGAATATGATGATGCCCATGATGGCCCACAACACGCTGCACGCGGTCGAGATTCTCGGCAACGGTCTCACGCTCCTCAACACGCATTGCGTGGCGGGCGTCGAGGCCGATCGCGAGAAGTGCGCGCAGTGGGTGGAGTGGAGCCTGGCGAACGTGACGCCGCTGGCGCGCCGCGTCGGCTACGATCGGGCGGCCGCCATCGCCCACCGGGCCTGGAAGGAAAGGCGCACCGTGCGTGACGTCGCCCTGGACGAGGGCGTGCTCAGCGCAGAAGAGGCCGATCAGGTCCTCGATCCGCGTGCCATGCTGGGCCCGTCGCCCGAGGCCCCCTAGGGCATCACCACCAGCGCCCGCGCGGTCGCGATCGACGGATCGTCCGCGACGTGGAAGGCCAACTGGTAGACGCCCCCGGTGACGCGGTTACCCTGCACGTCGCGCAGGTCCCATCGCCACGGCGTGGGATCGTCGGGTCGCAGCGTGATCTGATCCCGCAGGACGAGACGGCCCTGCGCATCGATGACGCGCGCGTCCACCCGCCGGGCTCCGCCGACTCCTCCGGCGCCCGTGGCGAGCGACAGCACGAGCTCGGCCTGGGTGCGCACGGGATTGGCCGGCGCCTGCTGCAGGCGCAACGTCGCGCGCGCCGCGTATTCGCCGCGGGGCCCCTCGGTCACGCCCGCGTAGTCCACCGAATCGGCCTCCACGCGGATCCAGTCCACGAAGGGCATGTCCAGTCCATTGAAGGAGAGGAGAAACACCCGGTACTGGAAGTAGCGATCTCCCTGATGGGCGTCCGGCAACGGCGTGCCGCTCTCCATGTAGCACGTGTTGGGGGTCCCGTCGGGGCCCAGGAACGGCGCCGCCTCCAGATCCTCGATCGTCAGGCCCGAGCGGATCGTCAGGCAGACTTCGGTGTTGGCGGGCCGGAGGTCTTCCCAGAAGACCATCCCGCTGTCGATCTCGGCCCCGAAGTCGTGGACCTTCGAAAGAAGCTGCCCCGAGGATTCCACGCCGGCCACGTAGAGCCGGGCTTCATCCAGGTAGCTCACCCGAGAGGTGGACACATAGATGCGGCCGAAGTAGGTGACGATCGTCTCGATCTCCTCGGTGCTGGGATCGATAGCAACCTGAGAGAGCGCTTGCCATTGGTTATTGTACAGCCACTTGTAGAGGATGCAGTCGTCTCCCCCGCCGTACAGCTCGCCCTTGATGCCATGAATCCCGCGGCACCACCGATACCCGTGGAAGGGCATCCAGAAGCCCCGGAACTCCTCGCCGTTCCAGATGAACATGCGATTGTCGATCGTCATGAGCAGGGAATCGCCCCACTCCGTGAACATGGCGTGCTTGTCCACCGGAAGGCCGGGAACGGGAATCGTATCCCAGTTGGTGCCGTTGGTCGTGGTGTAGATCTCCTCGGCCACCGGGGCAAAGCCGTCGGGCTGCGCGAAGAGGCGACCCTGGAACTGCCCCAGTCCGAAGAACCGGCGGGCGGGACGTTCCGGCGTCGGCTCGACCGTGAGGACGCGCGTGTAGGAGTCGCCGTAGTCGGTGCTCGTCCAGACACACCCGAAACCGTGGTAGGGATTCAGGAAGTGCCCTGTGGTCACATAGAGGATGTTGTTGCACACCTCGACATCGCACACGTGGACGGCCACCGGTACGTTGTCCTTCTCCACCCACTCCGTGCCGTCGTAGACGTAGATGCTGCCGTCCTCGGTCCAGGGATCCATGCTGTCGGGACCCGGGATGTAGAGCGTGTCGCCGAACTGCTTGATGATGTTGAGTCCCGATTCGTACGGCTCGTAGGCCACGGCGAACTCCCCGGTGCGGTAGTCATAGGTGATGACCTCCGCGCCGTCGTACTCGAAGGGGTAGTCGCTGGCAGCGAAGAAGAGCGTGTCGTGATAGACCTCGGCGCTGTAGAGGCCTTGGTACTGGGTAGGGTTCGCCAGATGGCGCCAGTCATCCAAGCGGCTGGCCAGGACCAACAGGCCCGGGTGGATGTCCGGGTCGGTCAAGGTGATCGTCGTGTAATTCTCCTGCGACCAGTCGGTGTCCTCCCAGGTGAGCTCGTAGCCGGACGCTGGAGAGATGACCAGAACGGCCAAGCCCATGGCCCAGCCCAGAAGCCCCAGCCGGGCTGCCGGAAGGCGCGGAATCGGATGCGTGCCCATGCCGATGTCTACCTCGGTCCGCGTCGGAAGCGGAGATCGTAATTGTTTGTCTTTCAATGCGTTGCCATGGCGATCCCCTGTGCCTCTGGCCAGGACCGCCGGGCGGGGGCGCATCGTCGCACACCATCAATTCTATCATAGCCGAGTCCAGTTCGGGCGCGGGGCCAGAATCCACCGCCTCCGATTTGAGCCGTGTCGGAGGATGCTCATCGGA
>CAZPGB010000096.1:0-11168 GCA_964585945.1 uncultured bacterium | reverse complement strand
AATGGGTTCGTTCTCAAGAGCAGAGGCGGGTCCGTTCTGGTTAGCGTTGAAGGGCCGGCAGACTCAAGCCCGTGAGAGAGCCATCCAGGTAGCCGTTCGGAGTGATCTCGCCGGCGGTGGTGCATCCCACGACGTCCACGCCTTCGAAACGCTCGCGGATGGCGGCTCCCAACGCGTCCAGCGGATAGGTGGGGGCGCAGAAGAAGCAGACCAACGCGCAGTCGGGCTGGGCAATGGCTGCGTGCAGCTCCTGCACGGCTGCGGTGGGATCGGCCGAGCGCGACACCCCGCGCAGAATGCGCGCGTTGCGGGCCTGTGCCGCCGATGCACCGCGGTGCTTGGAATGGGGCTTCACGCTGACCTCCTGCCGGAGGCAGGGCCAGGTTTCGAACCGGGGGGAGGATGCCCTGCCGCCGCTAGTCCCCTTATCGGGTCAGCGCCCTCGGGAGTTTACAGGGGCCTACAGGATTTGGCGACAAACATGCATTGGCGGCCGGACAACCCGACGAACCGCGAACCGGGGGCAGGGCCAGCGGGGGTGAGGTGCCAATCGCTTGAGACGCTGGAGGATAAACTAGCCCCGTTCGGGGGACGGCACTACGCCGCCCCCGTCGGAGCCCAAACGAACGAACCAGCGCGCGGCCGCGCTCGGTCTCTACCGGTACAGACCCTTGATGCCGCCCCAGGTGGTGTTTTCCACCGGCACGGTGCCGTCCTCGATGAGCGAGCAGTCGTCGTAGTAGACCGGCGAGGCGTTGTTGCCGTAGAGGTCCACGCAGGCAATGTTGACCTCTCCGCCGCCGCTCACGCCGTCGATCCAGCTCTTCTCATAGAGCATGGTGCCACCGTAGTAGAACGTCTGTACGTCGAGATCGAGGTCGATTTCGATCATCAGCTCGACCCACTGGCCGGTGATGAGCGGAAGCTGCACGCCCTCGGGATAGGACTCCACGAACCCGCCGCTGTCGAACATCACCTGGCTGGACCAGTTGTAGGGACCGCCATGGTTGTAGGTGTTCAGCAGCAGGAAGTAGCTCTGGCCCGAGAAGTCCGTGGGCACGTAGACATAGGCCGTGAAGACCCACGCCCCGGACGTGTAGCCGGTGAACTGGTGGATCAGGTCCGAAGTGGGCACGATCTCCACCGAATGGGGCGAGCTGAAGGCATAGAGATCGCTCACGTAGGCGTCGGCGGCGGGGCTGGCGTCCCAGCCTTCCCATCCTCCCTGACCGATCATGCCACTGCCGACCGCGTAGGAATCGAAATCGTCCGACCACTCAGCGCCAGCGACGGGGAGAAGAAGCAAGACGGTCGCCAGCGCCCCACCCAAGAGATGCCGAAGGTGCATGGGGGGCCTCCTCAAAAAGTTGTGCACGAAACTCGACGTTGGATGCACTAGGCGAGAAACAATGTCTCACGTGCACGATATCAGCCTCCGCCTACGGATTCAAGCCCCACCTCCGCATTGTTCTCGGGGCGTATCCGTGACGTGAGGGGCCCCGCAGAGCTTCCGGGTTGTGCTTGGATGTAATCAACCACATGGCAAGCGATTAGAGATGTATACACCCGAGCACGAAAACGCCTGGGGCACACGGGCTGGGAAATGGCGAGGACATAGCGGCCCATGGGCGGGAATAACGCTGGTCTGTCGGCGGGTAGTTCACGGGCACTCGGTCGCAACGATGAAGGCCCTCGAGCCACGAAAGGAGATGACCATGAAGACCCGATCCGCCCCCCGATGTCGCGTCGAACGCACGAACCTCCACAGCCGGCGTCACCGCCGTGCGGAGCTCAGGAGGTGTCTGCTGGCCCTCGCGGTGGGCGCCGGGCTGATCGGCGCAGCGAGTGACGCCCGAGCCAATCCTCGACCCGTGGAGCAACCGCACATCCAGATCGCTATCCTACTCGACACCTCGGGGAGCATGGAGGGCCTGATCCACCAGGCCCGCACCCAACTGTGGAAGATCGTCAACGAGTTCGCCACGGCCGAGCGACACGGACATCGTCCGGTCCTGCAGGTGGCCCTCTACGAGTACGGCAAGAGCAGCCTGCACGCCGAGGAAGGCTACATCCGCAGGATCGTGCCGCTGACCACCGACCTGGATGCGATCTCCGAGCAGCTCTTCGCCCTCACCACCAACGGCGGCGACGAGTACTGCGGTTGGGTGATTCGCGACGCGGTGCGCGACCTGGACTGGAGCGGTTCTGCAGAGGATCTCAAGGCGATCTTCATCGCCGGCAACGAGCCGTTCAGCCAGGGGAGCGTGGACTATGCCCGGTCATGCCGCGAAGCGATCGCGCGCGGGATTCTGGTCAACACCATCCACTGCGGGGCCTACGACCAGGGAGTCTCGGGAGGCTGGAAGGACGCCGCCCTGATGGCCGACGGCCGCTACCTGAACATCGATCAGGACGAGGCCCTGGTGCATGTTCCGGCGCCCCAGGACGAGGAGATCGCCCGGCTTGGGGCGGCTCTGAACAGCACCTACGTTCCCTTCGGGCTCGAGGGGGCGAGCCGCGCCGCGCGCCAGACGGCGCAGGACGCCAACGCCCAGAAGCTGGCGCCCGCGGTGGCCGCCGAACGGGCCGTCTTCAAGGCCTCGAGCCATTACAAGAACAGCTCGTGGGACCTCGTGGACGCGGTCACCGAGGGGGCGGTGGATCTGGAGGCTCTGGACGAGGCGCTGCTGCCCGAAGAGCTGCGGGCGATAGACCCCGCGCAGCGCCAGGACGTGATCGAGGAGCGGCGCGCACGTCGCGCCGAGCTCCAAAGCCGCATCCAGGACCTGGAGGCCGAGCGCAGCGCCTATCTCGCGCAGCAGACGCAGGCGGAAGGGCCCGGCGATGCCCGCACGTTCGACGTGGCGATGATCGAAGCCATCCGCGAGCAGGCAGCCGCGCGGGAGTTCGAGCTGGCCCGGTAGGTGATGGCTGCCCCCTACCGCCCGGAAGCGCCGAGGGGCTCTCCGGGCTGCAGCTCGACCGGCTTCTCGCGATCGTAGTGGAGCCTGCGATGACATCCCGCGCTGCACGACCCGCCCGTCGATGTCTTCTCGTAGTCGATGAAGAGCGACCAACGGCTGGGCCCGAACGGCGTGGTGGCGGGGACCCGCATCGGCTGGGCCCCGGCGTGGGGTGCGTGACAGAGGTCGCAGGTGCGCCCCTTGGCGCGATGTACGTGCAGGTAGTGCAGATTCTGCGCGCCGTTGCGAAATCCGGTGCGCGTGCCGGTCTCTTCCTCGATGAGCGCCGGGTCGTGGCAGGTGTAGCAGAACTCGTACGCGCGGCGGGCATAGCGCGCGTAGTCATCCTCCGGATACGGGCCGCGGAGCAGTTTCTGCTGATCCGAGGCGTGCGACCGGTGGCAAGCCACGCACCCCTCACGCACCGGCTGATGCACGGAGACCGCATCGCTGAGTTGGTCCTGGATGCTGGGGATCTCGGGCCCGGTCTGCGGACGCACCGACTTCTCGTGGCAGTCGAGGCAGAGCGTGCGCGAGGACGCGCGCAGCAGGTGGGCGGTCCGGCTGGTGTGGGCGACGTGGCAAGGTGAGCAGCCGTCTTCTTCGTAGGCCCGGCCGTGCTCGCTGCGGGCGGCGGCGATGCGCTCGGTCAGCTTCTCCCCGTGGCAGTCGTCACACAGCTTGCGGGGCGGGTGGGTGAGCATGTCCTCGATGTCGCTGCCGTGGGCCCGATGGCATGCGGCGCAGTCGTTGGTGAGCGGCTTGTGCACTACGACCAGTTGCGCGATCACGTCGTTGACCGTGTCGACGGGGGCTGCCTCGTGGAACGGCTCGCCGTGAATCGGTCCGGCCACGTAGTAGAAGACGCTGTCGGGCGCCGGCGGCGACGGGATCTTTCCGCGGGCCACCAGCCCGGCGTCGGCGAAGCTGGTGTCGACGGGTAGCGGATCAGGGATGCGATACCACTCGGCCTGCCCGTCGACGGCCCGCGCCGCGGGAATCAGCTCGCGGTGACAGCCGATGCAGAGCTCCACCTTGCGGTCGCGCACGAGGAGCTTCTCGTGATCGGACTGATGCGCAGCGTGGCACGCGGCGCAGTCGCCCTTCTTGGCCGGCTCGTGGGGGACGGCGACCGGCTGGGGCCCTGCGGCGATGACCTTGCCGTCGTGCTCCTGGCCGTCGTGACAGCTCTTGCAGAGGCGGGCCAGGCTGGTCTCGCGCAGGAACGACTTGTTCTGGCCCCCGTGCGAGTCGTGGCACTTCATGCAATCGGACTCGGCGAACGGTTCGTGCCTGACCGCTCGCGGCTCGCGCGGCTTGTGACAGGGGATGCAGAGCTCAGTCTTGGGCCTCGTGGGCTCGTATTTGTGCTTCTCGGGCGATCCGACCTCCACGTGGCAAGCCTGACAGGCGCCCACGGCCACGGGCCCGTGAAGCCAGCGGGTCTCGCGCATCTGCTTGTGACAGCCGTTTTCGAAACAGTTGGGATGGAAGTCACGGCGCGTCATGTCGGGCAGCGTCGCGGTGGGGTCGAGACCCTCGGTGGTGCCGGGGATGCTGTCGCGCGGGATGCCTCCGATCGTATCGGGTCGCTCCGGTGTCTGCGGCGCGGCCGTGGTCGCCGCGGATTCGTCGGCACTGGGTGCCGTCTGCGGATGAAGCGACGCCATCAAGACCGCGGCCGCCGCCGCGCACGCGAACAGGCGCAGGGGCCGGGGGGAGTGGATCTTTCGGTGCGAGCGGGGCATCGTCCGCCTCCGGAGCGTTACGGGTTTGAGGACCGCACGGGCAGCCTGACCGAGGGCTTCTTGATGGTGGGCAGCGGGCTGCCGTCCTCCGCGTGACAACCGCGGCACTCGGTGCTCAGCGGCTTGAAGCGACGCATCGGCTCCTCATCGGGCCCGCGCTCCAACCGGTGGCATGTGCGACAGTCGGCCTCGCGATGCTTGCCCTCGAGTGTGAACGAAGAGTCCTTCTGGTGATCGAAGCGCACCGGCTTCCAGCTCTCGGGGGTATGGCAGTCGGAACATTGCTTGGCCGCGAACTGATCGTGGTGGACATCCTCGTGGCAATCGGCGCACTGGCGGCCAAGATCGACGTAGCGGACGCGCTGGTTGGCCGTACCGACCTGTACCTCCGGGTGGCACGCGGAACAGGCGACCTCGGTGTGGCGGCCGGTCAGCTTGAACTCGGTGCGGTCGTGATCGAAGCGCGGGGCGTTCCACGTGGCGGCCGTGTGACAGTCCTTGCAAGAGTAGCGCTGGGCGAGCTCGACCACGTGCCCCTTGGGCGGGTCGGTGTGACAATCGGCACATTCGCGGGCCTCGAGCTTCAGCCGCACGGACTCGCGCCCGTCGATGATGTCGCGCTTGTGGCAGGCGCGGCAAGGCACAGCGCGGTGGGCCCCTTCGAGAGGGAACTCGGTCTCGCGATGCTCGGCCACCCCGAAGATGACCGTCTCGAAGCCCCGCACGTCGTGGCACCCGGAGCAGTTGCCGCCGTCGGGACGATCGCGGAGCTGGCCCTGGTGCGCATCGGCGTGGCAGTCGGCGCAGGCGGCGTACGGTTGGGCCTCGGCGATGCGTCCGGCCCGGTGGCATGCGCTGCAGACGTCCTGGCCGACATGGGCCGGGATGCAGTCGCTCAACCCCACGCCGCCGATCGATGAGACGGTGGCTTCGCCGGCCGGGCGCGTGCGCTCGGCGGGAGGCGATTGAGCCCCACCCGTCGCTGTGCCGCCGACCAAGAACAGGAGTGCGAAGCCCGCACAGGCGGCCGGAGCCATGTCGCCGTTGGCGAGGAGACTGCGCCTCACAACACCTCCCGAGCCCTGAGCGATCTCCCGCAGGGAGGAGAACCGAACCTCATGATGCGGCACCCACGACCGCGCGGTGTGCGCGAGAGCGCGCACGACGTCCGCGATTCTCATGCCGGCGCGCACGCGTCGGACGGCTTCCAAGACATGCGGCGGACGTGAGCCGAAGGGTAAACACCCCAACCGTTCCAAGCAAGGAAGGAAGCGCACCGGCGGGCGCGGATGCGAAACGGAGTCTCGTGCGGATCACGGAGCTTCGCGCGGATCACGGAGTCTCGCGCAGATCACGCGAGGAAGCGCATCCTTGGCGGGTGTCAAAGCTTGCGCTCCACAGAGGGCTCCATGGCGCACGTCTCGTGCGCTGCATGAGGTGGCGCTGGGAGCAGGGAGACGGATGTGAGGTAGTGGGAGGTGCAAGAGTTGTGCAATGCGCGCATACGTTTGTAGATCTGGTAGGATGCTCGGAAATCAGAAGTTGCCGCCCCATCCGGTGACCCCTACCATGACATCCGATTTGGGGTCCGCCGCACGAGAACCCAGGCGAGGTTTCAGCATGAAGCGATTGCGCGCCTTCGTGAAGCTGCTCACCCTCAGTCCCTTGGCGATGTTTGGAGGGGCCCTGGCCACGCTCGCCTTCGTCGCCTACTTCCTGATCGCCTTTGGAGAGATCTTCGTCTTCGGCGGCAATCCCTACTGGGGCATCGTGCTCAACATGGTGTTCCCGGCCATCGCGATCTTGGGGCTGCTGCTGATTGCGATCGGCCTGTACTTCAAAGCCCGGTCCGCGGGCACCGGCTTCTCCTTCGCCGCACTGTCGGAGCTGGCCGAGCGCAAGGAGGCGCGCAGCTCCTACGCGTGGCAGGTGGTGGTGGGGCTGTCGGTGCTAAACCTGATCATCTTCGGGATCTTCACCTACCGCGGCTACCACTTCACCGAGTCCCGGCAATTCTGCGGCGAGCTGTGCCACGTGGTGATGGAGCCCGAATACACGGTCTACAAACACTCGCCCCACTCGGAGATCGCGTGCACCGACTGTCACATCGGCGAAGGGGCCACCTGGTTCGTCAAGTCGAAGCTGAGCGGCATGCGCCAGGTGTATGCCGTCCTGACCGACAGCTACGCGCGCCCCATCGAAACGCCGGTCCAGAACCTGCGGCCCGCGCGGGAGGTGTGCGAGGTCTGTCATCGGCCCGAGATCTTCCACGGAGACCGCATCGTGGTGAGGGAGCACTTCGCCCCCGACCGCGAGAACACGAACACCTACAACGTGCTCAATGTGCGCGTGGGCAGCGGGGGAGAGAAGGACGCGGTGCACGGAATCCACTGGCACGTGAGCCGCGAGCACATCGTCCGTTACTACGCCGCCGACGAGGAGCGCGAGCAAATCGATTGGATCGAGCTCACCGGGCCCGACGGGAACCGGCGCATCTGGACGCGGCCGGATGAGGAGATCAACGAGAGTGAGCTCGATCCCGAAGAGATCCGCACCATGGACTGCATCGACTGCCACAATCGCCCCACGCACATCTACCTGTCCCCGGAGGATGCGCTGAACGACCTGTTGGCGCGCAAGGTAATCCATCCCGAGATTCCCTGGATCCGCAAGTTCGGCGAGGAGGTGCTCACGCGTCCCTACGAGACCTCCGAGGACGCGATGCGGGGTATCGCCCAGCTCACCGAGCTGTATCAGGAACGGGAGCCGGAGGTGTGGGCCGAGTTCGGGGAGCAGATCGTCGCGGCCGTGACGCCCCTACAGGAAACGCACGACCTGTACGTCTATCCGCACATGAAGGTGCGTTGGAACACCTATCCGTCGCTCATCGGACACCCGACGCACGAGACCCTGGCCTGCTTCCGCTGCCACGACGGCCTGCTGCGCGATCGGGCGGGAGAGGCCATCGCGACCGATTGTGACGTATGCCACTACGTGTTGGCGCGCGATGAGCGGGACCCGGTCGTACTCAGGGTGCTGGAGGGCCAGTAGGCTTCCCGAGTCCGGGGTCCAGGCTACGGGGTCCAGGGTTCGGGGTCGGGGAACAGCGCCGTCGGGCGCCAGGCCTACGTCCGAGCGACCTAGCTGGCGCGCTCCCAGAGCGCCAGCGTCTCCCGGGCCTCGCGCGCGGGCGCGTACGCGGAGTCCGCGTTCGACCAGACTTCCAGCGCGCGCTCCAGGTGCTCGCGGGCGCGTGAGCCGCGACCCAGCTCGTGTTCGGTCTTCGCCAGCTCGAAGAGGATGCGAGGGTCATAGGGAGAGCGGCTCAAACCCAGATCCAACGTCTCGCGGGCCTTTTCCAGGGAACCCATCTTGCGGTAGCAGCGGCCCAGATCGACGTGCGCCCGCGTGCCGGTGGCCGCCAGCTCGATCCGGCGCCTGAGGAAGTCGCAGGCCGCCGCGTAGTCCGACTGCAGCTCGCGGATGCGGCCCATCGCCTCGAACCACTTGAAGCGCAGAATCTCCAGTCCCATCACGTCGATCGTCGACTCGAGCGCGCGCGCGGCCTCTTCGGCCGCCTCCGGCTCGCCCAGCCGCAGGTGCACTTCCAGCGGTGCGAGCTGGGCCAGGGGACGGAAGGCGAGGGGAGTCTTGGACTGAACCTCCGCGACCATGGCAAGAGCTTCGTCCCGGCGCTGGGCCTGAGCCAGCTTCGAGGCCAGCTCGACGCGGGTCAGCATCATCCACAGCGGCGTGGCCTCGCCCTCAGCCTCGCGCAGCGCGTCGCCGAGAACCTGAACGGCCCGCTCGAGCTGCCCGGTCCGCTCGTAGTGGTCAGCCAAGGTCGTAGTGTATTCCAGGCGCTCATCGGGGCTCAGGGACTCGGCCAGGACCACCGGCAACACCTTGGCCGGCGCGGAGAGGTTGCCCAAGTTGAACTCGCACTGCGCCAAGCTCATGCGAATCTGGGGGTCCCTGGGACTCAGCAGCAGGGCATGTTCGAGGTGACGCTTGGCGCCCTCGTGCTCCCCGATAGTCTGCAGCAACTCGGCCAGAGCCGCACGAGCCTTGGGGTCGTCGGGATCGCGCCTGACGTAGGCGTCGAGGTACTCGCGGGCGGCCTCGAAATCGCCCGCCCGCTGCAGCTCCTCGGCCGCGGCCTGCAGGTAGAGTGGATTCCCCGGATCGAGCTCGATCAGGGTTCGCAGCGTGGCGATCACCTGCTCGGTCTGACCCCGGGCGCGATGGACCATGAGCAGCGCACCGTGCGGCATGATGTCGTGGGGATAGAGATCGCGCCACATCTTGAGCACCGCCAGCGTCTTTTCTTGATCCCCCTGGTTCTGGAAGTAGGAGGCCCGCACCGCAAACTGGAAGCGTTCGGGCAAGCGGCTGATGTGGGTCATCAAGGCGTCGAGCACCTGTCCCTGGCGGGCCGGACTGGATCGGTCCGTCTGCTGCAGCAGCCCGTAGAGGTTCCAGTACCCCATTGCGAAGCCGGGATCCTCCTGCACGGCCTGCTCCAGATAGGCGATCGCCGCCGGCACATCGCGGTCGATGTCCTGGGCCATGGCCGCCCGGCAGGCCAGCTCGAGCGCCTCGAGGGAGCCGGTGGCGATGTCCGACACCGGCAGGTCGGGCCATTCGCGCAGGTAGGACTCGGGCTCGCCCAGCTCCCTGCGCAGGCGCAGGCTGGCCGCATCGATGAGCGCGAAGATGTCGGCGCCGGAGAGATCGAAACCACTGATCTGGCGGCTCGTCTCGGCGGTGTGAAGCTCCACGCGCAGGTGGAAGGTGTCGGCCTGCGCACGAATTGCGCCCGCGACCAGGTGCGTGCAGCTCGAGGCCCGGGCGACGTCACGCTTCAGATGGAGCGGCGTGCCGATCACCCGGTCGTAGCCGGCCTTCTTGGCCTCCTCCGCGTAGCGGGACGTGCCCAGGAGGGTCCGCAGCTCGTCGACCAGCAGCCGGTGATCCTGCAGCAGATCCCAAGAGAGGAGCGTCGAGGGCATGTAGGCCCGCCAGGCGCTACTGGAGTCGGCGCCGGGGGTCTCGAAGGGGAACACGGCCACACGCTGGCGGTACTCGGCGGTCGGCACCTCCCGCTCGATGAGACGCCCCTCGAGGTCCTGCGCGCTCACCGTCATCGTGGTGGCGCCGGAGAAGGGATTGGCCGTCAGAAGCACGATGGTCGCCGCCGCGGCGAGCACGACCGCCGCCCCGAGGACCGGCGCCAGCCTTCGACGCGTCGCAGGACGTGGGGGGCGACCACCGCCGAGCGTGACCTGCTGCGAAGGCGCGGTCAGCGAGTCGCGCAGGCCGCGCAGGGCGGAGGCCACCTGCCCGACATCCTCGAAACGGTCCTCGGGCCGCTTCTGAATGCACCGGTGGATAGTGTCCTGCAGGACCGGCGGCACGTCGGCGCGCAGGCTGTCCAGCGGCGGGGGGTCCTCGTGCAGCACGCTGTGCAACACGTCGACCACGCTCTCGCCCGCGAAGGGCGCCTTGCCGGTGGCCATGGCGTGGAGGATGCAGCCCAAGCTGAACTGGTCGGAGAGATGGTCGGCCTGTCCGCCGCGCGCCTGCTCGGGTGCCATGAAGCCCGGGGTTCCGAGAATCATGCCCGGCTGGGTGAAGGAAGCGGCCACCGTGGGGGCGTCCTCGCCCGAACCGTCCGGCGTGGACGCCTGGCCTGCCATGTCCCGCTTCCGGGCGAGGCCGAAGTCCAGAATCTTCACGCGCCCCTCGGGCGTGAGGATGACGTTGCCGGGCTTCAGGTCGCGGTGGACGATGCCCGCCCGGTGCGCGGCGGCCAAGGCGTCGGCGATCTGCAAGCCGATCGAAGCGATCTCCTCGGCGGGCAGGGGACCCCGCTCGGCCAGGGTCTCCTGGAGACTCCGGCCCTGGACGTACTCCATGGCGATGAAGTCGCGGTCCTCGTGGGTGCCGATCTCGTAGATCGTGATGATGCCGGGATGGTTGAGCGCCGAAGCCGACTGGGCTTCGGTGAGGAAACGGCGCCGGTAGGCGGGGTCCTGGCTGTACTGCTCCGCGAGCACCTTGATGGCCACGTCGCGCTTCAGGCGCTCGTCGCGGGCCAGGTAGACCACACCCATCGCCCCCCGGCCGAGGGTCTTGACGATCGTGTAGCGCGAGATGGTTTCAGCCACGTTCAGCTCCGGAATAGGTCACCCGCGACAACCCGTCTGCGCGAGTGCAAGCTCGGCGGCGCCCCGAGCGGGCCGGGTCCCGCAGAACGCGGGCACTATAGCAGTGGATCGGGGGGCGTGGTAGGGAACTTCAGAGCTCTTGGCCGAGATGAGGGTAGGCCCGGCGATCTGTGCATGTGCATGGAGGCGGATCGCGGACAAGCGGCCAGCCGAAAAAGCACCGATCCCGGCGGCCGCCCGCGAAGGCGGCCGCCGGAATCCGCAGCGTGATTCGATGGTCTCGGACC
>CAZPGB010000095.1:0-11200 GCA_964585945.1 uncultured bacterium | reverse complement strand
TGTGGAAGGTCCGCAGCGTGAGCTGCGTGCCCGGCTCACCGATCGACTGGGCCGCAATCACGCCGACCGCCTCGCCCAGGGTCACCATGACGCCGCTGGCCAGGTCGCGGCCGTAGCACTTGGCGCAGATGCCGCGACGGGCCTCGCAGGTGAGCACGCTGCGGATCATCACCTTGTCGATGCCGGCCACTTCGACCTGCTGGGCGATCTCTTCGTCGATGAGCGACCCGGCCTCGACGATCAGCTCGTCGTTGCGCGGGTCATAGACATCGTCCACCGTCACGCGGCCCAGGATGCGGTCATGCAGCGGCTCGACGATCTGCTCGCCGTCCTTGAGCGCGCCGCGCTCAATGCCGCGGATCGTCCCGCAGTCGTCCTCGGTCACGATGACGTCCTGGGCGACATCCACCAGCCGGCGGGTCAGATAGCCGGCGTCGGCCGTCTTCAGCGCGGTGTCGGC
This sequence comes from uncultured bacterium, assembly GCA_964585945.1. Classification (GTDB taxonomy): domain Bacteria; phylum Eisenbacteria; class RBG-16-71-46; order CAIMUX01; family WJJG01; genus CAZDKK01. Next base: position 10,740 of record CAZPGB010000095.1, on the reverse strand, counting down.
CAATCCCTTGCGGGCGCCGTGGGTCGAGATGAAGTACTCGAGCACGGTGAGCCCTTCTTTGAAGTTGCGCAGCACCGGCTGCTCGATCACCTCACCGGCGCCGCCGGTCAGCCTCTTCTGCGGCTTCGACATCAGCCCGCGCATGCCGGCGAGCTGGCGGATCTGCTCGCGGCTCCCGCGCGCGCCCGAGTCGGCCATGAGCCAGACCGGATTGAAGCCCTGGTTGATGCGGGAGAGGCCCTCCATGGTGACCTCCTCGACCTCGTTGCGCACGCGCGTCCAGGTTTCGATCACGCGGTTCTGGCGCTCCAGCTCCGAGGTCTTGCCCGCCCGGTGGGCCTTGTTGATCCGGTCGACCTCCTTCTCGGCCGCCCCGATGATGGTCGGCTTCTCCTTGGGCACGACGATGTCATCGATGCCGATCGAGATGCCGGCCAGGGTGGCGTAGTGGAAGCCCAGATACTTGAGCTTGTCGAGGAAATCCGAGGTGCGCTGCTTGCCCAGGGTGCGGCAGGCGATCCCCACCAGCCGGGCGAGCCGCTTCTTGTCCAGGGTCTCGTTGAAGAAGCCCAGCTCGTCGGGCACGACCTCATTGAAGACCAGCCGCCCGACCGTGGTCTCGATCACCTTGCCTTCGATGCGGCACTTGACCTTGGCGTGCAGGCCCACCTTCTTGTGCTGCAGCGCGATGACCGCCTCCTCCGGAGAGGCGAAGATCTTGCCCTCGCCCAGGTCGTTCTCGCGGGCGCGCGTCAGGTAGTTGCAGCCCAGCACGATGTCCTGGCTGGGCGTGGCGATGGGCTTGCCGTTGGCCGGGAGCAGGATGTTGTTGGTCGACATCATCAGCTCGCGCGACTCGATCTGCGCGGCCCAGGACAGCGGCACGTGGACGGCCATCTGATCACCGTCGAAGTCGGCGTTGAAGGCGCCGCAGACCAGCGGGTGGATGCGGATGGCCTTGCCCTCCACCAGTACCGGCTGGAAAGCCTGGATGCCCAGGCGGTGGAGCGTCGGCGCGCGGTTCAGGAGCACCGGGTGGTCCTGGATGATGCGGCTCAGCACCTCCCACACCTCGGGGTGCTCGCGCTCGACGAAGCGCTTGGCGCTCTTGACCGTCATCGCGTGTGGGCCTTCCTCGAGACGCCGGATGATGAACGGCTTGAAGAGCTCCAAGGCCATGGTCTGAGGCAACCCGCACTGGTGCAGCTTCAGCTCGGGGCCCACCACGATCACGCTGCGGCCCGAGTAGTCGACGCGCTTGCCGAGCAGGTTCTGGCGGAAGCGGCCCTGCTTGCCCTTGAGCATGTCGCTGAGCGACTTGAGCGGCCGGTTGCCCTGGCCGCGGACCGCGCGCGTGCGCCGTCCGTTGTCGAAGAGCGCGTCGACCGCCTCCTGGAGCATGCGCTTCTCGTTGCGCAGGATCACTTCCGGAGCGCGGATCTCCATCAACCGCTTCAGGCGGTTGTTGCGGTTGATGACGCGCCGGTAGAGGTCGTTGAGGTCGGAGGTGGCGAAGCGGCCGCCCTCGAGCGGGACCAGCGGGCGCAGATCGGGCGGCAGCACCGGCACCACCTCGAGGATCATCCAGCTCGGCTCGTTGCCGCTGTGGCGGAACGCCTCGACCACCTTCAGCCGCTTGAGGATGTCCTTCTTGCGCTGAATCGACGTCTCCACGCGGGCGCGACTGCGCAGCTCGGTGGACAGCTCATCCAGATCGAGCGCCTTGAGCATGTCGCGGATGGCGTCGGCGCCCATCTTGGCCGTGAAGTGGTAGGACGGGTCCTCGGCCAGCTCGTGATACTGCTCCTCGGTGATCAGCTCCTTGAACTTGTACGGCGTGTTGCCGGGATCGATCATCACGTAGGACTCGTAGTAGAGGATGCGCTCGAGCTGGCGGACCGCCATATCCAACAGGTGTCCGATGCGGCTCGGCACGCCCTTGAAGTACCAGATGTGCGACACCGGCACGGCCAGGTCGATGTGACCCATCCGCTCCCGGCGCACGCTCGAGCGGGTCACCTCGACGCCGCACTTGTCGCAGATCACACCGCGGTAGCGGATCATCTTGTAGCGGCCGCAGCCGCATTGCCAGTCCTTGACGGGACCGAAGATCCGCTCGCAGAAGAGCCCGTCGCGCTCCGGCCGGAACGTCCGGTAGTTGATCGTCTCGGGCTTGGTCACCTCGCCGTGACTCCACCCCCGGATCGTCTCGGGGGAGGCGAGCTTGATCCGAATGCTGGTGAAGTCGAACCGGCGGCGGGTCTCGCGCTCGCGCTCACGGATGGTGGGCATGGGCGGACCGGCCACTGGACTGGGAATGCGGAACTCGGTCGATTCGGTCATCTGCGACTCCCCTCGTGAAGAGTGTTCAAGCATTGCCCCTCGGCCTCACGCTTCCGGACCCCGCGTCCCTTCATCAACCGCGCGCCCGCGGCGGGGTCGGGATTCGTATGCGCATCCTCCGCCTACTCGAACTGGATGTCGAGACAGAGGCTGCGCAGCTCCTTGACCAGTACGTTGAAGGACTCGGGCACCCCCGGCTCGGGCGGGTTCTCGCCCTTGACGATCGCCTCGTAGATCCGCGAGCGTCCTTCGACGTCGTCCGATTTGACGGTGAGCAACTCCTGCAGCGTGTGCGCCGCGCCGTAGGCCTCCAGCGCCCACACCTCCATCTCACCGAAGCGCTGGCCGCCGAACTGAGCCTTGCCGCCCAGCGGCTGCTGCGTGACCAGCGAGTAGGGGCCGATGGATCGCGCGTGGATCTTGTCATCCACCAGGTGGCTCAGCTTCAGCATGTAGATGTGGCCGACGGTCACCTCCTGGTCGAAGGGCTCGCCGGTCAGGCCGTCGATGAGCTGGACCTTGCCGCTCTCGGGCAGCTCGGCCTCGCGCAGGCAGGCCTTGATCTCAGCCACCGTGGCGCCCGAGAAGACCGGGGTCATCGCCCGGAAAGCGAGCTTCTGCGCGGCCCATCCCAGGTGCGTCTCGAGCACCTGGCCGATGTTCATACGCGACGGCACGCCCAACGGGTTGAGCACGATGTCGATCGGCGTCCCGTCGGGGAGGTAGGGCATGTCTTCGGTGGGCACGACCCGCGAGACCACGCCCTTGTTGCCGTGACGGCCGGCCATCTTGTCACCGACCGAGAGCTTGCGCTTCTTGGCCACGAACACCTTGACCAGCTTGACCACGCCCGGCGGCAGCTCGTCGCCGCGCGTGATCTTCTCGATCGCCTTCTCTTCCTCGCGTTGCGCGCGCTCCAGCGCCCGGTTGGCCAAGTCGTACTGAGCCCAGAACCGCTCGTTGACGCGCTTGTCCTTGGCGACCTGCGAGCGGTACTCGATATCGTCGAAGTCAACCCGCTCGCGCAGGCGGTCGGGGTTGCCCTTGGTCCCGGCCCGCACGATGATCTCACCCGACTTGATCGAGGTGATGCGGTCGAGCACGCGCCCTTTCAGGATCCGCAGCAGCTCCTCGTCGCGGTTCTCGCGGATGATCTGCACCTCCTTGCGAGACATCCGCTTGATCCGGTCGGCCTTCTTCTTCTCGCGCTTCTGCGTGGTCTCGTCCTTCTCCTTGCGCGAGAACACCTTGACGTCGATCACGACCCCTTCCATCCCGGGAGGCGCCTTGAGCGAGGCGTCGCGCACGTCGCCCGCCTTGTCGCCGAAGATCGCCCGCAGGAGCCGCTCCTCAGGGGTCAGGTCGGTCTCGCCCTTGGGCGTGACCTTGCCGACCAGGATGTCGCCGGCCCGCACCGGCGCCCCGATCTGGATGATGCCGTCCTCGTCGAGGTACTTGAGGGCTTCATCGCCGACGTTAGGGATCTCGCGCGTGATCTCCTCCACGCCGCGCTTGGTGTCGCGCACCTGCAGCTCGAACTCTTCGATGTGGATGGAAGAGAAGACATCGGCCTTGATGAGCCGCTCGCTGACGACGATCGCGTCCTCGAAGTTGTAGCCCCGCCACGGCATGAAGGCGACCAGGGCGTTATGCCCCAGCGCGAGCAGGCCCCCGTCGGTCGCCGGCCCGTCGGCCAGCACATCGCCTTCCTTGACCTTCTGGCCGGGCAGGACCACGGGACGCTGGTTGATGCAGGTATCCTGATTCGAGCGCTTGAACTTGGTCAGATGGTAGGTGTCGAGCCCCGCGTCGGCCTCGAAGTCGACCAGCGAGGCGCTGCTGGTGTCGTACTTGACGGTGATCGTCTCGCTGGTCACCGATTCCACCACCCCTGGACGCCGGGCGATGATCAGAGCGCCCGAGTCGCGGGCGACCTTGGCTTCCAGGCCGGTACCGACGTGGGGCGCCTCGGTCTTGAGCAGCGGAACCGCCTGGCGCTGCATGTTCGAGCCCATGAGGGCGCGGTTGGCGTCGTCGTGCTCCAGGAAGGGAATGAGCGCCGCCGCCGGGCTGACGGTCTGGATGGGCGAGACGTCCATGTAATCGATGTCCCCCGGCTTCAGCAGGGGAAACTCGCCCTTCATCCGCGCCGAGACCGAGGTGGACTCGAAGTGGCCCCGGTCGTCGAGCGGCTCGTTGGCCTGGGCGATGCAGACCACGTCCTCCTGGTCGGCCGACAGGTACTCGACCGATGTCGACGCCGACCCGGCCTTCACCTTGCGATAGGGGGTCTCGAGGAAGCCCAGCTCGTTGACCCGCGCATAGGTGGACAGGGAGGAGATCAGGCCGATGTTGGGCCCTTCGGGCGTCTCGATGGGGCACATGCGGCCGTAGTGCGTGTAGTGGACGTCGCGCACCTCGAACCCGGCCCGGTCCCGCGTGAGACCGCCGGGACCGAGGGCCGACAGACGGCGCTTGTGGGTCAGCTCGGCCAACGGGTTGGTCTGATCCATGAACTGCGAGAGCTGGCTGGAGCCGAAGAAGCTCTGCACCACCGCCGAGATGGTGCGCGCGTTGATGAAGTCATACGCGCTCACCTGCTCCGGCTCCTGCAGCGACATCCGCTCGCGGATGATCCGCGCCATGCGGGCCAGCCCAGTGTTGAACTCCTTGGCCAGCAGCTCGCCCACCGAGCGGACGCGCCGGTTGCCGAGGTGATCGATGTCGTCGGTCTCGATGGGAACGTCCGACTTGACCTCCTCGCTCTCCGACACGCGCAGCAGCAAGAGGTAGCGTAGGATGGCGGCAAAATCCTCCTTGGCCAGCGTCGTCAGATCGGGGGGCGGCGCCTGGAAGCCGTAGGTGCGCATCTTGCGCTTGCCGCCCAGCAGCAGCTCGTGTTGCAGCTTGCCGTTGACCTTGTAGCGCCCGACCTGCGCCAGATCGTACCGCTTGGGGCTGAAGAAAAGCCGGGTGAGGTACTCGCGCGCCGTGTCCAGCCGCGGGGGCTCGCCCGGCCGCATCAGGCCGTAGATCCGTCCCAGGGCCTCTTCCTCATTCTGCGTGGTGTCCTTCTTCAGCGTGTTGCGGATGATGTCGGCCTCATCCTGCAGCGGGATGTCATAGACCTTGACCTTCTTGGCCTCGATCTTGAGCAGCCGCTTGAGCACTTCCTCGGTGATTTCCTGGTTGCACTCCAGCAGGATCTCGCCGGTCTCCGGATCGATGACGTCCTCGGCAGCCACGCGATGGATGAGCCGCTGAGTCTTCTTCGTGCGGGGCCCGCCCAGCTCCAGGTCATCGATATCGTAGAAGAGATCGAGGATCTCCTTGTCGGTGACGATGCCCAGCGCCTTGAGCAGGATGGTGGCCGGGAGCTTGCGCTTGCGATCGATGTGAACGTACATGATGTCCTTCACATCGATGCTGAACTCCACCCAGGAACCCCGATACGGGATGATGCGGGCGTTGTAGAGCCGCTTGCCGTTGGGGTGCGTGGAGCTCTCGAAGAAGACGCCCGGCGAGCGGTGGAGCTGGCTGACGATCACGCGCTCGGCGCCGTTGATCACGAAGGTGCCCTTGTCGGTGATCAGCGGGATCTCGCCCAGGTAGACCTCCTGGGGCTCGAGAATCTCCTTGTCGCGCTTCTTGCCGTCGACCTCCTCGCGAATGCGCAGTCGCAGCTTGACCTTGAGCGGCACCGAGAAGGTCAGGTCCCGCTCCTGGCACTCCTGCACGTTGTACTTGGGCTCGCCCACCGAATAGGAGACGAATTCCAGGCAGAACATGGCCCGGGAATCCTCGATCGGGAAGACCGACGTGAAGACCTCCTGCAGGCCGGTCCCCGCGCGCTCCTCCGGCAGGACGTTCTTCTGCAGGAAGCGGTCGTAGGAGGAGAGCTGGATCGCCAGCAGATTGGGGATTTCGATATCGGCGCCCCGTTGCTCCTTGGAAAAGCTCCGCTCGGGAAGGCTGGCGATTGACGTCAGGGTAGCGGTTCGACTCAAGGTTCCTGTACCCCTCTTGGCCCGCACGGGCCGCTACAAGGTTGACGGAAATAAGGGTCCCGCCGACAAGCGCCAAGCCCCCGGGGTAGCGGCCCCGGGGTTCGCAGCGATACGTCCAGGCCTTGATCTGGCCCTTGGCGGGCGGGTTGCAGAACCGCGCACGGGAGCGCGGACCGGAGAGCCCCACCGAGGCCCTCCCGCTCCGCGCTCCCGGGTAGACTCCGAGAGGATCCCCTCGTGAGGGACCCGGCCCCAGGACGGCCGACTCCTTGACCGCCCCGGGCGCTGTCGGTCGGCACGTAGCGCATACGCACCCCGAGGGTTACTTGATCTCGACAGAGGCCCCCACGTCGGTGAGACGCTTCTGCAGATCCTCGGCCTCCTCGCGGGAGATGCCTTCCTTGACCGGCTTCGGCGCGCCGTCGACGAGCTCCTTGGCCTCCTTGAGGCCCAGGCTGGTGATCTCGCGGACAACCTTGATGACCTGGATCTTCTGCGATCCGGCGCCCGTCAGGACCACGTCGAACTCGGTCTTCTCTTCCTCGGCCGCGCCGGCCTCGGCCGGAGCACCGGCCATGGCCATCATAGGCGCGGCGGCAGTCACGCCGAACTTCTCCTCGATGCCGTCGACCAGCGCCTTCACATCGAGCATCGTGGCGGACTCGAGCCAAACAAGGACATCATCCTTGGTAATCTCGGCCATTTCTTCGAACCTCCCTACCTCACGTCGTGGAAGCCCGCTCACACTCCCGACCGGCAGTCGGTTCCCACAGCGAGCGTCTTCTGGTTCTCGATCGATCCCGCAGTATCTATCTGCCACCTCTGCGACGTCCGCGCTCCAGAAGCAGGACCGTCCCGCCGGTTGAGAGAGCCGGAGGACAGCCCGAAGCCGGGCGTCGGCAGCGAATCCCGTCTAGGCCGCGCCTTCCTTCTTCTCCGCCAGGGCGTTGAGCACCCCCGCCAGATCCCGCAACGGGGAGGTGATGGCGGAGACGAAGTTCTTGAGCGGCGCCTGCAGGGTGCCCGCGAGCTGGCCCAGGAGCACATCCTTGGGCGGCAGCGCCGACACATCCTCGACTTCCTGCGCCGAGAGCGCCCGCCCGTCGATCATCCCGCGCTTGACCTGGGGGAGCTTGAACTCCTTGGCGAACTCGACCAGGATCTTGGCCGGAACCACCTGGTCGGTCTCGCTGGTCACCAGGGCGGTCGATCCCGACAGCGAAGCGGTCAGCGCTTCGTTGCCGGTCGCCTGGGCGGCGCGCTTGAGCAGGGTGTTCTTGACGACCTCCATGCGCACATCCGACTTGCGGCAGCGCTTGCGCAGCTCGGAGATCACCTCCACGGTCATCCCGTTGAAGTCGGCCAGATAGACACCCTTGGCGTCGGCCAACACCTTCTCGAGCGTGGCGACCTTCTCGATCTTGCTGCTTTTCGTCATCGGCATGGCTGGTTCGCCTTTCCTCAATCTGTAGGGATCCTGTGCCCGGATGGCTCCGCCTGTCGTCCCCTGATGATCGCGACGGGAGACTGGACCGCCGGACACGCCTCTTGCTCACGCGCCGTCCGCCGGCGATCTAGCCCTTGGGGACCACCTCCGAGGTGTCCAGGCGAATGCCCGGCCCCATCGTCGAAGAGACCGTCACGGTGCGCACGTACGTGCCTTTGGCCGCCGAAGGCCGCAGGCGTACGACTTCCCGCATGAACGCCACGATGTTCTCGACCAGCTTGGTCGTCTCGAACGAAGCCTTTCCCACGGGCACGTGGAGGTTGCCGCCCTTGTCGACCCGGAACTCGATCTTGCCGCCCTTGACCTCGTTCACCGCCTTGGCCACGTCGAAGGTCACGGTTCCGGCCTTCGGGTTGGGCATGAGTCCGCGCGGACCCAGCACGCGACCCAGCTTGCCGACCTCCGACATCATGTCGGGGGTCGCGATGGCGCGATCGAAGTCGAGGAAACCGCCCTTCACCTTCTCGACCAGATCTTCCGCGCCCACGATATCGGCCCCCGCCGCCTCGGCCTCCGCGACCTTCTCGCCCTTGGCGAAGACGGCGACCCGGACCTGCTTGCCGGTGCCGTGGGGCAGCACCACGGTACCGCGCACCATCTGGTCGGCATACTTCGGGTCGACCCCCAAGCGCGCGGCCAATTCGACCGTCTCGTCGAACTTGACCTTGGAATGGGACTTGACGAATTCGACCGCCTCGGGCAGTGAAGGCGAGTTCAGATTGGTGCGTTCCTCGACCGCCTGCTTGTAGCGTCTTCCGTGCTTCATGATGTGCCACCTCGGCCCCGGGGGGCCTCCCTCTGTGGTCTATCGCGCTCCGCTCCGAGGTATGAGGCGAAGCGAGCCGGGGCGTCCGACAGGTCCGCCCCGAGGGATCGCCGATCAGTTCTCGACGATGATCCCCATGCTGCGCGCGGTGCCCTCGACCATGCGCACGGCGGCGTCCAAGTCGGCCGCGTTCAGGTCAGGCTCCTTCAGCTTGGCGATCTCCTCACACTGCTGGCGGGTCACCGTGCCCACCTTGTTCCGGTTGGGCTCACCCGATCCCTTGGCCAGACTGGCCGCCTTCTTCAGCAGGACGGCGGCCGGAGGCGTCTTGGTGATGAAGCTGAAGCTGCGGTCCTTGTAGACCGTGATCACCACCGGAATGATCAGCCCGGCGTCCTTCTGCGTTCGGGCGTTGAACGCCTTGCAGAACTCCATGATGTTGACCTGCTGCGCACCGAGAGCCGGGCCCACCGGGGGGGCCGGGGTCGCGTTGCCGGCCGGCAACTGCAGCTTGACCGTTGCCACAACTTCCTTCGCCATCGACTGCCTCTCCGTCGGGCGCCCTCTGCGCCCCTAGATGCTGGTCACGTGGGTCAGGTCCAACTCCACGGCCGTGGGCCGGCCGAAGATGGAAACCATGACCCTCAGCTTGCCGCGTTCGAGATTGATCTCGTCCACAGTGCCCACGAAGTCCGCGAACGGGCCCTGGGTGACCTTCACGCTTTCGCCCACCTTGAACGGCACCTCGGTGGTAACCTTGCCCACCTCGCGCACCTCTTCGCCCCGAATCCGGCGGACTTCCGCCTCGGTCAACGGCGTGGGGCGACGGTCGCCGACGAAATGCGTCACGCCGGGAACATTCTGCACCAGCGCGCGCGCATCATCGCTCATGTCCATCTCGACCAACACGTAGCTGGGGAAAGTCTTACGCTTGGTAATCTGCTTCTTCCCCGCCTTCATCACGGCGTAGTCCTCGGTGGCGACGAGGATCTCCCCGAAGCGATCCTGCATTTGGGCGTACTGGATGGCCCGCTCCATGTTGGCCTTCACCTTGTTCTCGTGGCCCGAGTAGGTGTGAATGACGTACCAGCGCTTCTTGCGGCCCGACGCCGGTGCGGCCTCCTCGGAGTCGGCAACGCTCTCGTCGGCCTCATCGGCCGGGGCCTCCTCCGCTTCGGTCGCCTTCTCACCGGAGGGCGTCGTGTCCTCCTCCGTCTTCATCGCGGAGACATCGTTCTCCTCCGCCGCACTCGCCTCGGAGGACTCCGTCTCTTCCTCCGCCGTCGCTTCGGCAGAAGCGGTCTCCTCCTCGGGAGGAGCGTCGGCGGACCCGGATGACTCCTCCTGAGGCTCTTCCTCGGGCGCGTCGGCGGGCGCAGGGACGGTCGCCTTCTCCGGCTGATCGACGGACGTCTCCTGCTCGGGCGTCTGCTCGCCCGGCTCGTCCGTCTTCTGGATTTCTTCTTTCTCGGTCACGATTTCCGGCAGTCCTCATCCTCTCCGGTCTTGGGGAGCGTCCCGCGTCCTACCCGTGCTGATGGCGACCAGCTCCGTCTCCTACGGACCGGCGGGAGCGCGACAACCTAGATCTCGATCAGCAGACCGAGGACCCTGTTGAGCAGGAGGTCGATGATGGCGACGAACGTCGTGATGACGAACACAGCCACGATCACGACCTGCGTGGAACCACGGAGCTCCTCGAGCGTGGGCCAAGCGATCTTCTTGGTTTCTACTTTGACCTCGCTCAAGAAGGTCCGGATCTTATCGACAGCTTCCATGGTGACCCCAAACGCGGGCCGGGCGACTCAACACCCGCCGCGCTAACGCGTTTCCTTGTGGATGGTGTGCTTCCGGTCCCAGGGGCAGTACTTCTTGTACTCCACCCGATCCGGATGAAGCCGCTTGTTCTTGCGCGTCGTATAGTTGCGGCGCTTGCACTCACTGCAGGCCAGGATGACCAGGTCTCGCTTCGAAGCCATCTCGCACAGCCCCTTTGCTGGTTACGCGGGGTCCACCCTACTCGATGATCTCGGTCACCACGCCGGCGCCCACCGTACGGCCACCCTCGCGAATCGCGAACCGCAGCTCCTTCTCCATCGCCACCGGCGTGATCAACT
>CAZPGB010000094.1:0-11633 GCA_964585945.1 uncultured bacterium | reverse complement strand
CCGCCGTGCTTGTCTGTGTCGCAGCGGCGACCGAGACCAGCACGTCCGGCCGCCACGGACCCCTGTCAGGCGTCGTGGTCGCCAGCAGGAATCCAGCCAAACTCAGCAGACTTACCCCAAGCATTCTGATTCTCGAGCTCATCGTCAACCTCGCCATGTGCCGGCCACAACCCCGGCGGGATCGGCGCCCGGTTGCCGTCCCCGCCCGTTGCGGATCAACGCCAATAATTCGTCTTTTCGCCAATAGACGAAGTGTAACCCCGAGCCAGGCCCGGGGGCAAGAGGGCTTTTCATAGGCACCCCGGCAAGCCCGAAGGAAGAATTGAGGATCACGCTCGGGACAAGGCCCGGGCGGCCGCGACTCGCTCTTGGCACGGACCGGGCACCATCCTTTCGGACTACGCCCGTCTGATCACGAACTGGCCCACGTTGGGGATGAGGAACTCAATCGCCGTGGCCTGGTCGGCCACCTCTGCTTCGACGAAGAGCTTGATCTCGCCCAGGTCCCAGTGCCTGTAGCTGCCTGCATTGGGAGGTTCAGCCATCCGACCGGATAGCGTCGTGACGACGCGTCATCAACCGATCATGACCTCGAAGTTCCCTACCGTCAGGACTCCCCCAAGCGAGAGGACATAGGCGGTCAGCTCCTCACCGAGAACCCAGCTGGGGTCATTCATCGCAACTCCTCCCAGACTGCCGCCGACGACGTCCGCCCGTGCAGGACTCCGCTTCGCCCATCAGGCGGCATGTCATGACCTCACTGCGGCGGAGCATCCTCGTTCTCCAGACCGAGAGCACTGCGGATGGCGGTCTCGCAGAGACCTTCTTCACCCGGCATGAAGCCCGCATGACTGAACACGATCGCACCCGTCTGATCCACAAGGACCATGTGAGGTGTCGCCTGGACATGATAGAGACGCAGTATCTGCCCTTCGGGATCGAGCAGGACAGGGAGCGTAAGCCGTTGCGCGGCTACCCAGGGCTTCACTTGGCCCACCGTCTTGGTGTCGTTCTCCGCGATGCCGAGGACCTTGAAACCACGCTCGTTGTACGCCTTGTGAAGCGCCTCCATGTGGTGCATGAGCGTGATCGTGTTGCTGCAGCAGGTGGCCCAGAACACGATGAGAACCGGCCCCTCTTCGAGCAGGTCCTTCATGACCACGGTCTTCCGGTTGAGATCGCGCCCCTTGAACAGAGGCGCCTGGCCGCCTTCCGCGGTGGCTGTCACGATACCTACCAGCACCGCGGCGCACAGGAGGATCTTCAAGGCCCTCGCAAGGCGCGCTCCCTCGCCACGTGGCGCTCTACTGCAAGAAACAGTCACTGGCAACATCGTGTCCTCCTCCGATTGCATGCTCGCCACGGACGCAGCCCAGAGCACCTCCGCCGCATGACGTCACAACCTGATACTCCCGCCGAAGCGAACACCGCTGAAGGGACTCTCGTAGTGGCAGAGTCCTCCCGAGCACGTAATGCCACCCCGCTCCCGACCCAGCGACAGGTGCAGGTCCACCTTCTGCCGCGGGCAATACCGCAGGAGAATCGCCACCCACGAGTCACGGCCCTCAAACTCGCGCAGCGGGGTCGTGGTCGCCAATGCCGTGAGCGAAACGGAGAGGGCCGGCAGGTAGCTGAGGGTCAGCGTGGACTGGAACTCGAGGTACTCATCGACGAACCCCGACAGAGAATCCGTGCGACTGAAACAATGCCCCTTGAGCGTGAGCCCCAGGCGAGAGGTCAAGTAGCGTACGCCTTCCAGGGTGGGGCCCCAGTACGTCCCCGGATGCCAGTGGATCACCGCCAGGGCCCCAACGGGTTCCTCTGCCAGGAGCTGGTCGAGCGCGGCCTCGGCCAGGGGACACTTCGTACACCCCAGTCCGACGAAGAGCTCGTAGAGCACAACGCGGTCGAAGCCCGTCTCCGGGGGACCATGCGAAGAGGCGACGTCGCTGGTTCCACAACCCGACAGCACGCCACAGAGCGCGATGATGTACAGCGAGGCGGCGGCTGACAGGCTCCGTCTCGACCTTCTGGGCAACGCCTGCCCCAAGGCCGCCACCATCCCCAAGAATCTCACGACAGTGCCTGCACAGCCGCGCACGGCCGCCCGCACGAGGGATGGCGCGCCGAGCCCTGAGGATGGCCGCCGGGTTGCGACCGCCGATCTCGTCCCGATCTCCTGCCTGGTCATGGCGCTCCGTCCGGCGCTCAGTGTGCGGTGTAGATCAAGTAGAACCCACCCAGCAACACGAGCACGCCACAAACACGACGCAGCCACTCACTGCCTCGGGACTTCTCATTCCAGTTCAGGTAGCGCTGCACGAGCCCGGCGAAGGTTCCCGCCAGGGCAATCACGCCACAGTGGCCGATGCCATAGAGCAGCAGGAGAAACGCGCCGTAGGCCCAATTGTCGGCCGCCAGCGTGAACGTGACACCCAGCATCGGTGCCATGAAAGCAAACGTACAGGGGCCGATGCCCACGCCGAAGATCAATCCGAGGATGAATGCCGCCAGCCGGCCCTTGCCGCGCGTGCCGCGGATCCCCCCCCCGACCAGGGCATGGGAATCAGCCCCAGGAAATGCAGTCCGAGCAGGAAGAAGATCAACGCGATGGCATAGTTTCCGTAGGGTCCCAGATCGCCCATCATCCGCCCCAGGGCGGCGGTGAGCGCCCCGATGGCGGCAATTGTGACCAGGATGCCCAGGGAGAACAGCGTGGCGATGCCGAAGGATCTCCTCGGCGAGGTATCGCCCGTCTCGCCGATGAAGGCCACGATGAGGGGAATGCTGGAAAGATGACAGGGACTCAGCAGGATACTCAACACGCCCCACAGCAGGGACGCCCCGGCAGCGATCCAGACCGAGCCTTCTACCGCATGCGTCAGGCTGGTGAATAGTTGCTCCATGATCAGCCCTCACTCTGCCCTGGAGAGGCCACCGAGGGGCCGAACGCGAAGCCCAGCTCCTTCCACTTCGACATGATGTCCTCCTTTGACAGGAACCCCTCATGGCGGAAACGTTCCACGCCCTGCGCGTCGTAGAAGATCTGCGTCGGAATCACGCGAACCCCGTAGAGCTGGGCGGCGGGGCGGTTCTCGCGGACATCGATCACCTCGACGTCGAATTGCCCTCGGTAATTCTGCGCGAGGTCCTCCAGAATCGGAGCCATCATCTTGCAGGGAATGCAGGTGGTGGAACCCAGATCCACCAGGCGGGGAATCGCTGCGCCAGCATTCGCGTCACCGGCAACGGCGGCACCACCACCTTGCGTGGTGATCTCATCGCCCTGCGAGGTCATGTCCGACCCGGCGGCGCTGGCGCGCAGGGCATCCGCAGACCGGGCCGCTGCAGCGTCAGTGGCGGTCACATCGGAACCGGTCATAGAAGCAGGACCCTTCCGCGTTTCCTTCACGACCACGGCACCGGCGAATGCGGCCAGCAGCAGGGCGACCAGACCAAGGCGTGTGTTCTTGTTCATGCGACTATCCGTCCTTCTTGTCTTCTTCCATCCCCAAGATTCAATCCGTCTGCGTTGCGGCGGGTTCGGGGGACTGGTCTGCCGGCGGCCCCGCGTCTTCGAGGAACAGGGCGATCTCGCCCCGGATGAGTTCACCGAGGCCCACGGGATCGTCCAGCAGCTCCCAGACCTCAAACAGGTTGCGCCAGGTGACCTGTTCGCCGTCCAACCACCTCGTGAGGATCAATGCGGGACCATCTCCCAGGTCGAACGCGGCGACATAGTCGAGGTTCTCCGGCTGCTCGTAGTCGATGGGCGCCCACAGAAGCAAACCATCTTGGAGAAGCTCACCGAAGTCCGCATTGAGCACATCGCGAACGTACCGCTCAACCATCAGGCAGTCGGGACAGCGGAACGTGACATGGAAGTAGTACACCACCGTCCTCAGACCACTCTCGGCCCCCGCCGGTGTTGGCGGGCTGAGCTGCGCGGAGCTTTCCGCGGGAGACGCCGCCGGGGACTCCGGCACCTGGCGATCAGATGCGGACTGGCCCGCGGCGCCCCCGGACACTCCCTCGGCGCCTGCCCCCGGCGCCCAGGTGCAGGCCAGCAGCAAGCCAAGTGCGCCGGCGACGAGTCGTCTCGCTGTCTGTCGGGTGTTCGCCATGGTCTCAATCCAGCCTACGCAAGCAGCCCCTTGATCTCCTCGACCGAAAGCACCTTGCCTGCGGCCTTCACCTGGCCATCGATCGCCAGACCCGGCGTCATCATCACGCCGAACTTCATGATCTCCTGGATATTGGATACCTTGACGATCTCGGCCTCCAGGCCGAGCTGCGCCAGGGCCTGCCTGGCATTCTGCTCGAGTTGATTGCACTTGGGACAACCCGTCCCCAGAACCTGGATCGTGCGCATGTTTGCCTCCCGATCGTAGCCTGCTCACTCACACCGCCGGCACATCCCCTGCCGCCGCTCAGAACGCGGCGCCGAAGATCATGCCGCTGATCGTGGCCATGACGACCACCAGCATCACGAAGACCACCGTCTTGCGCGTGCCCATCACGCTGCGGATGACCAGCATGTTGGGCAGCGACAGGGCCGGCCCCGCCAGCAAGAGCGCCAGCGCGGGGCCCTTGCCCATCCCGTTGCCGATCAGGCCCTGCAGGATCGGCACTTCGGTCAAGGTCGCGAAGTACATGAAGGCCCCCGCCACCGCGGCGAAGAGGTTTGCCCCCAGCGAATTGCCGCCCACCATCCGGCTGATCCACTGCGCCGGTATCAGCCCCTCTTCACCGGGCCGGCCCAGGAGCGCGCCGGCCACCAGCACGCCCGCAAAGAGCAGCGGCAGGATCTGCTTGGCAAAGGTCCAGCTCGCGTCGAACCAGGAGCCGAGTTCCCCCTGGGCCGTGCTGGTGGTCGCCGAAAGCCCGATCACGGCGGCGGCGAAGGCGATCATCGGCTGCTCCGGGAAGAGCAGGGCCAGGGCCGTCGTGGGCACGGCCACCAGCGCCACGCGGCGCCAACCCATCGCGAACCAGGTCATGAGCATCGCGCCCAATGCCAGGGCGGCCGCTCCCGTCAGATACCACTTCACGGCATAGACGGCCTGCCAGAAACCCGTGGCCTGTTCGGGGCGACCCCAGTTGGCGAAGACCAGCACGGCGATCATCGCGGCGAAGTAGAGCCCGTTCTTCCACAGTGGGCGCGCGGGCTCTTCCTGGGGCAGGATAGCGGCCGCCTCGGCCTTGGCCAGCTCCTCGCGCCGGAAGATGAAGTGCATCGCCAGACCGATCACGACACTGAAGACGACGGCGCCGATGGCCCGCGCCGCGCCCAACTCGATGCCCAGGATGCGTGCGGTCAGGATGATGGCCAGTACATTGATCGCCGGGCCCGAGTAGAGGAAGGCCGTTGCGGGCCCCAATCCGGCGCCCATGTGATAGATGCCGGCGAAGAGCGGCAGCACCGTACAAGAGCAGACAGCGAGGACCGTGCCCGACACCGATGCCACCCCGTAAGCCAGAGCCTTGTGGGCACGCGCGCCCAGGTACCGCATCACCGAGGCCTGGCTCACGAAGACCCCAATGGCGCCCGCGATGAAGAACGCGGGCACCAGGCACAGCAGCACGTGTTCGCGGGCGTACCACTTCACCAGGTGGAGTGCTTCCAGGATGGCCCGGTCGAAACGCCCCTGACCGACAGGTAGGTAGAAGGTGAGCAGGAACCCGCCCACAAGCAGCGTGAGGGCCTTCCATTGGTGGCGCCAGATCATGGTCGCGTTCTCCCCTGGCCTATTGCGGCTGATCGCTGATCAGCCGTATCTGATCCTCGGCCTTGGCACGCAATACGGCCTCGACGCAGCCGAAGAAGTTGAGCACGCAAGGAACGCGCAGGGCGTAGATCATCTGCGAGCCCATGCGCCTGCTGTCGATAATGCCCGCCTCGCGCAGCACCGCCAGATGCTTCGAGACCGTCGAGATGTCGGCCCCCACCAGAGCGGTCAGGTGGGCCACGCACCGCTCCCCTCCTGACAGTTCCTCCAGGAGCAGCAGCCGCGTGGGATGGGCCATGGCTTTGATGATGTGGGCGCGGGCTTCAAGCCGGGCCATGCGGTCCGGGTCCATGCAAACCTCTCCATGTCCGGGCTAGTGTTGGCCACTTGACGTAATGGTATATTTGCCAAATCGCCAAGTCAAGGCCATTTCTTGAGCCCAAAAAGATGCGAAAGAGATGCGTCTTCTGGGTATCTTGGGACCGGCCGGCAACGGAGCCAACGGGGAACGCAAGGACTATATAATTCTATTTCAATCGGTTGCGTGATCAATCGCTTCCGGAAGCCCGGCCACGAAGGCCCGGATCTCGTCGCGCACGCGCCGGTAATGGCCCAGGGCCTCGGCCTCGTCGCGCGCGCCTGCCGCCAGGCGGGGCGGATCCTCGAACCCCACGTGCAGCATCCGCACCGCGCCGGGGAACACGGGGCAGTGCTCATGGGCGTGGTCGCAGACGGTGACGACCCAGTCGAAGGTGGCGCCGGCCAGTTCGTCCACGTGCTTCGAGCGGTGACCCGAGATGTCCACGCCCGCCTCGCCCATCACCTGTACCGCCCGCGCGTCGATCCCGTGGGGCGCGATGCCCGCCGAGTGAGCTTCCAGCAGCTCCCCATGCAGCCGTCGCGCCCATCCTTCGGCCATCTGGCTGCGACACGAATTGCCCGTGCAGAGGAAAAGCACCTTCACGGTCCGCTCCCGCGGGCCGCCTGCGCCCGCTCGATGTTGCCCAGGGCCATCTGGTTCCGCGGATCGATCCGCAGGATCTGTTCCCACGCCGCGATGGCCTCATCGTAGCGGCGCAGCGAAGCCTGCGCGAAGCCGAGATTCATCCAGGCCTCGAGGTCCTGCGGCTGCTGAGCGACGATCCGGCGGTAGACCTCGGCCGCTTCGGCGAACCGGCGCTGCTGTAGACAGTAGCCCGCCCAGCCGCGCAGGATTTCGGGCGAATCGGGCGCCTCGGCCACGGCACGGCCATAGGCGGCTTCCGCCTCGGCGTTGCGGCCCAGGCGGGCAAGCACGCCGGCATGCGCCAGGTGAGCGATGGCGAAATCAGGGTGCGCGCGCAGCAGCACCGCGTAGGCTTCGGCCGCCTGCACGAGTGCCCCGCGCCGCTCGAGCACGCGCGCGCGGCCGTAGGCCGCCTCGAGTCTCATGGCCGGGTAGCGGCCCGCTTCCTCGAAGGCCGCCAGCGCCTCGTCCCAGCGCTCCACGTCGGCCAGGAGCTGGGCGCGGTTGAGCGCGAAGGCCGGACACGCGCGGCATTCGTCGACGTTCGCTGCGCGCGTCACCGCGGCGATCGTTCCGAGCAGACAGACCGCCAGCGCCGCCATTCCCCGGGGCGACAGCCCGGGCAGCAGGCCGGCTCTCGCGCGATCGTCCCGCCGGCGAATCGCCGCAGCCAGTTCACCCACGCGGGTCATGCCCGCAGCAGCCAGCACGAAGATCGCCGGCGTCACCGGCCGGCGGAATCGCGCGTTCACGAAGAACAGGACGATCGACAGACCGTAGAACGCCACGCACCCACCCAGCAGAAGGCGCACGCGACCCGCGACCGCGAATAGCCCGAGCCAGGCCAGGGGCAGAACCCAGACCAGGCGCACGAAGGCCAGGGGCAGGACGATGTTCTCGCGCTGCACCGCGGCCAGATCCTTGTTGTTGCTGATCTCGAAGCCGTTGAGGAAGTAGAAGACCTTGCGCGCCATCAGGGCCGCCGCGCGTCCGGGATCGACGGCGACGTGCTCCCAGGTCTGCTCCGTCCAGTAGCGCGAGACCTCCGAGCCTTTCAACGCGTGCCCCGCGGCCTGCTCGGCAATCCGCCGGCCGGCCAGTGTGATGTTGTCGCGATACTCCCGGTCGATCTGCTCGCGCGCCAGGGGACCGACCTCGCCGGGGGCCATCGCGGTGCGGCCGTCGGCGTGGGGGCCGTTGCCGACGTAGAGGTTGAGACCGCCCTGCGAGGAGATCAGCACGGGATCGCGGGCGACCACCAGGTTGCGCACGGTCACCGGCGCGATGGGCATGAGCGTCGCCACCAGAAAGAGCAGCGCGGCGGCCCGACGCGGGACACCGGCCGCCTTGCTCTCCGCGGGGGTGCCCCAGATCACCCAGACCAGGCCGAGGGGCACGAGCGCCAGGAAGTTGGGCCGGGCTGTCGCCGCCAAGCCGAGCACCCATCCTGCCGCAAGCAGCCTCGCATGGTAGGACCGGCGCGTGCGTGCGCCGGACAGCGCGGCGAGTTGCAGCAGGAACAGCAGTCCGAGGAGGAGCGCCAGTGAGGCGATCAGCAGCTCGCCCTCGAAGTAGATCGCCATCCAGTAAAACGTCAGCAGGAGCGCGGCCAGGATCCCGGCGCGCCGGTCGAGCAAGCGATGCCCGAGGCGATAGATGAGCACGACCGCCACGCTGCCCAGCACATGCTGCAGTGCGGCCACGACGGCCGCGTGAGGTCCGGTGACGCGGTAGACCAGCGAAACCAGCCAGGCGTAGAGCGGCGCGCGGAAGTAAGCACCGGGGTCGGCGGCAGCACCGTCAGCAAGCGCCCGGGCCCACTGATGGATCCACAGCGAGTCGAGAATCGGCTGATCGAAGTAGACGCTCGCCGTGTGCAGCGCGAAGTAGACCGCGCGCACGGCGAGCGCCACCACGAACAGCCAGGCCTCGTCGGGGATCGTTCTGCGCACCGCGCTGCCGTCTCCACGCTGGGCGGCCCGCTACGCGCGCCGCGTCTTCTCGTCGCACCCAGGGCAGTCACCGTACCCTGCGCGGGCGAAGACGGGCAAGCCCGCCCTGGCGCTCAGCGATAGAGGCTCTTGATCCGTCCCCAGCTCGCGTACTCGACGGGCGACGGTGGGCAGGAGTCGGGCGCGCAGTCGATCCCCGGCATGTTGACGCCCAGTCCGCCCAGGCAATCGGGCTCGAAGAGCTCGGGTGGATGGAGGCAGTTGGCGAAGCCGGCGAAGCCAGTAACGGGATCCTGGGCCAGCGGCAGGATCCCGGCCTGCCCGTAGCCGTAGGCGTAGCCGAAGAAGTAGTAGACGTTCTGGTAGTTCCCTTCCCACGGCTCGTTCGTCGTTGCGCAGGCCATCCCGGTGTTCGGACCGGGCCAGTCGGGTGAGGGAATCTCCAGGCCGTTTCCCGGGAAGCAGGGAAGGTACTCGTAGAAGGCGAAGAGGTCGGCCGCATAGTCCGCGAAGCCGAACTCCACGCCGCACCACTGCTTGTTCTCGGGCCAGGCCGCGACGACGAACCAGATCGTGGGCGTGTAGGTCACGGCCGTCACCGAGTTGACCTGTTCCTCGGCGCTCTGGATCCCGTAGGTGTCGAACCAGTTGCACGGCTCGCCGCCGGGCGGTGATTCGAGCCTGCCTGCTCCTCGCACGGTTGTCACACCGCGCAGGTTAGCGCGCTGACTTGAATTGTCCAAGAAGCGTTATCTGGATCGGCGCTTCAGGGAAGGCCTGGGGCACAAGCGCTCCAGGCGCATCCAGACATCAGACGCGTCCACGTCCACGATCGTGTTGTCCGCGACGGCCCAGGCACGGTTGCAGACGTCTGCCAGACAGCTACGCCGGACCACCCAGACGTGCGTGACGTCGGTCAGCTCGAGCAGCGGCGCCAGGCACGGCGCCCAGCCACGGCCCGCCAGCTCCAGCTTCCCGACCTCGTCGACGATGATCACCTGCTCGTCGCCGCGCGGCGTGAGCGCCCGCCGGCCGGCCGCCAGCCCCGCCTCGAAGAACTCGAAGGGCGTCAGATCCGGAGGCGATCCCTCGGGCCTGCGCCGGGCCAGGGGCACGATCGCCC
This sequence comes from uncultured bacterium, assembly GCA_964585945.1. Taxonomy (GTDB): domain Bacteria; phylum Eisenbacteria; class RBG-16-71-46; order CAIMUX01; family WJJG01; genus CAZDKK01. The sequence continues at coordinate 1,823 of CAZPGB010000094.1, read as the reverse complement.
CGGAGCGGACGTCCCGCAGGTCATAGCCGAGCCGCCGATCGCCGTCCCACAGCCCGCGCGCGATGATGCCCGCGACTGGGACCCCTCCTGCCAGCAGCCGATCGGCCAGCGCCTCGGCCAGGGTCGACTTGCCCTGGTGGATCTCACCGGTGATGACGACTCTGCCCATTGTGGACGTCCTCGAAGACCTTCCTCGGCAGGAAGTAGGTGCCGCCCTCACTCAGGGCCACCTGATGGATCTCCGTTTCGTACAGCTCCGACACGGTCTCGGCCGTCATGACCTGCGCGGTCGGACCGGCGTGGATGACCCGGCCGGCGCGGATCATGATCACCTGATCGGCATACAGCGTCGCCAGGTTCGGATCGTGCATGCAGGCGACGATGCACGCGCCGCGCGTGCGGCAGAGCTCCTTGATGCGCGAGAGCAGCCGGTACTGGTTGTTGAAGTCGAGGTGATTGGTGGGCTCATCGAGCAGCATGATGTCGCTGGTCTGCACGAGCGCCTTGGCCAGCAGCGCGATCTGGCGCTCTCCGCCCGAGATGCGATTGAAGTTGCAGGACGCCAGCCCCTCGGCGCCCAGCTCGCGGAGCGCCTCCATTGCAAGCTCGCGCTCGCGCGGGCCGGGCGTGCTGGTCAGCCCCAGATAGGGCGCGCGGCCCATGACCACCACGTCCAGCACGCTGAAGGGGAAGATCTCGATGTGCTCCTGGGCAACGAGGCTGGCGTGGCGCGCGATCTCGCGCGCCGACATCGCGGCGATGGCCCGGCCGTCGATGCGCACGGCGCCCCCGCAAGGCGTCAGGATGCCATTGAGGCAGTGGACGAGCGTGGTCTTGCCGCAGCCATTGCGGCCCAGGATGCAGCAGAAGGTGCCCGCCTCGACGGCGAAGGAAACGCTGCTGAGGATCGTCCTCTGACCGTACTTGAAGTCGACGGCCTCGCAGGCCAGCTTCACAGCCATCCGCTGCCTCGATTCTTGTACAGCAGGTAGCCGAAGACCGGCGCGCCGGTGAGCGCGGTGATGATGCCCACCGGAATCTCGGCCGAAGAGATCGAGCGCGCGGCCCCATCCGCCAGCAGCATGAAGAGTCCCCCGAGGAGCGCGGTAATCGGCAGCATCCGCTCGTGCTCGGGCCCGACCAGCGTGCGGGCCATGTGCGGGATGATCAGGCCGATCCAGCCGATCTGCCCGCAGGTGGCCACGATCATGGCCACGATGAGCGAGCTGGTCACGACCAGCACCATGCGGAACAGGGCGGGGTTCATGCCCAGGGACCGGGCCTGCACGTCGCCGAGAGAGATGATGTTCAAGCGGTAGCGCAGCAACATGAAAAGCCCGAGACCCGCCGCAGTCACGGGCAGCGCGATCAGCAGATCGGTCCAGGTGATGCGCGTCAGGCTGCCCATGATCCAGAAGACGATGCTGGGGAGCTGCTCGTAGGGATCGGAGAAATACTTGATTCCCTCGTAAAAAACCCGCGCCTCGCGTAGTCTATCCGTGAATGTTCCGAGGTTCTCCCGAGGCCGATTTCACCTCAAGGCAAGGACGCCACCATGTTCCGCAGGCGCAATGCTCAGAGCAGCATGTTCGAGAGCAGCTACCTGGTACCCGAGCAGAAAGCAGCGCGTCTGAGCCAGACGTGGGCCGAGCCGTTTCGGATGCATGCCCTGCCCTTGATAGACGAGGAGCAGTTCGCAGGGCTCTACAGCCAGGACCGGGGTCGGCCGAACCAGCCGGTGCAGATCGTTTTTGGTGTCCTGATCCTGAAACTGGACAGTGCAATGTTCTCCACTAGCATCTGGCAACTCTGGACCCGGCGCC
>CAZPGB010000093.1:0-12435 GCA_964585945.1 uncultured bacterium | reverse complement strand
GTGCCCAGGCACGACGACGCGTCGAAATCAGGGGTTTTGAGACGGGAACTAGGCTCGGACGCTGTAGCGTCTCTGGATCAGCTCCTGAAAATCCACCGCGAGGACCTCCCTTGCCATGGGGTTGCGACTGGGCGATGTTTGCGGCCCGTAGTGTAGCGCAGATGGAGGGCGCGCTCGGCACTTTTTCTGGAATTGCCGGTCGCGCTCGTCGACGCAGGCTTGAATCCGCCTCCTCGCGGGACTACCCTTGCCGCTTCCCCTCACCGCGTCGGCATTCGTCCACCCCGCGGGCCCGCGCCCGGGAGGAGCCGTGACCGAAGAGCAGCCCCTGCGCGAGAGCATCGTCGTGCCCGGCACGCGACCCGGATCGGCGCGCGAGGCGCTCAAGCTCTCCGGGCCCCTCATCATCGGACAGCTCTCGACGACCATCATGTGGACCGTCGACACCATGCTGCTGGGCCGGGTGGGGAAGGTGGAGCTAGCGGCGGCCGGGTTCGGCGGCCTGGTGATCTGGACCCTCTACACCTTCTTCGTGGGCGGTGTGCAGGCCGTCGCCACCTTCGTCTCGCAAGCCAAGGGCGCCGGCCGGCCCCGCGAGTGCTCGGTCTTCACGTGGCACGGCGTCTACCTGGCGCTGGGCGGGGCGGCGGTGCTGGCGATCTGCGCCTGGCAGTTCGATGCTCTCTTGCGTCTGGCGGGCTTGGATGAGGCCGTCATGGCCGAGTGCGCCCGCTACTCGCGCGCGCGCATGGCCGGCGCTTTCTTCGTACTGAGCATGTTCTCCCTCTCCAGCTTCTTCCGCGGCATCGGCGACACCCGGACGCCGATGGTGGCCGTCATCCTGGCCAACGCGCTCAACATCGTGCTCGACGCGCTGCTCATCTTCGGCCCGGGGCCCTTCCCGCGCCTGACGACCCTCGGAGCCGGTATCGCCACCGCCTGTGCCAACTTCTTCGGCTTCTGCCTTTTGTTGATCGCTTTCCTACGTCCGGCGATCCATCGCGTCTATCGCACCCGCACCGATCACCCCTTCCGCCTGCGCGCGATGGTGAGGCTGCTGCGTGTCGGCGTGCCGATGGGCGCGCAGTTCTTCCTGGACATGGGCAGCTTCACGGTGTTCATGGCGATCGTGGGACGGCTGGGCACCAACCAGCTCGCCGCCGGGCAGATCGCGATCCAGCTCCTCAGCTTCTCCTTCATGCCCGCCAACGCCATCGGCAAGGCCGGGACCACCCTGGTCGGGCAGTACCTGGGCGCCGGACGCGCCCGCCTCTCCGAAGCGGCCGGGTGGATGGTCGTCAAGATCAACCTGATCTACGCCCTGCTGGTGGCGGCGGCGTTTCTGGCGGCGGGCCGTTGGCTGTTCGTGATCTTCAACGACGATCCGGGCGTGATCGCCGCCGGGGTGGGCATCGTAGCGCACCTGGCGCTGTTCCAGATCCTGGACGCCGTGCAGATGGGCTACACCGGTGTGCTGCAGGGCGCGGGCGACACGCGCTTCACGCTGATCGTCTTTGCGGGCAGCTCCTGGATCGTCTTCGTACCGCTGGCCTATCTTCTCGCCGGGCCGCTCGGCTGGGGCATGCCGGGCGCCTGGGTGGGCGGGGTGATTCACCTGGCGCTCGTGGTGGCCATCCTGACCTACCGCTTCCGGTCGGGGATCTGGAAGCACTTGCGGATCTGAGGTTGTACCGGCTGCATGGTTCTCCTCTGCGGCCCATCGGTGCGGTCTGCCCCCTCGCCCGCGCGCGCCCGGCACCTTCGCTTCCACCTTTCTCCCGCGCACACCCCGCACCTTCGCTTCCACCCTTCTCCCGCGCGCTCCGGCGCGTGCGGCACACCGCTGGCTACATCCCGGACGGATCGATGGGGCCGCGCCGGCCGGAAGGCCCGGCCGGTCGCGGCGCCCGTCACGGCAAGGAGGAGAAGGATGCAAGGTCAGGATCACACCACACGGCGCGAGGGGGACTACGTGGCCCCCGTGCTCGAACCGGCGCAGTCCCGCTTCGGGGCGCATGAGCGGGGTCTCTCGGGACGCTCGAACATCGTCTGCGCCAACTGCTCGATCGGCGATTAGCGCCGCATCGAGCCGCTGGCGGCAAGAGCACGGATTCACTTGCAGCGTGCGCGTCCCGTTCGGGCCTGCGGGGCCCGGCGGGGCGCGCCGCCTGCGCGGAGGTAGCATGAGCGAACCCCTGGCGCCCGCCGACCACGCACCGACCACCGTCTTCTGGGATATCAGCGCCCGGTGCAACGGCCGCTGCGGCTACTGCTCGGCGGCGCCCGACCTGAACGCGGGGCATGCCGAGCCCCTGGGAGCCGCCGACGCCGCCCGCGGCCTGGAGCGGTTGCACCGCGCCGGGGTGGCGGGCCTGGTGTTTCTGGGCGGCGAGCCCACGTTGCGCGAGGACCTGCCCGATCTGGTGGCGCGGGCCGGAGAGCTCGGCCTGGCCGTCAGCATCGCCACCAACGGCCTGGCGATGCCCCGCCGGTTGCTGGACGTGGTTCTCGAGCAACCTCGTCTGGCGATCAACGTCAGCCTCGACAGCGCCTTCGCCGAGGAGAACGACGCGGTGCGCGGCAGCGGATACCACGCCGCTTGCGTACGCACCTTGCGCATGTTGCTGGATGCGCGGCGCGCGACCGGCGCCCCGATCGTGATCACCATCCAGGCAACCCTGACCGTGCACAACCTGAAGCGTCTGGCGACCACCCTGCACCGCTTCCTCGACCTGGGCGTCGATCAGGTGATGCTCGAGCGGATGCGGCCCTATCCCTGGCAGCCGAAGCAGGTGCGCGCCTGGGCGCCGTCGCACCGGCAGAAGATCCGGGCCGCCGGGGTACTGGCGCGCGTGGCACGCCGGTTGGACGCGCACGGTCGGCTGCTGCTCAACTACGGGCTGGCCCGCCTGCGGGCGGCCCTGCAGGAGCGCTACGGCTTCGCGGGGCCGATCCAGCGGTTCTGTCCCGCCGGCTTGGAGGTGGCCGTGCTGGACTTCCGGGGCCGCCTGCATCCGTGCCGCGAGGCGCCCCTGCGCTCGCCGGCCGGCGCGGACGGCACCCCTTACTACGCGGTCGAGTCGATCGACGTCCGCACCGAGCAGGCCGCCGGGTTTCTCGAGAGCTCGTACTTCGTGGATTTCTTCAACTTCGCCCACTCGGTCCACACCTACGAGCACCTCCCGGTGTGCGCGACGTGCGACCACTTCGAGGTGTGCGAGCCGTGTCCGCTGGATGCGGTGGCCTGCCGCGGCCCGGGCGTGGGCGAGTGTCTGACGCTGATGCAAGGCTGCCGGCCCTGACCGGACGCAGAGCGCCGCCGGCTCGCAGGTCGTCTGTTCAAAGGTGCGGCCGTGAAGGTCCACGTCGCGCCGGAGCGTGGGCCGTTGACAGGAGGTAGCTCATGATCTCAGCCAACGAGGGACCGGCCGCCGATGGGGCCCAGGTCGACGGCCTCACGCCGCGATCGTGGATTCGTCGCCCCCCCTGGGTGCGCGCCTATCCGGACAAGGCGGGCGGCTGGACGCTGGTGACGCTCTCGGGCGATACGATGCGCATCGCCGGGGACGCCGCGGTGCTGGCCTGGGAAGCGTTCGCGGGCGCCGGCGCTGCGATGGGCGACGTGGCGGCGCAACTGGCGGCGCGCTTCGAGCGCGTGCCGAGCGCGGTGTTGGAGGAAGACCTCAACCGGTTCGCGTGGGAGCTGTTGTGCTGCGGGTTCGTCGAGCTCGTTCCCGAGCCACCCCGCAGTAGCCCGGCGCGCTGAAGCGTCGCGGGGTCGTCGGGCGCATCCGCCCATTTCGCCCGCGTTGTGGCCGGGCTTTTCCTGGGCAGCGCCATCGGCTCGGCGTAGAATGGACCCCCACAGGAAACCGGGAGGGTCCATGACGATATCCAGACAGGTCGGCCGGCGCGCGTGGTGGATCGCCTCGCTCGCCCTGATGGGATCGCTGGCGACCGGATGCGGCTCGGAGCCGAACGATCAACGCCGCTCCGAGGATGCTTCGCAGGGCGCTGTCGGCGAGGCCATGGGCGAGGGTGTGGGCGAGGCGGTGGGCAACAGCAGCGCGCTGCTGGCGCAGGGCGACTCGGTCTTCCACGCCCGCGACTACGCGACAGCCGGCGAGATCTACCAGCGGGCCGTGGCGGTCGCGCGCGACGAGGGCCATCGCAGCAACCAGGTGGAAGCGCTGGCCCAGGTCGCCCGCAGCTTCAGCATCCGCGGGCTGGGCGAGGAGGGACGACCCTGGCTGCAGCGGGCCGAGTCCCTGGCCACGCGCGAGGACCCCGCCGGATGGTCCCGCTATCAGCTTGTCAAAGGGGTTTTCCAGCGCGAGGACGGCCGGCGCGAAGATGCCACCGATACCTTTGCACGCCTCTATGACTTCTGCCGCGAGAACGAGCTGTACAACCGAGCGGTCAACGCCGCGCACATGGCCGCCATTTCCGCGGAGCCGGAAGAGCAGATCGCCTGGGGTCTCAAGGGCATCCGGGCCGCGGAAGAGGGCGGCTACGAAGCCTGGCTCGGACCGCTGTGGAACAATCTTGGCTGGACCTACGCCGACTTGGGGCGTCCCGAGGACGCGCTCGACGCCCTGACCAAGGCGCGCGACTACCACCACAAGACGGGCGACGAGCTTTCACGGTTGATCGCCGACTGGTCGGTGGCGCACGCGCTGCGCATGGTGGGTCGCCTGGACGAGGCCGCGGAGTGGACCGCGCGCACGCTCGAGTGGGCCGAGCGCCGGTACACCGCGGACCCGAGTCCCGCGAACGCCGAGTGGGTGGGCTTGAGTCGACTGGAGCGGGCGGAGATCGCGCTGGCGCAAGAGCGCCCCGACGAGGCGCGCGGGGACTTCCTCCTGGCGCTGGAGAAGCTGCGCGAGGCGGGAATGCAGGAGTGGGATGCACAGCGCTATCAGTCGTTGCGCGAGCGGTACGCGAGTATGTGGGGTGCGCCGGTGGAGCCGAAAGGCCGGTAGTGCTTGGCTCAGCCGCGGAATCCTGAGGCGGGTTTGTAGTCCATCGTTGGTCGAAGAGTGTACAGACGTTTGCGTCTCGCTGAGATCTCAGGAATAGCCAATAGCAATCCCGTTTGTTGTAGGTATATACAAGGACGGCACTACTATTCCCATTCGGTTCGGTCTTCACGAATGCCCTTATCCTCAGAACACGCATCCTGAGGGTTGCACGTGCACCGTCGTTGTGGTAATGATCCTTGTGCCCGCTTTTGTATAGATGCTCGTTGATGCTGACTGTGAACACGAAGCAGGGAAGTTCAGGTTCCCTCGATGGCATGCGGTCGTCTGCACAGGTCAAGTCATCGAATCCGATCGAGTTCCTTGTTCCCGCGCTGAACACCTCGAGATCCCTGGTGGAACAGACCGGACTTCGCGCGGTCGTCTCCTGCTCTTGAAGGGTGGATGTGCCCGAGTGCTTTCTCTGGAGCCACCGGTAGCGGCCGACGCCCGCAAGTCGCGCCTGTGTCACGCGTGCCCGCATGATCGATTCACACGGAGAGGGGGACGCAATGCGATCTACACACGTGAGGCAAGGGTCCTCGACACGGAACGTGAGTCAAAGTAAGCAGACGACTACGCTTAGGCAAGCACGTGGAGGTTGGGAAAACGCAGCATGCAGGGGCGCACGTACTGGTAGGGGGGGGGTAGTCTTCCTACTGTGGGTTCTGCTCGTTGGAGGCACGGTCCCTGCAAGTGCCCAACTGACGTCGGTGGACCACCGATTCGCCTTCTCAGAAGGCCACGTGGAAGTCGAATCGATGGGCGAGTACGACCTGATCACCTATGACGGCGCCGTGCTGGACGCCGACCAGAGCCGGATCGGATACCCCGCGCTGCCCGTTCTGTCCTACCATTTCCTGCTGCCGCCGGAGACCAAGGTGGACGACCTGACGGTCTCGGTGCGGTCGCGCGAGGACCTGTTGGGCACCTACTGGCCCATCCCGATCCAACCGCGGGAGGGAGGGTTCGAGCCGCCGGACCCCGAAATCTACCAGTCCTATGATCCGTATCCGGCCGTACCGTTCCGCGTGGTGGTCGACGGCCACATGAAGGGCTACCACCTGGTCACGGTGCAGGCCTGGCCGCTGCAGTTCATCGGCGCCCAGGGCAAGCTGAGAGTGATCACGGACGTCGATATCGAGCTGGCGCCCCGCTTGCTCAATGCGGAGGAGTCGGAGCACATCTTCCGGCGCTACCGGGAGGATCACCGACCGTGGAACGTCCGGCCCGAGGTGCGCTGGCTGCGCAACCATGTGCTCAATCCCGAGGCCCTAAGCACCTTCTACCGCTATGGGGGCTCCGGGAGCCAGGGCTCCGGTCTTTCGACCTTGACGGTGCAAGAAAAGCGGCCGTTCGGGGGATTCGTGCCGACGGAGTTTCCATCGCTGGAAGGGCCGCCGGTGCGCATGGTGATCATCACCGACGACCGGCGCATCGACGGCGAGGCGGTGCCGGGTATGACGACGGTCTTCCGGGACTGGGCGCAGTGGAAGACGGCCAAGGGCATCCCGGCGGTGGTCAAGACCGTGACGTGGATCGACTCGAGCTACACGGGCATCGACCGCCCGGAGAAGATCCGCAACTTCGTGAAGGATGCTGCGGCGTACTGGGGGACAGACTTCGTGCTGCTGGGCGGGGACGTGGACATTGTGCCGCCACGATATGCGGGAGGGCCGACGTCGACGCAGGGGACCCTCCTGTGGGGAGTTGACCCTCCAGCAGATGCCTACTACGCGGAGTTGGACGAGTCGTGGAACGATGATGCCAACGCGTTCTTCTGCGAAAACAGAACCGCCGAAATGGGTGGCAATGATGTGGACATCAAGGAGCCTACGGACCTCTGGATCGGTAGGCTGCCCGTGCGGGATTCCCTGGAGGCGGTCCAGGTGACGACCAAGATCGCTTCGTACGAGAGGAAGCCCGGCGTGCCCACGGTTGGAGTTGCCGACGCTTCTTACTATCGGGAAGTGTTGATTGCGGGCGCAATCATCAACAGCTTTTGCAAGAGCAGCTTTGAGTGGCCACAAGGATGCGAATACGGAAGTGGGGAGTGGTACTTCCTGACGGGCATACCGCGCTACGTGGAGTTTAGTGATTCCATCGCGGGATCCGACTGTAATCCGAACGTCGTAGAGATGTATCCGGACGCGCCGACCAATGAAGTTTGGTGTGAATACGAAGAGGGGTCCGTGCAATGCTTCGACGAGTACTTGGATGTCTTGGATGGTGCCCCGGACGTGCCCTTGCTCGCGGATTCGCTGGAAGCTCGTCTCGAAAAGGGAACTGCGCACCTATGGCACCTGGGACATTCAGAGATCAACAAGCTCGGCCTACTCGACAAGGAAACCGTTGCCAGCTTCCTGGGCTGTGAAGAGGATTGCGTAGATGGATACGGCTGTCCACACGGGGGTTGGGCGTCTACGTGCAGGCAGCATTTCGATGACTACATGTCAGGCTGGGAGGAGGATCTAACGAAGGAGCGGGTTGATGACCTGACCAACGGTCCTCTGTACTCGATCGTCACCTCGGGGGGCTGTGATGTGGCCAGATTCGACCAGGACTGTGTCGGGGAGCACTTCGTTCGAAACCCCAATGGGGGCGCCGTGGCCTTCGTTGGAGCCACAACGTCCGGAGGGATGCCCCAGTACGAGTTCTACTACACGCTGTTCTACGACGAAATAACTGAGGTGGGCGCGGCTCTCTCGTTTGCCTGGGCCACCGCGGTCGATCCGTATTTCGGGTATCCTATCCCCGTGCGCCATGCGGTTAACAGCTGCCTGCTCGGCGACCCCGAAATGCCCGTCTGGCTGGCTCCACCTGAATCCCTGACCGTGACGCCCTCTCCGACCTCATTCACGAGCTTCGGCGCCCAGACCGTGACAGTGGACGTGTCCGACGCCAACACTTCGGAGGATCTCGAGGGCGCGCGGGTCTGCCTGAAGCAACGGGACGCAGCCTACGCGGTGGCTTGGACGGGCGACGATGGTGTAGCCCGCTTCCCCTCCTTCGCCGTTCTGGACACCGGGGCCGTGGTGGTCGTCGTGACTGCCCCGGGCTACTCACCCCGGCAGGACACCATTGCGGTCAACGTCGCTGTGTCTCCCACTACGTGGCCTACGCGCGTCACTATCGGGATGACTCGAGCGGGGGCGACGGCGACGATCGCCTGGAGGTCGGAGAGACCGTCGACATGGAGGTTGTCGTCGAGAACCTCTGCCGCTCCTCGCTGGGAAGTGTCCAGGGCGCCTGGGCCTATCTCTGGCCCACCGCGCCGGTGGTTCTTGACCTGGATCTGACCGGAGACGACGATGCGGACTACGAGCCGGGCAACATCTACATCGGCGGACAGGAAGCGAATCCCCCGGCCCTGGGCGACAGCTTCCGCATTCCCGCCAACTGGGAGGCCATCCGGCCCGAGGGCGAACCTTCCCCGGCCGCCGCGGACACCAGCCGCTTCCTCGTGTGGCGCGACAGCAGCGCTGTCTGGCACATCCGCACCCATTACTGCAGTGACGATGATGACGATGTATTCGAGGGGGTGCTCTTGACCCAGGGTGGATTCGCTGATGTTGAGGCGGACTACGAACTGGGCGTCGATCACTACTACTTCAATGAGTCCACCTTCCCCGATTCCATCTACTTCCGCTTCGAAGGCGATGAGGATGATGACGAGCTGCGGTTCCGAGCTGAGGCGGTGAACTGGCTGGAGGTGGAGACCGACAGCGTCCTTCTCGGTACGATCGCGTGCGCGGATACGGCGTCCGGGGTGTTCGAAGTGGCGCTGAGCGGGGAAATACCCGACCACGATGAGATCGCATTCACAGTGGCGGTGAGGGATGCCAATCGGACGTACTGGTACAGCGACTTCAGTGAACTTGTCCACGGGCCCCTGGTGCGACAGATCATACAGCGCAGGGAGCTGATTCGCCACGGGGTGGGCTATAAGTGCTACATCTGGCCTACCTTGGCAAACCTGGGCAGCGCGGCGGCGGACACGGGCATGGTTGCATTGAGCGAGGATGACTTCCCCACCGGGTGCGAGTGCCTTGAGGATACACTCCGCTTCGGGGCGATCGCGGCGGGGGATACGCTCGCATTGGACGACTCACTCTACATCTTCTGCCAGGGCGATGTGAGTAAGTTCGATGACCTGAGATACCAGATCGACGTCTCGTGCCAGGTCGACAACGGCAGCGACGTGCAGTGGTCGCGAGCCAACATGGACGTATGCGACCCACCCTCGGCCCCCGTAGCCGACAGCCTGGTGGTCGAGGAATGCGGGGGTGCGGTCGTGCTGCGCTGGGAACCGATGAGCAGCCCAACCGATCTGGAAGGGTACCACGTTTTTCGATTGCTGCCCGAGGATACGGTTCGGGTATCGCGGGTGCCGGTGACCGGAAGCACGCGGTACGAGATCCACGGCCTGGACACCTACGATCAGTCTGATGAGTACATCGACTACAAGTTCGCGATCACGGCGGTAGACTCCTCCGGGAATGAGAGTTCCAAGACGATCGGTTCCCAGGCCCGGGTCTGGTTGCCGGAGCTTGATGGCTGGCCGCAGCGGATTCGGGGAGGAACGGACTGCGCCCCCAAGCTCTTCGACCTGAACGACGATGGGGACCTCGAAATCCTCGTGGCCGGTCAGGAGATCTATGCCTGGCACCACAACGGCCAACCGGTCTTGGGGAGCCACACCGACGGCTTGCTGTATGATCCGAACATCAACACAGATGCCGCGTGCGTGGAGGCGCTGGCAGTAGCCGATATTGACGACGACGGGTGCCCCGAGATCGTGGCCAACATCCCGCCGGACAGCCTCCTGGTGCTGGAGTTCGATCCCAACCAGGGCAGCCCGGTCTCGTGCGAGTGGAACCGGGCGCTCATCTCGTCTCGATCGGCACCGATCTTGGAAGACCTAGATGACTTGGACAGTGATCCGGATTCACTCGAAATCATCATCGCCGGTGACGATGAGTGGATCTACGTCTGGGACTTCCTCGGACGAACGTTCCGCAACACGGGCGACACCACCGGCGAGTACATGGAATCCTATGGCTCTACCGAGTACTGTTACCGATCCCTCTCGGTGGGTGACATCTCTGTGGACTCCGCAGGGGTCGAGATCGTTCAGGCGCTCAAGAACGGCGTACTGGCCGCGTATCCCACGACTTGTCACTGGGGTTCGGGAACACCGCCGACGGTTTGGACCTATGATCCCCCCGGAAACGAGCGCCTAACGACACCCGTCATTGGAGATGTCGACGATGACGGTGATCTGGAGGTTGTGACGCTCAGGCAGAAGAAGGAAGATGACTCGGGTCTGCCCCCCTCAGCCTCCGATCGCGGCGGTGTGTGGGTCGTGACCGCGAGCAGCGGTGCGTCTGAGAACTCCATCACGGCTGGGGGCTATGGATTCCGCTTTGTGGGCGAGCCGGCGGCCCCATGTGCACTGGCTGATCTTGATGGTGACGAGGACCTGGACATCATCGCAGGCGGTGGGCAGTGGAGCAAGCTGGGTTGGGATCCTGGAGAAGATGATCCCCCCTGGTCCAGCACCCTACGCGTGCACTTGGTCTTCGATGGCGCCAGCGGCCTGGACACCGTGACCGTGGACGATCAGACCCTGCTCCCCGGCCGAAAGTGGGTCGCCACGGCCACGTCCGGACAGCCAGTGGTCGTAGACCTAGACGACGACAGCAATCTTGAGATCCTCATCCCCACGAACTCGGGCTATCTGGCCTGCTTCGAGTGGGATGCGACCGGGGATTCGGCGCGGGCGGAAGCGGGCTGGCCGCAGCTCTTCGCCGACAACCCTCTGACCCCCATTGTGGCCGATGTGGACCCGACCACCGACAACCTCGAAGTCGTGGTGGTCGACCGATCGGGCTTTGTGCACGTGCTGACCCTGCCAGGGGACGCGGACGGGGCGGCGCTTCCGTGGCCCGAGTACGGGCACGATCCGAGGAACACGTTCAATGCTTCCACGAGCCGGGATCTGGGCGACTCCCATCCGGGCCGAAACCACGACGCCATCTGGGCCCACAGCGGGCGTCATCTAACCATTGGTCCCAACCCTCCGCAGGCAGTGGCCTACAGCTTCTTCAGGCTGCAGGAGCAGGGCGACGTGACCTTGCAGGTCTTCGATCTTCAGGGGCGCTGTATCCGCACGCTGGTCAACGAAACGCTCCCCTCCGGTGAGTATCGAGTTCCGTGGGATGGTCGTAGTGAGACAGGATCTCCCGTGGGTGGAGGCGTTTACTTTGTCAGGCTCTCCGGCCCGCACGGGGTTGAATCCAAGAAGATCACTGTGATACGCTAATGGAGGCGTGTGACAGTGACCATATTGAAGTCGAGCGTGAACACCATGCGAGGGACCTTCGTGGTCTGAGAGGAGGTGAAGCCCTATGTCAGCCAGAATCACAGGATCGGTCCTCCTCGTGTTCCTGATCCTCACGGCCCCGAGTGCGTCAGCGCGCATTCTCCACGTGCCGGAGGACTATCCCGAGATCTGGCAGGCGTGCTGCGCGGCCGTCTCGGGAGACACGGTTGCTGTAGCCCCAGGATACTATGACCACGATGGTGGCATAGTGAAGTCCGGGGTCTCGGTGATTGGGATGGGTCAGGAAGTGTCCGACGTGACCGTCTTCGAGGATAACGGCGTGCCCTTCAGCCTCTCTCCGGGCGACGAGGTGGCCCTAATCGAGAACCTAACGATCGAGGCCGATGGTGCAAACGCGGCGTGCCTTTACAATGGCAATCCTCACTCCGTGATCCGAGGCTGTAAGCTAGAAGTCGGGGGGTGGATGAGCTTTGCGCTGGTAGGTGCCGAAGCAGACCTGCGTATCGAAAGGTGCACGATCCGCCCCATCATCTGCGATGGGCAGCCCTTTTATCTTGCCGTGCCTTGTGAGGTGATTGTTGAGGATTGTCGGTGGCTAGAAGTCCCCGCGACCACCCACAGCCAGCCTGCTGGCAGTCGCATGATTCTGCGCAACAACACGCTACTCGGAGGTGTAGGTGTCTCCCCAGACGAGTCTGGACGTCATTACACAGTGCGAATCGTGAACAACATCATCCATGACCTCGCCTATTGCGGTAGTTCCGGGATTGTGCCGGACACCCTGGAGTGGCTTCACAACGACTTCTACGATATCAGCTACGGTCCGCCCGGTCCGGACTGTGGAATCCAGATCGGCAATATCTCCACGGATCCCATGTTCTGCAACCCCAGTGAGCATGACTATCGCCTCGACTGGGCCAGCCCATGCCGCAACGCGGGGTTGGGCGGCGAGGACATCGGCATTCGATTCAACGACTACTGCAACATCAACACGGCCGTGGAGAAGCCGCCGGGGGCTAGCCCCAGAACAAGCGTATGCCAATGGCCTCTCGGGCGGGTCGGAGACCCGCG
>CAZPGB010000092.1:0-12586 GCA_964585945.1 uncultured bacterium | reverse complement strand
TCCGATGAGCATCCTCCGACACGGCTCAAATCGGAGGCGGTGGATTCTGGCCCCGATGCTCCCTTGACATTCGCAAGAGCCTGCCTTATGGTCACATGGACATGTGTGTGCATGTCCTCCAAGCGAGGGATCACGGGGAATCGGGGGCAGTGGGCCGAAGGTGGGCACACATCCGCCGCATGGCCGCTTGCATGCCGTCCGCAGCCCGATTCCAGGCACCAAGAATCACATACGCCCGTCCCTCTGCATGTGCCGACGTTGGTGCGCCTGGCTCGCGCTAGGCGTCGGCGTCGCCGCGCGCAGCAGGGATTCAGGAAGGATCCGATATGCCGACCAATCAGAAAGGCGCCGGGCCGTCTGCCGCCTCCGTGAGACTCCACGAGATACGAGTGCCGGCGGACTTCCCGAAGTGGCTGAGCCTCGACGATCTGGCCCAGTTCCTGCATGAGAACATGAAGCCGTATGAAGACACTGTCCCCGACATCCGGCGCGCGCTGCTCTACGCCTTGTCGGAGGAAGAAGCGATGGGCGGATTCATCCTCGTTGCGACCGAAGGGGAAGAGGTCGTGGGTTCGGTCGTCATTCTCGACACGGGCATGTCGGGCTACATTCCGGAACATATCCTGGTGTTTGTCGGCGTGCGGCCCGAGATGCGCGGTCGTGGAATCGGCGGCCGACTAGTGGAAGAGGCGCTGGCGCGCTGCAAGGGAGATGTGAAGCTGCATGTAGAATACGACAACCCCGCCAAACGGCTCTACGAGCGCATCGGCTTCGACAGCAAATACGCCGAGATGCGCTATAGTGCAAGGAGTCAACCATGAGTCGGTTGATCGTCAATCTGGAAGCTCTGCATCACAACCTCAGTGTGGTGGATGGTTGGATGCAGCGCCACGACGCGCAGTGGACCCTCGTCACCAAGTCGCTGTGCGGCCACGAGGACACCCTCAAAGCGCTCCACCGCATGGGGGTGAGGTCGGTGGGCGAATCGCGCCTCGACAATCTGCGCACCATTCGGGGCTTTGCGCCAACGATCGAGTCCTGGTACCTGCGCGTCCCCGGCCTCGCGAACATATCCGACGTGATCGAGCTCGCGGACGTGACCCTCAACAGCGAGGCTGAGACCATTCACGCCCTCAACGAGCAGGCCGGCAGGCAAGGGCAACGTCACCGCATCATCATCATGATCGAGCTCGGCGATCTGCGTGAGGGCATCCTGCCGGGCTCGCTGATGAAGTTCTACAATCAGGTCTTCCAGCTCGAGCACCTGGACGTGTTGGGCATCGGTGCCAACCTGGGGTGCCTGGCGGGTGCGGTGCCCAATATCGACCAGTTCATGCAGCTCGTGCTGTACCGCGAGCTGTTGGAGCTGAAGTTCGAGCACACGATGCCGGTCATCTCCGCCGGCACCAGCGCGACCCTTCCACTGGTCCTGGACGGGCAGTTACCGCGCACGATCAACCACTTCCGCATCGGCGAGGCCGTGTTCCTGGGCACCGACCTGATCAACGGCGGCACGCTCTCGGGACTGCGCGACGACGTCTTCACGCTGGAGGCGGAAATCACCGAGATCAAGCGCAAGAGCTTGGTGCCAGCCACCGAAACCGGCACCTCAACGCCGTTCATCACCGAGATGCCGGAGGATCTCAAGCCGGGTCAGCGCGGCTATCGGGCCTTGGTCAACATCGGTCAGCTCGACACCGACATCGGCGGACTGAGGCCTGAGAATCCGAGCCATCAAGTCGCGGGCGCCAGCAGCGACATCACCGTGCTCAATGTGGGTGAAAGCCCCGGGGGTTTGGCGGTAGGCGGGGTCGTGCGCTTTCGGATGAACTACGCCGCCTTGGTGCGGCTGATGGCCAACAAGTACGTGGACATCTCGGTCGATCCCCCGCTCGAGGAGTACATGAGCCAGTTCTCCGAGGATACGGAGATACCGGTTGATCCCGTCGTTGAACAGAGCGAGGTCCCCCATGGCCGATGACGCAATCCTCGCGTTGCGTCACAGGCTGCATCGGTGCGCCGAGCTCTCGCACCACGAAGGCGAAACAGCGGCCGTCGTCGAGGACTTCCTGCGCGCCGTTGGACCCGATGATCTGCTCCGCGATGTTGGCGGGCATGGCGTTCTCGCCGTCTTCGCCGGCCATGCCACCGGTCCCACGGTTCTGCTTCGCTGCGAGTTGGACGCGCTGCCGATTCACGAGCAGCTCACCATCGGTCACGGGTCACGCCGTGCGAGCGTGTCGCACAAGTGCGGCCACGATGGTCACATGGCCATCCTGTGCGGCGTCGCGCGCGAGCTGGGCCGGGGCTGTCCCCCGCGGGGCCGGGTCGTCCTACTGTTCCAGCCCGCCGAGGAAACCGGTGAGGGCGCCGCCCTTGTGCTCGACGACCCGCAATTCGCTTCGGTACGACCTGACTGGGTCTTCGCACTGCATAATCTGCCCGGATACGGCTTGGGCGAGGTGCTCCTGCGCGAGGGTCCCTTCGCCAGCGGATCCCGCGGCGTGGCCATCCATCTGGAAGGCGCCACGGCCCATGCGGCCGAGACCGAGCGGGGCCGTAGCCCCGCGCTGGCCGCGGCGCAGCTCATCGCCGCGCTGAGCGCCGTGCCGCAGTTCCACATCCCGCTGCACGAGGCGGCCAAGGTCACGGTCATCCATGCGCGGGTGGGCGAGGTGGCGTTCGGCACCACGCCGGGCAAGGGGGTCGTCATGGCCACCCTGAGGGCGCACAGGGAGTCGATCCTGAATGAGCTCGAAGGCCACTGCCGCCGCCTGGGGCACGACATCGCCCGGGCCCACGGTCTCTCCGCCGCGATCGACGTCCGCGAGCCCTTCCCCGCCACCGTGAACCACCCCGAGGCCGTCGCCGTGGTGCGCGCAGCCGCGACGGCAACCGGTCTTGCGGTGCGCGCACTCGAGCATCCCTTCGGCTGGTCCGAGGACTTCGGCCACTTCACGCGCGGATTCAAGGGCGCGCTCTTCGGACTGGGCGCGGGCGACCAGCATCCCGCCCTTCATCATCCCACCTACGACTTCCCCGACGAGCTCCTCGCTCCCGGCGTCCGGATCCTGCACCGTGTTGCTCTGGAGGCCCTCCGCGTGCAGAATAATCCCTCGGATTGACATTCAAGAGCCGGGGATGCCCGGACGATCGATGGCGAAGAAGGAGCAGAGTCCGCAATCGAGGAGATGAGGCCGAGACCCGATGAACTTCTCATCCCAGGTTGAAATCAGCCGATCCGCCTACAAGAGAAACCTGCGGTTCCTGCGAACCATCATCGGTTCCCGAACGCTGCTTTCCTCGGTGATCAAGGGCAACGCGTATGGTCACGGAATCGATGTCTTCCTGCCCATGGCCGAGCAGTGCGGCGTCCGGCACTTCTCGGTCTTCAGTGCCGAGGAGGCGTATGCGGCGGACCGCGTGCGAGGCACCGATACGGACCTGCTCATTCTCGGCTACATCGACAACGCCGAGCTGGAGTGGGCGGTCGAACGCAACATCGCCTTCTATGTCTTTGATCTGGACCGGCTGGAGGGCGCTCTCCGAGCCGCGCGCCGCGTAGGCCGGCCCGCCCGCGTCCATCTGGAACTGGAAACCGGGATGAACCGGACCGGCCTGATCGGGGACGAGCTCGACCGGGCGGTGGGCGTGATCGCCGCCAACCCGGAGCAGCTCCACCTGGAGGGTGCGTGCACTCACCTGGCCGGTGCGGAGAGCATCGCCAATTACTACCGCGTGCAGCGCCAGCTCGAAACCTTCTCCGAGCAGGTCCGTGTCGTGGAACGTGGCGGCCTCAAGTTGCGGCTCGTCCATGCCGCGTGTTCCGCGGCGACCTTCAACTACCCCGAGTCGATTCTCGACATGGCGCGCATCGGCATCGCCCAGTACGGCTACTGGCCGAACCAGGAAACGCGCATGCATTACGTCATGCGCACCATCCCCGAGAAGGCTGATCATCCGCCCACGGTGCTCAAGGGCATCATGCGCTGGAGCAGTCGCATCATGGGCCTGAAGCAGGTTCGTCGCGGCGAGTTCGTCGGTTATGGCACCGCCTACCAGGCCATGCGCAACCAGACCCTCGCCGCCGTGCCGGTGGGGTACTCCCATGGGTTCTCCCGGAATCTCAGCAATCTGGGTCATGTTCTCGTCGGAGGCCGGCGGGCCTACGTCGTGGGCTATGTGAACATGAACATGATGATGGTCGACGTGACCGATTGCCACTACGTAAAGAAGGGCGACGAAGTCGTCATCATCGGCACCCAGAAGCGGGCGCGCATCACGGTCAGCTCGTTCTCCGACCTGATCAACTACGTCAACTACGAGATCCTGACCCGGATCCCGCCCAGCATACCCCGCGTCGTCGTGGATTGAGCGGGGAGCGTGCCTAGGCCGCGGTAGCCCTCTCGCCCCCATCGAAACTGGGCAACAGCCTCAGCAGCGCATAGACCACGCAGGACACCCCCACCCCGAAGACGGCGGGGTCGAAGCCCTGCATGAACTCTACCGTTGCCTCATCCAGCGAGAAGAGCTCGAAACGCGTGCTCAGAAAGAGCACCGCGCGATACATGAGCGTGAGTACCGTGGCGGCCAGCATGGTGACGAAGATGTCGCGCGTCAGCTTCCGTGACCGCTTCTTGGAAATGGCGCCTACGACCACCGGCAGGATGATGGCCGGCGCCCAGACATGGTAGGTAAAGAGCAGAAGGCCGATGATGTCCGACCAGAGCACCGCCACCAGGATGGCGGCCAGTCCGAGCGCAGCCGTGCAGATGCGCGCCAGCCGCAGCATGCGCCCGTCGCCGCGGTCCTCCCATCCGAGCTGGTGCTCAAAGAGGTCCTTGACGAAGATGGCCGTGGCGGAGTTGAGCGCGGAATCGGCCGACGACATCACCGCCATCAGCAGCGCTCCGATCATCAAACCGCCGATGATGGGGCTGTGAAGCTGCTCGACCACCATGGGCAGCGCCTGCTGCGGGTCGATGTCGGGGAAATGGATCCGCGCGTAGAGCGCGATGAAGAACAACACCACCGGAAATGTGAGCGCCAGGAAGAACCCCACCCCGGCGATGCCCAGGCGCGTTTCCTTGATGTCACGCCCCACGCAGTAGCGCGTCGCATAGCCGGGGGCGAAGGTCTCCCCCAACAGGAAGGCCAAGAACGTCGTGATCAGGAACAGCCAGCCCTTGCCGCCTTCCACCTTGAAGAAGTTGGGTGTGATCATGCGGTTGCGGGTGATCTCGGCCGGATAGGCGTCCTGAAGCAGCGACAGGTTACGGCGCCGGAGCTCTCGCCCTCCCACCTCGCCTTCCAAGAGGTCGCGGGTCTGCTCGGTGAGCTCCACGTGGGCGAATCGTTCGGGCCGATACAGGTTCGGATCGTCCAGCAGGCTGTTCAACGCGGTCACGATGGCCCGTCCTTGGGTCACTTCCACTACCAGCGCGTCTCCCGACGGCAGCACTTCCAAGTCCGGGCGAGCGGTTGTCTCGGACAGAGAGAGCCCCTCCTCGTCAAGCTGTTGGCGTATGTAAGCGGAAAGGGGATCGGTTCGCTGCTGGAGTTTGCGCGCCATCGAATCGGGGTCGATGATGTCGACGGTGCCGAAGCGCGAGGGAACGAACTTGCCGGTATCCGCGTTGTAGGATCCGGCGATGTCCGGGATGCAAAAGACGAGCGTGATCGCGAACCCGGCCAGCAGCACGATGAACTGATAGACGTCGGTGTGGATGACCGCCAGCAGCCCCCCGGCGGTGCTGTAGATCACCACCATGCAGCCGGCGACCAGAATCGCCCAGCGCAGGGCGTTCTCCACATGCGCCAAGCCGGGCATGATCGCAGCCAGGACGGTCCCGAAGGCGGCCATCTGCGCAGCGACGATGAAGACCGAGAA
This sequence comes from uncultured bacterium, assembly GCA_964585945.1. Classification (GTDB taxonomy): domain Bacteria; phylum Eisenbacteria; class RBG-16-71-46; order CAIMUX01; family WJJG01; genus CAZDKK01. The sequence goes on along the minus strand of CAZPGB010000092.1, from coordinate 6,696 downwards.
GAGCAGCGAGAGAATCAGGACCAAGAAGCGCGGACCCTCGCCGAAGCGGTAGCCGAAGAACCCCGCCACGGTGTAGAGCTCTGCCTTGCGGAATTGCGGTGCGACCACGAGTCCCGAGAAGATGAAGTGCAGATAGCCGCCGGTCGAGACCAGCAGCATCAGGACGCCCCACTCGTAGGTCTTGCCGATGGCGCCGATCGAGTATCCCCCCCCGATCACGGTGGCGCCCATGGTGCAGAACAACAAGAACCAGCGCACATTGCGGCCCGCGACCAGGTAATCGTCCGCATCCCCGATCCGCTTGACCTTGAGCACACCCTTGACGAAGACGAAGATCATGTAGCCGATGACAATGCCCCACAGGATCAAGCGGTCTGACATGCAGGCCCTCCTACCTGGCCACGACGATGGTGTACCGGGGCGGATCCGCCCAAGATGACGGCGTTGGACAGGTGCGTTGACGCTAAATGCTATGTGGACTGCACCATGCCACAGGAGTGATTCAATCGCAAGCCCGGGGCGAGAGTTCTCTTCCGCGCGGGGCTACTCGATGCTCCAATGGAACATCACCACCGCGAGCCCTTCGTCCACCTGCAGACGGCGCTGCTTCTCGACCCCTTTGCGCACGGCCGTCACCGTGTATCGGCCTGCCGGCAACTTCGCGTAGAGCCAGGGACCGTTGGTCTCGACTTCGAGGAGCTCCTGCCCGTCCTCGTCGCGGATGGCGACCGGCAGACGCGCCAGATAGGCTCCCTCGTCCGTCGCGAGAACCACCTTGAGATTGTAGTCCTCCGACATGCTCTCCATGCGGGCCCGCTCGCCCTTGCTCACGCCTCCTGTCATGAAAGAGACGCCATCGCGCTCCCCTTTCACAATGCCTATCTCCTGGCCCGCGGCGTGGAAGAAGAACCCCACGCTCAGTAGGCCGACGATGGCGCCGATGCGTGCGCTCTTCATGGCGAACTCTCCTTTCGTTGCGAATCGCGTCCCCGCGAAGTCGATGCCGCCGGAATCAGGCGGAAGATGTCATCGGAGGCCGCCACGTGATCGCGAGAATGCCGCCCAAGATGCCGAGGAGGCCGGCCAGCAGCCCGCCGGCGCCGGCGAAGAGGCCTGCCGCCGAGACCACGACGATCACGATCCCCCACGGTCGGGCTGTGGCAGGCTTGGCAAACAGAAGAACGGCTCCGGCGAGAACAACGAGGCCGGCGATCGTGCCCGTCCAAACCCACAGGGAGCTACTGCCGTAGCCGTACATCATTGTATGATGCCGCCACATCCAATCAGGAGTGCGAGCACCATGATGTCCTGCCTCCCCCATGTGGACGCCCCACGGATGTCCGCTCATCTGTGCCCAGCCACCCCATCCCCCCATGGATAGCATCCACAGACCGGCGATGAGACTCAGCACGAAAGGCATCACGGGCCGGGGTGGGCCTTGGTTTCCACGATCGTCCATAGGAACCTCCTCTCCTCCAGACGCCGAGGGTCAGCGGACTCGCACGGCGCGCTTGTGCCTCGATGTCGACCCGCGACGTGCAGGCGCCTTGACCCAAGGTATGGGGTCGGTTTCGCGGAATACAGGGGGCGACATGTCAACTGCGCCTTCGGGGGAAACCCCAACCTTCGCACGGGGGCGCTCCAGTTCCGCTACGTTTGGGATGCGCGCTCAGGGATTGCGCTGGGTGGGATTCCCCTGCCGAGATTCCAGCGTGGACCGGATGTCTCCGCTACTGCCCGGCTGCTATGCGGGAGATTGGGGGTGCACTGGACGTCTGCCGCGGGAACGCGGGAATCGGTATGAGCAACGAGGCAATCGCAAATCGATGTCATCTGTGCGTGAATTCTACCGCAATCCCCTCGTCCGCTTGCGGATCGAGGAGTTCCTGGGGGCGCGTGCGCGCGGCGTCCCGATGGCGGACTTCATCACGCGCTGCGATCGGGGCCACTACGACGACGTGCACGTCGATTCGGTCGAGGCGCTGCCGCACTATCTCGACCGAGGCTTGGATTCGGCGCGGACGCGGCGCCCCAGGCCGAGATCCCGGTCGAGCTGACGGACGTTCGCGTTCCGCCGCAGAAACGGGGACGTGAGTCGATATCGATCGACCTGAGCGAGTACGGCGATCCCCTGCACACGCGCTTGGTCCGTGTCCCCTTCACGGTCTACCGCAAGCCGTGGACCAGGGGGATCGGAGGTGACCCGGCGGTGGCGCAGCGAATCCCGCGGATGGTCGTCGTCCCGGCCCGAGGGCTGCCCTATGCGGAAGGCGCCGCCATCATGCGATCGCTCCAACGCGCGACGCAGTGGGCAGCCCACAGCACGGCAGCCATCCCGGAGCAGTCGGCCGGAACCCTCCGCCTGATCGAAGCCTACCGCGGATCCGCGCTGTCCGACTTCCACCGCTGGTTCTACGCCCAGGACCATGAACCGGCCCCGCGCTGGGCGACCACGTACGACGCGACGCCAATGGATATGCTGCCCCCTTGCGTGCGCAGCCTCCTGGCGAACCCCAACTCGCAGCTCATGGAGCCGGGGGGACTACGTCTGCTCGTCTACGCCCTGCTCGCCCTGGGTTGGCACCCGCGGCACATCGCCGGACTGGCGCGGTCGAAGTACGAGCGCAACTACGGATGGGGCGCCCATTGGTATCGGTACGACGCCGGCATGCGGGCGGACTTCTACGTGCGTCTCTTCGCCGGCCAGATCGGGACCGGCCAGGACACGGGAGACGCCTGCAACAGCACGTCCACCGAGGCGGCCGGCGTATGCCCCGTCCCACACTGCGGATGCAATCTGACAGCGCTCTGGCGATCCGTGGAGGAGAGGAAGAAGAATGGCACGTTGGGAAGTCGGCCTTTCAACCGGATGCTTCTACCGCCGGCCGATCTTGGAGGTTCTCGAGCCCATTCGTAACACCGGATTCGAGTGGCTTGAGATCAGCTCGCACCCGGAGCACTGCGACTACCGCGATCCGGCGCAAGCGGCCGCCCGGCTGCGCGCGCACCATCTCGTCCTGCACCCGGGTCCCGAGATCGAGTTCGCTCAGGCCACGGACAACCGTGTGCCGCGCATGAACTGCGTCATCGATTCCCTCGAGCAGGTCACGGCGCGGTGGCGTTCGACCTGGCCGACCTGGTAGGCTTCGTCATCATCGGCGCGGTCATGCATGCACTCGGCCTCTGGAGTGCGCTGATCAGGCCCGCGACCTTCGCTCCCGAGGCGTGATCCCGTCGACCGCGTAACGAGTGGACTCTTGGTCCAGGGAGATCACCATGAGCAGCGGGGATACGCTCAACCGCTTCCCTCTCTTCGGGCTCTTCGCCTACCGCGCCGCGCGACGTGTCGGCCACTCCGACCGCAAGGCCCGGCTGCTGGGCTACTCGATGGCGGTGCTGTACGCCATTTTCAAGTCGCAGGCCCAGCGGCGGCGCGAGGAAAAGGAACACGTCGAGAAGAAGCGCAAGTTGCCGGATGAAGCGCGGGGCGCCAAGCTCGACCGGGTGCGCTTCGGCGGTCACCAGTTCTTGATGATCACCGACGACGCGCACCATGCCCGCAAGAGCGTCGTCGGCAACAAGATCCATGAGCCGGACGACTACGGGCCGCGGGTGCGGGAGAAGTTCCCCGGCCGGTGGCACGACAAGCTGCTCAAGCAATTCGATCGCTACCTGGCGTCGCGATCTCCGAGCGAGCTCGAGGAGGATCACACCGTCTACGAACTCTACCGCGAATGGCGTGACGACTGCAAGACGGCGGGCAATCGCGTGGATCTGGAGAAGTTGTCGCGGTGGTTACGGGAGCACCGCGATCGGTGACGGCGCATCAGCCGCCATCCGAATCCCGAATCGGCGGCGCCGGCTTCCCCTCGGATGTCCGCTATCACTCCTCGTACCGCGCGAAGAGCTGCCCCCACGGCGACTCGCGCTGCCAACGCTGCGCCACCTTGGCGCCCTTGCTCGGATACCAGACCTTGTCGTGATACATCTCCGAGCCCCAGATGAAGACGTTGACCAGCGGCGTGTGGAAGAAGAGCTTCTGCAGAGCCTTCAACGGCGTGTCGAACCAGAGCAGCCGCCCGACGCCGGTCGCCAGATTGACGCCCACATCGAAGTTCCAGCGCTCCTGGGCGACGTCCTGATCGCCGACGACTTCGATCTCCTGCAGGTCGCCCATGCCCAGACCCCGCTGGTGGGCCAGCCAGATGCAGGGCAACGCGCGCGGATCCATGCCCATCAGCGAGGCGGCCACGGCATCGATGGCCACCTGATCGGCTGAGGCCAAGATGATGTGCTTGTCATGCGGAATGACGGTGCGCGGTCCCGGTCCCGACCCGGCCGTCGTGCCGTCCATGGTGGCGAACATGCCCGGGTGGATCTCCTTGCCGATCGCCAGCAGATCGACCAGCGTCTCGTGGATCCAGGTGTGGGTGTAGTGGCGCTTGAAGTTGAGCAGGCCCCCGAACGCGTTCTTGAGCGCCCCGGTGTACTGCGTGTAGGAGTGTGTCTTGACCGTCGGCATGTGGACGATGTTCTTGCCGATGAAGTAGTCGGGAATCCGCACGTCGTGCCCGAAGATCTTGGGAAGCGCGATCAAATCCAGCTTGGCATTCAAGGGCACCCACTTCATGTGCTCTTCCTTGAAGTTGAAGAGCACCGGGATGTCGAACTTGCGGTAGATCGGCTGGAACTTCAGTCGCTCTTCACCCTGTTCGGGGATCGTCACGACCGTGTGATTGTGAACCGCCACGAGGTCGTCGTGTCCGGCGTCCTTGAGGGCTCGGATCGTGCCCTCGAGCTGCCAGGGCGTGGTATTCACGCCCGGCATGACGAAGTGCCAGGTGATGTTGTCCTTGAGGATCGTCTTGGCGCCGGGGGCGAGGGCCTCTTTCATCCCTGCCAGCTCGCAGAGCCGCCGGTAGTCCTCGATGACCGTCTCGGGTCGGGTTCTCAGGATCGCAACGCGCGCCTTGGCCATGGCTCCTCCTCTCGCGAGGAATATCGGCGCCGGCGGCCGCCAACTGCAACCATTGCGGGCGTTGCGGGCGGTCGCCTTCAAGCCTTACAATCGACAACCAGCACACTGCCGGTGCGGAGGACGTGTCCTTCCCCATCCGCAGCAGGAGAGCATACCATGGTTGATTCAACCCGTCAGGCCTACGAGAGGTTCCTGGGGGCAATCCGTGAGATCTTCCACCTGCGCGGCGCCGGCAGCCTCCTGAGCTGGGATCAGCAGACCTTGATGCCGCCCAAGGCGGCGCCCATGCGGGCGGCGCAGCTCGAGGTGCTGTCGGGTCTGGTGCACGACAAGACGACCGATCCGGCGCTTCTCGATCTGCTCGCCCGACTGGAAGCAACCAGCGGCGAGCTCGACGACGACGCTCGGGTCACCATCCGGGAGATGCGGCGCGTCGTCGACCGGGCCCGCCGCATACCGCGCGCCCTGGTGCAGGAGATCACCAGCACCCAGGCGCTCTCGCAGCAGCACTGGCTCGCGGCGCGCGAGGCATCGGACTTCGCGCACTTCGCCCCTTGGCTGGAGCGCATCCTGAAGCTCAAGAGGCGGCAAGCGGAGGCACTGGGCTTCGAGCAGACGCCGTACGATCCGCTGCTGGACGAGTACGAACCGCACAGCTCGACCGCCGAAGTGGCGGCGGTCTTCGCCGCGCTCAAGCCGCGATTGACCGAGATCGCGGGCGCCATCGCGGACTCCGGGCTGCAGCCGCGGCGGGAACTCCTGACACGCCGCTTTCCGATCGAGAAGCAGCGGGCCTTCGGCGAGTGGCTGCTGCGCAGGATGGGCTACGACTTCGAAGCCGGGCGCCTGGACACCGCGCACCACCCCTTCACGGTCGGCAGCGTGTGGGACGTGCGCGTCACGACGCGCTACCGGGAAGATTTTCTGCCGATGGCACTCTTCGCGACGATGCACGAGGGCGGGCACGCGCTCTACGAGCAGGGCTTCGATTCGCGCCACATCGGCACGCCGTTGGCGTCGGCCGCCAGCCTGGGCATCCACGAGTCGCAGTCCCGGCTGTGGGAGAACTTCGTCGGCCGCTCGCTGGCCTTCTGGGAATTCGCGTTCCCCTACCTCCAGGCCTTCTTCCCCGAGGTGACCGAGGACGTCACGCTGGAGGATTGGTATCCGGCGGTCAACGACGTGCGGCCCTCGCCCATTCGCGTCGAAGCCGACGAGGTCACCTACAATCTGCATATCATTTTGCGCTTCGAGTTGGAGCAGGCGCTCATCGAGGGACGCCTGCGCGTCGCGGACCTGCCGGCGGCCTGGAACGAGGGCCTGCGCGATCTGCTCAACATCGAGCCGGCCGACGACACCGAAGGTGTCCTCCAGGACATCCACTGGGCCATGGGCCTCTTCGGCTACTTCCCGACCTACGCGTTGGGGAACCTCTATGCCGCGCAGTTCTTCGAGGCCGCCGGGCGCGAGCTGCGCGAGCTGCAGGAACAGATCGCGCGGGGCGATCTGGCCCCGCTCAAGGACTGGACCAACGAGCGCATCCACCGGCCGGGCCAAACCCATCGTGCGGCCGAGCTGGTTGAAGTGGTTACCGGAGAGCCGCTGAACGCCGACCACCTGATCACGCACCTGCGCCGCAAGTTCAGCCCGCTCTACGGTGGTTGGGCCTGATATGGAACAACCCTTGTCAACCCTGTTCGCGGGGTTTTTTCATCTTC
>CAZPGB010000091.1:0-12735 GCA_964585945.1 uncultured bacterium | reverse complement strand
TAGGCGCCGGGTCCAGAGTTGCCAGATGCTAGTGGAGAACATTGCACTGTCCAGTGTAGATATGACTCTTCCAGAAGAGAGGAGCTGCCCTCGGGCGTCTGCCAAACATGCGCCACCTTGCGACATCGCAGGAAGCGCGTCCAATGCTCGCGCGATCCAGTCTATTCCAGCAAGCCAGTTGCCGCTGGTATTGCCAAAGGGATTCGCTTCGGCGAAATCCCACGTCATCGGAAGAGCTTGACGAGCAAACGTCCCACGGATGAATCCCTCCGCGGGAGTGGCAATCACTGACCAGTAATTGGCAGCGTAGTCGACTGCAAACGCAAGGTACAGCCCCACGGCCTTTGCATACTCGTCGTGGTAGTCCTCGCTCGCAGTAAGTGATCTCGGCGTCGCCGCAGGCGCTTCCGACAGGTCCCCTGATACCCTGTTTCTGGTTTCAGACGCCAAGCCTGAGAAGGTTTCTAGGGCGGCAAGTTGTCGCGCAGTGAACAGGTCACTCCACTTGGTCATGCCGTAGTTGCCTACTCGGAACCCTAGAGCTTGCGAGAAGAACTCGATGTCTGGTTGCCAAGCAGGCATCGCGCGGCGTGACATCTCCTCCATTTCACCCGTTGGCGGCAAGCAGACCCGCCCTCGATCTCCCCCTGCCAGAATCGCCATCATTCGTGAGCCCAGGCGCCCCCCTTTGCCTTCAGCGCGGATATACTCAAACGGGATGGGTGATCCTGACATCACACACCTAAAAGCAGAGCCGCTGCCGCCGAGCTTCGTTCCCTTCTTCGCCCCTTCCAGATCCCGCGGCTTCCCCACCTTCACCGTGAACCGATACCCATCCCCCTCGATCACCGGCTCGACGTACGCCTCCTTGCCCTTCTTCGTCGACAGCATGAACGTCGACGCCAGCGGCACGTCGATGTGCGCATAGGCCGGATTCGGGCTCTTCACCGTCCGGGCCCACAGCCAGGCGATTACGGTGAGCTTGCGGCCGACGTACTGCTTGAGGTCCGGCCGTTCCCGCGCCATCTCCGCCGTGATCTCGATCTTGGGGTAGAGGTGCCCGATGCGCTTCTCGGCCTCGTCGCGCATCCACTTGCCGTAGTAGCGCACGTCCTCGGCCAGGCCCTGGGCGCCCTTCCACTTGCGATCGATCAGATCCTTGTTCTTGCGCGCCTCGGGGTTGACCGGCGGCCGACCGGCGAACCTCGGCGGGATCTCGATCATCGCCTTGTTGATCAGCACCGCGACCGGGTTTAGGTCGCTGGCGTAGGCCTCGAGCCCAAGCCGCTGCGCCTCGAGGGGCAGGGACCCGCCGCCGGCGAAGGGGTCATGGAAGGCGGGGAGCTTCTCGGGATCGAACAGCTCCTTGGCCCGTGGGTGATGGGCGTTGTCCGCACAGGTGCGCCGCCAGCTCGCCCGGATCTCGTCGCGCGCCCGCTGCAGCACCTCCTCGTTGGTCGTGTTCTCCCACTTAACGAGGTCCTCGATAATCTTGAAGAGCCGCTGGCGCTCCTTCTCCTGCTCCTCCTCGGTCGGGAACAGCTCCGGGCGCGACGAAGGGTCGTCCACCATCTGCGCGAAGATGACCGCCCGCGCCGCCGCCAGCGGCCGGCGCGCCCACCACAGGTGCAGCGTGGACGGGTGCCCGTGGCGGATCGACTTCTCCCGCGCCGAGGCGGCGTTGATCGCATCGAGGGGCAGGGCGACTTCGATGAGCTTCTTCCTGGCGATGACTTCGGTCACTGGGCTACCTCGAATTCTCTAGGGGCGACTCGCACCGGCTTCTTTCCACCAGGATGGCTTGCGATTGCGCCTGATCCCGGCGCCCCTGAACTCGGTCGATGCACTCCCCCAACGCGCCGTCGCATCATCATCGCTTCCCTCCTCCTCGCTTCCCCCACCCCTCCAACCGCCGCCGCGTCTCCGTGATCTCCGCGGCGAGGAGCTTCTCGTCGGGCAGCGCCGTGCGGTACTCGGCGGCGAGGACCTTGGTCGGCAGGTTGTCGAGCGCGTAACGGGCCAGGGCATCGTTCTTCCGGGCGCAGAGGATTAGGCCCACGGGCGGGTTCTCGTCGGTCCGGGTCCACTGCTCGGCCGCGTAGTTGAGATACACGTGCATTTGGCCGGCGTCGGCGTGGGTGAACCGGCCGAGCTTCAGGTCGATGAGCACCAGGCAGCGCAGGCGACGATGGAAGAAGATCAGATCCACGCGAAACCACTCGTCGCCGATCCGCAGACGCTTCTGGCGGCCGACGAAACAGAAATCGCCCCCAAGCTCCAGCAGAAACGCCTCCAGGTGGCGGATGAGGGCATCCTCCAGATCGCTCTCGGAGTACTCGTCCTTGAGGTCCAGGAACTCGAGCACGTAGGGATCCTTGATCTCCTCCTCCGGACTTACGGCATCGTCCGGCAGAGCCTGCGTTCCCTTCTCCAACATCGCAGCCTTGTTCCTCGACAGGGCGGTTCGCTCGTAGAACTGGCTGTTGATCTGGCGATCAAGCTGGCGAACCGACCAGCCGCCGCGCAGGGCCTCGGCCTCGTAGAAGTGGCGGGCTTCGTCGCTCTTGACCGAGAGGAGCCGAACGTAGGCCGACCAGGGAAGCCGGAAGCGGGCGGCCACGTGCGAGAGCCGGGATGCTGCAGACACCGTCTGCAAACTCTCCCCCACCGGTGGGGGTGCCGAGGCGACGGGCTCCGCGCCCGGGGATATTGCAGACGCCGTCTGCAATATCTCCGGAGGGTAGGCCACGTAGAAGGCCCTCATCTGGAAGAGGTTACGCCATCCGAAGCCGCGCCCGAACCGTCTGGTGAGGTCCGCCGCAAGCTCCTTGAGCAGCGATTCGCCATACTCCGCGCGCGCCTTGCCGCCCTGCTCGAACTCGACGATCCGCCGGCCGATCTCCCAGTAGGTCGCCGTCATCAGCGCGTTGACGGCCCTGGCCGAGGTTCGACGCGCCTCGTCGAGCAAGTCGGCGATGTTCCCGAGCAGTTCGCCGTATCCGTTGGCTGTCTTGGCCGGTGCGCTTGCTTCCCTCCGGACGGGAGGCTTGGCACGACCTTGGCGGCGCGGGCTCACGCGTCGATCTCCTTCCTTGCTCACTTGCCTACCTCGTCCCTCGCACCCGTTGCAGGCCCCCTCACCCCCGCGGCCCAGTGATCTTGCAGCACACCCGATGCACCTGGGTGAAGAACTCCACGTTCGAGGCCAGCAGCATGATCGCCCGGTTGTAGACGGTGATCATCGTGCGGGCCCCGTCGTGGAGGATCTCGAGCGAATCCACCTCCAGCGGATCACCGACCGTGGGGTCGCCGTAGAACCCGGAAGCTCCCAACAGCTCGTTGTCGTGGATCGCGCGCGCGATCTCTTCGGTTACCGCCGTCCCCTCGAGCACGATCTCCTCGAGCCCCTCCTCGGTCTCGATGTCGTCGGTGAAGCCGTGGCGGTAGACGATCCGGTCGATCCGCGGCAATCCCGCCCGGCCGCCTTTGTCCCACCGCGTCTCGTGCCATCCGCGAATCCAGCCCCGGTCGTCACAGGCGGGGCAGAACCACCGGATGGCCGACGTTCCGGGCTCGAAGCCGGCCTGGATGATCCCCGGGCAGGCCTTGCGTTGGGGCCGCCGCCGGCACCGCAGACCGGTCGCCTGAGGCGAGGTCGACGGCGACTCGGTGACCGTGCTCACGATCGCCGTGAGGTGTTTGGCGATCCGGCTGCCCCCACGCAGCCTCGGAATCTGCCCATCCCGGTCCAGGAGGTCCGGCAGATGCGTGATCCACGTGTCGCCCATTGGCTCGTCCTCGTATTCCTGGCTCCACCGGCGTGCCAGGCGCGCCGGCAGACTCACCTGGCATCCGTCTCTCAGAGCTCCGCGCTCGCGACCTGGACGTGGAAGTCGCCCCCGCCGCGGTCTTCGACCTCGACGTCGAGGATGAACCGCGGATCATCCGGGTGGTCCGTCTTGGCGCGTTCGTAGGTCATTTCGACCGCGGTGGGATTAGGGCTCAGACGACTCACCCACGGTTCGGCGACCGACTTCAGCTTCTCCGACATCTTGCCCCAAGGGGACTTCCTCCGCACGGTCACCTCGACGTCGTCGTCCTCCAGGATGGGGCGCGGCATGGAATGACTCCTTGGTCTCTCCGTCACGATTCCTCCGATCTCAGCAAACAGTTCGCTGCCGCCGGCTCTTCTCAGGGGGGGATTTATCCTTCTGAGAAGGATAAATCCGGCGGATCTTGTCCTTCCAAGAATGACAATCTTCCTACGCTTCTCCTCATGCCAGCCACTCCTCGGGCGTGGGTAGCATCTCGATCCGCGCGATGTCTGGGGCCCAGGGGATTGGTGCAAGGACCTCTTGCACAACTGCCCGCTTTGGCCGAAAGCCCGCGAACGCATTCATTTGCTTGAGGATACAAGGAGAGCTCCGCACATCTCGAAACTCCCGCCACGAATCTGCGGGAAGTCGATCGATGCTCACCGCATGGGGGCAAGATCATCCCACGACCTCCCCACGCTCCAGCAGCTCCCCCAGGTCGTAATTGACGCTCGTCACCCCGAAGTCCGGCTCCCGCAGGAAGGGCTTCTTCACATAGTGCACGCGGTGTCCCGAGCGCCCGGACCCGCCATCGCCGTCCCCGCCTGTGAACTCCACAATCGCCAGGATGAAGTCCTCCGGCTTGTTCAGCGAGTAGAGGATCTCGTTCTTCGTCACCGTGACCGTCGCCGCACCACTGATGCGCCCCTTGACCTCGATGAGCCTGAGCTTCCCCGTCTGCGGGTCCCGGCTCTCGATGTCGTACCCCAGCTTCTCGAACTCGCGGTCGCGGGGCTCGAACCCCAGCCCGCGCTCAATCGCCATCACGATCTCCCGCGCCCGCGCGGCCGCAGCCTGCGTGTCGCGCGTGCGGAGCCCGGCCAACTGCTCGGGCGGCAACGGTCGCCCCGTCATCTCCGCGATCAGGCCCATTGGCACCACCACGAACCCGCCCAGCACCGCCGGTGGGCGCGCCGCGATCTGCTGCTCGCGGTCTAACTCCGCCATACGGCGCTCGAGGCGGCCCTGCAGAATATCGCGCCGTCGGGCAGCCTCCAGCGAATTGAGCCGCGCGCCGCTCTTGCCGGCCTGTTCCTGCAGCTTGAGCTGCTGGGCACGGTGGTCCCAGTGGATGATCTCCTTGGTCAGCCGGTCGCGGACGGCCGCCCGCGTCTTGGCGATCAGCTCTAGTCGACGGCCGCGCACCTCCTCGAGGTGCTCGGGTACGACATGGGCGATCGCGTGCTCCTCCGCCTTGCGTTCGAGCTCGCGCGTGATCCAGGCGCACTCGGGCCGCTCCAGAATCGCGTCCACGCCCGGCTCGTCCTCGCGCAGCGGGCGGTAGTCCAGGTAGGGCGCGTAGTGGATGTGGCGCGCCGTGCCCGCCGCGTCCAGCTCGACGTAGAGCATGCGCCGCGAGATCGTGCGCGGCTGCGTTGCCTCGCCCCCGCTCCCGGATGGCGCACGGACCGTGGTGGCGTCCTGGACGGCGTGCTCGAGGTAGAACAGCACGCGCGGCGTCGTGCCGGGATCGCGTTCGTCGACCAGCACGGTCCCGCGGCGCAGCAGGTCGCGATGGCGCTCGAGCGTGAGGTCGAGCGTGGCGTCGAGCAGCGGGTGGCTTGGGCAGACGAACGCCGCCAGCGGCTGTCCCGGGGGCGCGATCAGGTCCTTCTCGAAGGTGATCCGCTCGTAGCGCTGCAGCACCGGCTCACCCCCGCCGATCAGACGGTCGCGGTGGCACACGGGCGCCGGCACGCGCTTGACCTCGTAGCGCCGCGGCTCTCGCTGGCGCAGCGTGCCGCCCAGGCGCCCAAAGGCCTCCAGGAAGAACTCCTCGATGTAGTGCGGCTGCAGCCGCCGGGCCTCGGCGCGCTCCATGTCCTCGCGCACGCGCGCGACGCGGCTCGCGTCCATGGCGTCCTGCGCCAGCGCCTTCTCCTCGAGCAGGTCCTGCAGGTGCGGGCGGTCGACCGCGTGCTCCACGGCCTGCACGAGCCTCGCGCGCACCTCGGGGCGCTCGCCGTAGCGGACGGCATCGATCAGCAGATCGCGCAGCGGACGCCCGTCGAACTGCAGCTTGCCGAGCACGTCGAACACCTGTCCGCCCAGCGCCTTGCGCGCCTCCTCGAGCTTCTCCAGCAACCGGCGATAGACATCTCCCTCGCGCGTCTCGTCCGCCACCAGGTTCCACAGGTAGCACACCTCGGTCTGGCCGATGCGGTGGATGCGCCCGAAGCGCTGCTCCAGCCGGTTGGGGTTCCACGGAAGGTCGTAGTTGATCATCAGGTGCGCGCGCTGCAGGTTGATGCCCTCGCCTGCGGCGTCAGTAGCAACCAAGACCTGCGTCGACGGATCGTGCAGGAACTTCTCCTGCGCCTTGCGCCGCTCCTCGCGGCCCATGGCGCCGTGGATCGTCACCACCGCGTCCTGCCGGCCGAGCAGGGTGGTGATGCGATGGACGAGGTAGTTCAGCGTATCGCGGTGCTCGGTGAACATGACGAGCTTTTGATGCGGCGAGGCCTTCGGCTTGGGGATCTCCCCCGCGCCCCGCGGCAGGTCCCCATCGGCCACCCGTCCGGTGAGTGCTCTGGGCGTCAGGAGCTCGCCCAGCAGGCAAGCCAGCTCGCGCCACTTCGTGTCCTCCCCGCTGCGCTGAACGGCCTGGGCCAGCGTCTCGAGGCTTCTTAGCGTCTCGATCTCGGCCTTGAGCTCGTGGATCGTGCGCGAGGCGGTTGCCTGGTCGAGGATCTCCTCCTCGAGCTGCACGGCCTCGTCCTCGGGCGCGTCCTCGTAGTCCTCGTAGTCGTCCTCGTCCAGCTCGGGGCCCCGCAGCGCCGCCTGCGCGGCGATGGCGCCCCCGCGGTGCAGCAGCTCCAGCTCGCGCTGGCGCTTCTCCAGCCGCTCGCGCCGGCGCCGCAGCGACTGCGCGATCGCCTCGGGCGAGGACGCCAGCCGCCGCTGCAACATGGTCAACGCGAAGCCCACCGTGCCCGCGCGCTTGTCGTTCTGCAGCGCATCGGCGCGGTTGAACTCCTCGCGCACGTAGTCGGTCACCGCTTTGTAGAGCCGCGCCTCGGCATCCGACAGCTTGTACGCCACGGTGTAGGCGATCCGCTCGGGGAACAGCGGCCGGCCGTCGAACTTGAGCAGCCGCTCCTTGACCATCCGCCGCATCAGGTCCGAGACGTCCACCGCGTGCATCCCGTCGCGGAAGCGGCCCTCGAAGCGGTCGCCGTCGAGCAACGCCAGGAAGAGCTGAAAGTCCTCCTCCTTGCCGTTGTGCGGCGTGGCGGTCATAAGCAGGAAGTGGCGCGTCAGGGTCGACAGGAGCTGCCCCAGCCGGTAGCGCTTGGTGTACTTGATCTCGCCGCCGAAGAAGGTGGCCGACATCTTGTGCGCTTCGTCGCAGACGATCAGGTCGTAGCGGCACTCGTTGGCGCCCAGCTTGTCCTGCACGTCCTCATTGCGCGAGAGCTTGTCCAGGCGGGCGATCGCCAGGTCGTTCTCGAGGAACCAGTTGCCCGTGCGTGCCGCCTCGAGTTTGTCGTTGGTCAGGATCTCGAAAGGCAGGTGGAAACGCCGTGCAAGCTCGTCCTGCCACTGCTCGGCCAGGCTGCCGGGGCAGACGATGAGGCAGCGCTGCAGGTCCCCGCGCGCGATCAGCTCCTTGATGAGGAGGCCGGCCATGATCGTCTTGCCGGACCCGGGGTCGTCGGCCAGCAGGAAGCGCAGGGGCTGGCGGGGGAGCATGGCCTCGTAGACGGCGGTGATCTGGTGCGGCAGGGGCTCGACCAGTGATGTGTGCACCGCCAGGAGCGGGTCGAACAGGTGCGCGAGACGGATGCGGTGGGCCTCGGAGACCAGGCGGAAGAGCGCGCCGTCGCCGTCGAAGCTCCAGGGGCGGCCGGCCTCGACCAGCTCGAGGCGGGACTCGTCGTGGCGGTAGAGGAGCTGGTTGCCGACGCGGCCGTCGGGGGTCTTGTAGGTGAGCTCGAGGGCCTCGGAGCCGTAGTGCTGGACGCTCACGACGGTGACGGCGCAGTCGGGGAGGATGCCGCGGACGGAGGCTTGGGGCTTTAGGGATTCGAGTTTGGTCATGGGGCTGCTAGACCTTCGTTTCTGGGGATGCACCTCCAGGAATGGACTCCCCGCAGTAGCGGCACTTGGTGGCCTCTGCCTTGATGAGCTCTGCGCAGTAGGGGCACTTCTTCATGGCTCCGGCCTGGAGGGCCTTCTTTTCGACTTCGGGCTGGTTCTTGGCCACAACTAGGGACAGTAGGAGTCCGAATGGCCCAAGTAAGAAGCCAAGGATGAACCACCCGCACCCGCTTCGCCCCTTGTTCGCGGCAACGATCGCGGAGACGAGGCCGAACAGGAACCAGATGACGATGAACTCCATAGGGCACCCTCCCTGCCGCGTTTCACATGTGCGGCAGGTCCGAGACGATTGTGCGGGCAACAGGAAGCTCGGGTACCTGTGAAATCAAGTCTCTCAACCCTCATCCTCCCCCGTCAACACATACTCAGACCGATCAGACGTCCGCGCTGGCATCTCCGCGTTGAACCGCAGCTCCTCGGCCGCCATGGTAGCCACCGGCTGCTCCACCACGCCCATCAGCCGGTCCCGCCCGTCAAACGCACCGGATTCCCTCCACCACGAGCTCTGTCAAACCTTCCTCTTCCACTAACCCCATCGCCCCCCGCAACGCCGAGGCCGCGCACACCACTCGTGACACCAGCGTCTCCAGCTCATCCGGATCCGACGTGGCCAGCTCGAGCGGTGCTCCTCCGGCCCCACGGTCTTCGTGATTAGTCGCAGGAAGCGGTTCAGCCGGCGAAAGACGCTGCGGATCTGCAGCACGTCCACCGTGTCGCGCGGTTGTCGGTAGAAGACCTGCAGCCAGTAGTCCGCTCCCGGCCGGCGCTCGGTCCCATCGGCGAGCTCCACGCGGCCGAAGTCGATGAGATCCTCGACGAACCAGCTGGCAATGGTGGAGAGGGTGCCGGACCGGCGCGGCCGGGCCGTGATTGGCAGAGCTGTCGGGTAGGTGCTGTGGCCGCCCATCGCGCCGGCGTCTCCTATTCGTCGGGCGTCACGCTTCTTCCAACGGGCCAGTGCGGGCGGATGGCCGAGCTATGGACTCTGTTTACACCGTTAGCTTGCCGCTTTTGGCTACAGAAGTGCAAGTAGAAACAAAGGTTGGGGGGCAACGACTGTCGTTTCCTCACCGCGGCCATCGAGAAGGATCGTCGTGGTTGGCACGCGGATCGCTAGGTAGATCCACGGAAGTGTCCGGGGGACGACGGGCCCCGGGGCCAAGGAATGGCATGCCAAGGGAGGAATGATGATCATGGTCGACAGTACCCCCGGCGGGAGTGGGCTCGGTGCATCCCTGCCCGCCGCCTACCCGCAGCTTCTAGCCGATATCAAGACCCGGATCCGAACGGCGCGCACCCGTGCAGCGCTTTCGGTCAACGCGGAGATGATCCGATTGTACTGGGAAATCGGGCGGGCGATCGTGGAGCGGCAGCGGAACGAGCAGTGGGGCTCAGCGGTCATTGAGCAGCTATCCCGGGACTTGCGAGAGGCTTTCCCGGGCTTGCGAGGCTTCTCGAAGCCAAACCTCTGGAAGATGCGCTCTCTCTATCTTGCTTACAGACAAGAGGATAGAATTCTCTCACAACCTGTGAGAGAACCTGTCCACCAGGAACCCCCGCCCGAGATCGTCGGCATCCCCTGGGGACACAATGTTCTGCTGATCTCGAGGCTGCGGGATTGCTCCGAGCGCCTCTGGTACGCCCAGCAGACCCTCGAGCACGGCTGGTCCCGAGCGGTCCTCATGCACCAGATTGACGTGGACCTCTACCGGCGCCAAGGCCGGGCTGTCACCAACTTCAAGCAGACCCTGCCCACGCCGGACTCCGACCTCGCCAAGCGCATGATCAAGGACCCCTACGCCTTCGACTTCCTCGACGTTGGAACCCAGATGGCCGAGCGCAAACTGGAGACCAGGCTGATCGACCGCCTCCGGCATCTGCTCCTCGAGCTCGGCCGCGGCTTCGCCTTCGTCGGCAGCCAGCACCGCCTCGAGGTCGGCGGCGAGGAGTTCTTCATCGACCTGGTCTTCTACCACCTCGAGCTGCGCCGCTTCGTGCTCATCGACCTGAAGACCGGTAAGTTCAAGCCCGAGTACGTCGGCAAGATGGGCTTCTACCTCACCGCGGTGGACCGCCAGATGCGGCACACGCAGGATGCCCCTTCGATCGGGTTGATCCTATGCCGCGAGCGCAATCGGCTGGTGGCGGAGTATGCGCTTCAGGATGTAACCGCCCCGATGGGGGTCGCGACTTACCGGACACTGCCCGAGGATGTCCGCAAACGGTTGCCGAGTCCGGAGCAGTTGGTGGCAGGGCTTTCGGACAAACCTTAGATCGACGCTGCTCGCGAGGCCGCTGGGTGTCCTCCAGCTCCGGATCAGCTCCATCTATGCCCACACCCCCATCCGGTCCCACCCGTCTCCAACCGACACGTCGCCCGCATTGACAAACGTTATCGTGGGAGGTAACATCTAGCAGTGTCCCGAATCCGGCGGGGAGGCTACACCTTCCTCACGTGGAAAGGCGATCACTCCCCGCGGCACGTGCATGTCTACCGTCGGGGGAGACTCATCCTGAAGTGGGATCTAGAGAACCGGCGACCGATGGCTGGCCGTCCGACGCGACGCGTGCTCGACCTGATTCAACAACTCGACTCCGAAGGCAAGCTATGAAGATTCGATCCGTAGCCCGCAACAACCACCGCCACGCTTTTCGCGTCCAGACCTGGCGCGAGGCGTACTCCTTCCCGTATGCGAAGGCCGATCCCCCGCCCACAGCCGCCGATTCGATCGTAGCGCTGAGGATCGATGACGAACTCGGACGGGAGGCCTTCACCTACAGGCTGGCTTCCGGCCGGGAAGGCACCGTCCACGTCGAACAGGTGCTCGAATACAACCAAGATCCGCGCTACATGCGCGATCTGCTGCTCTACAAACTGACGATCGAGGCCCAAACGCGCCTCGAGGCGAGCGATCTCGCGAAGCGCGAGATCATCCGTCGCCTGGACACATCTCCCGCGCAGTTCTATCGGCTGATAGACCCAACCAACTACCGCAAGTCCGTTGACAAGATGCTGTTGCTCTTGCACGTACTCGACTGCGAGGTGGAGCTCGTGGTTCGGTACAAGAGCATATGAACATGCGGATGGACCCTCGCCAGCATCTCTTGCTCCGGAGGGAAGCACCTATGCCGATGTTCGTCGTGGCACCAGCGTCAGCTTCTGGGCCCGACCACATCCACCTCTGAATCAACTTGTCCGTAGGGGGAGCTTTCGCCACAATCAAGGAGATCAGAGTCCACTGGACCTAATGCTGCGGCCTTTGGGTAACACTCCGTAGAGACGGGGAAGAGACTGGGATCAGCAACACGACGCCAGGCTGAGCCGGATTAGGACTCGCGCCAATGAGCAGAGGGTACGCCATCGACGAGGAGCCTGTAGATGTCCACAAACCCTGTCCTTAGCTATCTTCGATTGGATCACCCCAAGACACGAATCATGGCCACCATCGGCCCAGCCGATTACCGATACGAGCAATTGCGGCAGATGCTTGAGAACGGTGCGTCCATCTTCCGTTTCAATGCCTCCAAGATCAAGGAAGGTAGATTCGCCTTTTCCGACTCACTCAACGTAGAGGTTGCGGACGTTCTCGATGACCTGCGACGGCTTTCGGACGAACGCCGCCAACCCATTACGACATCCCTCGATCTCGCTGGACCCAAAGCTCGTGTGGAGGAACTCGTGAGTCTCCACGAGCGCTACGAACACACTGATGCCGATGTACTGCCCAACCGCCCTGAGATCGGAGACAGGGTTTACCTGTATTCGGATGAGGTCTCATGGTCCGATCCTCACATCCGCGATTCACTAGGGAAGACCGATCCGGCTGCACATCAGGGTATCGACTTCAGTTGCCTTCCGACGGAAAACCGCCCTCTTCAAGAGCGTGAACGCATTGCGTCCATGTGCATAGACCAGGTGTGGCGTATGCGGACCACGGTTCGCAGCTTTGAGACAGTGCTCGATACCATAGATCTCCGGGACGGGAAGTGTCGCCTTGCAGTAGACAAGAATCACGGAGAGTGGGTCGAGTGCCATGTAGTGCAAAAGGCACGTGATTTCCTTTTCATGTCCACCCAGGGCGTCAATCCTAAGGGCTATGTCTTTCCTGAGATCCTCACCAAGAAGGATTGGGCCGACTTCCGTTGGGCGCTGGAGCAGTGCTTTGATGTCATCTGTGTGTCGTTTGTTTGCTCTCCTTTTGAGTACTTCCAACTCAGGAAGGAGATCGGCAATCAAGCCACATGCGATCCTCGGACATCTACGCCTCCACTCATATTTGTGAAATTCGAGGCGGCCTTCTCGGTGGAGCCTGCCGAGGCCAAGCGCTACTTGGAGACAAAGAGGCTCAACGATCCCACTGTCTATGAACGTGCTATCGAACCCCGGGACTATGACAAGTATCTGCAACTGCTGAAGCGCTATACCCGTGATCCGATTGCCGGACTGTGTGCGACATTCGACGGTGCAATGGTCGCGCGCGGTGACCTAGTTCCCGTCTCAAAACCCCGAATTCGTACGCATAGTTGAAGTTGTCCAAGA
>CAZPGB010000090.1:0-13990 GCA_964585945.1 uncultured bacterium | reverse complement strand
AGGTGGGTCAGTTCAGAGTAGCAGAGACGGGTCTGTTCTCGTTGGCGGCGAGGTTGCGGATCGGGGTTTCCAAGACTGACAATCGCACAGAAGCCCATGGCGTGTCAGTTGTTCGCTCGCGAATCCTAATCAGTGAGCGCTGCATCAGAGCTGTGCAGCATGCACCATGATGAGGCACATGTTGCACTAGTCTTGTACAGGTGATCCGTTCCCCTTGAGTAGACATGCGCTCCGAAGCATGGGAGGTACGCTCAAAGGGTGTGGAGATGAGCCAAAGGCGGTGTAGCCTTCCGGATGAACCAAGAAAACGGATCCAGGATGGATCCACCGGAAGGAGGGCACCACGATGAAGAAGAAGAACACCAAGGTTGAGGATGGGTCAAGGGTCGTCTGGGAGAATCTGGAGGCGATGATTCGGGGGAGGGTGCAGGAGTTCATCCAAGAGATCTTGGATCAGGAGGTCACCGAGTTCCTGGGCCGCGAGAAGTCCGAGCGCCAGAAGCCGATCGATGGCGTCGTGGGGTACCGCAACGGCCACGGCAAGCCTTGCAGGTTGACGACCAGCGCCGGGACGGTCAGGTTGCGCCCCCCGCGGGTGCGGGAGGTAGAGGAGCAGTTCGAGAGCCGGGTGCTGCCGCTGTTCCTGCGGCGGACGCAGGCGGTGAGCGGGCTCCTGCCCGGGCTCTACCTGCACGGCCTGGCCCATGGGGACTTCGATCTGGCGCTGCGGGGACTGTTGGGTCCCGGCGCCCCGTTGTCGGCCACCACCGTGGCCCGGCTGAAGGAGAAGTGGCAGCTCGAGCACGACGCGCGGTCGCTGCGGCCGCTGAGCGGCTTGGAAGTGGTCTATCTGTGGGTGGATGGGGTGTACGTGAAGGCCGGGTTGGAGAAGGACAAGGCGGCGTTGTTGGTGGCCGTGGCGGGGCTGTCGGACGGTCGCAAGGAGATCGTGGCCTTGGTGGCGGGCCACCGCGAGTCGGGGCGAGCCTGGTCGGCCGTGCTGCGGGATCTGCGGGACCGCGGTATGACGGCGCCCCGTCTGGTGATCGGCGACGGCCATCTGGGCATCTGGGCGGGTCTGCGCAATGTGTTCCGGGAGGCCGAGGAGCAACGCTGCTGGAATCATCGCATCCTGAACGTGCTCGACCGGGGCGGGAAGCGCTTCCAGGGCGTGGCGCGGCGCATGCTGAGTGCGATCCCGAAGGCGGAGACGGTGGCCGCGGCCAAGCGCTTCAAGAAGGTCACCAACGCGACGGCGATGATCTTCAAGCTGCTGCAGGTTGCTGAGAAGCGGTTCCGTCGCCTGAACAGCCCGAAGCTGATGAAGGAAGTCTACGAAGGAACGGAGTTCGTGGACGGCATTCGCGTGGAGGTGAGAAAAGAACAGAAGGAGGCAGCCGCCTGAGGCCGTTTACACACCTCTTGACAAGGCCTGCCGTTGGCTGCTTCCAGAGCAACCGATGTACCCTGCCCTGTTGCTACAATGTTGCTGTATCATGTGCCTGTGACGAATGACCCTCTTTCGGGAAGGAGGTGGGCCAGGAAAAGTCCGGGGGCCGCGCGACATGTTCGTCTTGGCCGACGGTCGCGTCGGCTCAGTGCTCGAATTCTAGGGTACGGCGGCCTTCGTCCAGACGAACGGCGATCCGGTTGCGCGATTCGGACTCGGCCGTGGTGGAGATGGGATCTTCGCCATGATCTCGGAAGCCGGGGGGGAGGGGTGATCGCCATCGCCGGGACGCGCAGCCGGCCCGGCGACGAACCCGGCGTCCGGCTGCGGGGAAACTGCCTGACCCGGTACGACGGGGACGGACAATGGATCGCCCGCCTCAGCGAGACACACAGGGTGCGTGACTTCAGGGACTACGTCTTCTCCGATCGCGAGGACCTGCCGCCCTTCACGCATCAGGCAGTCCTGCGCCCGCCGCACGGCGCCGCGCGCGTGGGCATCGTGCTCGCCGGACCGGATCGGCTGATCGTGATCCAGGGCTACCCGGAATCGCTCGCTTCGCAGTTCGCCAACGGGGCCACCCTCGAACAGAACGAGGGCGATGGGCAGCCGCCCGAGGCGAACTGCTACGCCATGCGGACCGCCCGTTCACAGAGGCCGCGAATCCCCACTATCGGCCCGCGGCACCCACACCCTATACTCTGGGGGCGATCGGCATCACCCGGTGGCCCGGCACCTGTTCTCAGCCCGCACGCCCCGGCCACCACGCAAAGGAGGTCGACCATGTGCTCTCGGCATCCAGCTTCGGTGTTCGCGGTCCTTACCCTCGTCTTCGCGGTTCTGCTCTTCAGCGTTGCCACGTTCCCCGCTTCCGCCGTGGTCTTCGTGCCCGGTGACGCGCCCACCATCCAGGGCGGCATCAACATCGCCGTGCCCCCCGACACGGTCATCGTGGCGCCGGGGACCTATCCCGAGCACATCCAGATGCGCAGCGGCGTCTTCGTGCACGGGTCGGGCGCCGCCGACTGCATTATCGACGGGGGCGGGGTGCCCATCGATGTGGTTTCGGCCATTGGCGTCGTCAACGTCGAGCTGAGCGGGTTCACGGTGACCGGCGCCGTGTCGGGCGGTTCTCTGCCCGGTGGCGCCGGCGTCTTCGTCAACCAGCCCAACATCACGGTCAAGATCAAAGGCGTGCGGGTCACCGACAACGACTTCGGCATCGCCGTCTTCAACGGGTACAACCGCACCGGTCCCGACATTCTCGAGTGCGTGATCGAGAACAGCAACTACTACGGCCTCTCCAATCCTGGCAACGGTGTGGTCTCGGGATGTGTGATCCTGGGCAACACCATGGCGGGCATCAATCAGAGCGGGAACTCGACGAGCCCCCAGATCCTGAACAACACCATCTGGGGCAACCAGGGCGACGGGTACACCTACTGGAACGACTTTCCGCCCACGGTGCGCAACAACATCTTTGCTTCCAACGGCGGCTTCGGCATTCGCGAGCGGGCGCCGGGCACCTTCATCGACCCGGTGGTGGAGTACAACCTGTTCTGGGACAACGTGGCCGGCAACTACTTCGACGTGCAGTCGGGCACGGTCAAGCAGACCGAGTCCGAGATCAATGCCATGCCCAATGCCCATTCGAATCTGGTCGCCGATCCGCTGTTCTGCGACGCGCCCGTGGATTTCCAGCTCTGCGCCGATTCCCCCGCACTGGGCGCCGGCATGGGTGGCGCGGACATCGGGGCCTTCGGAGAGGGCTGCGGGCCGTGTGGTCCCCTGGCGGTCGAGCCCGAGGGGCTTGGTCGTGTGCGGCAACCGTTTCTGCGGAGCCACCCCAATCCGGTGGCCTCGGGTACGACGCTCTCCTTCGAGCTCGAAGCCTCCGAGCACGTCGTTCTGCGCGTCCACGATGCGAGCGGCCGCGTGGTGGCGACGCTCCTGGACGGCCGTCTCGCAGCGGGCCCGCATAGGATCGAGTGGAACGGCACGGCGGGTGATGGGGTCCGCGTGCCGGCCGGCGCGTATCTGCTTAGCCTCAAGCGCCACGACGGCTTGCAGATGGCGCGGAAAGTCACCGTGCTGGGCGACTGATCGGACTCCCCGGCTGGCGGCCGGTTTGGAACCTGCCCGGCTCGTTCCGGTTGGTGCCGTGTGCAGTGGAAGCAGAAGCCACCAACCGTCGAACGATGGAGTCGGTCATGATTCGAACCGGAGTCGCTATCGTCGGATTGCTTCTGGCCGCAAGCCTCTCGGCCGGGGCAGCCGTGATCACCGAGACCTACACCTATGAACACAATGGCGTCGAGCTGGAGGGCTACCTGGCCTACGACGACACCTTTGAGGGCCGTCGTCCGGGGGTGCTCGTCGTCCACCAGTGGATGGGGCTCACCGACAACGAGCGGATGCGCGCGCGCATGCTGGCCCGGATGGGCTACGTCGCCCTGGCCGCCGATGTGTATGGAGCTGGGGTGCGCCCGGCCAACACCGAGGAGGCCCAGCAGCAGGCGGGCAAGTTCTATGGCGATCGGGAGCTCTTCCGCGATCGGATCGCGGTCGGGCTTCGGGAGCTGAAGAATCACCGGCTGGTCGATCCTGGGCGCGTGGCCGCCATCGGGTACTGCTTCGGCGGTGGGGGCGTGCTGGAGCTGGCCCGCTCGGGCGCCGAGCTCAACGGGGTGGTGAGCTTCCACGGCAGCCTGAATACGCCCGACCCCACCGACGCGCAGGCGATCCGAACCCACATCCTGGTGTGTCACGGAGCGGTCGATCCCCACGTGAGCTTCGATGAGGTGCGCGGTTTCGTGGACGAAATGGAAGCCGCCGACGTCGACTACCAGCTCATCATGTACGCGGGCGCCGTGCACGCCTTCACGCAGCGGGAAGCCGGTGATGATCCGTCCCGGGGCGCGGCCTACGACGCCGCGGCCGACCGGCGGTCGTGGCAGCACATGCAGCTCTTCTTCGACGAGATCTTCGAGTAGCCGGCGCGACAGCCCACCTCCTTGGGAAAGCGGCTGGCGTGGATCGATTGGACGCAAGCGACCGCTGTTCAAAGACGGCGGCG
The DNA here is from genome assembly GCA_964585945.1 of uncultured bacterium. GTDB lineage: Bacteria > Eisenbacteria > RBG-16-71-46 > CAIMUX01 > WJJG01 > CAZDKK01. Next base: position 9,464 of record CAZPGB010000090.1, on the reverse strand, counting down.
ATGCGCTATGATCATGGTGTCGCCAGTGATTGGAGCGTGGATCCACCCCGACGCGCCCAAGGAGGACCCTGTCATGCGTACCCTGCTCGCCATCATCTTCTGCGGATGTCTCGTCATCGCGCCCTGCGCCGCCGACAGTTCCTGGAGCGGCACCGAAGCCGATCAGATGATCAGCTTCGATGACAACGAGTACGCCCGCGCGGTGCAGATCCACTTCTCGGAGTGGTACCTCAGCCTGCACGCCTTCTGGGGTGAGGACTCGCCCTCGGTCCGGGAGCTGCACTACGGCCGGTCGGTCGATGACGGCCTCACCTGGACGTCGACGTCCGCCGACCGTGTGATCAGCTTCCCCGACGGTAACGACCTCTACGAGCAGTGCGACGTGGCCGGCGAGGAGGCGCTCATCGTCGTCTGGAGCGAAGACCATGACAGCGGCATGCGCGAGGTGCACTACGGCGTCTCGCTCGACGAGGGCGCGACCTGGTCCTCCCAGAGCGCCGACGGGATCCTGAGCGATCCGGGCACCCTGGCCGACACGGGCGTGCCGTCGATCACCTGCGACGGGGAGGGCGTCTTTCACGTGGTGTGGAATCAGACGACGCCGACCGGCGTGTCGGAGGTCCATTACGCCCACTCCGCCGACAACGGCGCCACTTGGAGCAGCAGCGCGCAGGATCGCGTGATCAGCTTCCCCGACGGCAACCCCGCGATCACGCCCAAGATCGTGGCCTACGGGAATCGTTTGATCGTGGCCTGGCGGGAAGTGGATGCCGCGGGCGTTCCGCGGATCCACGCCGGCGTCTCGTCCGACGGCGGGGACACCTGGAGCTGTGAGACCGCAGACCACGAGGTTTCCCAGCCCGTCACCCTGATTGCGGACCTCGACGCGGCCGGGGACTGGCTGGGCGCCAACGGCGTCTACGTGGTCTACAAGGCGACGCACGACACCGCGAGCCCCTACTACTACGAGATCCATGTCACTAGCACGTACGACGGGGTGACGTGGACAGGCCAGACCGAGGAGATCGTGGTCTCCTACGACGAAGGAGCCGGCCGCAGCGCTTCGAACCCCGACGTCTACGTGGGCTATTTCGCGATGCCGATCGTCGTGTGGGACGAGGAGGACGATGTGACCGGCACCCAGGAGGCGCACTGCTCCATCGCCTGGGACGGCCTGCACTGGAGCGGCGCCGAGCGCGACTCGATCATCAGCTTCCCCGACGGTGAGAACGGCTACCGGCCTGCGGTGACGGGCGCCAATTGGATCGTCGATCCGGGCCGGCCGGGACTGCCCCGCTACTGGGTGGCATGGACCGAGTTCGCCGGCGGCGCGTCGGACAACTACGAAGTCCATCTCTCGATCTTCTACGCGTCGGCCGGCGCGGTGGGCGAGGATCCGCCGCCCCTCGCGCGGCCCATCCGCGGAGCGCCCAGCCCGAGCGCCGATGTGACGCGCTTCGAGTTCACGCTCGCGGAGCCGGGGCGGGCCCGAGTGGAGATCTTCAATCCTGCCGGTCGCCTGGTGCGTGCCATGAGCGGGGAGTTCGGTGCAGGCTCGGCAAGCCTTTCCTGGGACGGATGCGACGGCCGAGGCCGTGCGGTTCGGCCGGGCCGCTACCTGGCCCGCATCCGCAGCGGTCAGGAGAGCCGCACCGTCTCTGTGGTGCGGTTCTAGCGCTCGCGCCGCGTTGCTGGAAAAACCATCCGCGATCGTGTTCCTGGCGAACGCGCGCGGTTCGCCGCGTCCGGCTGGCGGATTGACACGCGGACCTGCCCCTGATACCGTGAAGTGCTGGTTCTAGCGCTCGAAACAACGACTGTTCACTCATCATGCCTCGAACCCGCTCAAGGGGGTGTGCCATGACGTCTCGGGCTACGCATTCCGTGTCGATACTTTCATGCGTGCGGCGCACGCTGGCGCTTTTCTCTCCGGTCCTGTTCGGTTGCCTCTGTGCGCCGGGAACCCAAGCCACGATGTACATCATCGAGCCGGACGGAACGGGTGACTTCCCGACGATCCAGGTCGGCTTGACGGTGGCAGTCGACGGGGACACCATCGCGTTGGCGAGCGGGACCTTCTATGGGTCCGGAAACCACGATCTCGATTTCGGGGGAAAAGCGATTGTTCTGCGCTCTCTATGGGGCGCGCCCCAGGGATGCACGATCGATTGCGGCGGCCAGGGTCGGGGCATCCTTTTCAATGATAACGAGCCGCTGGGCGCCGTGGTGGAAGGGATCACCATCACCGGCGGCAGCGTGGGCAACGGGAGCGGCATCCGCTGCAATTACAATGCCCATCCGACCATTCGCAATTGCATCTTGCGCAACAACGAGGCGGAGTACGGTGCCGGTCTGATGCTGACCGACACGGCGCACCCACTCGTCGAGGCCTGTGAATTCATCGGCAACCACGCCGTGCGCGGAGGCGGTGCCTATTCGACCAGCGGGCATGGGCTGATCCTGAGCAGGTGCGAGTTCTACGGCAACAGCGCGGAGTACGGAGGGGGCGTGTTCTGTGAGGATGGGAGCCGCTGCGAGGTGCTCGACTGTTCGTTCTTCTCCAATTTCGCCATGTACAATGGCGGCGGCCTGCAGTGCACGAGCGTGGGGGACGGCATTCTGCAGGATTGCGTGTTCGCCGAGAATGAAGCGGAGAACAAGGGCGGAGGGGCATTCTTCGTTCAGCACACACGCGCGGTGATTCGGCGATGCACCTTTTGGGCCAATGGGGCGGTGAACAACGGTGGAGGGGTGGGATTCTATGACAGCGTGACCGGCACGCTGGACAACACGATCATCTGCGAGAGCTCACAGGGCGAGGCGCTCTACTGCCCCAGCAGTTGCACCGCGGAACTGGCCTGCTGCGATCTCTACGCCAACGCGGGAGGCGACTGGATTGGGCCGATTGCCGAACAGTTGGGGGTCCAGGGCAACATCCAGGCCGATCCGCTGCTCTGCGATCCGGAGGCGGGGGACTTCAACCTGCAGGAGGGGTCTCCCTGTGCGCCGGAACAGAACCCCACGTGCGGGCTCATCGGGGCCGGCCCGGTGGGCTGCGATTCGATTCCTGCCCCCACAATCTATGTGGTGCGCCCCGACGGGACGGGCGACTTTCCCACCATCCAAGCCGCACTGAGCTCCTGCTTCCCCGGGGATGTGGTCGAGCTGGCCGACGGGGTCTTCGAGGGCCACGGAAACCGCGATATCCAGGTCTGGATCGGCAACATCACCATCCGCTCGCAATCCAACGATCCCGAGGCCTGTTTTCTGCGGTGTGACGGTTCTGCATCGGAGCGGCATCGCGCGTTCGTGATCACGGGTCCCGTGTCGGAGGGAATCCGGGTGGCAGGCATCGGCATGGTGGGTGGGTATGCGATCGCTTCCAGCGGGAGTGACGGACGTGGGGGCGCTGTTCTGTGCACGGAGCCGGGCTTGCTGGAGTTCGTGCGCTGCCGGTTTGCAGACAATATCGGCGAGGACGACGGGGGTGCCGTATGGGCGCCCGGAGCCACGTTTCGCTACTGCACGTTCAGCAACAACGAGTCCTGGGAACGGGGGGGAGGCATCTACAGCACCTCTGACCTTACGGTGCTCGAGTGCTCGTTCTCGGAGAACGGTGCGGAATATGGGGGAGGGTTCCTGTGCGCGGGGGGATCTACCGTGGTCGACCGAAGCGTCTTCACTGCAAACGCCGCCCTGACGCACGGCGGCGGACTGCATTGCACGGATGGTGATGCCGCGCTGGCCGATTGCCGCTTCGAGGGCAATGAGGCCGGTGAACGGGGCGGTGGGGTCCGGATGTCCACGAACACGTCGCTTGAAGCCCACCGCTGCTGGTTCTCCGCCAACATGGCCACCATCGGAGGTGGGGGGCTATCGAGCAGCGGTCTCGTCGGACTGCACGACTGCACCTTCGACGACAACGCATCGCTGACGGGTCGCGGAGGCGCCTTCGACGCGCTGGGGACCGAGTTCGTGGTTGAGGGATCGATTTTCTTCGACAATCTTGCTCCGGAAGGCGGGGCCATCAGCTCGGACGGCCCCTTCGGCGCCCTTACGGGCTGCACCCTGGACAACAACCGTGCCAGTCTCGGGGCCGGACTGTGGGTCGACGACGGATTGGTCGAGGTGCAGAACACGATCATCTCCTTCAGCAGCTTCGGCGCCGCGGTCCATTGCGCTTCCGGCTACTCGGTCTCCCTGGACTGCTGCGATATCTTCGGCAATGTCGGCGGCGACTATGTGGGCTGCATCGACTGGCTGATCGGCATGGCAGGGAACATCTCTGCCGACCCCCTCTACTTCGATCGTGAGGCCCGCGACTACGGGCTTCAGGAGGGGTCCCCCTGCGCGCCCTTCACGCCGCCCAATCCGGAGTGCGACCTCATCGGCGCCGAGGGCGTGGGTTCGGCCTTTGCGGGTGTGGCTGTGGGGCCGGTGACCGCGAGTCGGGGTTTCGAGCTGGGACGGGCGCGGCCGAATCCCTTTTCTGCACTGACCCGGTTGTCTCTCACCGTAGAGGCTATGGCCCGTGGTCCGGTCCGGGTCGGGGTTTTCGACGCCGGCGGCCGCCTGGTACGGCATCTGTTCAGGGAAGAGACCCCGACGGGTCGCGTCGATCTGGTCTGGGACGGGTGTGATGAGGCCGGTCGACCGGTTCCCTGCGGTGTCTTCTACTGCCGCGCGCGCGGACCGGGCGGAACGGTGACCAGACCGATTCTACTCGTGCGGTAAGGGGCCGCACCCCGGCAGCCGGCGGCGGCGATGGCGGGGGCGGCCGTGGACTCGAGGTCGGGACTAAAACACCACTACCGCCCGCGTCGCATCGCGGCCGCCCGCGGCCAGGCGCAGGAAGTAGATCCCGCTCGGCAGCGGCTCGCAGCCGGCGCCCAAGCCATCCCAACGCAGCCGATGCTCGCCCGCGGCCAGCATGCCCGGCGTCCAGACGCGCGCCACGCGCCCCAGAAGATCGACCAGCGAAAGCTCGGCCTCGGCGGGATGCGGCAGCGCGAACGTGATCGTCGCGGCCGTACGCACCGGGTGGGGCTCGATTCGGGCGATCCTCAGGCCGGCGTCCATCGCGTGCACCTCGCCGCCGGGCGCTGCGGCGGGATCACCCGCCTTCAGCCGCACCGCGATCGAGTGCGACGACGTGTAGATCGTCCCGTCGCTGCGGCGCGACAGTGACGGCAAGCCGCTGGTGCCCACGCAGGCCGCGCCGTCGTAGGTCGGATCGTAGGCCGTCAGACGCACCCAGTAGCGCCCGGTGGTGAGGGTCACATCCAGGGGGCGCCTCTCCCAGGCCTCGGTGTTCGTGCTGAAGCGGTACTGGAAGTCCACGCCGCCCAGCGGCTGGGTCTCGTCGGGGAAGCTCCCGGTGCCGTCGTCCGGAAAGACGGTCGCCCGAAATCCCTGCGGTTCGTAGACCATCGTGTAGCCGTCCAGATCCAGGCGCGTCAGATGGATTTCCGGATCGGCGACGTCGAAGGGCTGGAAGATCTCGTAGCCGTTGACCGGATCGCCGCTCAGCACGCGGTGGCTCTGGGTCGGATCGCTCCCGTTGTCGAGGAAGAACGCCTCGGGCACGCAGGGATTGTCCTCGCACTCGTCGGGGATACCGTTGAAGTTGCAGTCCTGACTGTACCCCGACTCGATGTCGTCGAGGTCGCGGATGCCGTTGTTGTTGCAGTCGAGGATCGGCTGCGGCGGACGTTCGTTGAGGGTGACCGCCGTGGGGGTGAGACCGCTGGGGCTGGTGTAGAGCAACTCCACACCGGTGCCGTCCAGATCGGCGCGCCGAATGGTCTTCTGCAGCTCGTCGGTGAAATAGCAGCGGCCCTCAACGAGATCGAGATTGAAGTCGAACAGCCCCGAGGTGCCCGCGACGCCCGGCGTGTTGTCGAAGACCACCTCGAATCCGGTGTTATCGAGATGGGCGCGGCCGATGTAGTCGGAGTTGGTGTTGGCGTCGAGGAAGTAGATCCGGTTGGCGGCCACGTCGAGCGCCACCGCCGTCACGGTCGTGACCCCGCGCACCACGGTCTGCACGTACCCGGTTCCGTCGAGCTTGACGCGGCGAATCGCGCCCTGACTGCAGAAGTAGATGTAGCCGTTGACCGGATCGGCGGTGGGCTTGCCCACGTAGGAGAGCACCGGGTCGTAGGGATCGATCGCATAGACGGTCTCGACGCCCGTGCCGTCGAGATTGGCGCGCTTGAGCAGTCCCAGCGCGTTGCCCTGCGGCGGGGCCTGCACCCAGTAAAGCTTGCCACCGTCGGCATCGACCGAGATGCCGCGCGGGATCTTCAGGCCCGTCAGCAGCAGCTCCATCTCGCTGCCGTCGAGATTGGCGCGGCGGATCGTTCCCGGCGTGCTGCCGTGGGTCCAGTAGACTTTCCCGCCGGCGGCGTCGTAGTCGCATCCCACCGGCAGCCACTCGGCCGGCGGCAACACGAACAGCTCGCCCACGTCCGTGCCGTCGAGGTTCATCGACTTGAGCTTGGGGTTGTTGTACTGGTACTCGGTGAAGATGAGCCGATCCTGGGCTCCGGCGGCCGCGGCGAGGCAGAGGGCCGCCGCGACGAGCAATCCGCCCAACTCCAGGGCCGATGTGGGCAAACCGTTGCGCTTTGTGCGGGCGGACGTGAGGCGCGTGGGAGCTGCGATCCTGTGCGGCATGGACATACGAGACCTCCCTCGGATGCGTGGCGGGCTGCATCCGCCGGGCGCGCGGCGGGCCCCGCCGCCGAGCGAACCATCAGCGGAGCATCTCATCGACGCGTGCTCCGGTAACAACATTCTACACGTTCGCGGGTGTCGCGGCGAGTCGGCGATCGCTGGAGCGCATTGGACCGACCGAGCCTCTGGGGTAGTGCTACCCCACGGGGATGCTCGCCAGGAAGGCCTCGTTGCTGGGGTGGGGCTCGAGCGCCTTGATGAGCGAGCGCAGCGCGACGCCGGGCTTCCTGCCGGCCAGCGCGCGGCGCACCATGGCCATACGCTTCTGGTCGTCGGCGCTGTAGAGCAGCGTCTCCTTGCGCGTGCCGCTCTTGGTGATGTCGATGGCGGGGAAGATGCGCGCCTCGGCCAGCTTGCGATCCAGGACAACCTCGCTGTTGCCGGTGCCCTTGAACTCCTGGAAGATCAGCTCGTCCATGCGCGAGCCGGTGTCGACCAGCACGGTGGCGATGATGGTCACCGAGCCGCCCCCTTCGACGTTGCGCGCCAGACCGAAGAAGCGGCGGGGAATCTCCATCACGCCCGCCTCCAGTCCGCCCGACATGGTGCGGCCGGTGCCCGAGCCCAGCACGTTGAACGCCCGGCCCATCCGCGTCAGGCTGTCGACCAGCACGACGACGTCCCGGCCGCACTCCAGCTCGGTGCGCACGCACGCGAGGGTGAGCTCGGCCAGCTCGATGTGCTCGCGGGGGCTGTGGTCCTTGGAGCTGGCGAGCACCTGCGCGTCGGTGCCGCGCCGGAAGTGGGTCACCTCCTCGGGCCGCTCGTCGATCAGAAGAGCCAGGATGCGGGCATCGGGCAACGCGGCGCGAATGGCCTTCGTCATCGTCATCAGCAAGACCGTCTTGCCAGCCTTGGGCGGTGAGACGATCAGCCCGCGGGTCCCCTTGCCGATGGGGGCCACCAGATCGACGATGCGCATGCTGAGATCATTTCCGGCCGACAGGCGAATCCGTTCGTCGGGATCGACGGCCGTGAGCTGCTTGAGCGGGCGTCGCTGCGCAAACGCCTCGGGCGACAGACCGCACACCGAAGCGACCTCGATCAATTCCGGGCCGTGTCGCCGTTGCGCGGCCGGGCCGGTCAAGGACGCGCCCTCGACCAGGCCGTGGCTGCGAATCAGTCGCGCGGGCACGCGCACCATGCCCGGGCCTGGGCGGAAGGAGCGGGAGGGATCGCGCAGCTCTCCCTCTCCACGGGCGGTCAGCTTGAGGACGCCGCTGGCGGTCTCGGGCATGATCATCTCCTGATGGGGTGGTCGCCGTCACAAGGGCCCGGGTGGCCTCGGACCGATCCGTCGGCATTGTATCGACTCGGGGTCACTGAATCCTAGCGCGGATGGGCCGGGGCCGGCACCCACACCGGTCCCGGCGAATCGGCTGAGCTGTCGCGACAGCGTGCCCGGACGTCCCCGGGGGCTGTTGTGTCGCGCGCGGTGCGGCGCCTATCTGGCGAGCACGATACGCTGCATGCGGACCGCCTCGCCGCTCCTCAACCGGCAGAAGTAGACGCCGTGAGCGACGGGCCGTCCCCACCGGTCGCGGCCCTGCCAGACCACCTCGTGTCGGGCGGCGGCCGGCGTGCCGGAGAAGAGATCGGCTACCAGACGCCCTTGGGCGTCGAGGATGGCGAGCGAGGCCGTGGCCGCGCGCGGCACGGCGAAGCGGAAGGTCGTCCGGCCTTGCACCGGGTTGGGATAGGGGGGCGCCAGCGAGAGACTCGTCACGGCGGCGCTCAGGCGAGCGTCGCTCGTGGGCGCGGCGGGGTTGGCGAGGTTGAGGGCATTCGTGTCTTCCAGGTAGACGTCATCGAGGAAAAAGGGTCCGTCCACGCCGCTGCCACCGCCGGTCTTGATGTAGTAGTTGACCAGGTCCTGCGTGCCGCCGCCGTTGCGGAAGACGAAGACCGTCTGGCCCATCGCCTCGAGCTGGTCCTCGGCCGTGGCTGGCTGCAATCCCCGATCGTGCAGCCACACCTGACACTGATCGTTCTCGTTGTCGATCAGCAGCCAGCAGTTGTACCAGGTGTTGGGCTGGAGCACGGCGAGCACGTCGTAGGTGCCGTCGTCGTTGATGCGCAGCTCGCTCGTCGCGTTGGTCAGGCTCAGCTCGGCCTCGAAGTGGTCGAAGCGCGACGGGTTGGAAACATCCGACATGCCGAAGGAGAGGTTGAGCTGGTCGGCGTAGCGAAAGCGCATGAACATCATCCTCACCGTGCCGTTCAGCAGCGGCACGTTCTTGAACAGGTGCGTCGACTCGGTGACGACCGAGAGCACCTGATTGGACCCGCCGCTGGGGTCGGTGGTCACCGCGGAGTTCTCACTCACGGCCGTCCAGCCATTCTGTCCGTGGATGGGTCCGGGGAGCAGGCCCTCGAAGTCCTCGACCATCTGGAACTCCGCCGCTGCGGTCGTGGCACCGAGGACCATGACCGCCGTCAGCCCCGTGGCCATCCGTGCAATCCTTGCGATTCTCATAGGCCACCTCCTGGGTTTCCGATCAGCCCCGCCCCGTGAGTCCGACACCGCTGGAATGCCGTCGGGCCGGTCCTCGGGCCGATCCTTCCTTGGTCACTCAACCCTTCATCGTGAACCGGTCCGCCGGCAGGTTGTCCGCGGGCTCGAGATCGCGCGGTCGGTTCCGGTCAGAAGTCTCTCGACGTCGGACGATGATACCTAGTTCCCGTCTCAAAACCCCTGATTTCGACGCGTCGTCGTGCCTGGGCAC
>CAZPGB010000089.1:0-14027 GCA_964585945.1 uncultured bacterium | reverse complement strand
AAATGGGTTCGTTCTCAAGAGCAGAGGCGGGTCCGTTCTGGTTAGCGTTGAAGGAGACGCTCGTCTCGATGGAGGAGGTCTTCTGCATTGAGCGCTCCTTGCCCCATGGGCATGTCGAGGCCGTTCTCGAAATGGTGCGTCGCCTGGGTGTAGAGCAGGCGATTGCCTCGCGGCGTTGCCGTGAAAGGGACCTGGTCGTCGGCATGCTCGTCGAGCAACTGATCCACCCGTGTTCGAAGCTGGCCACGACCCGTCTGTGGCTCGAGACGACCCTAGCCGAGGAGTTATCGGTCGGTGATGCCGATGAGGACGCCTTGTACGAAGCGCTCGACTGGTTGTTGGATCGCCAGAAGCGCATCGAGGGCAAGTTGGCCAAACGCCATCTGCGCGACGGGTGCTTGGTGCTCTACGACGTGAGCAGCAGCTACTACGAGGGGCACACCTGTCCACTGGTACAGTACGGGCACAACCGGGACCAGAAGAAGGGCAAGCCGATCGTGGTCTACGGCGTGCTGACCGACGCGGGGGGCCGGCCGGTGGCGGTGGATGTGTACCCTGGGAACACAGGCGATCCGACCACTGTGCCGGATCAGGTCGAGAAGCTGCGTCAGCGGTTCGGGCTATCGCGGGTGGTCCTGGTGGGGGATCGCGGGATGCTGACCCAGACGCAGATCGAGCATCTGAAGGCGTATCCGGGAGTGGGTTGGATCTCGGCGTTGCGCAGTCCTGCGATCCGAAAACTGGTGGACAGCGGGGTGCTGCAGATGTCGTTGTTCGACCACCAGAATCTAGCCGAGAGCGTGTCACCCGAGTATCCGGGGGAACGTCTGGTAGCCTGCCTGAATCCGTTCTTGAGGGCTGAGCGTCGCCGCAAGCGCGAGGAGCTGCTGGGTATGACGGAGATCGCATTAGAGAAGATCGAGGTCCAAGTGGCGCGTCGTACGAAGACACCCATGGGCAAGGGTGAGATCGGGGTGAAGGTCGGCAAGGTGCTCAACAGGTTCAAGGTGGGCAAGCACTTCAAGCTGGAGATCGAAGAGGGTTCGTTCGCCTGGCAGCGCAACGAGGCCTCCATAGAACGGGAAGCGGCTTTGGACGGGATCTACGTGGTCCGAACGAGTGAGTCCCACGAACGGATGTCGGCAGAGGATGCGGTGCGCACGTACAAGCGTCTGTCGCAAGTGGAGCGTCTGTTCCGGACCTTGAAGGGGATCGACATCCGAGTACGCCCGATCCGGCATCGGACGGAAGCCCACGTGCGTGCGCACATCTTCTTGTGCATGTTGGCCTACTACGTCGAGTGGCACATGCGGCAGGCACTGGCGCCGCTGCTGTTCGATGACGAGGAGCTGGCGATGGACCGCAAGGTGCGGGATCCGGTCGCGCCGGCGCAGCCGAGCGCCTCGGCACGTAAGAAGAAAGCCAAGCGAGTCGGGTCCGACGGAGTTCCGGTGCACAGCTTCGAGACTCTGCTGCAAGTCCTGGGCACACGCTGCCGGAACCGGTGCCGGATGCGGTCAGCCCCCTCAGGTGCGACCGTTGATCAGGAAACGGAGCCGACGCCACTGCAGGCGCGGGCCGCGGAGTTGCTGGCGGCGTTCCCAGTACCGGCACACTGACTTCTTCTGTAACTCCTGGCCCTCAAAGGAAGAACGCCTCGGAGGGCCAGGAACTTCGGTCTAGAATGTCCCCTTCCACCTTGACTCGGGGTGTCAGAAAAGCTGACACTGGGTGCCCCCCCACAACTCATTCATGTGTAAACATATCGACTAGCTCAACTCTGGGGTGTCGGTGGCGCCGTAAAGCACTCCATACGAAACCGCGCGTTCGAGGAGCAGCAGTTCGTGACGCGAGCCGAACCGGGAACGTCATAACGGATTGTTTCTATACGAATTAGGAGTTGAATCCCTTGCCTCTCCAGGCGCGGCACGAAACATGCGTAAACATCCCGAAACTTCCACGCATCTCTGCTTTGCAACAAAGGAGGAAGAAGAGGATGAAGAGGAAGAGCACATGGCTTCTCGGTGCCCTGGCCGCCCTTTGGCTCGTCTCGGCGGGCCCGGCCGGGGCGCAGGTCTACCACGACCTCACCATCGAGGGTTGGATGGTCGGCTATAAGACCGTCTACACCAACATGGGCAACTTCCACGCAGGTGCCTTCACCTGGTCGTGGGACAGTGGGCCGGTGAACAACGCGTCCGCCATGTACTGCCTGGACGTGAACAACTCGTTCTCCGGCATACCCTCGACGTGGGAGGTCTCCCGTCACCTGGTGCCCCCAGACCCGCAGTTTCCGCCGCCGCACAACACCGACCACGCGGCCTGGCTCTACTACACCTACGGCCGGCTGTCCCAGCTCTCAGCCTATGCGGACAAGGCCAGCCGGGCCGCTTCGGTTCAGCTTGCCCTGTGGGAAGTCAGCCATGACCTGAACTGGTTCACCCTCGACAACACCTGGCTGAGCAGCGGCGATTTCAAGTGGACGGGTACCTTCAGCTCGCAAATCCGGGTGCAGGCGACCGACATGCTGCACTCGCTCTACGATGCCCTGGACGGGGACGGACGGGTGGTTCCGCCGTCCTCGGCCTACTGGTATCAGCCCAAGGGCTGGCCCGACCCGCAGACGGGACAGGGGCAGCTTGGCGAGGTGCCCGAGCCGGGTACGCTGGTGCTTCTGGGAGCCGGGCTCCTGGCGGCCGGCGGTCTCGCTTGGCGCAGGCGGAGCCGGCAGGCGTAGCCTTTCGGCGCTACGACAGGGTCTTAGGCTCCCCCTGACTCAGGTCCTCGAGACAACGGCCCTCCGGCCGCTTCCACGCGGCTGGAGGGCCGTTCCGTAGTGGTTGCCACACGCCGAAAGTAGGGCAAGCAGACAACAAAGCGGACAGCTAGTGGCGCTTGCTGTCCGCTTCCGACGCCGAGAATGTGTCTCCAGTCCTTGTAAGCAGCTACTAGACTAGCTCTTCCGGCGCCGGATGATGAGACCCGCGGCGCCGAGGCCCACACCCAGCAGCACAAGAGTAGCCGGCTCAGGAATCGGGCCCGGATTCCAATCTCCCTGAGACAGAGACTTCACATAATAGCCGCTTCCGATGCTCGTCATCCCAGTCGTGTAGTTCGGATCGGTCGTGAGCAGCTCGGCCTCGTTCCAGGCGGAGCCGGCGTATGACGAGTTGATGCACACCAGATAGTTCGGACTGACCTTGTTGTCGCCATCGTACTTGCCGGTGTAGTTGAAGGACTGCCACTGGTTCAATGCGGGACCGGTAGCCGCGCAGACTTGCGGACTGAAGTACGTCCTTCCCCAGCCCCCACTGAAGTTGTAGATTCCGGGGCTCTCGAACAGCTGCGAAGGAGCACCCGCCAGGATGTCCACCCTGAAGTGGGTCATGGCGGCGGAACCAGCATTGGTCCATTTCCAAGGCTGGCTCCACGACGACCCATAGATGGGATCGCCGACCGCAACTATGTAGGCCTGAGCCACCTCGCATGTCAGGCTTACCAACAGCACGGCCACAATCAGCGTCGCAAGTCTCATTGTAGACCTCCGTAAACTTATACGCTTCGATAGCTTGGTCGTCTCAAACGGTACCCGGTACAAGTGCTATGCCAGCATCCCTACGTCAGCGTATGGACTTCATAACTGCATGTCTAAAAGCAGATTGCGGCCCGACGTCGCTGGTCTCGGTATTCAGCGCCATCATGCCGAAGTGCTCATCTGTATCGTTTGCATTACACGAAGCCATGGGCAGCTGAGGAGGACGACCGCTATGTGCATGAACCCAGGTAGCTGGTTCGTGGGCCACATGCCGTCTCTAGCTACAAGGCGGGCACATTGAGGAGCAGAGGAGGCACTTCATCCAAGGTCGGATCACATCCTTGGGGCTCATAGCGATGCCGGAATCCACCCTGGGCTACGCCGGGGGTGTCCCTCAGCTTCAGATGCCACAGGTCGCGCCCCTCTACCAAAACCCCCACTGGCGCGTCACCATCACGTAGATCCCCAATCCCAGGTTCGTGACCGCGTGGGCGAGCACGCACGTGAACAGGTCGCGCCGCCACACGAGCAACCCGCCGTAGATGAGACCGGCCAGGATACCCACGATCCACCGGTGGTGCTCGAAGCCGAAGGCCACGGCGACCACGCCGAACGAAAGCAGCGTGAAGGAACCCAGCGGCACGCTCCGGAAGTCGCTCTTGATCAGGTAGCGCATCAGGAAACTGCGCCAGAAGAGTTCCTCCATCACCGGTACCACCAGGCTGGCGCCCAGAACCCGCACGAAGATCACGGCCAGTGTGGCGCCGCCCGAGAGATCGAAGGCGTAGGGATCGAAGCCGCCCGACTCGGCGAGCATCGTGCCGGCGAGTAGCCTCTCGGGCGCGACCCAGATCACCAGCACCACCAAACCCGCCACCACACCCAAGAGCCAGTTGGTGGCCGAGCGGCTCCAGGTGAGCTCCGGGTACCGGCGACGCCACGCGATCAGCAGGGCACCCACCAGCACCGTCTTTGCGGCGTACCAGATGTGGGCTGCTTCGGGCCATTGCCCGCCGGCCAGCGTCAGCAACAAGAAAACCGCAAACGGAGCGACATAGGGAACCCACGGGGTTTCCCCGAACCGGCGCGCACCGATCATGTCAGGGCTCTCCTTTCAGCGAACCGGGACGCCAACAAGCAGAGGCGCGCGCCGTCAACCCTGTCCACGCACGCTCACCCTAACGAGTGCGTCGCCGTAGGAGCCGCATCCTACCACAACGAGCGGGGAGGGTTGACACGCCGACTGCCAGCGGATTGAATCGCACCGACCCCCAGACATCCCTCGTGCATCACCTCGACGGAGGATGCGGACATGGACGAGCACCAAGGCCCCACGCCGCCCGGCGATCATTCCCACCCCGAGCCCGGCGGCTCGAGTCCCCGGCCACCGCTGCCGCCAGCCGCGGCGCCTCCACCTTCACTCCCGGACGCGGGAAGCATGCCGCCTCCGGACGACTGGCTCCACCGCCTGCTCATGCCTGCCTACGAGACCAAGGGCTGGCTGAAGTTCCTGGGTGCCGCTTCAGTGATCGTCGGCGGGATCAACGCCCTCTCCATCGTGGGCATTCTGTGGGCGTGGGTCTACGTCTGGCTGGGGATTCTTCTCTGGCAGGCGGGTGATCGGGCCGATCAAGCCCACGGCCGCCACGACCCGTTCATGCTCGAGCAGTACCTCCAGAAGCTCAAGACCGTCATCATGATCGCCGGGGTGACCACCGCCATCGGCGTGCTGTTGGCGGTCTTCGGACTCCTGATTGTTCTCAGCGTGGGTTGGATGAGCTTCGTCACCGCCATCCGCGAGATGGCGCCCTACTAGGCGCGTCTGCCGAACGAAATCCTCCGAAAGATGCCCTCCGTTCCACCCGATGGGTCAGATTGAGATCGCCTGTGTACGCACAGTGACTAGGTGTGACGGACGAAATAGGGCAACTTCATGGAGGGTAAGACGTTGGAGAATCAAGGCTATTTCCAGCAATGGCCCCATTGGACCCCGTGGCCACAGGGGCCACGCATGCAGCAGCCTCCGCACGGACCGTGGGCCTATCAGGGCCCTCGGGACTTCCAGACGCCGGGCATGACCGGCAACCCGACAACCCAACAGACCGAGCAGCCTGAGAAGGAGCAGGAGGGCGGCGAGAATCCCAAGTCGCGGGAGCAGTTCGGCTCCTACGGGGAGTACGGCTTCTTCCCGCAAGGCTGGCAGTACTTCGGTCAGCCATACTACGGCCAGCCGTTCTGGCCCTGGAACTTCAACCAGCCGTGGCAACAAGGGCCGTGGAACTACGGTCAGCCGTGGCAACAAGGGCCGTGGAACTACGGTCAGCAGGGCCAGTATGGCCCGTGGAACTACGGTCAGCAGTGGCAACAAGGGCCCTGGAACTACGGCCAACCGTGGTCCTACGGCTCTCCCTGGAACATGACCGGGGGCTTCGGCTACAAGCCGGGGTGGGGCGGCAGCCAGCAGTTCGGCTACAACCAGTGGCCCTTCGCCTTCCCCACGGGCGGCACCTACGCGCCCCATGAGCGCACCTCCTGGCCGAACGCCCAGGGATTCGGCACCGGATACGGATATCCTTCCTTTCAGGGCTCCTACGACCCCTGGAGCCAGCAGCCCTGGAAGTTCGGCGGCTACGGTCACCCGTGGACGAACTGGGACTATCCCCAGTGGCAGCAATACTCCTGGCAGTACCCCTATGGGTCCTATGGATCCGGCCATCAGCAGAGCGGACGCTTCGGATGGCCCTACGGGGAATACGGCTACCAGTGGCCTTGGCAGCGTTGGGGATCCCCCTACGGCTCGTACTTCAAAACCCAGTACGATCCCGGCTACGGCAACCCCTGGTTCTGGGGCCGCGGAACCTCAGCCTGGTGGCCCGAGTACTTCCCTATGACGGGGGGCAACTTCGGCATCGCAGCCTGATCGCTGCTTGAGGCCGTGAGCCAAGGAGACAACGCGACGAAGCGATTGCAATAGGTTTCGCATCTCTGCCGGTCTTGCAAATGTGGTGTCCTCGGGACAGACGCGGGCCGCGCACCAGCGCCGGTCACGGTCGTGCGGGGACGGCCAAGGGATGGGGCAGGGAGAAATGACAGGAAAGGGCCCGCGCAATAAGCGGGCCCTTCCTCGTTTTTCCTGTTGGAGCGACCGCCGGCCGCGAAGGCGAGCGGTTCGCGGACCGATTCCATTGCGCCGGCGTGCGGAGCCTCGGTATTCTCGGCGCTCAATGAAGGCACCCGGCGATGACGCATGAGCGAGGGGGTTGGAAACGGCATGGCCGCGACTACGGACACGAAGCGCTCGGTCACAACCTGGAAACACGGCGCCCGCTTCGAACACCGGGCGGGGTCGGTCACCTACTACTCCGACGCCAATCTGAAGCAGGATCCCGATTACGCCCTGGCCGGGCCGACGCCCATGGAGATGCTGCTGGGCTCGCTGGCCGGCTGCACCGGCGTGGACCTGGTCGACATCCTCGAGAAGATGCGCGTGTCGGTGCGCGCGCTCAGGATCGATGTCGCCGCGGACCGTGCCGATGGGTATCCCCGCGTCTATGAGCGCATCCACTTGGACTATCATCTGGAGACCGAGCCGGTCGACGAACGCAGGGTCTTGCGGGCCCTCCGGTTGTCGACGGACAAGTACTGTTCGGTCTCGGCCATGCTGAGCGGCAACGTGCCGATCAGTTTCGCGCTTCGCTACGACGGTCGCCGGCACGAGGGGGTCTTCCATGACGCCGGACACGCCACCTGATCGCTCCGGGCGTGAATCTCCCGGCGACGAGCCATTGCCCATCCCCATCACCGATGAGCTCGACCTGCACATGATTCGGCCGCGCGATATCCCGGAGGTCGTGGCCGAGTACCTCTCGGAGGCCCAGCGGGCCGGACTGCGCGAGGTGCGCATCGTGCACGGCAAAGGCATCGGTGTGCAGCGCGAAGCTGTGGCGCGCGTGCTGGAGGCGCATCCGGCGGTCGCGTCCTTTCGCACGGCGCCCGGGCACCGCGGACACTGGGGGGCGACGGTGGCGGTGTTGCGGGAGTAGGTGGGCGCTGGTCATCCGAGGTCTTGCCGACCGCCATCTGTCGGAAACTCTGACATTCCTGAGCCGACATTGCGCACGCTCAACGACACCGCCCGTTCCCAAGCCTTTCTAGCCTGTGCAGCTATGCTCGCCTCTCCACTGTGGCACGCCCCATGCCACATAGTAGCCCCGAGAGCGGGAAACCGCCCAGATGATGGCCACGGCTGGATCGACGCCAGCGCGCCCCCATGATCGTGGATTCCAGCCCGAACAGCCGTTTTCCTGCCCCCAGGTGTTCGCCCTGCTGCGTGTCCTCTTTTGTGACCGACGACGAACACACACGCGGCCGTTCGATCGATCTCGCTTGGGCCTGCCCGAAGGCCTTCGGGCACGCCCGGCTCTGCTCCGGTGGCCGTTGCCGGGGGGCCTGAGACCTGCCGCAGGGTCCGACCCGGCGAGGTCGCAGGGAAGGGAGAAGGGGCCATGACTTCCAAACGTGTCTTGGTGGCTGCCGCGGTTCTCTCATGGCTGATGCTGATCCAAGGGGCCCCGCCGGGCCACGCCCTGCCCGGCTGGTGGAACCACCCCGACTTCCAGACCTCCGGCGGGGGACAGTTCACGCGCCCGCTCGCCTCGGATCCTCCGTCGGGGTCGCTGGAGATCTGGCTGGACAACGTCTACGTGCCCACGTTGACCAAGGAGCTCTACTTCGTCCTCGATTGGAAGAGCACCGATCCGGTGAACTCCAGAGTCGAGGACCCGGTCTGGTTTTCCTGGGAGTCGCCCGTCCACCACTACCACACCTACGGTCAGTGGTTCGCGGGCAACCAGCTCGTCAGTCAGTACAATCCGACCACCGGTTGGTATCACCTCGAGTACAACTACTTCGTGTTTCCGCAGCCGGACGAAGAGTGGGCCCGAATCGACTGGGGCATCGCCACGCCCGGAAACACGATCGACTACACCTACGATTTCCGCACCAACTGCATCCCCGAGCCCGCCAGTGGGCTGCTCCTGGGTGCGGGGCTCATCGGCGTTGGGTTGGGGATGTGGCGGCGTAAGGCCCGGCGATAGGCACGGGCCGCGGGGTCGTAGCGTGATTCGGCCGCCCAGGCCGCCTACCGGCTCGGCTCGAACTCCGCGAGCGACGTCTCGAGCAGCGCCTTCGCGTAGGCGTGGTTGTGCGTCCCGCGGCTGCCGTCGGCGTCCACGAAGTGCCAGTTGTAATTCGCCTGCTGGAATGCCGTCGTGGCGCTGTCAGCGGCCGTGGCCCGCTCCAGCTCGTCCTCGAGCTGTGACAGCAGCCCGATGATCTCGGTGCGCCCGGCGCTCCAGGTCAAGGAGTTGGCATTGGCCTCCGGATGACAGGCCAGGCAGCTCGCCAGATCCCGGCGGAAGCGGTGCGGCCGCTCATCCGGGTCTGAGGCGTAGTGGCAGCTCACGCAGCCCTTGGCGGCCACGTTGAGGTGCGGCGAAGAGGGCGCCTCGGTGAGGTCGTATTCGTAGCCGCCGGTGCCGGCGAGCATCTGGGCCTGGGGTGCGTGCGGCGTTTCCAGCTCCGCGTGGCCCTCGTCGTTGTGGCAGCGGCGGCAGATGTCGTCCTCGCGGCTGTAGCCCACGCGCAGATCGGCCGGGTGCGTTGCCGCGTGAGGATCGTGACAGGCGGCGCACGTGATCGGCAGCGGCGCATCGGGCGCGACGGATGAGCCGGTCGTCGTGTAGGCGATGAAGCCCTGGGCCGTGTGGCAGCGCGCGCATGCCGCCTGTCCCGCGACGCCGTCGGCCTCATCGCTGCCCGCATGGTCGCTGGCGGCCCACTGGCTCAACAGCAGCTTGTCGTGCTGGGGCGCCTCGTGGCAACGGGCGCACCCGGTGGGCTCGAGGATCGTGCCGACCGCGAGCAGGAAGTCCCCGCTTCCCAGCGTGCCGTGGTCGGCGATGGTGTCGCCCACGGCGTCGGCCAGCGGACCGTGGCAGCTCGCGCACTGCACGCCGGCAAGGTCGGCGATGGGGACCTCGTCGTAGCCCCCGTTGTGCAGCGGCCAGCCCTGTTCGTTTCGATCGGCAGCGCCCACGGTGTGGCAGTCCAGACACGCGTCCGTGAACGCCGCGCTCGACGTGACGCCCTCGAAGGCGTCGGCGTGCGCCGTGGCGACCCACGTGTCATAGTGGCTGCCGTGCCCCTCGACGCCGTGGCACTCCAACCCGCAGAAGGAGGCGGGCGCATAGGCCGGCGTGTGCCGGGGCGCGTAGGTATCGATCGGGACGGTGAGCGAGACCGTGGCGCTCTCGGTCTCGTTGAAGACCACGAGCGTGATGGTCACGATGGCGGGGCTGTCGGGCGCCTTCCAGCGCGCGTAGTTCTCGTCGGTGACGATGAAGCGGCCGTGCGTCGCGGTCCATTGGAACGTCAGGCCCCCTCCCTGGCCGATGCCCCAGAGGTGAAGCGAATCGCCGACCGAGGTGGATTCGGGGATCGCCTGGATTCGATCCAGGCGAATGGAAGGCTGCGGGCAGGACGCGCACTCCTCATCCTCCGAGCAGCCGGCCCAGAGGACGAGCGCGCCGGCGACCAGAAACCACAGGACCATCAGCCGGCGGGGCGTCGTCATCCAGGTCGTGCGACGAGGCGCTAGCCTCCCATCCTTGCGTGCGAGCATGGCGTGCATCTCCATCGAACGGACTTCCAGGCCCCGCCCTGCCGACCGGCGGAAACCCACTCATCTCTTGCTATCACTTGCAGATCGCGATGACAAGCCGATTCGCCCCCATGCCGCGCCCCAGGGGGCCCGAGAGCGGTGTCCGGCGAGGGCCGTGCGGTGGTATGCTCCCCAGATCGATGGCAGGACCGGCGTGAAACGCCGGCAACGGTGGGACGAAGATGGACCGAAACGTCGCTTCAGCCGGATACGAGGCCGTGGACCACACGGCCGACGTCGCCCTGCGCGTGTGGGCGCCGCGGACCGAGGAGCTCTTCCGGCAGGCCGCACTCGGGCTGCTCGAGCTTCTGGCCGGATCGGGCGCCGTGCAGGACCGCGAGGCGGTGGCCGTATCCGTGGCAGGGATCGACCTCGAGGAGCTGATGATCGCCTGGCTCAACGAGATCCTCTACCTGAGCGACACCGGGCCCCGAAGGTTCGCCGATCTCAGGGGCCCGTGGATCGAGAAGACGCCCGAGGAGTACCGGCTGCGCGCGACCCTCAGGGGAGAAGCCTTCGACACGCAGCGGCACGCCGGAGGCGTGGGGGTCAAGGCGGCCACCTACCACGATCTGCGCATCGAGCCCGAGGCCAAGGACGGTTACGACATCACACTCGTTCTGGACACATAGATTCGCGACAACGGCAGCCCGTCCTGCGCGCGGCGCGGTGGGCGGAGACGAATCGAACGGCTGCCGGGGAGGCCACCATGAAGGGTTCCAAGAGACGCAAGCGGCGCCAGGCGCCCGAGTCCTACCCGGGCGGCGGCGGTGCGCAGGACCCGCGCAACCAACCGCGCGACCTGCCGCTCAAAAGGATCGAGCCCTATCTGTGGGAGATCGAGCCGCGCGGCGGCATGAAGGTGCCCGGCCGCGTCTTTGTGGCCGAGGAGATGATCGATCGCGTGCGCTCCGACGGCGGGTTGGCGCAGGTCGCCAACGTGGCCCATCTGCCCGGGATCGTCGGCTACTCGATGGCCATGCCCGATATTCACTGGGGCTACGGCTTCCCAATCGGTGGGGTGGCGGCGACCGATCCCGCCCAGGGCGGGGTGATCTCTCCCGGCGGCGTGGGCTACGACATCAACTGCGGCGTGCGCGTGGCCACCACGAATCTTGAACAAAGCGACCTCAGCGGCAAGCTCGAGAAGGTTGTACAGGCCCTGTTCTCGAACATCCCCACCGGTGTGGGTTCCTCCGGCGCCATCGAGAAGGTCTCGAACCGCGAGCTGGAGAAGGTGATGGTTCGCGGGGCGCGCTGGGCGGTGGAGCGCGGACACGGCTCCGAGACCGATCTGGCGCACACCGAGGAGCACGGAGAGCTATCCGGGGCCAACCCCGATGCGGTCAGCGAGCGCGCGCGCGAGCGCGGGCGCGAGCAGCTCGGCACCCTCGGCTCGGGCAACCACTTCACCGAGATCGACGTGGTGGAGGAGATCTACCACCCCGAGGCGGCCGCGGAGTTCGGGTTACGCAAGGGCGCGATCGCGCTGCAGATCCACACCGGCTCGCGCGGCTTCGGCCATCAGGTGTGCGACGATTACCTGCGTGTCATGGCGCGGGCCGTGAGCAAGTATGGCCTGCGCCTGCCGGATCGTCAGCTCGCCTGTGCGCCGGTGGAATCGCCCGAGGGGCGGGACTACCTGGGCGCAATGGCCTGCGCGGCCAACTTCGCCTGGGCCAACCGGCAGACCATCCTCTCGCTGGCCGAACGTGCGTTGCTCGAAGCCCTGGGCACAACCCCGCGCGATCTGGGCCTGCGTCTCTTGTACGACGTCTGTCACAACGTGGCCAAGCTCGAACAACACCGGGTGGGCGGCGATCTGCGCACGCTCTGTGTCCACCGCAAGGGCGCCACGCGGGCCTACCCGCCCCCCGGCGTCGACAATCCCTGGCGCACCGGCCAGCCGGTGCTGGTGCCGGGCGACATGGGGCGCGAGTCCTACATCCTGGTGGGTCAACCGGCTTCGCTCGAGATGACCTGGGGATCGAGCTGCCACGGCGCCGGGCGCCTGATGTCGCGCCGGCAGGCGACGCAGCACTACCGCGGCCGCGACCTGATCGGAGAGATGCGCGAGCGGGGCGTTACGGTCATGGCGAAAGACCGCCGCACCATCGCCGAAGAAATGAGTGGAGCCTACAAGGACGTGAGCCAGGTGGTCGAGGTCATGCACGGCGCGGGCATCAGCCTCAAGGTGGCGCGCCTGAGGCCCCTGGCGGTGATCAAGGGTTGACGCTTCGGGCGCAGCGGGCTAGATGGGGCGACAGCCGAGCCGATCTGTGAGCGGCCCAGAGGCAACGGAGGACGAGAGAAGGTGGCCAGCAAGACCTACAGCCTGGATGAGCAGGTGGCGATCCTGATGCGCGCGACGCGCTTCGCGGACGAGACCGATGAATGGGGGGCCATCGAGACCGTCGCGGGCAAGGGCCTGCGGGCCCAGATGGAAGAGGAGCTGCGCGAGAAGCTGAAGCTCGGCCGCCCGCTGCGCGTCTACCTGGGCGTCGATCCCACCGGCACCGATCTGCACGTGGGCCACTTCGTCCCCCTGCAGAAGCTGCGCAAGTTCCAGGAGCTGGGCCACCAGGTGGTCTTCTTGATCGGTGACTACACGGCGACGATCGGCGATCCCAGTGGCCAGGCCTCCGAGCGCAAGCGCTTCACGCACGAGGAGGTGCTCGAGCTCGCCAAGACGTACACCGACCAGGCCTTCCGCATCCTCGATCGCGAGAGAACCGAAGTGCGCTACAACGGCGAGTGGCTCGCCAAGCTGTCGTTCGCCGAGATCATCGATCTGGCCAGCATCTTCCCGATGAAGCAGATCATCGCCCGCCGGGACTTCCAACAGCGCATGGACCGCGGCGAGTCCCTGCGGTTCCACGAAGCGCTCTACGCTCTGATGCAGGGTTATGACGCCTACGCGCTGAAGTGCGATGTGCAGGTGGGGGCCTACGACCAGCACTTCAACATGCTGGCCGGCCGCTCGATTCAGGAGCACTTCGGCGACGCGCCGCACGTGATGATCACGAACCCGATCATCATCGGCACCGACGGCCGAAAGATGTCGAAGAGCTACGGCAACACGATCAGCATCAACGACGAGCCCTTCGACATGTTCGGCAAGGCGATGCGCATCGCGGACGAGCACATCGCCGAATACCTCGAGCTGACCAGCTCCTACACGGGGCCGCAGATCGACGAGCTGAAGGCGAAGCTGGTCGCGGGCGACAATCCCATGGACGTCAAGAAGCAGCTCGCCCGCAATCTCGTGGAGCAGTACCACGGCGAGGCGGCCGCGCAGGAGGCCCAGGAGAAGTTCCGGCAGGTCGTGCAGCAGAAGGAAGCCCCCGACGAGGTGCCTGAGAAGAAGGTCCCGGCCGAGCTCAAGGGTGCGAGCTGGGTGGACATCTGCGCGGCGCTGGGACTCTCGAAATCGAAGGGGGAGATGCGCCGGCTCATGTCCCAGGGCGGCTTCTACGTCGAACAGGAGCCGGTCACCGACGTCAACGCGACGGCCGACGTGCCCTCAGGCGGCGTGCTGATCCGGCTCGGCAAGCGCCGTTACTACCGGCTGGCGCCGTGACCTCGGGACCTGGGGGCGCCGCGAGCATCGGCCGCAGCACCGCGCCCCCGACTCGGGTTCCATCTCTGTAATTCTCTTTTGCAGAATAACTTACGCCTGTCTGCCTTGGTGGGCAAGGATGCCCTTCCCCGGACCGATAGCTAGTTCCCGTCTCAAAACCCCGAATTCGTACGCATAGTTGAAGTTGTCCA
>CAZPGB010000088.1:0-14270 GCA_964585945.1 uncultured bacterium | reverse complement strand
TTAAACCACATGCTCCACCGCTTGTGCGGGCCCCCGTCAATTCCTTTGAGTTTCAACCTTGCGATCGTACTCCCCAGGCGGAACACTTAATGCGTTAGCTACGGCACGGAAGGGGTCGATGCCCCCCACACCTAGTGTTCACCGTTTACGGCTGGGACTACCAGGGTATCTAATCCTGTTTGCTCCCCCAGCTTTCGCGCCTGAGCGTCAGGAACGGGCCAGAAACGCGCCTTCGCCACTGGTGTTCCTCCCGATATCAGTGCATGTCACCGCTACACCGGGAATTCCCGTTTCCTCTCCCGTCCTCAAGCCTGGCAGTATGAGATGCAATTCCCTGGTTGAGCCAGGACCTTTCACATCTCACTGACCAGGCCGCCTGCGCGCCCTTTACGCCCAGTGATTCCGAACAACGTTCGCTCCCCCCGTGTTACCGCGGCTGCTGGCACGGAGTTAGCCGGAGCTTCCTCTGAAGGTAACGTCAAACCATGGTGGTATTGGCACCATGGCATTTCTTCCCAACTGACAGGGCTTTACGACCGTAAGGCCTTCATCACCCACGCGGCGTCGCTCGGTCAGGGTTGCCCCCATTGCCGAAGCCTCTCGACTGCTGCCTCCCGTAGGAGTCTGGGCCGTATCTCAGTCCCAGTGTGGCTGACCATCCTCTCAGACCAGCTACCCATCGTAGCCTTGGTGAGCCGTTACCTCACCAACAAGCTAATGGGGCGCGGGACCATCCTCGAGCGCTAGCTTACATGTAGAGGCCAGCTTTGACGGCCGGGCCATGCGACCCGACTGTGTCATGCGGTATTAGCACTCCGTTAGGAATGTTATTCCCAACTCGAGGGCAGGTTTCCCACGTGTTACTCACCCGTTCGCCACTGTACTCACACCCCGAAGGGTGCTTTCTCGTACGACTTGCATGCCTAATCCACGCCGCCAACGTTCGTTCTGAGCCAGGATCAAACCCTCCGTGGTAAATGTAACCTCGGAGCCCTTCCTCTCGCGAGGAAGGGATCATTGACCTGCTAAGATCGCCAATGGGATCCGGCACCGAGGCGCCGGATCCAACGCGACAAGGGCTCACTCGCCTTCGCTATTCCGTTGTCAAAGACCATCATTAGCCTCTTCACGAGAGGCACTGAAAATCGGACACGAATTTGCAGTCTACTCAAACAGGCCCCGCAGGTCAATACGTCAATTTCGGCATTTCCTGCAGGGCTAGTTCCGGCGTTCCGGAGGGGACGCCTCTCAACTGCGAGCGCCGATTAAACATCGACCGAGGCCCAGAGATCAATAGGTTTTTATGCCCGAGCGACATTTTTGTTTTCGTTTTGCAAGTCACGCAATAACAACAATTTAGCTCCGATATAACCCTTCCCGCCGACCCCACCCCCCCGTCCGCCGCCGACGGGAAGGGCGCGTCTGCGCTCCTCCAGAGCCCGTCGGCAGCCTCGCCTCGCCCCCAAACGGGCGCTCTCCTGCAGCGGCCGCGAGACCCGGAGCACGCCCCCTGCAGCGGCCGCGAGACCCGGAGCACGCCCCCTGCAGCGACCGCGAGACCCGGAGCACGCCCCCTGCAGCGACCGCGAGACCCGGAGCACGACGGACCGGATCGGGTTTCCATCAGAGCGAGGACCCGGGCACTACACGCCCGCCCCGGCTTGCTTGACTCCCTTCTCGGCAGCGAGGAGTATGATCGTCGTGAAATACCTTGCGCTCGCATTCATCGTCGCGGCCCTGCTTCTCGCCGGGTTGCTCCATCTGATCATCGCCGCGTTCGGTCAGGACCTACCCTCGCCGCAAGGCCACGCCGACATCGAGCAGAGCGTATCGACGCGCATCCTGGATATGGACGGCGAGGTCATCGACGAGTTCTTCGTCGAAGATCGGATCCCGCTGTCGTTCCCGCAGATCCCGACCGCGTTCATCGACGCGATCACGGCGATCGAGGATCGCCGCTTCTACCACCACTGGGGCCTCGACCCGATCCGCGTCATTCGCGCGGCGCAGAAGGACATCGTGCAGATGCAGGTGCGGGAAGGCGCCTCGACGATCACGCAGCAGCTCGCGCGCAATCTCTTCTTGCACCATCGTCGAACCTGGAAGCGCAAGATCCAGGAGGCCGTGCTGGCGCTGCGCATCGAGCGCGCCTTCAGCAAGGAGGAGATCCTGGAGCTCTACGCCAATCAGATCTATTTCGGCGAGGGCGCCTACGGCCTGGAAGCCGCCGCCCGGCGATTCTGCGGCGTGGGTGCGGGCGAGCTGACCGTCGACCAGTGCGCGATGCTGGCCGGCATGGTCGCCAATCCCGCGGCCTTCGCGCCCCGGCGTCACCCCGAAAGCTGCCTGCGGCGGCGGAATCTGGTGCTGGGTGCGATGACGAAGACCGGCGCCCTCGAGCCCGTCGAGCGCGATTCCCTGATCGACCGGCCTCTGGCGCTGGGTCATCCCGAAAGGGCGGGCGAACACGCGGCCTACTTCACCGAGACCGTCCGCCGCGACCTGATGGAGAGCCAGGGGTCCTCGGGGCTCTACCACCAGGGCTTGTCGGTGAGGACGACCCTGGATCTGGAGCTCCAGAAGGCCGCCGAGCAGATCGTGGAGGAGCACTTGCGTTCGATGGAGAAGGCCAACGACTATCCCTACCTGCGCGGGCACGCAGACTCCATGCTCACCACGCAGGGATTGCAGGAGTCCCGCCGCACCGGCGCGCCGCTGCGCCTGCAGGCCGCCGTGGTGGCGCTGGAGCCGGCCACGGGGGCGATTCGCGCCATGGTGGGCGGCCGCGATTTCGGGGAGAGCCAGTACAACCGGGCGCTGCAGGCGCCGCGGCAGCCGGCCTCGGCCTTCAAGCCCTTCATCTACGCCGAGGCGATTCGGCGCGGATACCGAACCAATGACCTGCTGCTCGACGCCCCCGTCGAGTTCGAGATCCCCGGTGCGATCGAAGAGGAATCCGTCTGGAAGCCGGAGAATTTCGAGAAGACGTATCACGGGCCGGTCACACTGCGGTACGCCCTCATGAAGTCGATCAACGTCCCCACCGCGCGGCTGCTCAACGAGATCGGGCCGCAGGCGGTCATCGATCTGGCCGGGCGCCTGGGGGTCCAGAGCCAGCTGCCGGAGGTCCTCTCGCTGGCGACCGGCACGGGCGAGATGCGCCTCATCGAGATGACCAGCGCCTACGCCGTGTTCGCCAACAACGGGATCCGGGTCGAGCCGTACCTGATCGAGCGTGTCTACGACCAGCACGGCCATCTGCTCGAGATGCACGAACCGCGCTCCGAGCAGGTGCTCGACGAGCGCACGAGCTACATCGTCACCCACATGCTCTGCTCCGCGGTCGACACGGGAACCGGCCAGCTCTCGCGATCGCTCTGGAGGTTCAAGGCCCCGGCGGCGGGCAAGACCGGCACCAACGACGACTACACCGACGCCTGGTTCGTGGGCTACACGCCCCATCTGGTGGTCGGCGTCTGGGTGGGCTTCGACCTGATGATCCCCATCGGTGACAAGCGCACCGGCACCGGCGCCATGGCGGCGCTGCCGATCTGGGCACAGCTCATGCGCGCGGCCGCGCCGCGCTACGGCTCCGAGGAATTCCCTATGCCCGAGGGCCTCGTCAAGGTGAGGACCTGCATCGACTCGGGTCAGTTGGCCACGCCTCAGTGCCCGGAGCCGATCGAGGATGTGTTCCTGCCGGGCACCGAGCCCACGCAGCCCTGCCGGTTTCACCAAGGCGAGACCATGCCTGAGGGCGACTTCGAGGAGCTGGACCGTTACCTGCTGCACCGCGACCGCTGGCAGGGAACGAGCACCGTCGACAGGCGGTGAGGCGTCCGGGTGCGGCTGCGGCGCCTGCCGTCGGCCATCGGCGCGCGCCGCAGGGGGCCCGGGGGAGCGAGGCCGCGCTCACGGAGTGACGGCGGCCGGATCCAAGGGCACGTTCCAGGGATCCTCCCAGACACCCCGCGGCGTCACGAGCGCCAGCAACGGGGAGGCGGTCGTGGGCGGCGCCTCGGCCAGAAATACCAGCTTCTCCTCCCCGGGCACCGCCTGGTCGGCCGCCGCGCTCTCGGGCAAATGAAGCGTGAAGAGCGGGTCGCCCGCCTGAACGGCGTCACCAACCTTGCGATGAAGCATCAGCCCAACGGTCGGATCGACCCGATCCTCCATGCGCCGGCGGCCGCCGCCGAGGTCGACGCACAGGTACCCGGCCCGGCGCGCGTCGATGGAGGCGACGAACCCATCGCGGGTCGCGCTCACCGTGCGCGTGAGGCTCGAGACGCGCACACTCTCGGGCCGATCGACCACCCGCGGGTCCGCCCCCTGGGCCGCCAGCCACCGGCGGCACGCCTCAGCGCACTGTCCGGTGCGGCGCAGGCGGTCGAGCAACGCGGCGCCCTCGGCCGCCGTGCGCGCCTTGCCCGCGAGGGCCACCATCGCGCCGCCGAGCGCCAGCGTCAGGTCGACCAGGTCCGGCGCGGTCGGCTCACCGCGCACGAACGCCAGGCTCTCCCGAACCTCGAGGGCGTTGCCCACCGTGGCGCCGATCGGCTCGTCCATGCGCGTCAACAACGCGACGGCGGGCAGCCCCAGCTCGCCGGCCACCTCGACCAGCGCACGGGCCAGCTCCTCGGCCCGCGTGCGGTCCGGCATGAACGCCCCGCGGCCCACCTTGACATCGAGCACCAGGCCGGTGAGTCCGGCCGCCAGCTTCTTGCTCAGAATGCTGCTCACGATCAGGGGGATGGATTCGATCGTGGCCGAGACATCGCGCAGGGCGTACATGATGCGATCGGCGGGCACCAGCTCCCGGGTCTGGCCCGCGATGAACGCCCCCGGATCGCGGACGAGCGCCTGCAGCGCGTCGATCGGCAGCCGGGAGCGATAGCCGGGAATCGCGTCGAGCTTGTCGAGCGTGCCGCCCGTGTGTCCGAGGCCCCGTCCGGAGATCATCGGCACCCGCACGCCCGCGGAGAGGACCAGCGGAACGAGCGGAATCGAGATCTTGTCCCCCACCCCGCCGGTGGAGTGCTTGTCGATGCGGGGCGTGAGCGCCGGGTCGTGTTGCAGCCGCGCCCCCGAGGCCAGCATCGCGCGCGTGAGATCGCCGGTCTCCCGCCGGTTCATGCCCTGCAGGTAGACCGCCATCATGAACGCGGCCATCTGATAGGGCTCGACGTCGCCCGCGGTCAACGCCCGCATCAGCCCGTCGATCTCCTCGGTCGCGAGCGATCGGCCGTCGCGCTTCTTGGCGATCCACCGCCGGGGGTTCAGCTCCCGCTGGGCCGGCGCCGCCTGGGGCTGCGGCAGCAAGTCGGCCGCCCCCCAGCGCCGCCGGCGGCCCGAGGCGGAAACGGAGATCACGCTCAGGTGGGGCGCGAAGTGAGCCAGCGCCTCGCGGCAGGCGCCGCAGGGCGAGATCGGGTCGGGCGCGCCCGAGACGATCACCATGGTCGCTCCCGGGCGCAGATCGCGGGCCCAGGCCGCCAGCAGCGCCACGCGCTCGGCGCACATCCCCAGATTGAGCGACGCGTTCTCCAGGTTGCAGCCGCACACCGGATCGGCCCCCTCCACCTCGAGCGCCGCACCCACCGGGAAGCCCGAGTAGGGCGCGTGGGCGCGACCCATCGCTTCGCGCGCGATCGACACCAACCGTTCGATGTCCGTCATCGGCCGATCGTCCTTTCCCACCGGTCCCCCGTCGGTTGAGTCTGGCCCGAGCTCCATGGTAGCGTCGCGCCATGGATCTGCAAGCTGCGAACGGTTGGGAGGGTCTGCGCGCCCTGTGCCGCGCCCTACGCTCACCGGACGGCTGCCGCTGGGATCGCGCGCAGACCGGCCGGAGCCTCTCGCCCTACCTGCTCGAGGAGATGCACGAGCTGCTCGAAGCGATTCATGCCGACGACGACCGGAGGGTCGTCGAGGAGCTGGGCGACCTGCTGTTCCTGATCGTGTTCGCGCTGACGATCGCCGAGGAGGAATCGCGGTTCACCTTCGATCAGGTGGCCAGCGGTGTGATCGCCAAGATGATCCGGCGTCACCCGCACGTCTTCGGTGAGGCCCGCCGCGACCTCGCCGCCGCGCAGGCCAACGAGCAGTGGGAGCGGATCAAGCGCGAGGAGCCCGACCGCCAGGCCGGTCGATCGGCGTCCGACCTGCGTGTCGGTGCGCGCGGGCTCCCCGCCCTGCTGGAGGCCCTGCGCGTCCAGGAGAAGGCGGCCAGCCACGGCTTCGACTGGCCCGACACCGGAGGGGTGATCGAGAAGCTCGAGGAGGAGCGCGCGGAGCTCGCCCGCGCCCTCGAGGCTCAGCACGGCGTCGCGATTGAGGAGGAGCTGGGCGACATGCTCTTCACGCTGGTCAATCTGGCCCGCCACCTCCGATCGGACCCCGAACAGCTCCTGCGCCGGACGACGCGCAAGTTCCAGACGCGGTTCGGACGAATGGCCCGTCTTTTGGGCGAAGACGGCACGGCGCTCGCGGACGCCGACCTGGATACGATGGAAGCCGCTTGGCAGCGCGCAAAGCGGAAGGACGCCTAGCCGGCCGTCTGCGCCGGGGGCCGCTTCGAGCGGCGACCGCTACTCCATGGCGCGCCGGGCGTGGAACACGTATCCGATCAGCTTGTAGACCAGCCGCGCCGCCAGGAAGTCGGGCGCCACCATCCCGGGAATCGGACACAGCTCCACAACGTCGCCGCCCACCAGATGCCGCTCCTGCGCCACCGCGCGCAGCAGATGGGTCAGCGCGTGCCAGGAGAGACCGCCCGGTTCCGGCGTGCCGGTGGCGGGCATGACGGCCGGATCGAGGCAGTCCAGGTCCACCGTCACGTAGACCGGATCGCCCAGCACGGAGAGGAGCTTGTCGCAGGACCCTTCCAGGTCGACGTCCACATCGCGCGCCGTGATCACGCGATCGCTGTGGCCCCCGACAAGCGGGTCCTCCTCCTCGCTCCAACTGCGCACGCCGACCTGCATGATGTCGAACTGCTCGGCGGCGCGCGCCATCACGCACGCATGGCTGTAGGGGCTGTCCTGATAGCTGTCGCGCAGATCCGCGTGCGCGTCGAACTGCAGGATGCTGACCTCTTCCCAGGCGTGCTTGAGGGCCTCGAACGCTCCGATCGTCACCGAGTGGTCGCCACCGATCATCACGGGGAACTTCCCCGCATTGAAGAGGACCGTCAGGGCTTCGGCGATCCTCGGGATCATCGCTTGCGGGCCCGACGCCACCGGCTCCATCGAGACCAGCGTGTGCACCCCCACCGTGCTCGGGTCCCAGCGCAGCTCCTCGTCGAACAGCTCCACGTTGAGCGATGCGGTCAGCAGCGCCCGCGGTCCGAACCGGGCCCCCGGCTGATACGTCGTGGTCAGGTCGTAGGGCACCGGCAAGACGGCCACCGAGGCCTGTTCGAACGCGTCCTGCACTCCCAGAAACGCCAGCGCGGCGGGCAGATCGGATGTCATGGGCCACCCCTTTCGATGCTGTGGGCGGGCGGGCCGCCAGTGGGCCTGAGGGTAGGCCCGTCGGCGCCGCCCGGGCAATCCCCGCCGCTCAATCGCCAGCGGCCGGGACAGTTACCGGCCGCACTCTCGGAGCGGCCGAAATGCGCCCTGCGCTCCGGCCGGCCCCTGGCGAGGCGCCGGCACCCTTTCTCGTTACCCCACTACCGGTTACAGACCCGCTTGTCAAAGAGCTTCCCTGGAGGTCCGATCGGGTGTATCATTATTGGCTAGCCGTTTTTGACGGTGCGAATACGCCTGGTCCGCAGCCCGACGGAAGACCCGAACCTCCGGGAATCGGAGCGGACGGCGACACGATAGATAGCAACCAAGGTCCCCGCGCCCTTCGCGCCGCACTCCGTGCACCCGCTTGGGGGATATTCGAGTAAGGAGGTTGGGTTGTCCAAGCCCATCCACAGGCTGGTTCTGTTCTCGGCGGGCGTCGCCCCGGCGGCCGCGCTGCTCGCGCTGCTGCTGATCGGTACGCCCGGCCCGGTCGAGCGGCCTGCGCCCTACCCGGACCCCCCCGGCCCGATCGCCGAGCCGGTGGTCCCGCCCGATCCGCATCGCCCCTTCGCAATCCACCTGGACGGGGATGCGCAGCTCCGCTTCCAGTCGGTTATCGTGACCGGCTACACCAGCAGCCCGCACGAGACCGATTCCACGCCGTTTTTGACCGCCTCGATGACCCGGGTCCGGCCGGGGTGCCTGGCCCTTTCGCGGGATCTGCTGCGCACCTTCACGCCCGGCGCGCCGTTCGATTTCGGCGATTGGGTGGTCATTCCGGGCGTCGGGATCTTCATCGTGGAAGACACCATGAACGCCCGCTGGAAGAACAGGGCCGACATCTGGTTCCAGGAGCGCCGCAAGGCCCTGCGCTGGGGCCGTCGGCGCGCCTATCTCGCGCGGCTGCCCTGGCCCATCGAGGAGGCCACCGGCGAGTTCGCGCTAGGACCGAACATCGCCCAGATTCGCTGATTCGTCGCTCAACAGCCCCTCCAGGATCCGCACGTAACTCTCGTGCCGCACAGCGGCGATGGCACCTTCTGCCACCGCCGCGCGCACCGCGCAGCCCGGCTCGGTGCGGTGTCGGCAGTCCCGAAACCGGCAGCGATCGAGGTGCGGCCGCATGTCCGGAAACATGTCCGCCAGGTCCTCGGGCGCCACCCAGGGCTGGACCGCGCGCAGACCGGGAGTGTCCAAGACGACGCCTGAGCCGGGCAGCTCGATGTAGTCGACCCGCGCCGTGGTGTGCACGCCTCGCCCCGTGGCCGCGCTTACCTCGGCCGTCCGTTGCTGCAGGCCCGGCACGAGACGATTGAGCAGCGTCGACTTCCCCACACCGCTGGGACCGAGCAGAATGGTGACCTTCCCGGTGAGATACCGCTCGAGCTCCGCGACGCCATCGCCGTGCAATGCACAGAACTTGTGCACCGGGTAGCCGGCCCGAGCGTAGATGCGCATCATCTCGACGAGAGCGGTGTCCCCCTCTAGATCGATCTTGTTCAGACCCAGGGCGCATCCGACGCCGCCCGCTTCGCCCATGACGAGGAAACGGTCCAGGCTGCGGGCGTTGAAGGGTGGCTCGTCGACCGATTGCAGCGCGAGGAGCTGGTCCACGTTGGCCGCGATCACGTGTTCGCGCCGGGGACGCACCGAGCCCAGGCGCGAGAGCTTGGTCTCGCGCGGCAGGATCTCGCGCAACACCGCCTGATCTCCGGCGACATCGCCGACGCGCACGCGGTCGCCTACAACCAGCAGGTTGCGTTCCTTGCGGGCGCCCTGCAGAAGGCCCCGCCGCACATCACAGACCAGCTCGTGGTCGCCCACGCGCACCGACACGCGACGCGGCCGGACCGCGGTGACCAGACCGAGTTGGGTCCCATCCGTCTGCGCTGTCACCCTGGTTTCGCTCCGTTCGACGGCGCTCGGACCACCCGTCGATCGCGTTTCGGAAAGGCCGGCGCCCACCGGACGTGTGCGGCGCCCGCAGTCTACGGAGCGCGTCGATGGGGGTCAATACGCGGTCACGATCCGCGCGGGCGCCCGGTCGGGGGCCGTCGGCGCCGCGGGTGCGACGACCGGCCCCGGCGCGACTTGGCGCGACTTGGCGCGACCCGACGCGGTGCAGGACTAGGCGCGGTGGGGCGGAACGGCTAGGATGCGGTCCGGTCCGAAGAACGGCGAGCAGCGGGCGGAGCCCATGGCGAATGCGGATGAGGCCACGCGGGATGTCGTCAGCCGCTGGGTGCGGCGCGGCGAGGTCCAGATCGATCCGGCGCATCACGGGATGCGGCTGGATCGCTACCTGGCCGGCCGCTTCACGTACCGCTCGCGCACCCAGTGGCGGCGCATCATCGCCGAGGGTCGTATCACCGTCGGGGGCGAGCGCGTGCGCCCATCGCGGACGCTGCGGCGCGGAGACGTGGTGGCCTACGTGCCCCTGGAACGCGCCGAGCCGGCCGTGGACCGGGCGGTGAAAACCCTGCACGTGGACGCGCATCTGGTGGCGGTGGCCAAAACGGGCAACTTGCCGATGCATCCCTCGGGCGCCTACTTCCGCAACACGCTGATCCACCTGCTGGCCGACGAGCACCCCGAGTGGGGCTACCTGCGCGTCATCCATCGGCTGGACCGGGAGACCTCCGGCCTGGTGGTCTTCGGCCGCGACCGGGACACGACCCAGCAGATGGCGGCGCAGTTTCGCAGCCGGCGGGTCGAGAAGCGCTACCTGGCGATCGTGCGCGGGACGCCGCCGTCGGTCGACTTCACGATCGACGCCCCGCTCGGCGAGGCCACCGGCGGCCTGGTCCGCAAAGCGGTCGGGGTCCGCGCCGACGGGGCGCCGGCGAGCACGCGCGTGCGCGTGCTGCATCGAGGGTCCGACTGGGCCTGGGTGGAGGCGCAGCCTCACACCGGACGACTGCACCAGATTCGGGTGCATTTGAAACACGCGGGGTTGCCGATCCTGGGAGACAAGGTGTACGGGCCCAGCGAGCGGTTCTTTCTGAAGTTCATCGCCGACGAGCCGCTCACCGCCGACGAGCAGGCCGCGCTCGGCATGGATCGGCAGGCCCTGCATGCCTGGCGGCTCACGTTCGACCACCCGGCCACCGGCGTGCGCACCACCCTGACGGCGCCGCTCCCCCAGGACATGGCCGGCGTCCTGCGCGATCGTGGTCTGGATCCCGCGCCCTGGTCGCGCGGGCGCTAAGGCCGCTTGCCGTTGCCCCGTGAGGTATACGCGCGCATCATCTCGGCCAGCTCCCCGACCCGGCGATCCACCGCTCCGAAGACCGTGCCGTCGGGATAGCGGCCCTTGGCGTCGCGCTCGCCCGCCGGCATGCCGGTCAGGACCTCGATGCCCTCGGTGATGGTGCGGATGGCCCAGACGTGGAATCTGCCCGCCTTGACCGCCTCGACGACCTCGTCGCGCAGCATCAAATCCTCCACGTTCATGGCCGGGATGAGCACGCCCTGCTCGCCGGTCAGGCCCCGCCGCCGGCACAGGTCGAAGAACCCTTCGATCTTCTCGTTCACGCCCCCGATGGGCTGGATCTCGCCGTGTTGGTTGACGCTGCCGGTCACGGCGACGTCCTGGCGCAGCGGGATGTCGCCCAGGGCCGAGACCAGGCCGTAGATCTCGGTCGACGAGGCGCTGTCGCCGTCGATGCCCCCGTAGTTCTGCTCGAAGCAGATGCTGGCGTTCAGCGCCAGCGGCTTGTTCTGGGCGAACAGCCCGCGGAGATAACCCTCGATGATCAACACGCCCTTGTCGTGCATCTTGCCCGACATCTTGGCTTCGCGCTCGATGTTGACGATGCCGTCGCGCCCGAGGGAGGCCTTGACGGTGATGCGCGAAGGCTGGCCGAAGGCGTAGTCGCCCAGCGACAGCACCGCCAGCCCGTTGACCTGGCCCACCTTGCGTCCCTCGGTGTCGACGAAGATCAACCCCTCTTCCAGGATGTCGCGGATCTTCTCCTCGGCCAGGTTGACCCGCTGGCGGCGCCCCTCGATCGCCTGGTTGACGTGGCCGACCGCAATCGCCGCGGCCCCTTCTTCACGCGCCCACAGGTCCGCCTCGCGGATCAGGTCGGCGATCACGCTGAACTGGGTGGAGAGCTTCGTCCGGCGCCCGGCCATCCGCACGCCGAACTCCACCAGCCGCGCGATGCCGCTGACCTCCATCGACAGCAGGCGCTCCTCGGTCGTGATCTTGCGGGCGAAGTGGATGTACTTCTCGACGCTCTCGTCCGACTTGGGCATCACCGTGTCGAACTCGGCCTTGACCTTGAAGATCTTGCGGAAGTCCTCGTCGAAGTTGTACAGGATGTGGTAGGCCATCCGGTCGCCCATCACGACGAGCTTGACGTCCAGGTCGATGGGCTCGGGCTTCAGAGCCGAGACCGAGAGCACGTAGAACGGGTCGAAGGTCTGGATGTCGATCTTCTGGTGCTTCAGCGCGCGCTTCAGCGTCACCCAGACGCCCGGCTCGGTGATCGCATCCATCAGGTTGATCACCAGCACGCCGCCGTTGGCCCGCAGGAAACTGCCGGCCTTGATCCTGGTGAAGTCGCTGATCCAATGGCCGGTGCGATCGACCACCCGCTCGATGGTGCCGAACAGATTGCGGTAGTTCGGGCTGGTCTCGATCACCACCGGCGGGCTCTTGGTCTTCGAGTTGTCGACCAGGACGTTGACGGTGAAGTCGCGGAAGCGCGCGTCACGCTGCTCGGGCCCCTGCTGCTCCTGTTTCTCGGAGCTCTCCGACTCGCCGTCCTCGGTGAAGCGCTCCATGTTGTCCAGGATCGCCTCCTGCACCTCGCTCAGATAGTCCAGCACCTCGGGATGGTCGTAGACGGCTTTGAGGTCCTTGATGTAGTCGGTCACGGCCGGCGCGCCGAACTGTTTCTGCAACTTGGCCATCGCGTCGCGCAGCTCGCGCTTCAGGTCGCGCGCCGACTTGAAGGCCTTCTCCATCTCGCCGCTGAGCGCCTCGTACTTGGCCTTCAGGCGCTTGAACTCTTCGTCGCTGAACTTCTGCTGATGCGTCAGGCTCTCGAGCTTGTCGATCTGCACCGGTTCGCCGGCGATGACCGGCGCGATCTCCGGCTTCGAGAAGGGTCCCATCTGCACCTGGATGAGCGCGAAGTTCTCCTTGCGGATCAGGTCCTCGAACGCCCGCAGAAGCGTCTTTTCGCGGTCCTTGAACTCCTCGACCAGGGCCTTCATGCGCTCCTTGAAGACGTCGCTCTCGTAGATCTGGACGATGTTGCGGCGCATGTTGATGACCAGCATCTCCATATCGCGCTTGAGGCGGCGTCCCTGCCCCGCGGGGAGCAGAATCGAGCGGGGCCGGTCCGAGTCGTTGAAGTTGTTGACGTAGACGATGTCGGGCGGAATGCCGCGCCCGGTCTCGACCGTCTTGAGCAGGTGCTTGACGGTGGTCATCTTGCCGGTGCCCGGAAGCCCGGCGACGTAGATGTTGTAGCCTTTCGAGCGCATCTTGAGACCGAGCTTGATGGAGCGGATCGCCCGATCCTGGCCGATGATGCCCTCGAAGTCGGGCACCTCGTCGGTCGACCTGAACCCGCACGTCTTCATGTCGCAGGTCCACCTGAGCTTCTCGACCGGAATCGACAGACCGGTGATGTCGACCGCATCCGCGGCCGGCCGGCGGGTTGTCGCCGCGGCCTTGGACGTGCGCGCCCGCACCTGGCGGGATCTACCCTGACGCTCCCGACTCATGGATCTGGCTCCTCCTTCACATCGAATCCCTCGGCTCACGCGCGACTGCATCTTCCAGCGGAAACTCGCGCAGCACCTCGTTGAGCATCGTCTTGGCGTCGGTCGAGGCCTGCCGCTCGCCGATCACCAGCACGCACGGCGTCGGGAACTCCCCGGCCGGAAAGCGGCGTGGCCAGACGCCGGGGATGGCCACGCAGCCGGCCGGCACGCGTCCGCGGGAGACGACCGGACGGTCGCCGCGCACGTCGACGATCGGGGTCGAGGCGGTCAGGACGCAGCCTGCGCCCAGCACCGCGCGCCGCCCCACGCGCACGCCCTCGACCACGACGCACCGCGACCCGATGAACGCGCCGTCCTCGACGATGACCGGCATGGCCTGCGGCGGCTCCAGCACGCCGCCGATGCCGACGCCACCCGAAAGGTGCACGTCGCGGCCGATCTGCGCCCCGCTACCCACGGTGGCC
Organism: uncultured bacterium; assembly: GCA_964585945.1. Classification (GTDB taxonomy): domain Bacteria; phylum Eisenbacteria; class RBG-16-71-46; order CAIMUX01; family WJJG01; genus CAZDKK01. The sequence continues at coordinate 550 of CAZPGB010000088.1, read as the reverse complement.
CAGGTGTCGATCATGGTGCCCGAGCCGACGTAGGCGCCGATGTTGACGTAGCCGGGCATCAGGACGACATCGGGCTCAAGGAAGCTGCCGTAGCGGGCGGTGCCGGGCGGCACCACGCGCACCCCCCGCGCCTCCAGGTCCGCCTTGACCGGAATCTTGTCGCGAAACCGCAGCGGCCCCGCCTCGCTGGGTCGCGATTCCATCTGCCTGAAGTAGAGCAGGATGGCCATCTGGACCCAGCCGTTGACCTGCCAGGTGTCCCCCACCGGCTCGGCCACGCGCAGCCGCCCGCGATCCAGCAGGTCGATCGCTTCGCCCACGGCGTCGCGCACCTCGGGGGCGCTCCCGCCCCGAGCCTCCTCGTAAGCCCGGCTGATCCGTTCGCGCAGCTTCTCGATCACGCTCCCCCCGACGCGGCGCCGGCCGCCTCGTTGCGGATACGGACACGGCCCAGACAGTGCCGCTTCCGCCCCCGAAACGCAAGCCAGGGCGTGCGCCCAGAATCCACCGCCTCCGATTTGAGCCGTGTCGGAGGATGCTCATCGGAGGG
>CAZPGB010000087.1:0-15892 GCA_964585945.1 uncultured bacterium | reverse complement strand
AAGATGAAAAAACCCCGCGAACAGGGTTGACAAGGGTTGTTCCATATCAGGCCCGGCCTTCCAGCGCCGCCTGGGCCAACCCGGGCAACACGCTTCCCGACGCCTGTCGCAGCAGACTGTCGGCCAGGTCATCGTACGGTGTCGTGGTCTGGTTGACGATGATCAGCCCCGCCCCGCGCAGCTTGGCCTGCTCGGGCAACGCGGCCGCCGGGTAGACCCGCAGCGAGCTGCCGACGGCGATCAGCAGGTCGCAGGCCATGACCATCTCCGCGGCCTCGGCCAGCGCCGCTTCGGGCAGCGCCTCCCCGTAGAACACGACGCGCGGCTTGAGCATGCCCCCGCACGCCGGGCAGGGCGGAGGGATCCGCTCCTGCAGGATGCGATACACATCCGCCATCGAATGGGTCGCCCCGCAGGCGAGGCACCCGATGGAGCGGGTGTTGCCGTGCAGCTCGATGACGCGTCGCGACCCGGCCATCTGGTGCAGCCCGTCGATGTTCTGCGTGATGACCGCTTCCAGGCGCCCGGCCGCTTCCATCCGCGCCAGCGCGTCGTGTCCGGGGTTGGGCTGCGCCTCCTCCATGGCCCGGTACCGAACATCGATGAAGAAGTGCCAGAAGGGCTCGGGATCGGCGAGGAAGGCGTCGATTTGCACCACCTGTTCGGGATCGTACTTGCGCCACATGCTCTCTTCGGCGTCGCGGTAGGTGGGGATGCCGCTCTCGGCCGAGATCCCGGCGCCCGTGAAGGCGACAATGCGCGCGGCGCCCCGCACCAGCTCGCGGGCGCGAGCGACCTGAGCATCGTGATCCGTCTCGTGCATCTCCATCGAAGCGGCGGCTCCTTCCCTGATGTGCACGCGGCCGTTCCGTGAGCCGCCGAGGGCGGCGACCTTCCACGCGTCCACTATACGCTGCCCCCCGAGCCCTGTCAGCTTCGGCCGGCCGCACCCGCAATCGTCTGCACCCCAACCAGGTACACAGCCGCCCCGAGGGCCCCTCGCCGAAACGCCGCCGCGGAAGCCCCCCGGCCGGCCGGGGGCCGGCTTGTGAACGCCAGTCTCCAGTGATACAATCACTTTGCGGCATACCGAGCCGCGACGGGTCCCATGGTGTACAGAATCGCAACCTGACGGAGGTCCCTCATGCGTCCCACCCGATCCCCACGTGTGTCCCACCTGCTTCGGCTGCTGCCTGTCTTGGGGGTGCTGACCCTGCTGGCCGGCACCGCCGGCGCTGCTTGGATCGACCTGGGCGGAGAAGCGCTCGACGTCACGGTCGTCCAGGCCGATGCGGAGCGCACCGTGCTCGAGATCACCGTGGGCGGCTTCGACGCCACCCCGGTCGCCATCGAGGGCGAGACCTACTACCAGATCACGTTGCCGGAGGGCAGCGTGCAGCAGATCGCCGGCATGCCGGCGCTGCCCGACGTGCGCCGCAGCCTGATCATCCCCGACGATCGCGAGATGGGGATCACGCTGCTCGAGGAGAGCCACGTCGACCTGTCCGGCTATCCGGTGGCCCCCTCCAAGGGCCATCTGCCGCGCACCATCGATCCGGCCACCGTGCCCTACAGCTTCGACGCCTTCTACCAGAGCGACGGCATCTACCCGGGCGAGGCCGTGGAGCGCCATGACCCCTACATCCTGCGCGATTTCCGCGGGATGGTGGCCGACATGAACGCCTTCCAGTACCTGCCGGGCGAGCAGACGCTGCGCGTCTACACGCGAATGCTGGTCGAGATCGCCCCGGTCGGTCCGGGTCGCGTCAACGTCCTGGAGCGCTCGCGCCCGCTGGAGACCATGGACCCGGCCTTCGCCCAGATCTACGCGAGCCGCTTCCTCAACTTCGCCGACGCGCTCGTGCACCATCGCTACGATCCGGTGCTGGAGGAGGGCGACCTGCTCATCATCACCTACGACGCCTTCCTGCCCAACATCGAGCCCCTGGCCCAGTGGAAGCTGCAGAAGGGCATGCACACCAAGCTGGTGACGCTTTCGGAGACCGGCTCCTCGGCCACGCAGATCAAGGCCTACATCCAGAACGAATTCGACACCGGCAACCTGGGCTATGTGCTCCTGATCGGCGACTACGCGCAGATGCCGATCCTCAGCGGCGGCTCCGATCCGCTCTACTCGCTCCTGGCCGGTGGCGACAGCTACCCCGACATCTTCGTGGGACGCTTCTCGGCCGAGAACGGTGCGCAGGTCGATACCCAGGTCGAGCGCACGATCCACTACGAGCGCGACGTGCTGGCCGACGAGGTCTGGCCCCAGTACGGCATGGGCGTGGCCTCCAACCAGGGACCGGGCCACTACGGCGAGTACGACGACGAGCACGAGGACCTGATCCGCGACGACCTGCTGGCCTACGGCTACATCGAGGTCGACCGCATCTACGATCCCTTCGGCACCGCCCAGATGGTGGCCGACGGTCTCAACACGGGCCGCGGCATCGTCAACTACACCGGCCACGGGAGCACCACCTCGTGGGGGTCGACCGGCTTCAGCAACACCCATGTCAATGCGCTCACCAACGTCAACATGCTGCCCTTCATCTGCAGCGTGGCCTGCAACAACGGGACCTTCTCGAGCGGCACCTGCTTCGCCGAGGCCTGGCAGCGCGCCACCCACAACAACGAGCCCACCGGCGCGATCGCCTCGTACATGTCCTACATCAGCCAGTCGTGGGATCCGCCCATGTACGCGCAGGACGAGGCGGTCGACCTGCTCGTCGCCGACCAGATGCGCACGATCGGCGGCCTCTGGTTCAACGGCTCCTGCCACATGATCGACATGACCGGCGGCTCGGGGATCAACGAGTTCGAGAACTGGACGATCTTCGGCGATCCTTCGCTGATGGTGCGCACCAAGCAGGCGACGGTGGCCACGCTCAACCACACCGGCACGCTGCTCCTGGGCCAGAACACCTACGAGCTGGACCTCCCCGGTGTCGAGAACGCCCTCTGCGCCCTCTATGCCGACGGCACGCTCTACGGCGCGGCGCTGACCGATGCGGCCGGCCACGCCGTCATCACGTTGGATCCGGCCCCGGCCGAGCCGATGAACCTGCTGTTGACGGTGACCGGCTACAATCTCGAGTCGATCGTCACCGACGTCGAAGTCATCCCGGCGCAAGGCCCCTATCTGCTGATCTCCGAGGTCATGTACTACGAACCGGGCGGCGACGGCCGGGTCAACGCCGGTGAGTCGGTGTCGATGCGCGTCAAGCTGCGCAACGTGGGCGTCGAGACCTGCACCAATGTCTCGGCCGAGATCGGCTGCGCCGACGAGTACATCACCCTCACGCAGGCCACCAGCACCTACCCCGACCTGGGTCCGGGCGAGGAGGCCTGGTGCGAGACGATGTACGCCTTCGACGTCTCCCCCGAGTGCCCCGACATGCGCGCGGTGCAAATGCCGACGGTGATCACCGGCGATGCGCGGCTCACCTGGGAGACCATGATCACCTTCTCGGTCCACGCGCCCATCATCTCGATCGCGTCGATCGAGATCGACGACACCGCCGGCGGCGACGGCAACCTGCGCCTCGATCCGGGCGAGACGGCCACGCTGGCCGTCACCCTGCACAATGCAGGCACCGGCCGCCTCGACGACATCACCGGCCTGCTCTCCTGCAGCCATCCGATGATCGTCGTGAACGCCGGCACCGGCACGCTGGCGGGGCTGGGCGAGGACGAGAGCGGGCTGCTGGAGCCGGTCTACGAGGTGACCGTCGATCCGAGCTTCCAGGCCTACGAGTGCCGCTTCGACCTGCACGTGACCGGCAGCAATCAGTTCGATCGGCTCTTCGAGACCATGCTGCCGATCGGCGGCTTCTACGAGACCGTCGAGGGCGGCGCCGGCGAGTGGACCCACTACGTGGTCACGCCCACCGGGTTCTCGGACCAGTGGCACGTCTCTTCGCAGCGCAACCACACGCCGGGCGGCACGACGAGCTGGAAGTGCGGCGACACCGGCGCCGGCGACTACGGCAACCTGCTCGACGCCGGGCTGGAGACGCCGGCGGTGGAGATCGGCGGCAACGGCGCGCTGGTCTTCTGGATGTGGATCGACGCCGAGGAGAGCTCCGCCTACCAGGGCCGCGCCTACGACGGCGGTCTGATCGAGATGTCGCTCGACGGAGGCCCCTTCGAGCAGATCACGCCCGAGGGCGGCTACACCCACACCATCCGCGCCGGCAGCACCCCGGGGCCCTTCCCCGAGGAGACGCCGGTCTTCTCCGGCCAGGCGAACTGGCAGCAGATCCGCTGCGAGCTGCCGGGCGTGGTCGGACAGGTTGCGTTCCGCTTCCGCTTCGGGACCGATGGCGCCGACACCCGTGAAGGGTGGTACATCGACGACATCGAGATCCTGGGTCTGACCTCCCCGTCGGGGATCGAGATCCAGGAGCCGATGCCGCGTGCCTTGAGCTTGATGCCGAGCCGGCCCAATCCCTCTGCGGGCAACACCACCATCACCTTCGCGTTGCCCCAGGCCGGTGCGGCCACGCTCGAGGTCTTCGACGCCAACGGTCGCCTGGTGCGCACGCTGCTCAGCGGCGAGCTGTCGGCGGGCGGCCACCGCGTCACATGGGACGGCGCCGACGAGATCGGTCGTCCGGTGACGAGCGGTCTGTACTACTATCGCCTCCACACGGCGGACGGCTCTCAGCGCCGTTCGCTGGTGATGCTGCGGTAGTCGGCGACCGGATCGGTCCCGCACGGGACCCGCGCCGCCGCCCAAGGCGACCGGCGCGGGTCCCTCTTCTTTGCGCGCGGGATCCTCCTCGTGTGGTAGGTTCGGCGGGACGTGGAAGGCGAAGATCGCAAAGCGTCGGATCCCGCGGTTGGGACTCAGGAGAACCGCGAACACCCGGAGCCCAAGGGGCACCCGACCTCCCAGGCTTATCGGGGGCGTCGGTGGGCCCTGCTGTGCGCCGTGGCGGCGCTGCTGGTGCGCTTGGTCTACCTGCTCGAGAGCGGCGAGAATCCGTTCCGCGTTCACCTGGACCTGGACCCCCGCTTCTACCACCACTGGGCGCTGGCGATCCTGAGCGGGCAGTGGATCGGCGCCGAACCCTTCGCCCAGGCGCCCCTCTATCCCTACTTCCTGGCCGCCTGCTACGCGCTGCTGGGGCCCCACCCCTTGCGCATCTTCTGGTTGCAGGCCGTCCTGGGCGCGGTCACCGTCTACCTCGGTGCGCGGGTAGCCGGACGTCACTGGGGCCACGTCGCGCTGGTGGCCACCGGCGTGCTGCTCGCCTTCTACGGGCCGGCGATCTTCTACACGGGCGTGCTGCTGGTGCCCGTGCTGGCCACACTCTTGCTCAGCCTGACCTTGTGGCTCGCGCCGCGGCATCCGCTGCCAGCAGGCCTGGCCGCCGGGCTCACGGCCCTGGCCCACCCGACGGCCTTCCCGGGCGCACTGGTGGCGCTGTTCGCCTTGCTGTGGCTCGACCCACCGGGCGACCGCCAGGCGGGCCGCAGTCGCGCGCGGCGGCTGGCGCTCATGGGGGCCGGCCTGGTAATCGCCCTCGCTCCAGCCACGTCGCACAACCTTGTCGCCAGCGGACGATTCGTGCCGCTGTCGGTCAACGGGGGCATCAACCTCTACATCGGCAATGGACCTCAGGCGAACGGATTCTATCGCGCCCCACCCGGTATGAGCGGCGATGAGGATCCCCTGGGCATCGCCGCGGCGAGCCGCCGTCTCGACCGTCCGGTGACCGCGGTGGAGGCCAACCGCTTCTGGACGAAGGCGACGTGGGAGCACGTGCGCGAGGACCCTCCCGCGGCGCTGGCGCTGATGCTGCGCAAAGTCTACCTGGCGCTCGCGGCCTACGAGACGCCGCAAATCGAATCCTACGACTTCGAGCAGCGCTATTCGATCCTCCTGCGCTTGCCGTTGCTCTCGTCCTGGCTGGCGCTGCTGACGCTCACCGCCGTGGCGTTGTTTCTGCGCAGGCGCGACCGGTTGCTCACCGCACTCGCGCTGGGGGTCCTGGCCAACACCGCGGTGCTGGCGGTCTACTTCGTGACCGGTCGGTTCCGTATGCCGACGCACCTCTTGCTGGCATTGGGCTCGGGCGCGGCCATGGCCGCGCTCGCAGGGATCGTGAGCGACTCGGGTCGCGAAGGCCTACGGCGCCGATGGCGCCGGTTGCTGCCGGCCGGCGCCGTGGCGGTGGTGGTCCTGATCGCCTTCGGCCCGAACTGGATGGCGGTCGGCAAGCACCTGATCGCCGGTCAATACCACTTCCGGTTGGGCATCCTGGCCGAGCGGGAAGGGCGTCTGGAAGAAGCCGCGGAACAGTACCGCACGGCGCTGACGATCGATCCGCTCATTGCGCCGGCCAACATCAACCTGGGCGTTCTGACCGCCCGACAAGGAGATCTGCAGCAGGCCCGCCGCCTGCTGGAGCGCGGTGTGTCCCTCGATGCCCGCAGCGCGCGCGGCCATTTGGCGCTGGGGCAGATCCACCAGCTCAGGGGTGATCTGGCCGCGGCCTGCAGTCTCTATGCGCGCGCCTGGGAGGCCGATACCACCTTCACCACCGCACTGGAATTCCTCGCCGCCGGGGAGTATTTGCGCGGCAATCTCCCCGATGCCGCGCGTCACGCCGCCGAACTGCTCGACCGCGAGGGCGAGGGGGCTGCGCTGGCGGCGCGCAGCGCTTTGATCCTCCAGCGACTGGCGGAGCGCCGGCGCTGGGGCCTCGCCCTGGCGGGCTCACGTGCGCGCCGCGAGGCCGACCTGGCGTTGGGCGCGGGCAGGCTGCAGCGGGCCGAAGCGGCCTACCGCGAGGCGCTGCGGGCCGATCCCGAGGACGCGGCGGCTCTGCTGGAGCTGACGCGCATCGCGGCCGCCCAGGGTGAGCCCGATAGTGTGGCGATATGGAAGAGCCGTTTCGTGGCGGCGGGAGGACCGGCAGCCGCGCTGGAGGGTATCGATGAGAGCTCACGGTAGGAATCCACACCGGCGGAATCCGTCGCGGTTCGCTCGGGCCTATGCGCCGAGCAGGAACCGCCGCGGCTGGTATCCGCGCCTGCTGCGGTTGAGCGGCTGCGCCGCGCGTTGGATGCATCCACCGAGCGGATCACCTACCTGTGCCTGGGGCCCCTCACGAATCTCGCCGACGCACTGGGCGCGATCCCCGCGCTGCTCGCCCGCGCCGTCTACCTCCCGGGTGGAGGAACGGGGTCTGCCCCAAGCGCGGTTCACCGCGGGTCAGCGGTCGGTCACGCTGCGGATCCGGGCGGAGCGGATCGCGCGCATCCGTGCAGAGATCGCTGGCGCCGTGCGCGAGCACGGTGGACTCACGCCCGGGTACTGGCGCGCCGAGTGCCTTCTTGCACGCCGTCCGTGGACTCCCTACCATGCCCTTCATTGGTGTGTCCGTCCCATCCAACCCGACCCAGGGGGGTGTCGATGAAGCCCGACCGGCCCGGTCCCAATGGTCCCAATGGTCCCAACGGCCCCAATAGCGCAAACGGCCTGCTGCACAAGCCCTTCATCCCACCCGAACAGTTCCTGCCCGAGATCACCGCCAAGGCGATCGTGCTGGCGATCCTTCTGGCGGCCATCCTGGCCGGCGCCGCAGCCTACCTGGGTCTCTTCGCGGGCATGACGGTGTCGGCCAGCATTCCCGCGGCGGTGATCTCCATGGGCGTGCTGCGCGGTCTGCGGCATCTGCGGATCGCCCGACAGGTCAACATCCTCGAGAACAACATCGTCCAGACGGCCGCCTCGGCCGGGGAGTCCCTCGCCGCGGGCGTGATCTTCACCTTTCCCGCGCTGCTGTTGATGGGGGTGTGGGAGCAGTTCGACTACTTCCAGGTCACGCTCATCGCCGCCCTGGGCGGCCTGCTGGGCGTGCTCTTCACGGTGCCCCTGCGCCGGGCACTGATCGCCGGCCGCGCCAATCTGCAGTTTCCCGAGGGCATCGCCACCGCCGAGGTGCTGGAGACCGGCGAGCGGGGCGGCAGCGGCGTCGTCCTGATCGCGCTGGCCGGCCTGGCCGGCGCCCTGTACAAGTTCGGGCAGACCGGGCTGCGCATCTGGACCGAGACCTTCGAAACGGCCGGCCGGATCGTGCTGCGCCGGGGAGCGGGCACCGAGGCGCTGGAGGGAGCCGCCGGCCTTGAGGGCGCTGCCGCCGACGGCGGGCAGTCGACCATCGCCTATCTCGGAAGCAACCTCTCCCCCGCGCTGTTATCGGTCGGCTACATCGTCGGCATGAACATCGCCACCCTCATCGGCATCGGCGGTGCGCTCAACTGGTTCGTCGCCATTCCGCTTTACGCGGCCAACCACCCGTGGCCGGTCGAGGCGGGGACGCCGGCGTCGGCGCTGGATTGGGCGGGCACCATCTGGTCGACCCAGACCCGCTACCTGGGCGTGGGAGCAATGGTCGTGGGCGGTCTCTGGGCGCTCATCAGCCTGCGTGGCCGCATCTTCGAAGGCATCCGCTCGGGACTGGCCGCCGCGCGCCAGCAGGCGGGCGGCCCCGGCGCGGCGGACGGCGGCGGCTCGATCTTCGGCGATACGCCGCGCAACGAGCGTGACACGCCCATGAAGTGGGTCCTCTGGGCCATGCTCGTCTCGGTGGTGCCGATCTTCTTCACGTACCAGCTCATCGTGGGATCGATCCTCATCTCCCTTGTCATGGCGATCATCATGCTGGTGGCCGGGTTCCTCTTCGCCGCCGTGGCCGGTTACATGGCCGGACTGGTGGGCTCTTCCAACAACCCGATCTCCGGCATCACCATCGCCACGGTGCTCTTCTCGAGCGTGGTGCTGCTGATGCTGATGGGCACGACCTCCGGCAGCGGGCCGCAGGCGGCCATCTTCATCGGCGCCGTGGTCTGCTGCGCCGCGGCGATCGCGGGCGACAACATGCAGGACCTGAAGACCGGCTACCTGGTGGGGGCCACGCCGTGGAAACAGCAGGTGATGCAGGGCATCGGCACGATCAGCGCCGCACTGGTGCTGGCGCCGGTCCTGATGCTGCTGCTCGAAGCCTACGGCTTCGGCGAGCCGACCCCCGAGCACCCCAACCCCCTCTCGACCCCGCAGGCCACCCTGATGGCCTCGGTGGCCCAGGGCGTCTTCGAGCGCAACCTGCCCTGGACCATGGTGATCGTCGGCGCACTGATCGGGATCGTGGTGATCGCCCTGGACGAGATCCAGAAGGCCCGCGGCGCCTCCTTCCGCTTCCCGGTGCTGGCCGTGGCGGTGGGCATCTACCTGCCTTTCCAGCTCTCGGTGCCGATCTTCCTGGGCGGGATCGTCAAGGAGATCATGACGCGCATCCTGCGCGCGCGGGGGGCGGGCGCCGGCGTGATCGAGAGGGCGGCCAATCGCGGGCTGTTGCTGGCTTCGGGGCTGATCACCGGCGAAGCGCTGGTCGGCATCTTGATGGCCATCCCGATCGTGATCAGCGGCGACGCCGCCGTGCTGGCGCTCACCGAGCAGCCGATCGGGGCCTGGCCGGGCATCGTGCTGCTGCTCTTCGTGGCGCTGTGGCTGCTGCTGGACGGACTACGGGGCGAAGAAGCCCCGAGCAGCTAGCCCGATGCGCGTCACGCGCACGCGCGCGCGGTCTTCCCTCTGCCACCGGGCGCCGGGATCTCGCCCGCGCGCTAACGCAGCATGACCAGCCGCGCGTCGATCCTCTCGCCCGACGCGCGCAACAGGTGCGCGAAGTAGAGCCCGCCCGGCAAGAGGTGCCCACTGTCATCCCTGCCGCGCCAGTCGAAGCCGTGCACGCCGGAGGCCAGCATCCCCTGGTGCAGCCGGCGCACGCAGCGGCCGGTCACATCGTAGATCGCCAGGTCCACCGCCTCATCCGCCGGCAGCGCGAGCCGCAGGCTGGTGGCGCCCACGAACGGGTTGGGTCCGGCGGATTCGAACGCGAACGCGATCGCCCGGCCGGCCTCGGCGCCCGCGGTGGCGTCGAGAATCGTGAAGACATCGTCGGACTGATCGACGTTGAGCAACCCCGCGGTGTCGCGCGCCACGGCCCGCACCAGGCAGGCATCCGAGGCGCTGCCCGTCACCACCCAGGAGAAGGTGCCGTCGTCGGGGATCGCGAGCGCCAGCGTGTCGGGCCACGTGACGCCGCCGTCGCGCGAGAGCAGCAGATCGATCGAAGCCACCGCGCGGTTGTCGGTCGCCGTCCAGGTGATCGCGACCTCGCTGCCCGGCCACCACGTCTCCCCGCCGTTGGGGGCGAGCACGGTGATCTGAGGCTGCTCGATGTCGGGCCACTCGGGCACCAGATACTCCAGCGTGCGCGACACCACCTGGGCCCGGTCGACCGCCTGGTCGATCGCCTCGATGCCGAAGGCGTAGTAGGCGCAGCGATAGGCCCCCTCCCAGCGCACCGCGCCGATGTTGTCGGCCGCGTAGCTGAAGGTGGCCACGGCGCCGGTGTTGACGTCGACGCGGCTGGGCCAGGCCTGCGCGCGCGAGCCGCTCCCGCCGCCGATGTCGAAGCTCATGCCGTCGCCGATCGGGTCGCCCGGCGTGCCGGTGAGGCTCATGTAGCCGGATCCGTCCTCCAGGTAGATCGCGTGCAGCCGCTGCTCGTAGAACTGCTGATCCTCAGGCGTCGCCCCGCCCCAGTCGTGCAGGTACCAGCCAATGTCCTGTCCCGAGGCCAGCAACGCCCCCCCGGCGTCCTGGAAGGCCGCGATCGCCTCCTGTTCGGGCGCGTCGATGCGTCCCGAGATGCCGGTGAGCCAGACGGCCGCCGGATAACGCTCGAGGACCTGTGCGCTCGGCGAGCCCTGGTATTGCGTGTCCCAGTGGCGATAGAGGTAACCGCCCTCCTCGAGCGCGGCGCGCACGTAGGGGTCGGCCACGGTCGCGCCGTCGTCGTCCACCAGCAGCACCGGCACGTCGCCCAGCGTGAGGGTGAAGGTGTCGGCCACGGCGTAGCCCCCGTCGGCGGTCAGCAGGAGGTGGAAGGTCAGGGGGAGGCCGATCGGCGCGTAGGGAGACACCGACACCTCGAAGGGTGGATCGAGCGTGGCCGCCTCGCCCGGCTCCAGATCGGGCGCGGTGGCCAGATCGGTCAGCACGGTTACCTCGGGCGACGCGCTGGCGAGCTGGGCGGTGATGCCGCTGCGCGGATCGGCCAGCAGGGCGTTCTTGATTGCGACCTCCAGCGAGGCCGTTTCGCCGGGGTCGAGCCAGGCGTCCCCGTCCCCCGTGATCGCGTCCACAACGTGTGTCGCCTGCATCTCCAGGTCCACCGCCGGGTAGTAGTAGACGAGCTGCGTCGCCGTACCGAGATTGCAGTTGTCGTACTTGATCCAGAAGAAGCCGTCCTCGCCCCAGTCCTCGCTCCAGCTATTCTTGACGTGCCAGGCCCCTTCGCCGTCACAGGCGGTATCGTCCCAGCCGACGATGACGACGGCGTGGTTGGTGTAGGAGACCTGGTCCTCGTGCTCGTAGCACCCGCCGGTGTAGTAGAAGAAATCTTCGTAGACGTACATGCTGGTCTTGAGCGGTCCGTAGGCGTAGAGCGCGGTCTTGATCTGCTCGACGTCGTTGGGGATATCGATCCAGCGATCGGTCGCCGCCACCTTGTCGCACTCATCTTCGGTGCACGGCACCGTGTCGCTGGCCTGATACGGCATGCAGACCTCGTCCACCGCGCCCTTCTCGCGGATCCAGGCCCACGCGGTCGCCGCCCAGCCGCCGCTGCACCCGTAGCCGGGTGTGGCGCACGAGAGGATCTGCTGCTCCGAGAGATCCAGCTCCACGCCGCCGTGGATCTTGATCACCGACTCGAGCGCGCCCAGGGCCGCAAACGCCCAGCAGCTCCCGCAGCCGTCCTGGTCCTTGACCGGCGTCACGCCGCCCAACCCGATCCAATCGAAAGCGACGGGCAGGTCGCGATACAGCGTGAAGGGAACGGGCGGCTCCTGACCCAGGGTCCGCTCGACCTCCGCGGGCATCACGTCGCCCAGGAGCGCTTGCAGCTCCTCGGGCGAGTAGACGGTGAGCGCGGTGGGGCCGGCGCTCCACCCGTAGCCGCGGGCCTCGATCTTCTCCCGGATCTGTTGGATGCGCTGGGCGTGGAAATCCTGCCAGGGGCTGTCGGCAGTCGCTGGGTGTCCGACGCCGATCAGCAGACCCGCCGCGATCGCAATGCCGATCGTCGCACAGGAGGCCCGGGCCCGCGCTCCAGGCGGCCCACCCCAGGGGCGCCCTATACGCGCCCGGAGGCGCGATCCCATAATCATTGGAATATCAAACAAGTACACGAATCACCTCCCGGTGCTCCTTACCGAGACCAACCCACACTCAATGCAAGTATAATGCATCTAATGGGTCCACCGACATACATAGTGTAGCACGGTCCCGGCACCGTAGCTGGCGGCCGGCCGCCATTGCCTTCCGAGCCACGGGCTTCGCGCGCCGGATCGCATCATCCGAGCCGATGCACACGCGCCGACGCACACGGGCCGATGCACACGCGCCGATGCACACGGGCGTCCGGATGCTCTAGAATCCACACGTTCGCTGCCCGGCCCCACCCCCCGCCGACAGCATCACCGGGTGAGGAGACCTGTGATCATGCGCACACCCATGCGGACCCTGATCGTGCTGGGCGCAGCCCTGGCGACGGCCCTTCCCGCGGCGACGCAAGGCGACGCGCCGCCCTCGGAGACCTACGACGCGATGCGCGCGCGCGTCCTCGAGCTGTACCAGCAGCAGGACTACGCGGGAGCACGGGAGGTCCTGCGCGGCGCGCTGGAGCGCTACCCGGATCACCTGCGGGCCAACGCGTACAATCTGGCCTTGGTTTGTGCCCCTCTCGGCCGGCTCGAAGAGGGCATCGCCGCTCTGGAGCGCGCGGTGGACGCCGGCCACTGGTTCGGCGTGCACGGCTTCGCGCACGAGCTGTGGGATCCCTACCGCAAACTGGAAGCCTTTCAGCGCGTTCTGTCCCGATCCGAGGCGCGCATGGCCGCGGCGCAGGCCTCGGCCCGCCCCGAGCGGTTCGTGGTGACCCCCGCGGGCTACGATCCGCAGCGGCGTTACCCGCTCTTCATCGCACTGCACGGCGGGATGAGCAACGTGGCGCGCTTCCGGCCCTATTGGACCTCTCCACGTATGGAGCGTGACTTCATCGTCGCTTACCTCCAGTCCTCTCAGCTCGTCGCTCCAGAGGCCTACAGCTGGACCGAGGAGATGTCGCTCACGCTGGCCGAGCTGCGTGCGGCCTTCGACACGCTCCGGACCGAGTACGCCGTCGAGCCCGGGCGCACGATCGTCGGCGGCTTCTCTTCGGGCGGTGTCGCGGCGCTCGAGGTGGCGCTGGCGGATGTGATCCCGGTGGCGGGGTTCATCAGCCTCTGCCCCGCAAGACCTGAGGACCTGACGGCCGACCGCGTGGCGTCGGCCAAGGCCCGCGGCGTGCGGGGCGTCCTGATCACCACCGAAATGGACGATCGACTGGAGGGCCAGAGACAGATGGCCGCGGTCTTCGAGGCGGCGGGGTTGCCGCACCGGTTCGAGGTCACCCCCGATATCGGGCACTGGTTTCCCGACGATCTGGCCGCGCGCATCGACCGGGCGATCGCGTTCATCCACGAATCCGACTAGGCACGGGGGTTCGCGTCGAAGGCGCCGGAAAGCGGGACGTGCACACGCGCGGCCGGAGCTAGAACCGGTACCCGAGCCGCAGTAGCGCGCGGCTGCCCTCTCCGACGTCGCCGGAGGTCTGGCTCGCCAGCCACTGGGCGTCGAAGCGGCGCGAGATGCAGTAGCTGCCGTAGAAGCGCAGCCACTGGCCCTGAGCATCGAAGGACTCGGTCTCGACCCCTTCGTACTCCTGGTAGCCGTAGCCGAGCCCCAGGCGCAGCGCGCGACCCAGGTTCCGCACGAGATCGAGGGACGGAACGTGGCTGCGGGTGAAGCGGCCGTCGGCGTAGGCGTAGCGAGCCTGAAGCGTGAGGCCCGTGCCCAGCAGATCCCGCCAGGAAACGTGGCCATTGCCGAAGACGGGCTGCTTGTCGTCCCGCTCGCGGTCGCGGTAGCCGATGCGCCCCCCCAGCGACACCGCCCGCGACAGGCGCACATCGGCGCCCACGCGCAGGCCCTGGAGCCACGCTCGGGGGAACAGGCTGTCGGGGATGGCCCGGTTCTCGATGCGCCGCACGCTCTGGTAGTAGTCGTAGCCCACGTGAACGCGCAGCGCGCGGTGGAGCCGGTACTGAATGAGCGCGTTGGAGCGGCTCACCGTTTGATCCTCGCCCGCGGCCTCCTTGCGCCAATCTCGGTTGACGTCCACCTCGAGGTTCTGACGCAGGAGCAAGCCGCTCGCGAGGTTCAGCTCGTTGGCAAGGACCACGAACTCGCGACTCACGTCGCAGGCCGTGTACTGCCCGACGAAGCCCAGCGTCCCGCGATAGCGGGTGCGGCCCCGCGCGCCGGCCAGCAGGCTGACGTAGCCCCCCACCTTGCCCTGATCGAAGTCGGGCTCCCCATCGTAGAGGTTGGGCGTGCCGCCCCCGAATGCGCCCAGCCGCCAGCGATCACCCAGGCGCACCTCCAGCAGCCCCCCGTCCCACGCACCCGCGCCGCCCACCGCCGAGCTGAACAGGCGTCCGACCGCCAGGCGAAACGGCTTATCGGGGTCGTCGTAGACCAGGCTCAGCCGATAGAGGCGGTGCTCCCACTCGGTCTTGGGCCGATCCTCATCGATGCGGCGCCCGCGCTCGGTATAGGTGCTGCGCAGCCGCAGGTGCACCTCGAGCGGCCGGTCGGCGACGCGCGTGGCGTCGAGCCGAACGGTCAGCGCCGGTTGGATCAGGTTGTCGTCGGTGCTGCACTCGGGGTCGTCGTAGAGCCTGCACTCCAGTCCGATCTGCCCGCGCACCTCCGGCCGCAGCACCAGCGGCTCGAGCGTGAGCGGCTTGGGCTGGTAGCGGTCGGCCGCCTCGGGTTCGGCGGCGGGCTCTTCGCGCGAGGGCGGCTCCTCGGGAGGCTCCGGCGGGGCGGGCGTGAAACGCACCTCGTCGCCCGCCTGCAGCGCCACGTCGGCCCTCACGATGCGGCAGGATGCCGATCGCTGCGCCAGGTAGTCCACTTCCAGCACCCCGATCTGGCGCCCGTCGCGCACCACCTGCAGCCGGGCCCCCACCGTGAGCCCGTCGGCCTCACCCTTGTCCACGTAGGCAGTGGTGCGGGAGAGGTAGAGAATGCTTCCGACGGCCGTCTCCTGGGCCGCGGCGCTCTGCGGCCCCAGCCCCGTCGGAGTTCCCGTCACGCCGAGCGCACCCAACAGCCAGAGTCCGATCAAGAGGCCCACCCGAAGCGGTCCGGTCCCTCTGGACCCGCGCGTCTGCCGCCCGCCGGCCGCCGCCGTCCTCATCGCGCCCCCCTTGGAAACGAGCCGGTCATGAAGTACCAGGTGGCGGGCGTGTGACAGCGTTCGCAACTGATCGGGAACTCGACCTCGATGTGATCGGGGTCCTGCGTGTTCTCGTAATCGTCTTGGTGGCAGCCGTAGCACTGCGCCGGCAGACCGCTGTAGACGCCCGAAGCGTGGCAGGCGGCGCAGAAGATCGTGCCGTGACGCCCCTCCATCGAGAAGCCCGACTCCACGTGGGCATAGAAGGGGACCTCGCTGAAGCCGGTGACATCATGGCAGAGCGTGCAATCGGTGGGAAAGCCGCCGCTCACGTGATCGGGCGCGGGCACGCTGCTGTAGGTCTCGGCGTGACAGCCGAAACAGTCGGTCCCCACCGGGTTCGGATTGATCGCCGTGTGGCAGACGGCGCAGTCGTCGATCGCATGACCGAACATGAGCGGAAAGCCCTGCAATCTGCCCACGCGACAGGCCTCCTATCCGGTCCAGGAATTGCTCCTTGA
>CAZPGB010000086.1:0-16151 GCA_964585945.1 uncultured bacterium | reverse complement strand
CCCTCCGATGAGCATCCTCCGACACGGCTCAAATCGGAGGCGGTGGATTCTGGGCCACGTCATAGCTTGAACTTGACATAGGTTTGCCATAGTGTATCCTAATTACGGATGATTCGCATGCGCACGTGTGACTATCGGAGATTCCGATGAAGACTGCCCGCACGGTCATCACCCACCTATCAGCGATCATGGTCTTGTTCGCTCCGTGTACAACGGCTTCGACACTTCTGGTCAATCCGGAAGGCACGGGAACTCACCCCACAATCCAGGCCGCCATTGACTCTGCTGCCGAGGGAGACACGGTCCTACTCGCTTCGGGGACGTTTCGGGGAGAGGGAAACCGCGATCTCGACTTTCTGGGCAAGGCCATCACGGTTCGGTCCGAGAGCGGCGATCCTGACGATTGTGTGCTTGATTGCGAGGGTAGCTATCCCAATCCACATCGTGGATTCCATTTCCACTCCAGCGAAGGCCCCACCTCTCACGTGGAAGGGATCACGATTCGCTGGGGATTCGCGCAGCACGGTGGCGGGATCCACTGTACGGGCGGGGCTTCGCCAACGATCAGCAACTGTTGCCTGCGAGACAATTCCGGCTCCTACCAAGCCTACGGAGCTGGGGTCTACTGCTTCCAGTCCTCTCCCACGATTGAGGATTGTGAGTTCCTCGGGAATCTCGGTGAATTCGGGGGCGGTGTACTCTGTAAGGCATCCCCGGCCACCATCCGCAGGTGCACGTTCGAAGCCAACCAAGGCTCTCAGCGCGGGGGGGCAATTGCATGCTGGGATCTGTCCGATGCCGTGATATCGGACTGTGTCTTCACTGACAATCTCGCTCTATGTGGGGGAGCGATCCACTGCTCTGACTCTTCACCAACCATCACATCCTGCGAATTCCTACGAAATGACAGCTCCTACGGCGGCGCACTATGTTGCACCGAACAGGCCTCTCCCCTCCTGACGGACTGCGTCTTCTCTGAGAACACAAGTGCTATCGGTGGCGCATGCGCCTTCTACGATCAATCGCAGGCTACCCTTGAGCACTGTGATTTCCTAGACAACCTTGCAACACCGGCCGCCTCGGCCTTGGGTGGCGCAATCTACGCCATTCACGCATCACCCAGGTTCCACCTATGCAACCTGATCGGCAACCGCAGCGGCCGAGGCGGAGGAGCCACGTACTTCGTTGGAGCTGACGCCGCGTTTGACTCTTGCACATTCCAAGACAACTCCGCGGAGTGGGGCGGTGCCATTTCCTGCACCTCCGACAGTCAAGTCTCCCCAATCCTGCGTCACTGCACCCTCTACGAAAACGGCGCCACCTTGGGTGGCGGAGGCATCGATGTCTGGAATCAAGTCTGTCCGGTTCTCGAGAACACCATCATCGCCTTCTGCACGGAGGGGGAAGCCGTGCTCCTGGAGGAGGGCGCCAGTGCGACCCTCACGTGCTGCGATCTCTACGGCAATGCCGGCGGCGATTGGACCACTGGTATCGAGGATCAGTACGGCATTGACGGGAATATCTCCGAGAACCCTCACTTCTGTATCTACGGCAATCCGGAAGACCCGCTGACCTTGCGCATCGATTCCCCATGCGCAGCAGAGAACAATCCGGAGTGCGGCCAGATCGGTGCGCGGCCCATTGGTTGTGACATGCAGGATGTGACCGGGGAATCGGAGACGATCCGTACCCGAGACGTTTTGTGGAGCAGCATCAATCCCGTGGTCTCAGCGACGCGAATCCACTATCGCCTGCCACCGAGCGCGCAGCCCACCTCGGTTCACTTGAGCATCTACGATCTCGCCGGACACTTGGTTAGGACCCTGGTAGACAAGGTCATGCCTGCGGGCGAACATTGCGTGATTTGGGACGGCCGGTCCGAAGCCGGGCACGCTGTTCCCACGGGCTGCTTCTTCCTGCGTCTTCAGACAGGTGACATGTTGTTCTCGATACGACTTGTGGTCATCCAGTGACAGCAGACTCTGACAGACACGACCGTCGCGATCGGCGGTGTAGCGTGGGTATGGAGACTCGCCGCTCAATGGTTTTTCTCTGTGCCATTGCAGCAATCCATGTAGTGACAGAGAAGGCACTGTCATCAGGCTGGCCAATGTTCTGCAGAGACATCTCGCACAACGCCAGAACATCGGATGTCGCCCCAGGCGCCGACTCCCTCTTCTGGTCTCGCTCAATCGCGCCCAGAGGCTGGGGAAGCGACCCCGTAATCCGCGCTTCGCCCGTCGTCAGTGACGGGCGTCTCTTTGTTGCCGCACTGAGCGGCTCGCTTTGGTGCTTTGAGTTAGCGGAGGAAGATTCCGTGAATTGGATGGTCGACGTCGGCACGCCCCTTTCTTCTACGCCAGCCGTATCAAACGGCAAGGTCTATGTGCTGGGAGGAGCTGACGATCGTCGAGTCCACGCCTACTACGCAACGAATGGCAACGGCGCGTGGACAAGCGTCGCTCTTGGATCATCCAGCTCTTGGACCAACTACTCAATCAGCCATCGTGGGTATTGGATGGAGTCTTCTCCCGCCGTCGTTGGAGACTCGGTCCTCTATGTCGGAGCGCCAGATGGCTACCTGTACTGCATACATATCAGTGAATCCGGAAACACGGTTGGTTCCGTCAAGTGGTCGACGCCTCTTGGAGACTATGTCCGCTCGTCGCCCGCAGTGTCTGAGGGACGGGTATTCGTGGGAGCTACGGGCGGTGGCGACAGCAACAAAGTACTCGCACTTGACGCGGCAGACGGCGACACCCTGTGGTACTGGTCGGGAGCGGCTGGGAGCAACTATGGAACACTTTCCTCTCCGACCATTGTCGACGGTGCGCTCTATATAGGAACCAACTGGAACTGCAGTGGCAATTGGAAGGGAGCCGTCTGCAAATTCTCTTGCGAGTATGATGGGGAGACTGCGGGACAGCCATACGCTGCCCCGCCTCCATACTATTTCCCGGTCTATTGCGACGTTCGAGGGACACCCGCCGTCGTGGGAGATACAGTCTATGCATCGACCGGCAAAGGCCTCTATGGTCTATCCACCTCCGACTTGAGCCTGCTCCTCGGAACAAGCTCCTATGTGGGCATTCAACCTGGAGGTGTGGAGGAATACTGGTCTTCTTTTGCTGTGTCAGTTCGACCCAACGCATCTCCCCCCGACACGCTCTTTTACATCGGAGAGGGAGGTCACCTGTCGGGCACAAAGATCTGGTGCCTGAATACGCAGCTTGATACCGTGTGGTGCTATGATGCTGGATGCCGGGTCTGGTCATCCCCATGTGTGACCGACGGCATGATGCTGATTACCTCGGACGATGGCGATGTCTACTGCTTCTACGCCCCAGACTATGGGGACGGTCATATCGCCAATGAGTCCGACGCCATCGCGGGAATTGAAGTCGACACTCGCTTAGCCATTCGAGCAAGGTTCAGCGCGTCAGCTGCGCAATGTCTCCAAGTAGCGTCCAATCCCGCATTCGGATCGACATCCATCCGTTGCTACGTTCCAAGAGAGCTGGCCGCTCGTGTGCGCCTGGGCATCTTCGATGCGGTCGGGAGGTGTGTAAGGACCTCACCCCTGTCGATTGACAGAACTGGGATTGCCAACTGGTTCTGGGATGGGTGTGATGAGGCCGGACGACTGGTGAGTGGCGGCGTGTACTTCGTGCGGCTAGAATCCGCCGGGCGGCAGCGTGTTGTGAGAATCGTGCTTGTCAGATAGTGGCGGTTAGGGGTTCGGTTCGTTTCTGCGATCACGTCTCCCGGCGCTGGATCGGAATCTCAGACTCAGGATCGGTAGGTTTTCTGTGAGGGTGCCGTCATCTGTACTCGGGGCACTTGCCCCTTGGAGAAGCCGATGGAGACTGCTCTGAGGACTGCTGCTTGGCTCTCAGCCACACTATTCCTCCTGCTAGTCGTGTGTGCCAAGGCGTCGATTTTCCTAGTCGACCCGGAAGGCACGGGAACTCACCCCACAATCCAGGCCGCCATTGACGCAGCCATCGATGGCGACATCGTCGAGCTAACCAGCGGTACATTCACGGGCGAGGGAAATCGGGATCTCGACTTCGGGGGCAAGGCGCTGATCGTGCGGTCTCAAGATGGCGATCCCCAGCTCTGCATCCTCGACTGCGAGGGAAGCTTCGCGGAACCCCATCGCGGCTTCACCTTTCGGAATGGTGAAGACACAACCGCCGTTGTCTCCGGACTGACGATGACGATGGGTGTCGGCCTTCTTGGCGAGAGCAACCACTACTATGGGGGTGCCCTCTATTGTGAAGGCTCCTCGCCCAAGATCCACAACTGCATTGTTGACCGCAATTATGCGACCATGGGGGGGGGACTCTACTGCACGGCCACATGCTCAGTGCTCGTATCTGAATGCACTTTCACCCGTAACTCCGATTCGGCTGTATCCTGTCGCTACGGCCCAACACCCACCTTCAGGGACTGCGTATTCAGCGAGAATTGGTGCGATGGGACTGGGGGCGCTGTCTTTGCCCTTGAAGCCGTGCTCCGTCTGGTTGGCTGCCGTTTCGCCGGCAATCTTGCCTCGTCGGATGGCGGCGGCATCTTCTTGTGGCGAAGCGGATCGACGCTGGTCGACTGCATCTTTGAGTACAATGAGGCGTTCTGGTGGGGCGGAGGGCTAAACGCCGACAGCGAGCAGCCGCCACATCTGATCGGCTGCGCCTTCTCCGGCAACAGCGCACATCACGGTGGGGGCATCCGACTGGAATGGTGTCCGGCTGTGCTGACGGATTGCGTTTTCCGAGACAACACCGCTGATGCCGGTGGAGGCATTTATACGAAGAACGGACTGCCGGTCCTGACGCGGTGCACGATTGAAGCCAACACAGCCCGTGTGGGAGGAGGCGTCGCTTGCTGTGGATCACCAACCTTCGACAAGTGCACGATCGCCGAGAATGAGGCCCCCGACGGTGCAGGCGTCTATTGCTGGCGGGATGAATGGCACGGGTGGGCCGATCCGGTCTTCGATCAGACCTTGGTGGCCTTCAATACCCTCGGCGAAGGACTTCTGTGCGCGTATTCACCGAACATTACACTCACGTGCTGCGACATCTACGGCAATGAGGGTGGGGACTGGACGGGCCTCATTGCCGATCAACTGGGGGCGAGCGGGAACATCTGCGCGGATCCGCTTTTCTGCCGCGACCTCAATCCCGAGGAGCCACTGTCGCTTCACGCCCTCTCACCCTGCGCCCCGGGATCCAACCCGGAATGCGGCCAGATCGGCGCCTGGCCAGTTGCGTGCGGCTGGGAGGCGGTGCCTGGGGGTGGCGGGCGTCACTCGACCGGTCTGTGGCTGTCCGCATGCCGCCCAAACCCTGCTCGGGGCCAGGTCGGCGTCAGCTTCGCGATCCCGCCAGAGTTGGCTGGGCGCCCGCTTCGCTTGTTGGTGTTTGATTCGGCCGGACGCCTGGTGCGAACCCTCATGGAACACCGCGCCCAGGCAGGCGTTCACCGCACGACATGGAACCGCGAGGATGATCGTGGCCGCCGGGTGCCGGCCGGCATTTACTTCGCTGATCTGCGGGTGTGGACAGAGCGCTCACGAGGCAGGCTAGTGCTGCTCGAATAGAGACTACGAAGCAGACTGGGCCGCTCGGCCGAGGCGATTCGGCCGGCTCATCGGAGCAGGTCGGCGGTTCATTCCCCGCTTGCGTGTGGTGAGCGTGCCGCCAGGCGGCCATTGACACGCGGTAGGGCGACATGGCCGATAAGGCCATTCATACAGGGCATGCCGTATTCGACCGGCCGATCACCGCCTGAGCACCAGCTTCCGCACGGCGGTGGTCGGCCCCGAACCCACGCTGACCAGATAGACCCCCGCCTCCACCGGGCGGCCCATGCCGTCGCGCCCATCCCACGTGACCGTGTGACGCCCCTCGCGCAGGAAGCGCTCCGGCATCAGATGCCGCACCAAGCGCCCCTGGGCATTTAGGATTCGCACGCCGACATCCCCGCCCGCGGCGAGCTCGAAGACGAGGCGCGTGCCGGATGTGAACGGGTTGGGCGCACCGGGCGCTAAGTACAAGCCGTCGGTTCCGGCCCAAGGTCGATCGCCCACGCCGCCCGAGCAGCCGGCATAGGCCCGCACGTCGGTGCCGGTGCCGCAGACGATCAGCGTGCCGTCCTCCGCCAGGACCGGGCCGCCCAGGTTGACCCCGTTCAGCGGCTCCCACCAGATGATCTGCAGGTCGGGCGTGAACGCGTAGACCGCACCCTGCGCGAACCCGCCGTTGGTGAGGAAGACCGTGCCCTGCGTGTCGATGGCGATGCGCGGCTTGACCGGCCAGTCCGATGGGATCGGCGGCGAGCGGTCGAGCTCATCCCCGGTCTCGGGGTCGAGACGCAGGACGTACATGTCCGGATCGGTCTCGGGCGCATAGGTGTAGACCGAGCCGTCGGGACCGACCCCGAACGAGGCGAAGGGGACGTAGCCCAGCGGCACGCGCCATTGCTCCTCGAAGCCCATGCCGGTGTCGGCCAGCGCGACGAAGAAATCGGTCGCGGGGTTGTTCTGCGTGCGCGGCGCGTAGATGGTGCCGTCGGGTCCGCACAGCAGACCGAGCTGCTGCACCAGGCCGCCGGCAATCGCGGGCGTGGAGAAGAGCCGCTCGCCCTCGTCGAGGTCGAAGGCGGTCACGATCGGACCGTAGGGGCTCGCCTCCCACACGTAGGCCCGATTGCCGTGCACCGAGGCCATGGCGCCGTCGGAGGAGGAACAGCTTCGCGACACCGACCAGACCGTCGTCCCGTCGGTGCGATCGATGCGGATGAGCGCGTCCATATTGCCGGCGATCGGATCGCCGTTGGCCGCGAAGCAGAGGCTTTCGGTACTCCCCTCGCCGATGAGCGCCTCCGAGCGCCAGAGGATCGAGCCGTCCGCCGGGCTCAGCGCGTACAAGTAGTCCTCGTTGGTGTTGCCCGAGCGCGAGGCGTAGACCTGCCCGTCGCGGATCGCGCTGACGCGACTGCGCCACGAGGTGCCCGGGAAGTCGTAGGGCAATTGCACCGCCCAGCGCTCGGCGCCGTCGGCCAGCTCGTGGGCCACGATCCACGTGCCGGTCGGAATGGTGAAGCTGGTGATGCGGTTGACGACGACGAGGTCCCCCACGCTCACGCCCTGTTGGGCAACGATGCTGGACCGGCTGCCCTGCCAGGAGAGCAGCGGCTCCTGGGGACCCGCGCAGTCGACCAGCCCGTTGCGGGCCGGGTTGCCCCCGACCCCCGACGGCCACTGGGCGCCGGCGGGCGCGGTCGAGATGCTCAGAGCGATCAGGCCGATCAGGGCGAACGCCGAGGTCGACGGCAGTATGGCAGGCAGAAACGGACGGATGCGCATCGTCTCCTCCTTGACCCAAGAGGTGCTGAGAAGATTCTAACGCATACGAACGGGTTTGGGCAGTCTGCACAACCAGTCTGCACAACCAGCCTGCCGAACCCGCGCCCGCCCCGCGGCGCACGCCGGCCCGGGCCGCTGCACCCGGCGCGGACCCGAGGCGCGGCGAACCTCTACCGGCCCGCGACCCCCGCCATCTGTCCAACGGCTTCGTGCGAGGTGCCCGACTCCTCCTCGAAGCCCTTGGCGATGTAGTAGATCGCGCGGTCGAAGAAGAGCAGCACTCGGTTGTAGAGATCGACCGTGCGGTTTAGGCTCAAGGACGCGTCGATGAAACCCTCGGACTGGACGCGGAACCAGAGCACGCGACGCGTGATGATCATCGCCTGCATCACCTCCGAGAGCCCGAAGCCCTCGCGGCAGCGCTGCCGGCCGAGGGCGATGTGGCGGTCGGCGACCGCCTTCTTCATGGTCGGCTTCAGGATGCCTTGCGTGAGATCGGCAAAAACGTGCTTCGCGCGCGGCAGCAGCGCGTCGACATCCCAGCGGTGGTACGTGGGCGTGGCCGAATGCCGGCGCACCACCTCGAGCCAGCGCTGGGCCATGACATCGGTGTTGTCTTCGATGAGCGCAACCAGATCTCTGACGTGTTGCATGGTGATGTCCCCCATTCACGAGAATCGCACGGTGCGCAGGGTCCCTTTGGCGTGGGCGCCCGCGGAACCCGAACCCGTGTGCATGGCGATGAGCGGCGCATCGGTTGTCGCCCCAAGGGCACAGCCCGCGCCTCCTCGACGTGAACCATGGTGGGTATTCACTTTCGAAGCCGGGGACGGAGTTGTCAATCCGCGCCCTCCAGTCCCGCCACGAAATGGCGTCGGCCACACGGCGGCACGCAGTTTCGTTGCCCTACCCCTTGGGGAACGCTCGTCTGGCGCCTAGAATGGCAGCAAAGGTGCAGCTACCGATGGTGAGGGGAACCGATGCGCACGGGCACACTCTTCGCGGGTCGCTATCGCATCCAGCGCGTGCTGGGTCGGGGAGCTTCGGGCCGGCTGCTGCTGGCCGCCGACACGTGGCAGGGCGCCCATCCGGTGGCCGTCAAGGTTGCCGAGAACGCGGGCGACGGTGGGCGACCCGGGCCGCTGGAGACCGAGTTTCGCGTGCTGCGCGACATTGCGCACCCGCTGATCGTCATGGCCCACGACTTCGCGCGCCTGCCCGATGGTCGTCCCTACTTCACGCTGGATTTCGTGGACGGACTCGATCTGGGCGCGGCATGGCGGAAGCTCGCCGCGACGCGGGTTCTGGATGCGCTGGTCGATGTGTGCGCGGCGCTGCACCACATCCACCGCTGCGGCTATGTCCACGGCGATCTGAAGCCGGAGAACCTGCTGGTGGCCCGATCGGGTTGGCCGGTGCTCGTCGACTTCGGGCACGCCGCGCCCATCGGCGCACGCGCCCTACGGGTGCGCGGCACGCGCGGATACCTCGCCCCCGAGGTGGTGCGCGGCGGCCGCGTTGATCCGCGCAGCGATCTCTACGCGCTCGGAGCGATGCTGCGGGACCTGGAGCGGGCGGCCGGCGCTATCGGCTTGGGCGATCTGGTCGCCGACCTCACCGCGTCGCGCCCCGCCCAGCGTCCCGTCGATGCCCGGGCTGTCGCCGCGCGGCTCACCGCGCTGCGCGCGCGACGGGCCGTTCGGACCGCGAGGTCCCCGAGACGGGGTCCCGAGTGGACGCGCCTCCCCCTGCAGCCCCGCTTCGTCGGGCGCAGCGAAGAACGCCAGCATTTGGGGCAGGCGTTGGACGCGATGCTCGCCCGTCGGGAACCCCGGATGGTCGCCGTCTCGGGCCCAGTCGGCAGCGGGCGCCGGCGGCTGCTGGAGACGTTCAAGACGACGTGTCAGCTCCGGGACTGCCTGGTGCTCGAACTACAGAGCGCCTCTGGATCCGCGGTGTCCGCGCCGACGCATCCGCTGGGAGGATTCCTCGGCCGGCTATGCCAGGCGCTTCCTCCCGATCGGAGCACCGTCTTATCGTGCGGGCCCGAGCTGATGAAACAGGCGCCGGCTCTGGCCGAGCTGCCCGCCTTCGCCGCGCACCGCCGAGGCCTACAGCGGGCCCTGCGCACGGCCGGCACACTGCCGCCTCCCGCCGAGCGCCGGCGCCGCATCGAGCGCACGGCCGAATTCGTCGTGCGCGAAGCCGCGCGTCGTGCCCTCGTGCTCATCCTCCCCGAAGCGGACGAGGCCTCGGCCGACGTGTGCGATCTGCTGGCAGCGCTGGCGCATCGTGCCGAAGGCGCCGTGCTGGCCTGCCTGACGTTGCCGCCCTCCGGCGCGGCCATGGACCTGCTGCGCGCATGGGATCGCGCGGGCCGCGTAGAGAGCTTGGAGCTGTCCGGGCTGAGCCGCGAGGAGACGGCCCGCCTGATCGGCCAGCTCGGTCTGCCGCCCGAGGCGATCGATCCGATCCACGACCGTACCGGCGGCCACCCCGGCCGGTTGATCGACATCGCGCGCGCGGTGCGTCTGCGCGAGCGCATGCCCCACGGCCCCGCGGACTGGGTGCGCCTGATCGAGGCGGTGGAGCGCGCCGCTCATGCGATGCCCGCCCATCGGCCGGCCGACCGCTCCAGCGCGCGCGCGTTGGAGCTTCTCGCGTTGGCCGCCCGGCCTCTGGCCCAGACGACGCTGGTCTCGGCCTGGCGCGCATCGTTTCGAGGGCGCTCCGCTTCGGGCCGGCTGCACCCGGGTGCGGATACGATGCTGTTCGCGCTGCGGCAGGCACGCATCCTGACGCGTCACCGGGGGGCCACGGGTTGGATGTGGGACTTCGCCGATCCGCGTCACGCCGCGCATCTGGCGTCGGCGCTCTCACCGCGCGTCCGGCGCGAGCGCTTCCGCGCGCTCGTGGCGGGTCAGCGCAGCTTCCTGCGCACCCTGGCGCCCGCTTCCCCCGTGCACGCGCAGGCGGCCGCGCAGCTCGCCCTCTATCATCTGCACGCCGGCGACACCGCGCGAGCGCTGCGTGCTGCACGCCGGGCCGCCGCGCGCCTGCAGGCGCTCGCCTCCCCGCGGTCCGCGCTGGACCTGTTGCGCGAGGTCCTGCCCGCGGCCCTCCGCGCCCGAGGATCCGAGAAGCCGGGGCCGCGTGAGCTTCGCCGCGGGCTCGCGGAGGCCGCCGATCTGGCCATGCAAGTGGGCGATGCGCGCGGTGAGGCGATGTGGCTCGAGCGCCTGCGCTCGCGGCGCCACTGGCGGGAGCTGGATGGTCTGGCGCGCGCCCGCGTGGGAAGGCGTTGCAGCGTGCTCGCGCTGATGCACGGACGCCTGCCCGATGCCCTGGGCCATCTCGCGGGGGCACATCGCTCGCTGGCCGCGCGACCGCGACGCGACGCGCGGCGCCGGCGCGAGGCGCTGCGCCTCGGCGCGCTCGAGGCCATGCTCGCCATCCGGCGCGGGCGACCCGCCGAGGCGCTGCACGCGGCCGACCTCGCGCTCGGACAGATCTCCGATGCGTCCCGCTTCGAGCTCGAACAGGCGTCTCTGCTCAACTGGCGCGCGATCGCCCAGATCTACAGCGGCCGGGCGCGCGACGCGGTGCGGAGCTGGCACGCCGCCCGCCGAGCCTTCCGCCGGGCGGAGGATCCGGTCGGCGAGGCCGGTGTGCTCAACAACCTGGGCAAGTTCCACATGGATCGCGGCGAGCTGCCCGCAGCCCGGCGTGCGCTGGAACAGGCCCGCCTCCGGCGCCTGCGCCTGGGCGACACCGACGGCGTGGCCGACTCGCTGAACAACCTGGGGATCGTCGCCTTGACGGCCGGTCTGCCGAACGAGGCGCGCCCCATGCTCGAGGAGAGCCTGTGGCTGCGCCGCCGGATCGGCGACGCCTTCGGCGCGATGCTCGCCCGGGCGAATCTGGCCGAGGTCGCCTTGCTGGTGGGCGACTACGCCACGGCCGAAGCCGGCTTGCACGCGGCGTGCGTGTTCATGGAGGCGGCCGGCCACGGGCGTCTGGCGCGCGGTCTGCGCAACTCGCTCGCGCTTTGTATGCTCGGCACGGGACGCATGCGGAAGGCGGGCCGGCTCCTGGAGACGGACGAAGACGCGGGCGCCGCGCCGCCCGATCCGCTGCAGGGCGCCATCACGGACTTGCGACGGGCCGAGATCGCGCTCGAGCAGGTCCGCGCGCGCCGGCGCTCATCGGCCCGCCGCCGCGGTGAGATCCGAGCACGCCTCGAGCGCGCACGAGAGGCCTTCCAGCGATTGCCGGCCTTTCACCATCTGGGCATGACGCTGGTGCGGGTGGTCGAGCTCGAGCACCTGGGGCCCGCGCCGGCCGACCCTCTGCCGCCTGCGCCGCAGGAGGCCCCCTTGCTCAACCGGCTGGACGAGCTGGCCCGCGATCTCGACAGCGGCCTCCTGGCCGCCTGGCTCGCCCTGCTCACGGGCGAGCGCCTCTTGTGGCTCGGCATCCAGCCTCATGAAGCGCGTACAGCTTGTGATCGCGCCCTGCTCCTGGCGCGCGAGCGCGGACTGCGCGAGATCGTCTGGCGCGCGCATCTGGGCGTCGCCCGCGCGTGCCGGGTTGCGGGCCAGCTCCGCCGCGCGCACAATCACCTCTCCGAGGCGTTGGGGGTGCTGGAGGATCAGCAGCGCACGCTGCCCAACGCCCGTTTGCGGGCCGGCTATCTCGCGAGCTGTGGTCGCGCGCAGGTGCGCGAGGAGATCGTTCGTCTGGCCGGCTGCACCGGCGTCGCCGAGCAGGAGGTAAGGCCACGCGATGAGTCCTAAGCGTTCGCCGAAGGGTCGCAAGCCAGGCCGCGCGCAGCCACGCGAGCTCGACGAAGCGCGCTCGCTGCTCGACGCCGCCCGCCGCAAGCTCGAGTCGGGTGTCGAGGCAGGGGCGACGGTGGCCCGCTACCAGCACCTGGTCGAGATCGCGGCGAGCCTTCTGTCGGCCGGGGAGATCGATCAGCTCCTGGAGCGGATCCTGTCGGCGGCCATCGAGATGACCCAGGCCGAGCGCGGGCTCATCCTGCTGCGCGGGGAGGCGACCGGCGAGCTGGCCATCCGGGCCGCTTCGGCCGCCATCGACGCCGCCACGCGCGAGGACGCGCTGGCCTACAGCCGCGGCGTGATCGACGGGACGATCCGCGACGGGCGCACGCTCCTGTGCGACGACGCGGCCGCCGACGCGCGCTTCCGCGACCAGCGCAGCGTGATCGACCTGGGCATCCTGTCGCTGCTCTGCGTGCCGCTGCGAGCGGGTCGCGAGGGGCGGATCGTCGGCACGCTCTACCTCGACAACCGCACGACGCGCGGCATCTTCACGCCTCAGGACGTCGGCTTCATGGAGGGCCTGGCCGGCATCGCATCGTTGGCGCTGGCGCAGCTACGCACGGTCGAGGGCTTGCGGCGGGAGAACGTCGATTTGCGCCGCGCGGTGCGCCGTCGGTTTCGCTTCCCCGAGCTGGTGGGCGACAGCGCGCCGATGCAGGACCTCTTCCTGCGCATCCGCCAGCTCCTGGATGACGACAGCACGGTGCTGATCACCGGCGAGACGGGCACCGGCAAGGAGATGGTGGCGCGCGCGATCCACTTCAACGGCCCGCGCCGCAAGGAGCCGTTTCTGGCGCTCAACTGCGCCGCGCTGAGCGAGAACCTGCTGGAGAGCGAGCTGTTCGGCCACGTGCGCGGGGCGTTCACCGGCGCACACGCCGACAAGCCCGGGCTGCTCGAGGTGGCCGGCGCGGGCACCGTGCTGCTCGACGACGTCGACCAGCTCGGTCCGGCCGTGCAGAGCAAGCTGCTGCGCGTGCTGCAGGAGCGGGAGCTGCGGCGCGTGGGCGGCGTGGCGACGGTGCCGGTGCGGGCGCGCGTCCTGTGCGCGGCCAACCGCGATCTGCGCCGTCTAGCCGAGCGCGGCGCGTTTCGCCAGGATCTCTACTATCGCATCAGCGTCATCCCGCTTCAGGTGCCGCCGCTGCGCGACCGGCGCGAGGACATCCCGCTGCTGGTCGCCCACTTCCTGAAACGCTTCAACGCCGAGAAGGGCCGGCGCGTCACGATCGGCGATGCCGCGCTCGACCTGCTGGCGCGGCACGACTGGCCCGGCAACGTGCGCCAGCTCGAGCACGAGATCGAGCGCCTCGTGGTCTTCGCGGAAGAAGGCGACGCGCTTCGGCCCGAGAACCTGTCGGAGGAGATCCGCGCGGTGGCGACCGAGACGCCGGCGGCCGGCACCGGGGAGAGTGGAGCAGCCCCCGCGCGCACGCTGCAGAGCACGCTCAAGAGCTACGAGCGCTTCCTCGTGCAGCAGGCGCTCGATCGCGAGCGGGGCAACGTGACCCGCGCCGCGCAGCAGTTGGGCATGACCCGCCAGGGCCTGCAGCAGAAGATGAAGCGGCTCGGTCTGGAGCGACCGAGCCGCTAGGTCGCCCGCGCGCTGCACCAGCTCGGTGCCAGCCGGGCGCAGGCGCTCGAGCTCGAGAGGCTATCGGACGAGCAGAATGCGGCGGACGCCGCTGCCCCCTTCCGGATCGACCGATCCCGCTCTCCGCACGCGCGCCAGGTAGATTCCCGGACAGACCGGCCGCTGCCAATGGTCGCGCCCGTCCCACACGACGACATCGCCGCCACGGACCCGCGTCAAAGGCATCCGGCGCACCAGGCGGCCGCTCACATCGAGGATCTCGATCGCGAGCTGCTCGACGCCGGCAAGCGCACCGGGCGCGACCTCGACGCTGAAGGCGATCGGCGGGGAGGCCGGCGACGGGGCCCGCAGCAGGACGGATCCAGCGCGCGGGGTCTCGCGATCTCGTCCCGCGCGCGTCGCGGCGGGCGGCTGCCGGTCGAAGGCGACCGTTCGTTCGCCCGCCTCCACGAAGAGCGCCGCGACGCCGCCCAGCGGCGGCCCCGGACTGTGCAGGTCGAGCATCCCCGAGCCGGCCCAGACCGAACCATCGCTGACCATGAAGGGGCTGCTCCAGCTTTCGGGCACATTCGGGGTCCAGGTCGCGCGGTGGTGGACGCGCGCGTCGCCCAGATCGAGATAGGTCAGATGGAAGCATCCGGTCGCGGAGATTGACAGACGCGGCTCGAGCTGACGCAGCGGCCCAGCGGCGAGCAGGCCCCCGGGCTGCCAGGCGTACGATCCGTTCAGGCTGTAAACGTAGGTCACATCGCCGCTCGGCGTCTCCCACGCCACCAGGGCCACGCCGCTGCGCACGACGACGGAGGGACGCGCATCCGTCGCCGCTTCTCCCAGCTCACCGTAGACCGTGCCCCAGTACTCGCTGTGGCCGCAGAAGTGGTTGAGCGCGAAGTGGGCGCGGTCCCCGAGGATGTAGGTCAGGAGCACGTGGCCGGTGATGTCCTGCGAGAAGGTCACGTCCACGCAACCCAGGTCTCCGACACCGAAGAAGACGTCATCCGTCCAGGTGAGGCCGCCGTCGCCCGAGCGCGCGAAGAAGAGGTTGGACCCGGAGCCCTGGTCCACCACCGCGGCTAAGAAGAGCACCGGAGCGGGCAGCGCGGGGTGCGTGCCGGCGCACAGGCTGAGGTCTCCGGCACCGTCGAGGTTCTCCAGGATGGGCGTCGTCGACAAGAGCGCGCCTGTCCGCTCGTCGAAGCAGCGCGCCTGCAGCACCCTGTGCGGGACGCCGAGGCACGCCTCGACCACGCACAGGGAGGTGCCGGCGGCGGCCATGGCGAGTGCGCTGCGGCCTTCCGCTGCCGGCGGGACGCGCGCGAGCAGACTCCAGCTCGCGCCGCCGTCGGGGCTGACCGCGATTTCGTCGCCCGCCTGAGCGCCTGGAGCCGGCGCTGTGCGGCCCAAGAGGGCATAGAGGCGCTGCCCGTCCTCGAGGTCGGCGGCCAGCGCCACCCGATCGACCGAGTCGGCCTCGGCCAGGACGCGCACGTCGGATCCCCACGCCCGCGCGGCAGGAGCGGTGCAGATCGCGAACGCCGCCAGAAGCAGCGCCACGCGCAGCGCGGCCTGGGAGGGAAGAGCCCATCCGGGAAGCCATCGGGCATGGTTTCTGGCGTTGCGATCCATGATCGGAACCTCAATCGGCATGCCGATGCACGACACGGCACCGGGGCACTCGCGATCGCCGTTCGCTGCGTCTCGGCGGACGCCCGCATCCCTAAGCATAGCGCATCGCCCGCGCCGGCGTCGGGGTGCTCCCACCCCCAAGCGAGGCAAGCTGTGTGCCGGGGCGAAGCCGCGCGGATCGCAGGCACAGCGCCATAATCCGCCCGGTGGCTGTAATTGCAGGCCTGAAGGGTGATTGCGGTGGCGAGCCGCGCGTCCCCTGGCTGGGGACCGCGCCGCCTGTGCGCCCGGATCGGACGCGGAACCGCCAAATGCCCGTGGCGGCGCCGTGGCGGCCGGCGCCAACGCCGCTTGCAGTCCGTCGGGCGGGTGGTGGGGCCGCGCGGGCGCACGGCACCTGGTGCCGCCACGGTCCGTGCACGTCGTTTCAGAACGAAAGGACGGATGCTGGCTCACCCGTCCACGACGGGCCACTACTTGCCACCGCGGTCCGTCACCTCGTAGAAGACCAGTCTCACACTCGCATCGTCCTCAAGGTCATTTCCCACCCTGGCGCGGAAGATATCGTTCCTGGGGTCACCATAGTTCCTGACCTGCACCACGGCGCGGTCACCTGCAAAGAAGAGACGGTCTGCCTCGCAATTGCCCTCACATTCTAGTAGCTGGACAGTGCAATGTTCGCATCACGCCACCATGGTGAATCCCGGCACCCTAT
>CAZPGB010000085.1:0-17236 GCA_964585945.1 uncultured bacterium | reverse complement strand
CCGAAAACGTCGGCGCTCAGCCTCCGCATCGGGTGCATTCGACGGCGGTTTCCAATGCGTTCGTCGAGCGACCGATCGGGAGTATCCACCGAGAATGCCTCGACCACGTGGTCGTCTTGAATGAGCAACACCTGAGACGTCTTCTCAAGAGCTTCTGCGACTACTATCATCGCTGGAGAGTTCATCAATCGTTGGAGATGGATTGCCTGGTGCACCGAGAGGTCCAGGCGAGTTGTCGCGTCATTGAGATTGCCAAACTCGGTGGGCTCCACCATCAGTACGAGCGCGTCGCGGACTGAACTGGTCCGTCATCTGCGCGCCAACATGGCGGGACAGGTATGCCCGCAGCATCCGGATCAAGTGACAAGCCCGTCTGGCCTTTAGACTTGACCTCCAAACCTGGCTCTTCCCGCCCGATCGTGAGCCCAGATTGCACGGCCATCATCGGAGGAATCGGCTTCCGCGGCCGCAGATGACATTTTCGGGATGGACACTTCTTCATCATCCACCACGCGCGGCGTCGGGTTCTCCATCTTGGCGTCTCGGCCTCTCCCCGCGGTGCTTGGATCTGTCAGCAACTCCGAGAAGCCTTCCCGTACGACCAGATCCCACGATACTTGATCTTCGATCGCGACTCCAGGTTCAGCTCCGAGGTCGTCAGAGCGCTTCGGGCAGCCGCACCAAGAGATGCACCGGCAGTTTTCTATCTGACGCGCTGATGTAGCACTCTCCCCAAACTATGCATCTCACAACATCCCTAGCTCAGTTCATCCGCGCCCTACTCCGACCGAGGCTCGACCTCGCCCTCGAGAACATGGCCCTCCGCCAACAGCTCGCCGTCCTGAAGACCAAGAAGCCACGGCCTCGGATTCGCCATTTGCGGCTACGCCAAGCTATGTCTCGCGCCCACACTCGTACCTCTGGCGGATCCAGTTCGAGCAGAATCCGTACGCGCGGCGGGTGGTTGCTGTGCTTCGGATAGCTTCCCCCAACCGACATGACCCGGGCAACCGGTCAGAAATCGGCACGGATGAAGTCTTGGCAAACGACACCCGAACTCACACTCTCGCCCACGCCTAAACGCCTTGCGCA
This sequence comes from uncultured bacterium, assembly GCA_964585945.1. Lineage (GTDB taxonomy): Bacteria > Eisenbacteria > RBG-16-71-46 > CAIMUX01 > WJJG01 > CAZDKK01. Next base: position 16,144 of record CAZPGB010000085.1, on the reverse strand, counting down.
CACCGTCCGGAACCGAACGGCGCCCGTTCGCAACCGGACGTAGCAAGTCCCGGTTTGCGCATCTAACCACCGCCATCACAATGCATTAGGTTCTGGCGCGTCCCTTGCACGCACGGGTCTCGGAGGACGCAAGTCATGGATCCGATGGATCGCCCCATCGCACCCCGAGAGATCCGCCGGCGGACGATGCGCCGCATCCTGATCGGTGCGGCCTGCGTGTTGGTCGCCATCGTCGCCGGCCGGATCGTCTTGGGCCTGGTGCGCCCCACACTGAGTCGCGATCGCATCCGAACCGCCGTGGTCGAGCGCGGCACGATCGAAGCGACCCTATCGGCCCGTGGCACGGTGGTGCCGGCCTACGAGCACATCATCACCAGCCCGATCGACAGCCGGGTAACCGGCATCCGGATGCTGCCCGGCTCGCAGGTGCACGCGGGCGAGCCCATCCTCGAGCTCGATGTGAGCGAGGCCTCCCTGGCTTTGGCGAAGCTCGACGATCAGATCGCGCTGAAGGCAAACGCGCGCGAACAGGCTCGCGTCGACCTTGCGCGCACCCTGACCGACTTGCGCGGACGGCGCGCCATTCAGGAACTGGAGGTCGAAGCGTGCGCGTATCGCGCCCAGCGCGATCGCCAATTGGTCGAGCTGGGCGTCGGCAGCGAAGACCAGGCCCGCACCTCGGAGACCGATGCCGAGCGCGCCCGCATCGAGCTGCACCAACTCGATGAGAGCATCACCAACGCGCAGCGCGCGCTGGAGGTGGAACTGGAGGGTCTCGACCTCGAGATCGGCATCCTGCGCAAGGAGCGCACCGAGGCCGCGCGGCGTCTGGAGCTGGCGTCGCCTTCGGCCGACCGGGACGGCGTCCTGACCTGGGTGGTGGCCAGCGAAGGCACCGCCGTGCGCCGGGGCGATGAGATCGCCCGCATCGCCGATCTGAGCTCCTTCCGCGTCGAGGCGACCGTGGCCGACGTGCATGCCGGGCGTCTTGTGCGCGGACTGCCCGCGGAGGTGGTCACCGGGGAGACGCATCTGCGAGGGACGCTGACCAACATCTTCCCGACGGTCGAGAACGGAGCGGTGACGTTCGAGGTGGTTCTGGATGAGCCGGGACATCCGATCCTGCGTCACAACCTGCGGGTGGACGTCTACGTCGTCACCGAGCGCCGTGAGAACGCGGTGTGTGTCGAGCGGGGAGCCTACGTGACCGTGGACGGAACCGACGCGGTCTTCTTGGTGCGCAACGATCGCGCCGTGCGCACGCCGGTGCGACTCGGCATCACCAATTACGAAGCCTACGAGGTGCTCGCAGGCCTTACACCCGGCGATGAGATCATCACCTCGGACATGAAACGGTACATGAACGTGAAGGAGGTACGGCTGCGATGATCACGAGGAGCACGAACGGAGAGCTGGCCATCTCGTTGAGCGCGGTCGAGAAGGTCTATCGAGCCGACAAGATCGAAACCGTCGCCCTCGACAACATCAACGTGGGTATCAAGGAGGGCGAGTTCATCTCGGTCATGGGACCGTCCGGGTCGGGAAAGAGCACGCTGCTCAATGTCATGGGCCTCCTGGATGCGCCCACGAAGGGCACGGTGCAACTCTACGGTCGCGAGGTGCAATCGCAGTCCGACCTCCAGTTGGCCCGTCTGCGCAACGAGAAGATCGGATTCATCTTCCAGACGTTTCACCTGGTCAGCGATCTCAACGCGGTCGACAACGTGGAGATCCCACTCCTTTACCGACGCGGTCTCAACAGCAATCGGCGGACGATGGCGCGCGAGGCCCTCGAACGCGTGGGGCTGGGCGCCCGCATGAACCACTTCCCGGCGCAGCTTTCGGGCGGTCAGCAACAGCGAGTCGCGATCGCCCGGGCCATTGTCGGACGGCCGAGCATCCTGCTTGCCGACGAGCCCACGGGCAACCTCGACAGCCGCATGGGGGAGGAGATCATGACGCTCCTGGAGCGCTTTAATAGCGAAGAGGGCGCAACGATCGTCATGGTGACCCATGATCCCCGGCTGGCCGAGCGCACGCAGCGCACAATCAGGCTCTTCGATGGCCGTCAGGTGCATTGACCGGGGAGGCGTCTCATGCTCAAGAATTACCTGAAGATCGCATGCAAGGTGCTCGCGCGCAGGAAGTTCTTCACCTTCATCAGTCTCTTCGGCATCGCCTTCACCCTGATGGTCCTGACGTTGGGGGCGGCCCTGCTGGACGTGGCCGTGGCCCCCAGCGCCCCCGAGGTACATTTGGATCGTACGCTCTTCATCAATCATTTGATCATGCGGGGCAGCGGGGAGAAGACCTCGCAGTGGTGGAGCTCCCCAGGTTATCGTCTGCTCGATCGATACATGCGTGACATACCCAACGTCGAGCTCTTTTCGATGACCTCACAACCCACCGAGACGGTGGCTTTCGTCAACAACAAGAAGCTGGAGAATCAGATCCGCTACACGGACGCGACCTACTGGCGAATCCTCGACTTCGAGTTTCTGGAAGGCGGGCCCTACACCCAGCAGGACATCCAGAACGGCCGCCTGGTGGCGGTCATCAACGAGTCGGTCCGCGAGCGCTACTTCGGGGGTCAGCCGGCTCTCGGCCAGACCGTGGTCTTCAATCAACAGCCTTTGCGTGTCATCGGTGTCGTGGCAGATGTCCCCATCCACCGCGCAAGCGCCGTGGCCGACATCTGGGCGCCGATTGGCGCCTATCCCAACCCGGAGTTCATGGAGAACCTCATGGGGGGGTTCAAGGGGATCCTGCTCACACACGGCCGTAAGCACTTCCCGGCGATCAGGGAGGAGTTCCAGGCCCGGCTCCTGCGGGTCGAGTTCCCCCAACCCGACCGGTTCGACATGATTGTCGGTCGCCTGGAGACGCGCTGGGACGCCCACCTTTCCCACATCAGCGGCGTGGACGGCAGTGGCGAGCTCGAGATCCGGCACGACCTGCCCCTGATCCTGGGAACGACCGCGCTCTTCATGCTGCTGCCGGTGATCAACCTGATCAGCATCAACATCAGTCGCATCTTCGAGCGTGCCTCGGAGATCGGCGTGCGCAAGGCCTTTGGGGCATCCTCGCTGCATCTGGTGGGGCAATTCGTGGTCGAGAATATCGTTCTCTGCCTGGCGGGCGGCGTATTGGCGCTCGTGGGCGCCTTCGCGTGCGCCGGTCTGATCAATGCCAGCGGGTTGATTCCGAACACTCACTTCGACCTCAATTACCGAGTCTTCTTCTATGCCCTCGTCCTGTCGGTCTTCTTCGGTGTAGTATCCGGGGCCTATCCGGCCTGGAAGATGGCGCGCATCCACGTTGTGGCGGCGTTGAGAGGAGCCGTGCGATGATCAGGCATCTGTTCAAACTGGTATGGAATCGTAGGCGGGCGAATGGATTGATTCTGGTGGAGCTTCTCTGTTCGTTTCTGGTCCTCTGCGGCGTGTTGGTGGGTGTGGTGTACAACCTGGATCAGTGGCGTCGTCCCCTGGGATTCGACTATCAGGATGTGTGGAATCTCCGCGTCGATCCGGGTTCCTACTCTGTTCTGGATGATGACACGAAGCGTGCGATCCATGAGCGCGTCGATCTCCTCAAGCTGCAGCTCCAGGAGCTTCCCGAGATCGAGCAGCTGGCCGCCTATAGCTACAATATGCCTTTCACCTACAGCACGAGCGCGTACATCAACTTCATCAAGGGCAACCGCGAGAGGGTGGAAGCCAACAGGATCGACCCCGAGGCGAAGGAGGTGCTCGGCTTCGAACTGGTGGCGGGTCGCTGGCTGCAGCCCGGGGACGGCGACCTGAACTGGGTTCCGGTCGTCGTGTCGAGCAACTACGCCAAGCTGCTCTTCGGCGGGGAGAGTCCACTCAACAAGGTGCTGCCGGTCTGGAGGCAGGACGGTACACTGGATGAGCCGGCGCAGGATGCGCGCGAGCGCAGGATCGTGGGCGTTGTGCGGGATATCCGACGCGCCGGGGAGTGCTCAGGCACGCCACTGAGTGACTTCGAGGCGCGCCCAAGCATGATTACGGATCTTGATGAGACCTACCCGCCGGCCGCGATCCTGATGAAGGTGGCGCCGAGGACCAGAGCCAGCTTCGAGGAAAAGCTGCTGCAGCTTGCCCATGGCATTGCTCCGGAGTGGACCTTCGAGGTCACGGTGCTGGCCGATGCCCGTCAGACGGTCCTGCGGGATCAATGGCTCCCCCTGCTCATGAGCGGGGTGGTGGCGGGATTCCTGGTCATCATGGTCGGCATGGGCTTGGTTGGGGTCCTGTGGCAAACCGTGGCCAGGCGCACGCGCGAGCTGGGCCTGCGACGGGCTCTGGGCGCGACGGCCGCGGGCGTGCGCTGGCAGGTGCTGGGTGAGCTTCTGGCGTTGACGACCTTGGCCGTGGCGGTGGGCACCATCCTCTTCCTGCAGGCGCCGCTGCTGAACCTGTTCCGCCAGGCCAGTTTGCACATCTATCTGATAGCACTTGCCACGGGGATAGTGGTCATCTATCCCTTTGTCATCCTGTGCGGTCTCTACCCGAGCTGGCTGGCCACCCGGGTGCATCCGGTGCAGGCCCTGCAGTACGAGTAGAGTCGCCCGACGAATACCGGACGGCGGCATGATCCTGATCATCGACGACGACTACTCGATCACCGCGTCGCTCGGCCTGCTGCTCAAGCAAGCCGAGTATCGCTCGGTGACGGCCGCCGGGCCCGATGAGGCCATTGCCCAGCTCGAGCGCCATCCGGTTACCCTGGTTCTGCAGGACATGAACTTCTCCCGAGCCACGACCGGTGAAGAAGGCCTGGCCCTGCTGGCGCGGATCAAAGCACTGCGCCCCGAGCTGCCGGTACTGCTCATCACCGCCTGGGGGTCGATCGAGCTGGCGGTCGCGGGCATGAAGGCCGGCGCGGCCGACTTCATCACCAAGCCCTGGAACAACGACCAGATCCTGCAGGCGGTGCAGACCGCGCTCGGACTGGCGGCCTCGCGCTCGGATGCGTCCAGCGCTCCCGCACCCACCCGACCCGTGCTCGAGGATCGCTACGAACTGGACGGAGTGATCGGTGAGGAGCCCGGTTTCGTTGAAATGCTCGCGCTGGCCTGCCGGGTCGCCGCGACGGACGCCTCGGTGCTCATCACGGGCGAGAGCGGGACGGGCAAGGAGGTGGTGGCATCGGTCATTCACCGCAACAGCCCACGCCGGGCGGGGCCGTTCGTGAAAATCAATCTGGGCGGCATTCCGTCCACGCTCTTCGAGAGCGAGATGTTCGGCCACGTGCGCGGGGCGTTCACGGATGCCGTGCGTGACCGGGAGGGGCGGTTCGCGACCGCCGACGGCGGGACCATTCTGCTCGATGAGATCGGGGAGCTCGACCTGCGCTGCCAGGTGAAGTTGCTGCGCGTGTTGCAGGATCGCGCCTTCGAGCCGGTCGGCTCGAGTCGCACGCGGCGACTGGACGTGCGTGTCATCTCAGCCACCAATCGCGACCTGCGTGCGGCCGTGGATGCGGGCGAGTTCCGTGAGGACCTGTTCTACCGACTCAATCTGATCTCGCTGCGCCTGCCGACGCTGGGCGAGCGGCGTGGGGACATCCCCAGGCTCGCCGATCACTTCCTGGCCGCGGCGGCCGCGAAGTACGACGCCGAGATGCCGGAGCTCGCCCGGGGAGCACTGCGCTGGCTGCAGGGTCACGAGTGGCCCGGCAATGTCCGGCAGCTTATGCACCTGCTCGAGCGCGCGGTCCTGATGAGCGACAGTGCGCGCCTCGAGGCCCGGCACCTCGAGCAGGTGAGCCGCATGGAGTCGCGTGACATCGGGGAGGCAGGCTTGCCGTCGGTGGGCAGCATGACGATGGAGGAGCTGGAGAAGGCGATGATCCTCAAGAGCCTCGCGCACCATGGCGGCAATCTGACCCGTGTGGCCGAGTCGCTGGGACTGAGCCGGGCGGCGCTCTACCGCCGTCTCGAGAAGTACGGGATCAAGCCGTGAACCTGAGTCTCCGTAACCGGTTCTTCCTCTATCTCGCTGCCGCTCACCTGCTCTTCGCGGTGGTGGCCTGGCTTGTCCTCAAATCGGCGGTGGTCTGGCTGATCGCGATTGAGGGCGCCTTTCTGCTCTCACTCGTGATCGGCGTCCTTCTCGTGCGCTCCCTCTTCGTTCCCCTCGACCTGTTGCGGGCCGGAGCGGATTTCCTACGGGAGAGCGACTTCACCACGCGCTTCGCCGAATGCGGCCCGCCGGAGATGATTGAGCTGATCCAGGTGTACAACCGGATGGCCGACCACCTACGCCAGGAGCGGATTCGCAACGAGGAGCAGGAGCACTTCGTGCGCGACGTCCTGGAGAGCTCCACCTCCGGCGTGATCACGCTCGATCTGGACGGCCGGATCGTGACCGTCAACCCGGCGGCCGAACGGTTGCTCGGACAGACAGAGGGCGAGCTCGGTGGGCTGGAACTCCACGACGTGGGTTCGCGCTTCGCCGAGGAGCTCGCCGGTCTCGCGCCGGGGGACACTCGGATTCTGCGCCTGCAAGGCCGCCGGCGTGTGCGGTGTCAGAAGCTGACCTACTTGGATCGTGGCTTTCATCGCCCCTTCCTGCTGCTCGATGAGCTGACCGAGGAACTGCACCGCACCGAGAAGGCGGCCTATGGCAAACTGATTCGGATGATGTCCCATGAGGTCAACAACACCGTGGGGGCGGTGAACTCGCTGCTGCAGTCCTGCCAGAGCTATCGTGAGCAGCTATCTTCGGCCGATGCGGAGGACTTCGGCCGGGCTCTCAAGGTGGCCATGCAACGCAACGATCACATGAACGAGTTCATGCAAGGCTTCGCCGAGGTCGTGCGACTGCCGGCACCACGCAAGGCGCCCACCGATGTGCGCCTGTTGCTGGAGGAAGTGGCGCAGCTCATGAAGCCGCAGTGCGAGAAGCGCGGCATCGTGTGGCGTTGGGACTTCGAGGAGCAGTTCGATTCGGTCGGCATGGATCCGGGTCAGATGGAACAGGTCTTCATCAACATCATCAAGAACGCGATGGAAGCCATGGGGGCCATGGGGAACGGCACGCTTACCGTGCGGACGGCGCTGGCTCGTGGGCGGGGGTGCGTCGTGGTGCGCGACACGGGTCCCGGCATCTCGCCCGAGGTGCGCGAGCGGCTCTTCACGCCCTTCTTCAGCACCAAATCCGACGGCCGGGGCATCGGACTCACCATGGTGCAGGAGATCCTGCTGGCGCACGGCTTCGATTTCGTGCTGCAGGGAGCCCAGGGGGGTGGTACGGAGTTCACGATCCTCTTCTGACGGTCGCCGGAACAGAGACTCTTCGGGGCAGATCAGGGCGTCGTTGAAGAAGACACGGCGGAGGAGCTGCGCCCAGGGCAGGGGCCTGCGACGGGCGGGAGCCGGGATCTGGGCCGGGAGTGAGGCGTCCGCCGACGCGCAGCCCTCACCCGGGGTGGCCGGCACCTGTGTGTCGGCGCCCTGCGCCCCGAGCTCTGCCTCTGCAGGCACGGGCGGCGCCGGCAACGGGTCGCGGGCCCGCGCAGGTGATAGAAGACGCGGCCGTCTTCACGCAGCGCCAGGCGCTCCTGGGCGAAGGCCGGGCGCAGGCCGTAGCGGCACAAGCTTGAGGGCCTCGCGGTCCTCGGCCGCGACGGATTGCGCCGCGTGAAGCGAGAACCTTCCCGGACGCGGGGCCCTGCACTGGAATCAGCGGTACGGTGACGCGGTTACGCAGGCGCCGCGGGAAGCTCGCGTGATTTAATCGCAAAACCTATAGGAAGTTACAAGGTCAGGAAGGAGGTGTGAATCAGGTCCGCCATCTCCTTGAATCGCACGCCCGTTCTTTGTTCCGTGGGCGCGGGAAACGGTCTGCGCCCTTTCATCGCAGGCATCGGCCCATGGGCCAGCATACCCCAACCGTTTACATGTATACTCGTTGCCTTGGGGATTGTATCAGGCCCACGGCAGGTCTGCTGCAACAGAATATGGGCCCACATCTCTTAGTAATTGAATGGAGGAATGTACCCGTGCGACACGTGACTTCATTGCTCTGCGCCCTTCTGGCAACGGGATCCGCAGCCATCGGAGAGACCTATGTGGTCGATCCCGAAGGAACGGGCGACTTTCGGACCATTCAGGAAGCCATCGACGCGGTGCTGGATGGGGATACTGCCGTGCTCGCGGACGGCGTCTTCACCGGAGAAGGCAATAGGGATATCGACTACTTGGGGAAGGCTATCACCGTTCGCTCCCAGTCCGGTGATCCTTTCACCTGCATCATCGATTGTGAGGGAAGCGCGGCACACCCACACCGCGGCTTCTTCTTCCATACGCAGGAATCGCAGGAGTCGGTTCTGCAAGCCGTGACCGTCCGCAATGGCTACGCCGCCAACTTCAGTGTCTCCGACCGCGGAGGCGGCGCCGTGCGCTGCTACGATGCGTCACCCCTGATTAAGGACTGCTGTTTCGCAGCCAACACTTCTCCGCAATACGGAGGTGGCGTGTCCGCCGCGATGATGTCCCGCGTCGCAATCGTGGGGTGCGTTTTCTCGGAGAACACCGCGGCCAAGCGCGGTGGTGGGGCGTTCTTCGATCTATCCTGCAACCCGACATTGGAGGAGTGCTCCTTCGTCGGCAACGCGGCCATCGAGGGCGGCGGGATCTGCATGCACGCCCTCCATGGCACCCTCGTAGACTGCACCTTCGCGGAGAACAGCGCGGAGAAGGGAGGCGGGTTCCTGTGTTATGACGGATCATCGCCGACGATCACGTCGTGCGTCTTCTCCGGCAACTCGGCCCATGATGGCGGTGCGATGTTCATCACCTTCTGGGAAACGTACCCCATACTGACCGGGTGCATCCTTGCCGGGAACGAAGCCACGCACTGCGGTGGAGCCATCTACATCATGAACGAGGCCGCTCCCATTCTGAGCGGCTGCACCTTGCACGGCAATGCCGCGCCGCAGGGATGCGGAATGTACCTTTACTACCTCTGTGATCCTACGATCGAGAACACCATTCTGGCGTTTGGCGAGGGAGGAGAGGCGGTTGCCTGCGAACTCTACTCCAATCCCGCCTTCGCCTGTTCTGACATCTACGGAAATGAAGGCGGCGATTGGGTGGGATGCATTGCCGATCAGGGGTCCATCCATGAGAACTTCTCGGCCGACCCCTGCTTCTGTGATCCGCAGGGTGGAGACTTTCAGCTCGGCGAAGCCTCGCCCTGCGATCATCCTGTCTGCGGCATCGTCGGCGCTCTTCCCGTCGGATGCCAGATTCCCCAATCGGTTGAGAGCCCCCCTGGCGCGGGAGCGGCAGCGACGAGTGTTCATCTGACCGCATCGCCGAATCCCTGCACGCGTGCGACGGACATCTGGTTCTCGACTCCAGTCGCCGGTCAAGTCGCATCGCGCCTGGCAATCTACAATGTCACCGGCAGGCTGATCCGCTCTCTGGGCTGCTTTGATGGATCGTCTCAGGATCGTCGGATCTCCTGGGACGCCACCGATGCGCACGGAAGATTGGTCGCACCCGGAGTTTACTTCATCGAGCTCACGGTCGGTAAGCAAGCGACGCGCGATCGACTGCTGGTTGTACGATAGCCTGGCGGTCGGGCTTCGATCTGATTCATGCGACGACGAACCAGCACTGCGCGGCAGTGGCTCGCCGCAGGTTCCCGCGATTACTCGTGTCCCTTGCCAGAACCTCGTCCGCGTTGCCCCGGTCGAACTTACCATCACCGTAGGACTGACCCGCCCCCAGTCTTCGTACCACCTCCAGGATTACATGGCCGCAACGAGCTGCATAGGCTCGATGGTCTCAGGCGCCGGTGGCCGGTAACCCAGGGCGCTGTGTGGTCTGATCTGATTGTACTCCCATCGCTCTGCCAGAACCTGAGCCTCGCGAAGCGTGAAGAAGATCTCCCGGTTGAGTGTAGCAACCCACCCACATACTGAGCTAAGGCGACGGCTAGATTTACGCACCCTCTCCTGAGGCAAGGGATCATGGCTGAGGCCACGACCTTCTGAGAAGAAGGGAGGGCCCAGCCGTGAAGCTCGATCAGGAGGCCCGTATGACCATTCAGTGTCTGGCTCAACATGGACAGAGCGGCCGCCACATCGCCCGTCTGCTGGGCGTGACCGAGGGCGCCGTGCGCTACCACCTGCGGCGCCAAGCCCAAGGTGCCACCGACGGCCGTGCGCGCCAATGCCTTCTCGCCGCATCGAGACGCCGCCCGGCGCCCAAGGCCAAGTCGACTGGGCCGAGTGGCCGTGGACCTCGACGTGGGTTCCGGCCACACTGCCTAGTTCATTCACGATGTTGGGGACCTGAGGTGCGCTCAACAACGTACTCTCGAAATCCCACGTCAAGCCGCACCGGGTGCAGACGTAGTGGAGGTGGGGATCCAGGTTGGCGTCGAAGCGAACGGTGGTCCTTCTCGCTCCGAGCGTGGTGATGAGGCCGAGCTCCTGCAGTTTCCAGAGCGTCCGGTAAACCCTATCGCGGGAAACCGTGGGCATGCGGCGCTGGGCCGCGCGGTAGACGGTCTCGGCGTCCGGATGATCAACGCTGCCGGCGATCTCGCGGTAGATCTCGAGGCGCTGATGGGTGAGCTTGATGCCCGCCTCCTTCGCCGCCGCTTTGAACCGCTCGATCCGATCCTCGATGTTTACGGCGTCTCTCTTCGCCAATCATTCCTAGTTGCATCTGATACTGAAATAGGAATCCGCCTGCAAGTGGGGTGATGCGCAAGCGGGAGACTTTCGGCATGTGGCGCGTCCTGGGACGAAGAAACGGGATGATGGGCCACAACACCCATGCCCACAGGGGTCTACGGCGCTACCTCTGGTTTCGGAGAGACCTGGGATTCCAGCCGCCTCCACAAAGAGCATGTCAAGAGCACCTCAGCGTACCGGTCCTAAGTAGGTGTCCAACCACGCCAGGATCTCCTTGAGCGATTCGGTCGGTGGCAGGAAGTGGTCGGTGTCATAGAGGACGAGCTTCTTGTGCTCTTCAGGCGTGCCCAGCAGATCGTACATCGGTTGGACGTTGATTTCGTAGACGAAGTTGAAGTCGTATCTGCCGTTGAGCATGAGGGTCGGAGTTCGCACCCGGGGCAGGTAGTTGCAGTGGTTCACCTCCGGAAGCCCATATCCGCGCGTTCCGCCCAGCGCCAGCACGCTCGCCCGGAAGCGATCCTCCACCGCCAGGATGACCGGCGCCATCCGCCCCCCCCAGCTCATTCCCAGGTAGGCAACCCGCTCGCCGTCGATGTCGGGGCGTGCCGCGAGGTAGTCGACGCACCGGCGGACTTCCTTGACCAGCTTGGCTACATACTCGGCGTACAGATGCGACTCTTCACCCCCATGGATGAGCGCCAGCTTCTCACTGCTGCGCTCGAATGTCCCCTTGTAGATCGGGTAGAGCACTGCCCGGCCGTCCTTGACCAGATCCTTGAGAAAACGCTGGAACTCGTAGTAGTCGTCGAGGTCGGCGCTCGACGACTGGTAGATCGAACTGGAGCCGGGGAAGTAGAGGATGGCCTGAAAGGGGGGCGAGACGTTCTTGGGCAGGAAGAGATTGGCCGGGATGCGCTCGCCACCGTGAGCGGCATCGAAGCTCACGCGCTCCTGGATCCAGTCGCTCGCGCTCTCGTCTCTCCACGCCGTCTCGGCGCCCAGATCGGTCGGGTCATAGGAGAACCGAACCCGATAGGCCTCGAAGACCTCGTCCGGAACGGGCGTCCTGTCTCGCAGGTTCGGCCCGTCGGTGAGAAGGACGGGTTCGAACGCCGCCGCTGGGATCTGCTCCTCGTCGAGGTACAGAACGCAACGAAAGCCTGTCCTCTCCGAGCGGTCGAAGGCCGACGCCTGGCTCCAGTTCGCCGCCATGTAGGCATTGTCGTTCCACGCCCCTCCCCGAACGAGCCGCCCTTGCGGCGTAAGGTTCCAGCACCATTCTCTGGCGTTGCCTGCAAGGTCATACGCGCCGCAGGCGGTCATGCCCTCGTTGGCCCCAACCCTCTCCAGGCCTTCCCCGCCGAAGTTGCTGTGGCGCACCAGAAGAGCGGAGAAGAACATCCACCAGGGACCCCTCGCGAGCCCCCAGTGACAGCCGGAAGGCAGACTCTTGCCGGCGAACTCCGCGTAGGCCGCCGCCTCGTACCAGCTGATCCCGGTTACCGGGAAATCTGCACGCCCATCGGGATAGTCCCCAGCCGACCAGCTCGAGGGGCCGTTCCGGCCGGTTCTGTCGCTCAGTTCAGCCATCGCCTCTTCCCAGGTCAGCACGTCCCCGTCCTTGACGAACTCGTGCTTCCAGTACTGGCGGTCGCGGTATCCTCCGGCATCCATGAACTCTCTGAACTGACGATTGGTCACTTCATACCGGTCGATGAAGAAATCGCCCAGCGGTCCGACGTCGGTCTCCCCGCCGGCGACCCTCACCATGCTGGCCGGTGTGCGTCCGTCCGGGTCCAAGTGTCGGTGCAGATTGCGAGGCCGCCAGAGTTTCCGGAGAGACAGAGCCAATTCGAAGTTGGGGGCCACGGTGTAGACCTCGTCGCAGCCGCTCTTCTCCATCTTCCAACGGAAGAAGCCCAGAGGCAGCCTTACATCTTCCAGGGGTGTCGTCCCGATCGGTTGCCACGCGCTTCCCGGCGAGTCGTAGCTCTTGAAATGGACGCTGGCGCCTGGGGGATCGCTCGTGATGTCGATCCTCGCAATCGCGCGCGCGAAGTACTCCGCCAGAGTGGGATGGTCCGGCAGGATCTTCTCGACCTCTAGGGCCAACGGGAAGACCTCGGTCCTCTGGTCCAGATCGCCCATGGTCACCTTGGCGATGCGTGGCAGTGCTTCCTGCTCCGCCCAGCGGAGCTTTGCACGACGCTCGAGCCAGGCGTGGCCTGCCAAGAGCAGACCCGCGAGAATGGCGATCGCCGGGATGGCGACCTTCGGCTGTAGCAGCCGACGCGGCAGGCCTTTCCTTCGCCCAGCCTCGGGCCGAAGAGCTTCTTGACAGCGTTTCAGATCCTCCTGCATCTCGTCTGCGGACGGATAGCGTCGGCTCGGATCTCTCTGCAGTGCGCGCGATAGGGCCCGCTCCAGTACCACCGGCACAGACGGAAGCGCTTTGCGTATGGATGACGGTCTCTCGTTCAGAATCGCGTGGATCAAGGCCTGCTCGTGGCCGCCGGCAAACGGCAGCTTTCCCGATACCATCTCGTAGAAGATGACGCCCAGCGACCAGAGGTCGCTCCTGGGGTCGACATCTTCACCGCGAGCCTGCTCCGGCGACATGTAGGCAACCGTTCCCGGGGTCGTTCCCGCCCGGGTGACCCGGGTTTGACCTGCCAGCTTGGCCAGCCCGAAGTCGATGATCTTCACGATGCCATCGCTGGTGATGAAGATGTTCGAAGGCTTGATGTCGCGATGCGTGATCCCCAAGTGATGAGCTTTCGCCAGGCCCTGAGCGATCTGGATGGTGATTTGCACGGCTTCCGGGATCTCGAGCCGCCCTTGCCCGATCCTATCTCTCAGCGTCTGGCCTTCGTAGCAGGCCATCACGACGTAGAGCTGATCGTCTTCCTGCCCGATCTCGTGGATGGTGCAGATGTTGTGATGCTCCAACGAAGAAGCCGCCTGCGCTTCGTGAATGAAGCGCGCCTTGGCCTCCCGTTGCCGGCTGAACTCGGGCGACAGGAACTTGATGGCGACGTAGCGGTGGAGACGCGTGTCCTCGGCCTTGTAGACGACGCCCATGCCGCCCTGGCCGAGCTTCGCGAGGATCCGGTAGTGGGAGATGGTTCGCCCAATCATCCGACGCATCCTCAATCTTGCGAAGGCCCACGCTCAGTTCAAAAGCCGGATACCCCGACTCTATCGGATTGGGGTCCTTTCTGCCAGCTTCAGGGCATCGGCTGGGCCCTCTGACGACGGGAAGATGCAACATCCGCCAAGTCCCCCGACGAAGGCTGCTTCTCTCAGTGGGTGGCCTAAGGGGGGCGAGATAGGACGTCCGCGGATGGCGGTGTGTGGCCGCGGACGAGGTGTTTCGTGTCGCCGCTGATGACTGAGCAGGGGCGTGGCACATCGGCCCGAAGACACCTCCACAACCGGGGCGACACCAGTGGACACCAGTGGACTCGAGGGGACTCGATTGGACCGCCAAGTCCGCGACTCGAAACCGCCAGCACCGTATGATGTTTGCTATAGAGGTGTTATGGGTTCTCGGCAGCTCGGGTTCGATTCGCGCTGCCTCGACGGCGATCCCCGGCCGCGCCGCGCCTCACGGGATGCCTCCACGCAGCCTGTGATTTCTTCCAAATCTGAGCGTCCCCCTGATGTAGGCACATCTCGAGCACTTCTCATGAGGAGGTGAATGTGAGACCTCGCATCATGCATCACGTAAGAGTGTTCCCGGGCTTTCTGGTGGCGATGGCCGTAGCCGCAACCGCCGGGGCCGCGACGCATGTGGTCACGCCGGACGGCACGGGAGACTACCCTACCATCCAAGCCGCGATCGACGCGGCCTCTCCAGGGGACACAATCGAGCTGACTGACGGGACTTTCACGGGAGCCGGGAATCGTGACCTCCAGGTCTCCAAGACCCTGACCATCCGCGCTCAAAGCGGTCCATCGGGCTACTGTATCATCGATTGTCAGGCCAACTCCTCCGACCAGCACTTCGGGATGGAGATCGATGACGGCGCCTACGGATCGTTGATCGAGGGGATTACGATCCAGAACGCGTGGATTCACGGTGAAGGCGGGGCTGTCAACACCTACGAAACCTCGGTCCTATTCGACTCCTGCATCTTCTGGAGCAACTACGCGGAGCTCGGCGGAGGAGCGATCTACGCCGCCAATGGCAGCGACTTGATCTTGAGCAACTGCCTCTTCCCAGGGAACCGCACGAACCAGAATGGGTGCGGAGGGGGGATCTGGCTGGACGACGTCAGCTATGCAGACTTGACCGGCTGCACCTTCAATGGGAACTGGGGCGATATGGGAGGCACGCTCTGTCTGGGGGGCACGAGCGCGGCCTACATGACCCAATGCACGATCAACGCCAGCGATGGCCCGATGTCGAATGCCGCGATCTGGTCGGATACCTACAGTCAGTTCGAGGCTGAGAACACGATCATCGCCTTTGGGACGGACATCGCCGCGCACTGCGAGACGAACGGATCGGTGGATCTGTTCTGTTGCGATGTGTATGCCAATGAAGGCGGCGACTGGGTTGGCTGCATTGCCGGTCAATCCGGGAATCCCGGGAACATCTCAGAGGACCCGCTCTATTGCTGGCCCTTTGGTGGCGCCCCCTTCGGGCTCGCCGAGAACTCACCGTGCGCGGCAGAAAACAACCCGGAGTGCGGCCAGATCGGGGCCTGGGGGATCGACTGCGGACCGGCGGTCTATTCGGTGCAGGCCGATGGACTGGGTGAGTATCCTACCATTCAAGCGGCCATCGATGCGGCAGCCGCCGGTAGCATCATCGAGCTTGCGGATTGCACGTATCTTGGCGAAGGGAATCGGGATCTGGATTTCCACGGTAAGCCGCTCACCGTTAGATCCGCTTCAGGACACCCCAGTGTCTGCGTCATCGACTGTCAGGGCAGTACGGGGGACCCCCACCGCGGTTTCCATTTCCACTCGGGCGAAGGTCCCGACTGCGTGCTGCGGGACATCAAGGTGATCGGCGGTTACACCACTGGCGCCACCAGCGGAGGTGGCATCTTATGTGAGAATCATTCGTCGCCAACATTTGAGAACTGCACTTTCATGAGCAATACCATGGAGGGGGGAAGTGGCGGAGGCGTCGCATGCCTCGATGGATCCAACGTACTCATGATCGGTTGCTCGCTATACTACAACTCGGCCATGGGGGGCGGAGCGGTGATGGCAAGCAACGCGAATGTGCAGCTCTTCAATTGCGTGTTGCAGGGAAACAGCGCATCCTCGTCAGGAGGAGGTTTTTTTGCGGTCGATTGCTCGCCAAGCCTAGAAGAATGCACCATCGCTTCCAACGATTCGCCTCTTGGTGGCGGCATTCTCCTTGAGATCAATGCCGATGCGATGCTCAGTAACTGGACAGTGCAATGTTCGCATCACGCCACCATGGTGAATCCCGGCACCCTAT
>CAZPGB010000084.1:0-17489 GCA_964585945.1 uncultured bacterium | reverse complement strand
CGTCAATACTGGCAGAAACGCCTCTCGCAGGACCTGGGCAACAGAAACTAGATAGGCAGGTTCTTGCGGAGCACGGTCGGATAGGCCCCGATGCGATACCCGTTCAAGTATCCATCGCGCACCTGGCTGAAAGGTACGAGGACCATTCCGTAGATCGTAATGGTATCAGGGGGACTCTCGCGCACGAGATGAGCCGAGCAGACACCGCTCACGATCGGCACACGCCAGAGCCACTTCCGTTGACCTGTCGCCTGAATCGTGCCGCTGGATGATGTCAAGCGGAATTGGGCGGCTGGATCCGCATCCACCGCCTCGATGCCGAGATCCCGGCCTGGAAGCACGCTGATGGCCATCACCCGGTAAGGACATTCCAGATCTCTGAAGCGGAAACTGAATCCGGCCCTCCCGGTAACGAAGGTGGACGGCATCGCGGCGGCGCCGCTGACGGTGGGAACCGTCATGGACACGATCATCCCGAACAGAACCAGTATGGTGACCGCGCTGGGGCGCGGCGCTGAGTTGGACTTCCTGCACATCCGGGCCATGCACGCTCTCATCTCCACCTCCGGAGATCCGGAAGAACCTACCGCATTGCCTGACGGGCCGACAGCGCGTCTTCGAGAGATGCGTCCCGTCGGTAGATGTCCCTGCGAAACTGCATCACCTCATCGGGATCGACCCAGGCGGTCCAATACTCCAAGTGTAGATCGATCGGAGAGAGGAGGCGGACGGTTTGCTCGCGCCAGGTGTCGATGGCAGCCGGAATCGCCTCGGGGGGCCATCGAGGGTTGTCCTTGAGTAGATAGCTGGCCAGGGCCAGGGCTTCCGCGACGCGAATACAGCCGGAACTGAACGTGCGGTCGGGCTTTGCGAACAACTCCCGAGCGGGGCTGTCATGAAGGTACACGTCGAACCTGTTGGGGAACATGAACTTGATGCGTCCCAACGGGTTATCGGGTCCTGGATCCTGACGGAAGCGATACGGGAGGTTCTTGGCGGTAACATGCGACCAATCGACACTACTTGGCTCGACCTCCCGCTCAGCGGAACCCGAGCCCTCCAAGACGCGGATGTGACGCGTGGTGAGATAGGCAGGGTCGTTCTTGGCGGCGGGCAGGATGTCTTGGGTTGCGATGGTCGTAGGCACATTCCAAGACGGACAGATCACCAGATACGTCATTCGATCACTGAAGACGGGCGTTCGGCGCGCCTCTCTGCCCACGACGACCGGCATCCTCAAGACCTCTCGTCCACTGTCCCGCACCGAAAGCTCGAAGGACGCGATATTCACAAGGATGTGGCGATCTCCCAGGGCCTCGGGCAACCAGCGCCAACGCTCCAAGTTCAGTTCGATTTGTCGACAACGCGCGGCAGCGGAAACGTTGAGCGCAGCGAGGGTGGCGGGTCCGACGATGGCGTCGACAGCGAGTCCATGCCGGACTTGAAAGCGCCGCACGGCGTCCTCGACCTTTGCATCGAATACGTCCGTGTCACCGCCGCTCGCCAGGTCTCCAGTGGCACAAAGACGGGCTTGCAGCGCAGCGACTCTCGGCCCCGTATCGCCCGGACGAAGCGCGGGGCCCGCCGGCACGAGAGACCATCCGCCGGAGGCCTCCAGGGCGCGATAGCGCTGGAGCGCCCCCTTCAGCCGTCCATAGCCGGGATGGTCAGGAGTGAGGGCGCGTAGGACGGATGCCGTCGTGCTGTCCGCCAGTGATTCCTCCAGCAACGCCACGAGATCGGCTTCGCGGATGGTGGCACGCCACAGAGGATCGAACGTCTCGGGGTGGACCCGTCCGGTCAACGTGTGAGCGCCAAGGAGCAGCCATGCATCGGACAGCAAGAGGTCCAGATCGCGCAGCCGGTCCGTCTCTTGTTCTTGGCCGGATTCGAAGCGTCTGGAAGGCCGGCTTCCGCTCAGGGCCTCGTCGATCGCGGCGATGTGATAGTCCCGTGGATCAAGGCCGTCCCCGCCCACTTGCCGGATGAGCCGAAGGAGAGAATCGACCTGGGAGGAGAGCTTTCCATGTCGACTCCACGCTGAGGCAAACCCCCGCCGTTCATAGAACCTCGGCAGTTCGACCATGGCACGGATTTGATCCCTACCTACGGCGAGCGAGCCGTAGTCCAGGAGGGACTCCATCGAGTGGCGCAGTCGTTCACGGATCGCTCCCTCCGTGTCCACGTTTGCGGTAGGTCCGCCCGATCTTGAGGAAGGCTGCATCCGGCCCATTGCGCCGGTGGCCAGCAGGAGCGTGAGCCCCAGGATCCATGCTGTCAGACCCCGACTCATACCTCATCTCTCCCATTGCTCTTGAGTCAGGATGCGCTTCCACACGACTCCGGAATCGCGTCGTTCATTGACGCGTCATGACCCAGGCCTCTCCTGCGACCGCGGGGGAAGATAGCCCGCCTTCCGGCACGAGTCCACCACGTGGTCAACCACGTCTTCCGGGGAGTCGAGCACCTGATAGAGACTGCTGTCTTGCGGGGAGATGAATGTCCCGTGCGACAGACGGGTCTCGATCCATTCATGGAAGCCCTGCCAATGCTCGCGCCCGAAGAGCACGATCGGAAAGCGGTCGATCTTCTCCGTTTGGGTCAGGGTCAAGGCGTTCATGAGCTCGTCCATGGTGCCGAAGCCGCCCGGACACAAGATCGAGCCGATCGAGTACTTGACGAACATCAGCTTGCGCACGAAGAAGTACCTGAACTCAAGCGAGATGTCTTGTTGGGAATTGGCAGCCTGCTCAAAGGGCAACTCGATATTGCACCCTACCGACAGTCCGCCGCCCAGTCTGGCGCCGCGATTGGCCGCTTCCATTAAGCCGGGACCGCCGCCCGTGATGATTCCCAACCCCGCTTGAGCCAGCCCGCGCGCGATCTGGACGACTTGGCCGTACAAGGGATCATCGGGGACGGTTCTGGCTGAACCGAAGATGCTGACCGCCGGACCCACCGCAGCCAGCGCCTCGAAACCCTCCACCAACTCACCCATGATTCGCAGCACGCGCCAGGTATCGCTCTGACGAAAATCACCCTCATCCGGTTTCGGGGACTGGAGCAACCTTTGGTCCGCAAGTGGGGCACGCCGCTCGGTCGACCGCTCCTCCACTGACATGGACGACGCGCTTGGACGCTTCTCATCTGATCTCCGCATGTTGGGTCCTCTCGCCTGGGATGGTTCTTGTGTTGCTACCTTGGCGCCTGTCGCCGACCATGGGCCCCCGAGCCCGATGGCGACACCCACAGGTGCGGCATTATACTGCACCCGCGCGGACCTTCCGAGCTGGATTCCCAGGGCTTGGGGCGTTTCGCCCGCGACAGTGGTGGCGATGTCGGGCCGAGGCGACATACGGGAGAGCCTGCGGTGAGGGGAAGCCCGGTGAGGTACCATCGGGCCAGGGAGAGAGGTAGGCCGAGACACGGAGGGTGAAAGATGTGGGCCCTGCTGGTCGTGGGGGGACTCGCGGCGTTGGTGATCGGTGCGGAGGCGCTCGTGCGCGGAGCATCGCGAATCGCTGCGGCCCTGGGCCTGCCCGCGATCGTCATCGGCTTGACGCTGGTGGCGTACGGCACAAGCGCGCCGGAATTCGCGGTCAGCGTTGGGGCCGCCCTTTCTCATCGGGGGCACCTGGCCTTGGGAAACGTCATCGGCAGCAATATCTTCAATGTGCTGTTCATCCTCGGTGTGGCGTCGATCGTCCGACCGCTCGCGGTGCGAGCGGATCTGGTTCGCAGGGACGTTCCGATACTCATCGTGGTCTCTGCCGGGACATGGCTGCTCGTATCGGACGGCGCGTTGGGTCGTTGGGATGGCGCGACGCTCGTGGTGGGCGCGCTGGCCTACACGTTCTGGACGGTCTTCTCAGCACGTCGGCGCGAGGGGGCATTACGCGCGCCGGACCGCGTCGCCTCTGGGGCGCGGACACCGATGCAAGGGTCCGCGCACTCTGTCGGCATGTGGCTCCGCCAGGCGCTTCTGGTGGCCGCGGGACTGAGCCTGCTCGTCATCGGAGCTCGCTGGTTGGTTGCGGGGGCGACCGATCTGGCCCATCGGCTGGGCGTGAGTGAGCTGGTCATTGGGCTGACCGTCGTTGCGGCCGGCACATCCTTGCCTGAGTTGGCGACCTCGGTCATCGCCACGCTGCGAGGCGAGCGCGACATCGCGGTGGGTAACGTGGTAGGCAGCAATCTCTTCAACCTTCTGGGTATCTTGGGGGCCTGTGCACTCTTGGCCCCGGAAGGCATCCCGGTGCCTGCGGCTAGTCTGCGACTCGACATCCCTCTGGCTGTCGCCGCGGCGGCTGCCTGTCTGCCGGTCATTTTCAGCGGGTACCAGATCAATCGCCTCGAGGGCTTCCTATTCGTGGCGTCGTATGCAGGCTACACGTTGATTCTGAGTGGGGTCTTCGGACCGCTTGGACCCTGGGCCGGTCTGCTGATCATCGCGTTTCTGATTCTGGTTCCGCTACCGCCGTTTCTGCTGCAGTGGCGGAGCCTCAGACGACGAGGGTCGGGCGCGCGGGATTGAGCGGACGACGGGGTTGGGGGTCTCCGCGGCGGTGGGTCCGCTGCCCCGCTCATCAAAGCCGCTAGGTCGAATCGTCTGGGGTGGGCATCGGGTCCGACCCCTTGGTTCCTGCAATCGGTGGAAACCTAAGGACGTTGGGTCCGATCATGCCCGCGGAGATTACGGCATGCAGAGCTTCTTCCACCGTCCAACCCGGATCGTAAGCGCGCGACTCCGGCACCAACACCAGTGTGCCCGAGGTGGGATTGGGAGGGGTTGGGATAAAGACCTTGAGCAGAGCTTCCGCCTGCGTGTTGGCGGGCGTGAGCGAGCCGGTCACGAAGCCCAGCGTCCACATCCCGGGGCTCAGATACTCGACCAGTACCGCACGCTTAAAGACCTGACGCTCGGGCAATGACAACACCGCACTCAACTGCTTGCCAACCTGATAGGTGGTGCGCACAATGGGTAATCTGCGCATCACGCGCTCAATCAGGTTGAGGGCTTGGCGTCCCATTACGCTGCTGGCAATGCTCCCCAGCATGTAGAGCGCGATGAGCATCAGGATGATGCCCAGGCCGGGGATGTGGTATCCCAACAGGTCTTCCACGGGCGGAGCAATCCGGCGGTCGATCGTCCGGTAGAGCATCGCTACGGCTAGGACCGAAAGAGCCAGCGGTATGGCGGCGATGACGCCGCGCATGAGCTGGACGCGCACGTGCTTGGTGAATCGCTTCATCGAGCGCCTCCTTGAGCTTCCGTGGTCAGCCTGGGATTCGCTCGCGAAGTATGCCAACCGAGCCTGCCGCTTGCTACTGCTTGAGAAGCATCAGACGTTGCGTCAGCTCACACGTGCCGGTCCCCAGCCTGGCAAAATAGACGCCGGTTGGAAGTCCACCGGCGTCGAAAGTCCGGCTGACTTCCCCCGGCCCTTCGAGTCCATCGGCCAGCGTGGCGATCTCGCGACCGGCGACGTCGAACACCTTCAAGGACACAAGGGTTCGCCGGGGAAGATCGTACCGCAGGATCGCGGATCGCGAGAAAGGACTCGGGCGGCTGTCGAACAAGATCCGGGTCGCCGTCGCAAGCGCCGGCGCATCCGACGCATGTGAGATCCGCCCGTAGTAGACATCCTGCTCCCCGTTGAATGTCCCCGCCCAAGCCACGTGCGCCGCATGGTCCTCGGAGACCATGTCGAAGTAGTCGCCCAGCTTGTTCTGCTGCGGCCAGCCCAGGTGGGGATCGAAGGCCTCCGAGAGCCGCTGGTTCGGCGACCAGGTGAGGCCCCCGTCCTCGGAGTAGGCGTAGTAGAGCGAGGAGTCGTAGATGCCGGGCCCGTCGCGTGTGTCCAGCCACACGACATCGATGCGGCCCGAGGGCGCCACCGCGATGGTGCCGAACCACTGCCAGGCATCCGCGGTGGGATCGTCGTTGATCCGCACCGGCGCGCTCCAGGTGACGCCCCGGTCGGTGCTGCGGATGAAGTAGACATCCAGCGGATCGGCGCCCGGCGGGTCGACCGAGGAGAGGACATAGACGTTGCCGTAGGTGGTGCCCGGCGCGTGGCTGCAGAAAACCTCGGCCTGACCCAGCAGGCCGCTGGGGTTGGGGCCGGCATAGGCCGTGAACGACCCGCCCAGATCCACGGTGGTCGAGTACTCGAAGACCGGCGTGGCCGACGGATCGTACGCGTTGGTCGAGCGCGCAACCACGAACTGTCCGCTGCTGAAGGAGCTCCCGGTGGCGTAGAGCTCGCCGTCGACGCCCACCGCGATCGTTCCGCGCCCGGGCCGCTCGGGCACGGTGACCGGCGACTGGAACGACAGCCCATCGTCGATCGAGCGCGTCATGATGATAGTGGTCGAGACACCGTCGCGCGAGGCGCAGTAGATGTTGCCCTCGCCCAGACCTCCGGTGCGATCGATCGTCATCCACCCCTTGTCGCCGCCGTAGGCGGGCACGGCATCGGACCAGGTGACACCGCCGTCATCGGAGCGGAACACCTGGCACGCGTAGGACGGCGAGGTGGTGAGGCTGTAGTAGAAGATCGTGCCCTCGTTGTTGGCGTCGAGCACCGGATCGGAGCGGAACACGCCCGGCTCGATCGGGCCGGGAAAGGTCCAGCTCTGTCCGCCGTCGGCCGTGTAACCGTAGCCGGCCTGGCGGAAGTTGCTGCTGATGGTGTCGAACTGGCGCCAGCCGATCACCATTCGGTTGGGGTCGATGGGATCGACCGCGATGGACGGCTCGTTGGCCGCATCGCCGACGATGTTCATGCCGGAGGCGTCCACGTTCACCTGCGTCAAGAAGAAGCCCTCGCGCCAGGAACGGTGGGCGGGGGAGAAAATCCTCTGGCCGGGCGGGACGGGCACGTAGGGATCATCGGGGAGCTCCAGCCGATCCTCCACACCCTGGCGCACAGCGGCGGCTGGGTCGACTGCCGCGGACATCGCCGACGCGGAGGCTTCTGTGAAAGGGCCGAGAAGCAGGGCAAGGAGCAGAAGCATGATTCCCATCGTTGGATGTGTTGCCATGATGTGAACCTCCTTCATTGGCCTAGGGCCGGCTGCGCATCTGTCAACAGCCACGTCCAAAGGGTACCGCATCCGAGCCCGGCTCACCAGTCGGCGCGCGGCAACTCTTTTACATAGACATCCTGCTTGGCGTACGGGATCTCGATGCCCTCTCGAGCGAAGGCCTTGTAGACGGCCCGGTGGAGCTCGTGAAGCACCAGCCCGCGATGGACCGGCTCCGTGATCCAGACCAGCAGCTCGAAGATCAACCCCGAGTCGCCGAACTGGCGAAAGCGCACGCGAGGCTCGGGGTCGGGCACGATATGCTCCACGCCTTCCACGCAGGCGAGCAGCGTGTCATGCACCTGGTCGATGTCGCTTCCGTAGGCGACGCTGACCTGCAGGCGCACGCGCATCTTCTGATGCGGCCCACCGGTCTCGTTCACGATCGTGCCGTTGGCGATGATGGAGTTCGGCACGGTCACCTCGATATCATCACGCGTGACGATGCGGGAGGAACGCATGCCGATGTCGGTGATCTCCCCGCGCAGCGTGCCGTCGATGATCACGTAGTCGCCGATCTTGTAGGGCGCATCGGCGACGATGAAGATGCCCGCGAAAAGGTTCGACAGCGTGTCCTTGGCCGCAAAGCCCACCGCGATGCCCACAATGCCGGCCGACGCCACCCAGGACGTCGGATCGATATGCCACGCCAGGAAGAGGAAGTACAAGAGGCCGCTGATCACCAGCACCTTCCAGGCGATCTGCAGCAGCGGCAGCGTGCGGGGCGCACCCAGGCGAGCCGCTGCTGGTTGCGGCTCATCGCCTGGAGGAGGATCGCACCGACCCGCAGCGCCGCGCGGCCCCACAGGAACACGGCGATCGTCTTGACAAGTGCTGGCAGCACCATGGCCAGGGTGCCGGTGAGGCCCAAGTCATTGAGCACCCAGGCCACCGCGACCAGGACGATCGAGACCGCGACCGGGGTGCGCAGCGCGACGATCACCTGGTCGTCGATGCCGCTGCGGGTCCAGGCCGTAAGCTTGAGCATGATCCGGGCAACCCAGATGCGAACCACCAGGGCGGCCAGCAAGGCCACCCCCAGCACGATCCCGAACCGCGCGGCCGGGATCCGAAGCACCTCGGCGATTTGATCGATCAGCGCATTCATCGCGATTCCCCTTTCCCAAGGGTGGTTGTTCGTGCCGGGAGTATCCGCGGGCGGCCGCGCGCGGGCAAGCTCCGGGTGGGCCAGTAACTTGCTTGTGGACAAAGACTTCAGTGGTGTCCCACAATTGCTTCCGGCGCGGTGCCGGCTCGCCGGCGCTCCCCGGGGCGGTCCGGGAACCCCGATCCGCTTGGGGGGGAAGGTTTTGGGAACCCGAACCGCCGGGAGTCATATACCCATGGGTAGCGGCGCGGATGCGGCCGTGATCACGCCCCTGCCGAGCGCACGCGTCCGTCGCGCGAAGGAAGGAATCTGCCCATGAATGCGGACGAGCCCAGTCAAGCAGACGGTGGCGCGGCCAGTCTGGCCTACGTCGAGTCGCTCTACGAGGATTTCCTCAGAGACCCCGAGTCGGTCGCGCCCGAATGGCGCGACTACTTCACCGAGCAGGCCCAAGCAGCCGGCGTTCCCAGCCATCAGGGGCTGGGACCCTCCTTCAGCCCCGCGAGCCTCTTCAATCCACCCAACGCCACCTGTCGCGGCGGGGCGTGCGCCATCTGGCAGATCTCGGCGCTGCAGGAACGGGTGGGTCGCCTGGTGCACGCCTACCGCGTGCGCGGCCACATGATCGCGCGGCTCGATCCGCTGGGTCGTCCCCGTAAGCAGCCCCCGGAGCTGGAGCCGGCCTATCACGGTCTCAGCGAGTCGGAGATGGATCGCACCTTCACCAAGGGCACCATCTCGGGCGTCGAGCACGCGCTCAGTCTGCGCGAGATCATCGACCTGCTGACCGAGACCTACTGCCGTTCGATCGGCGTCCAGTTCATGCACATCGCCGATCCGTTCGTGCGCAACTGGCTGCAGATTCGGATGGAGAGCACGCGCAACCGGCTGCAGCTCGCGCGCGAGGAGCAGCTTCGCATTCTGACCGAGCTGACCGACGCGGTCATCTTCGAGGAGTTCATCCAGAAGAAGTACATCGGGGCCAAGCGCTTCTCGCTGGAAGGCGCCGAGAGCCTCATTCCGTTGCTCGATCTGGTGATCGAGAAGGCGGGCGACCAGGGTCTCGACGAGCTGGTGCTGGGCATGGCCCACCGCGGGCGCCTCAACGTGTTGGCCAACGTGATCGGGAAGAGCCCGCAGGCCATCTTCCGCGAGTTCGAGGACCCCGAGGATGAGGCCAAGCGGGGCGCCGGCGACGTCAAGTACCATCTGGGCTACACCAGCCGGCGCACCACGACAAGTGAGCACACGGTCGACATCTCGCTCTGCTTCAATCCCAGCCACCTGGAGTTCGTCAATCCGGTCGTCGTCGGGCGTCTGCGCGCCAAGCAGGATCGGGTCGGGGACGCACGCGGCGACCGGGGCATGGGCGTGCTGATTCACGGCGACGCCGCGGTGGCCGGGCAGGGCATCGTGCAGGAGACCCTCAACATGAGTCAGCTCCCCGGTTATGCGACCGGCGGGACGCTGCACGTCGTGGTGAACAACCAGATCGGCTTCACCACCTCGCCCGAGGAGAGCCGCTCGAGCGCCTATGCCACGGGCTTTGCGCAGATGCTCCAGATCCCGATCTTCCACGTCAACGGCGAGGACCCCGAGGCGGTGGCCCAGGTGGTGCGGTTGGCGATGGATTTCCGCAAGGCGTTCGGCCGCGATGTCGTGATCGACATGTATGGTTACCGCCGCCACGGCCACAACGAGGGCGATGAGCCCGCCTTCACCCACCCGCGACTCTACGACGCCATCCGCAAGCGGCAATCGGTGCGCGACGGCTATCTCGAGCACCTCCTGAAGCTGGGGGGCGTGACGCGTGAGGAAGCCGACGAGATCGCCGCCGCCCGGCGTCGGAACCTGGAAGAGCACCTGTCGGTCGCGCGCAGCCCGAAGTATGTGCACCGGGTGGATGTGATGTCGGGCAAGTGGCGCGACATCCCACCCGCGCTGGATGCGGACGTGCCCGATGAGGACGCCGCTCTCACCGCGGCCTCGCTCTCCGAGATGCTCGTGCGGCTCACCGAGGTGCCCGCGGATTTCGAGCCCCATCCGAAGCTCAAGCGTTTCCTGGATGCGCGGCGCAAGATGGCGGCCGGCGAGCAGCCGCTCGACTGGGCGGCGGCCGAGGCCCTCGCGTTCGGCAGCCTGGCGGTCGATGGACATCGGGTGCGCCTGAGCGGGCAGGACAGCCCGCGCGGCACCTTCTCCCATCGGCACGCGGTCTTGCACGATGTGCGCGACGGCCGCCCGTACGGCCCGTTGCAGCATCTCTCGCCCGAGCAGGCGCCGCTCGAGACGTGGAATTCACCCCTCTCGGAGGCGGGCGTTCTGGGCTTCGAGTATGGCTACAGCATGGAAGTGCCCGACGGGTTGATTCTGTGGGAGGCGCAGTTCGGGGACTTCTGCAACGCGGCCCAGGTGATCATCGACCAATTCATCACCAGCGGCGAGGACAAGTGGCAGCGCCGCAGCGGCCTCGTGCTGCTGTTGCCCCACGGCTTCGAAGGGCAGGGGCCCGAGCATTCGAGCGCGCGCATCGAGCGCTTCTTGCAGCTCTCCGCCGAAGAGAACATCCAGGTCGCGGTGCCCAGCACGCCGGCGCAGTACTTCCACCTGCTGCGCCGCCAGGTGCTGCGGCCGTGGCGCAAGCCGCTCATCGTGATGACGCCCAAGAGCCTGCTGCGCAATCCGCACGCCGTCTCGTCGCTCGACGAGCTGGCTCGCGGCCGCTTCCAACGCATCCTGGCCGACACGTCGGGGCAAGCTCTCGCGAAGGTGCGTTCGGTGCTGATGTGCGCGGGCAAGATCTACTACGATCTGCAGGCCTATCGAGAGGAACACGGGCGCGAGGACGTCGCCCTGCTGCGGATCGAGCAGCTCTATCCCCTAGGCCGAGCGGCGATCGAGGAGGCGCTGGCGCCCTATGCCGACGGCACGCCGGTGGCGTGGGTGCAAGAAGAACCCGACAACATGGGCGGCTGGTGCCATCTCTACCGCCTGCTCGGGACGCGGCTCTCCCGCGGGATGCCCCTGCGGGTGGTGGCGCGGTCCGCGTCGGCCAGCCCGGCGACGGGATCGGCGTCGATGCACCGGCGCGAACAGGCCGAGATCGTGGCCCGGGCTTTCGAGGTGGCCGAGACTTGAGACGGGTGATCGTCGCACGGCGACGCAGTCGTGGTAAGGAGGAGTGGCCTCGTGGAGAAGGTCGATCTGACGGTGCCTTCGGTGGGTGAGTCGATCACCGAGGTTGTGATCAGTGACTGGTTGGTGCAGGAAGGCGGCGCCGTGACCCAGGACGAGCCCGTGGTCGTGCTGGAGACCGACAAGGTCACCGTGGACCTACCCTCTCCCGCCACGGGAGCGCTGGTCGAGATCCTCAAGGCCGCCGGGGAAACGGCGGCCGTGGGCGAGCCGATCGGGCGCATCGAGGTCGGCGCCGCGGGGAAGGCCGCCGCGCCGACGTCCGGCGCGGATGAGACCAAGGTCGTGGCGACCGAGGTAGCCGCCTCCCAGGAAGCCGCACCCGCATCGCCCGCGACGAGCAACGGCCAGCCTGCCGGTGGGGACGGGGGCCGGGTCATGCCGGCCGCGCAGCGGCTGCTGGTCGAGCACGGCTTGAAGGCGGGAGAGGTCCAGGCCTCCGGTCCGGGCGGGCGATTGCTGAAGGAGGACGTGCAGCGCTACCTCGAATCGCGCCCGACGCCCTCCTCCCAGCCATCCACCGCAGTCGGCGCGGGCGCCGCGGATCGTGCGGCGGTGGGACCGGGCACCGCCGGCGCGCCGGCCCCGGGTGCAGCCAGCGCGATGCCGCCGATTCTCCCAACCGGTGCGACCGAGATGCGCCACGAGGAGATCGTGCCGATGACGCCCCTGCGCAAGCGGGTGGCCGAGCGGCTGGTCGAATCGCAACGGACCGCCGCGCTGCTGACGACCTTCAACGAGATCGACATGAGCGCCGTCATCCGGCTGCGCAAGGAGAACCAGGAGGCGTTCCGCGGCAAGTACGGCATCAAGCTCGGCTTCATGTCCTTCTTCGTGAAGGCGACCATCGAGGCGCTCAAGACCATTCCGCAGCTCAATGCCGAGGTTCGCGACCAGAGCATCGTCTACCGCAACTTCTACGACATCGGCATCGCCGTCGGCGGCGGCCGCGGATTGGTGGTGCCGGTCATCCGCAACGCCGAGCGCTTGAGCTTCGCCCAGATCGAGCTGGTGATCGCCGATTTCGCTCGACGCGCGCAGGAGAACAAGCTGAAGCTGGAGGAGCTGCAGGGCGGCACCTTCACGATCAGCAACGGCGGGGTCTATGGGTCCCTGCTATCCACGCCGATCATCAACCCGCCGCAGAGCGGGGTGCTGGGACTACACGCCATTCAGGATCGCGCCGTGGTGCGCGAAGGACAGGTGGTGGTGCGCCCCATGATGTACGTGGCCCTCACGTACGATCACCGGATCGTCGACGGGCGCGAGGCGGTGACGTTCCTCAAGCAGATCAAGCACGGCATCGAGGATCCCGCGCGCATCCTGTTGGAGATCTAGCGTTCGGGCGTCAACCTGGCCGCCGAGCTTCAAGAGCGCTTGCGGTGTCGCGCTCCGGGCGGCCGGCGGGGGTTCTGACGGGAGGTGCAACCCATGGCCGAGAAGCAGCACGACCTGCTCGTGATCGGTGGCGGTCCCGGCGGCTACGTGGCCGCCATCCGCGCGGCCCAGCTCGGGCTCGACGTGGCGGTGGTGGATGAGCGCAAGCGCATGGGGGGTACGTGCCTCAACGTCGGCTGCATCCCGAGCAAGGCGCTGCTCGAATCCAGTCGTCTCTACGAGGAGGCCCGCCAGGGGCTGGGCGTGCACGGCGTGACCACCGGTCGGGTCCGACTGGACCTGGTCGCGATGCTCAAGCGCAAAGACGACGTGGTTGCCAAGGTGACCCAGGGCATCGGCGCGCTCTTCTGGAAGTGGAAGGTGCAGACCTACACGGGTCGCGCATCCTTCGCCGGTTCGGGAGAGGTGCGCGTGAGGAAGGATGAAGGCGAGGAGCGGATCGCGGCCAAGCACGTTCTGATCGCCACCGGCAGCGTGCCGGCGTCTCTGCCGGGCATCGCGTTCGACGACGAGAGGATCGGGACGAGCACCGAGGCGCTGGCCTACTCGGAGGTGCCCAAGCATCTGGTGGTAATCGGGGCGGGGGCGATCGGGCTTGAGCTGGGCTCGGTGTGGCGGCGTCTGGGGGCCAAGGTCACCGTGCTGGAGTACCTTGACCGAATCCTCCCCGGCATTGACGGCGAGATCGCCGGTGAAGCACAGAAGCTGCTGAGCGCACAGGGGCTCGCCTTCGAGCTGGGCGTGCGGGTCACGGGCGCGCGCGCGGAAGGCGACGGTTGCGTCGTCGAAGCGGAAGGTCGCAAAGCGCTGACGTGCAGTCACGTGCTGGTGGCGGTGGGGCGCAAGCCCCACACCGAGGGGCTGGGTCTGGACGCGGTCGGCATCCAGCCGAACGAGCGGGGACAGATTCCCGTGGACGAGCGCTTCCGCACGAACGCCGAGGGGGTCTACGCCATCGGTGACGTCATCCCCGGGCCCATGCTGGCACACAAGGCCTCCGACGAGGGCGTGGCGTGCGTGGAGCGCATCATCACTGGATACGGCCACGTCAACTACGACGCCATCCCCAACATCGTCTACACGTGGCCGGAGGTGGCGTCGGTGGGCGCTACGGAGGAGATGCTGCGCGAGCACGGGATCCCCTTCCGCAAGGGCACCTTTCCCTTCCTGGCCAACGGGCGCGCTCACGCGCTGGGGGAGACCGACGGCAAGGTGAAGATCCTGGCGCACGCCAAGACCGATCGCGTCCTGGGCGTGCACATCATCGGTCCACATGCGGGCGACCTGATCGCGGAAGCCGCGGTGGCGATCGAATTCGGCGCCAGCAGCGAGGACCTGGCCCGCGCCTGTCATGCGCACCCCACGCTGGCCGAGTCGGTCAAGGAGGCGGCGCTGGCGGTGGACCGGCGGGCCGTGCACATCTGATCAACTGCGCACGCCACCTCTTTCCTCAGATGCGTGGCCGTTCCCGCAGCGGCCGTGAGCTATCGAAACAAGCGAACACGAGTCCAAGCGCACGCAACCTCTCCCCATCCAGCGCGTAGCCGTAGGGTTAGGTGTCCCGCGGCAGCGATGGACCAAGCTTGTCCACGGCGGTCCGTATGTCCGCGTGTGTGATGGGCCTGACACTGTGAGGTCATCCATGTTTGTCATTCGGCTCTTCGTCTGTTTGGTTGCGGCAGCGACGATCCCCCTGCGGGCCTCTGCTTCCTCCCCGCCGGTCATCGACCTCCCCCACGGTCCTCACATCGTGGGCTATCGGACGCTGAGGGTCGAGGACCGCGCTCGGAGTTTCGGGCCACACGCGGATCAACCCTTGTGGCGGCCGATGCAGATCCACATCTGGTATCCCGCCCGGGAGACCGGCGCTCCGGCCATGTCGTATGAGGACTATGCCGCTGCCCAGGCTCCCGTGGGGCAGCCGATCGACTCACCCCTGCCATCGACCGAACAGGCTAGAGACGCCTGGAAGGCGCGTCCCTTGCGCCGCGGGGCCGACGAGGCCCTGCTGGATGCCGTGCTGGATCTGCGCACCCGAGCCCACCGCGACGCCGACCCGGTCGAGCGACCCTGCCCGCTCATTGCCTACTCGCCAAGCATCAACTCCGATCCCATGGAGAACGCCCTGCTCTTTGAGTACCTGACGAGCTGGGGATCCATCGTGGCCGCCGCCCCCAGCATGGGGCAGTACGAGGCCGACGTCAGCCGCGACGCGGTC
The DNA here is from genome assembly GCA_964585945.1 of uncultured bacterium. Classification (GTDB taxonomy): domain Bacteria; phylum Eisenbacteria; class RBG-16-71-46; order CAIMUX01; family WJJG01; genus CAZDKK01. Next base: position 2,481 of record CAZPGB010000084.1, on the reverse strand, counting down.
GGCGCGCGAACCCAGGTCGAGGATCTGAAGTTCGTCTTGGCCAGGATGCTGAACGACCCGGGCGTACAGGCCGACAAGGTGGGCCTGCTCGGCTTCAGCTGGGGTGGCATGGCCGCGCTGTTGACGGCCTTGGAGCACCGGGGCATCTCGGCCATCGCTGCGCTGGACGGGGGCATGCGCTTCCCCGACTATCAGCCGGTGGCCGCCTCGTTTCCCTGTTGGAAAGGCCGCAACCTGCGCGCCGCCCTCTCGGATGTCGCGCTGGACGACGAACCGCGCACTCCCAGCCTGGGCGACGACGCCCCCTACGCGGACGTCTACACCTGGACCCAACCCGGACTGCAGCACGCAGACTTCGCCTGGGACATGGTGGCCCGCTACCGCTGGGCAACCGGGGACCCCGACCAGCCTGAGATTTCGACCTTCTACAACACCCTTGCCAGAAGGTTGAAGACCTTCTTCGACGCCTATGTCATCGGCGATGCCCATGCCAGGGCTGACCTGCGGCAGACTCGTTCGGGCGAGGGCGCCGTGTGGACCACGGCGATCGGCCTGGAGCCGCCGCCCGCGCCGGCCCACTTCACCCTGCTGGTGGAGGAACAGGGCGTGCAGGCGTGCGCCGACTTGGTGCACGCGCTGCGCGAGACCGATCCCCAGCTCGTGCCCTTCGAGGAAGATCGCCTGCTGGAATTCGCCTACGCGTGGGGTCCGGATCGCGCCGATGATCTGCTGGTCCTGTTGCGACTGAACCTCGAAGTCTATCCGCAATCGGCAGCAACCTACTTCTGGCTGGGACAGGTGCATCTGGCGCGCGAGGATAGCACCGAAGCGATTTCCGCGTTGCAGCAGGCCCTGGCATTGGATCAGCGGATGGACCGGGCCCGCCGGCTGCTGACCACGATCGGCGGTACCGTGCCGGACAACGACCAGCAACTCGTGCGCCACGTCGTCGAGGACCTGTACGTGGAAGGCTTGCGGACCCGAGATGTCGAGCTTCTCAGACAGGCGTGTCTGCCGATAGCCGTGCTGCGAGGTGTCCGGGCCGACTCCACGCTGATCACCACGTCTCTGGAGCGGTGCTTCCAGGATTTCGACTCGCCCGGGCCGTCCTTTCAACGGCTCGATTCCCTGATCGAAAGCGTCGAGGTCACCGGCAACGCCGCCCAGGTCCGGCTCCGGCTGATGCTCGATGGACAGCGCACCATCCATGAGCTTCTGCAGCTCCTGAAGGTTGGTGGAAAGTGGCGGCTCGCGCACATCGCCGAGAGTTGACCTCGACTGGTACGCGCAATAGCAAGCGGCCCGGTGCGGGGTCACCGGGCCGCTCTGGTGAGCGTGGGTCCACTGGCAGAGCCGAACCCACCTCGTTCGGGCACGACAGGCAAATCAAGCGCGTGGACGGATTAGTTCACGCTGCTGGCCATCTCGTCGGCGTGGTGCATCTCCATGTGGGCCGTGATCATCCGATCGAGCTGATCGGCGGGAACGCGGGCGAGCTCCGCATTGAGACGCACGATCTCGCCGCCACGCAGCGCGGTGTACCGCAGCTTCTTGCCGATGACGAACTCGTTGGCCATGAAGTTTTCTAGAACCTCGTTGTCGGTGCCGCGGAAGGCGATCCCGTTGACCGATGTGAGCATGTCACCCGAGCGCATGCCGGCGCGGTCGGCCGGGCTGTCGGCCACGACATCCAGCACGACCGGACCCATCGCGTCATCGCGCATCTGGAGCTGCACGCCGAGCCAGCCCTTGGTCTCGTACTGGGCGCGCAGCATCGCCCTGCAATCCTCCGCGCTCTGACTGCACTGCACGGCAGAGGCCTTCTCCACACCGCCGGTCTTCGCGCCGCTGCACGACGCCGACGAGGTGCAGGTCGCGCCGCACCCAGCCTGAGCCGAGGCGCTGCCGGTGCAGGCGCCAGCCTTGTGGACCGAGGCGCCGTGGGTGCAGGCGCCGGCCTTCTGGATCGATGCATCGCGGGTGCAGGTGCTGGCCTTGTGAACTGAGGCATCCTTGGTGCAGGTGCCGGCCTTCTGGATCGACGCATCGCGGGTGCAGGCGCTGGCCTTGTGGACCGAGGCGCCGTGGGTGCAGGTGCCGGCCTTCTGCGTCCAGGCGCAGGACCCATCGGCCGATGCTCCCTTGACGCTGCTACACGAGGTCGAAGCCTTGGATGTACCACAGGCCGAAACCGGTGTCATAACCGCATCGGCGGTGCGAACGACGGCCTGGGAGTATTTGACGTCATCGGTCGCGCAGGCGGATGAGGCCTGTGCCTTGTCCGTATTCTTCTCACCGCAGGCCTGAACCGTCACGATGCCGGCCGCCACGACACCCAACAAGCCGACAACCCACAGAGACTTCTTGAAACTCATATGGAGAACCTCCAGATGTAATACTTGGTCGTCAGTTGCAATTGAATGGCGGCCTAACTAGTTTCTGTTGCCCGAAGCCCTGTTTGAATCTCGTCGGGTGTTTGGG
>CAZPGB010000083.1:0-17638 GCA_964585945.1 uncultured bacterium | reverse complement strand
GATCTCCCATCCGCTACTCCCTGCCGGTTTTGACCGGCGCTACCCGGGGCAAAAAGGGCGCTGGATTCAAGCCCTTGGTGCCCCGGGAATCGCCCCCTCTTCTACGGCCGCGGCGGCTTCTTCAGGTACCGATCGAAGAACTCGATCTGCTTGCGGTATTCCTCGATCGTGTTGTCGCGCTTGCCGGTGCCGTGGCCCTCGTCGAGGAAGATCAGCGAGTCCACCTCGCCGCCGCGCGCCTCGATGGCGCGGATGATCTGGCGCGCCTCACCGATCGGCACGCGCGGGTCGTTGACGCCGTGAACTACGAGCAGCGGCGTCTGGATGACGTCGACCTTGTGGATCGGCGAGATCGAGCGCAGGAACTCGGGGTCGGACAGCGGTCCGTATTCGGACTCGCGCAGCGCACGCCGGTAGGCGCTCGTGTTCTCGAGGAAGGTCCGAAAGTTCGCGATGCCCACGTTGTCGACCGCCGCTGAGAGGAGGTCCGGATACTCGGTGATCATGCCGAGGGCGACGTAGCCGCCATAGGAGCCCCCCCGCAGTCCGATCATACCCCGCTCGGTGTAGCCGCGATCGATCAGCCAATCGATGGCGGCTTTGTAGTCTTTGAGCGAGTCCTTGCGCTTCTCATAGTTGTCCAGATTCTGGTAGTGGCGGCCGTAGCCCGAGGAGCCGCGCACGTTGGGCGCGAGCAGCCCGTAGCCGTTCAGCAGCAGATACTGGATGTTGCGCTGGAAGATCGGTTGGAACTGCCCCTCGGGCCCGCCGTGGGCATGAACGACGAATGGAATCGGCGTTCCCCTGCGATAGCCTTCCGGCAGGTACAGAAACGCGGGAATCTCCAGCCCGTCGAAGCTCTCATAGTAGATCAGCTCCGGCTCGCGGAACAGCTCGCGGTCGATGCCCGCGTAGGTGGCGAAGGTGAGCTGTTCCAGCTTCTCGGTCGCGGGGTCCCAGCGCCACACGTCGGGCGCGCGCGTGGGTCCGTTGAAGCCGAAGACGATGCGCCCCTGCCGGTCGGCGTAGGCGGTCTCGATCATGCCGTCCAGCGGCGGGCCCGGGATCGAACGCCCGCTCGCGACGTCCCGGATCCGCAGACGCATGTACCCATTCTCGTTGACGATCGCGAACATCGTCTTGTAGTCGCGCGAGAAGCCGAGTCCCTCGACCTCCCAGCGCGGATCGATCCAGCCGTCCTCGATGTACTCGACCTGCGGGGATCCGACGCGCATGCGCGCAATGCGGGCGATGCCGTCCTCGCTGCCGTTGCAGGTCAGCCAGATCGTCTCGCCATCCGGCATCAGGGTCGGGCTGCCGTAGAAGATCTCATCATCATCTTCGGTCAGCTTCTGGTATTCGCCCGTTTCCAGATCGAGCAGGTAGAGATCGTCGTTGCTGTTGGAGGTCAGGTTGGCCACGATCATGTGGCGGCCGTCCTGAGACAGGTCGGCGGGGATGTTGTAGCCGCGGACGCCATCGACGTCGCCGAACACCTTCTCGGTTTCGCCGGTGGTCATGTCCATGCGGTAGATGAAGAAGTCGCGGCCGTTCTCTTGGTTGGACCGGTAGTAGATCGAACGATCGTCGCGCGCCCATGAAACGGTGCGGATCTGCACCTGCTCGAAGTCGGTGAGCTGCTTCACGCGGCCGGTGCGCGTGTCCATCAGGTAGAGCTGCGACTGCTCCGATCCGCCGACCGACGCACCCACGATGGCCGCCTCTCCCCCGTAAGAGAGCGTGAAGAAGTCGATCCCGTCCTCGAAGGTCGAAAGCTGATAGGGCCAGCCCTCGGACGTGAGGCGATAGACCTGATAAGCGCCCGACATCTGGCTTCCGAAGTAGACGTCCTCGCCGCCCCAGCTATAGCCCATGGGACCCGCGCCCCCGATCATCAGGAATGTGCCGATGTCGGGGATGTAGGTCTCCTCCTCCAGCAACGCCTTCGCCGGGCTCGGCTCGCCGGGGCTGTCCGGCTGACCGCCGAGCGACTGAGCGCTGGCCGACGCGGGGCCCACGCCGAACGGGCCGCCACCGAACGGGCCGCCACCGAACGGGCCGCCGCCAAGCGGGCCGCCACCAAGCGGGCCGCCGCCGAGAAGGCCGAGTCCCAGGAGGGACATCAGGAGCAGGGCCCGCCTGCTCGGGGTGGTCGCAATCTTTCGCCGCATCTGCATCTCCTCTTCCTGTCCAGGGATAGAGCTGCCCGATCGGACAACAGTGGGCAACCGGTGGCGGGGGTTCTTCCCCATCCTACGGGCTCCCTTCTCCGAGAGTTGCGGGAGCGAGGCCCTGTCTTCCAACCCAGGAGGCACCCCTGCGGTTCGACCAAAGCTGCTACAATGGAGCCCGTCACTAGGATTCGCACGTGCACGCATTGCATCCGCGAAAGGAGTCGCACCATGAATCCTCCCCACCGCTTTGGTTTCCTGGTTTGCCTTGGCATCGTCGCAATCTGCCTCAACGCCGCTTCACCTTCAGGCTGGGCGGCGGAGACGAACGCCGATGTGCTGCCCACGAGCCGCGACGAGCAATCGCTCGCCGCGCCGGATCCTGGTCTCCCGGTTCAGCCGAGCCCATGTCTTGAGCCCGCGCCGCCATCGGCGCCCTCGCGCGATCCCGACCTGCGCGAAGGGTGGCCGGTCGATCTGGGCGCTCCGGGGGCGGGCTTCCCCTACACCCCGACCCTCATCGATGCCGACCACGACGGCGCCGCCGAGATCTTTCTCACCGGCGGCCACACGTTCGGTCTGCGCGGCGATGGCACCTTCCTGCCGGGATGGCCCACGGTCGAGATGACCTACATGGGCTACGGCACCAACGGTCAGAAGCCCGCTCCCTCGGCGGCCGACCTCGACGGCGATGGCGGCGTCGAGATCCTCTGGTCGGAGCGCGACTGGTGGGCGGGCAGCTCGATTATGTGGTGCTTCAACGGCAAGAACTTGGACGGCAGCGACCTGCCCGGCTTCCCCCAGCAGGCGATCGACGAGCCCTCGAACGCGCTGGACGTGCCCTTCGTGCTGGGCGACACCGACGGCGACGGCGACCTGGAGGCCTGGGGCCCACACACGCGCGGCAACACCTTCGAGCACTACCGGCTCTCGGGCTTCGACCACGAGGGCACGCGTCTCTTCACAACCGACCTGCCGAACCCGTCGGAGAATATCGTCTCGCTCTACTTCGGCGATCTGGACGGCAACGGCGTGAAGGAGATGTTCTCGCTCTCCTGGCTGAATCCATCGTTCTGGCTGCATGCCTACACCCCCGCGGGCGGCGAGCAGGCAGGCTACCCGCTGCTGCTGCACAGCTTCAGCTCCGGGTACCTGCCCTTCGGGCCGCCGGTGCCGGTTGATCTGGACGGGGACGGCGACCTCGAGCTCCTCCTGGGCCATTGGGACGGGTCGGGATCGCGCGTCTTCGGCTTCCATCATGACGGGACGGCGGTCGCGGGCTTCCCGATAGCGATCGCGTCGAGCAGCCAGCTCTTCTTCTTTGGCCTGGGCGACGTCACCGGCGACCGGCAGCCGGAGCTGATCGCGCTCGACAACCACCTGGGTTTCGGCTACCGCGTGCACGTCCTCGATTTGGGCACCGGCGCGCCACTGCCCGGGTGGCCTTACGCGGTCGCCAACTGGCCCAAGGGCTTCCCCACGGTGGCTGACGTCGACAACGACGGTCTGCAGGACATCTGCTTCACCACCGACGGGGGCGAGCTTTACGCACTGTCGGGCGACGGCCAGATCCTCGACGGCTATCCAAAGCTGATGGTGAGTGGATCGATCTCGGGTGCCGCAGCGGGGGATATCGACGGCGACGGGCTCTTCGAGCTGGTCGCCGCCACGTGGGACGGCTGGGTCTACGCCTGGGATACCGACGGTGAGGCGCGTTTGGATCGGGCCGATTGGCCGATGCGCGGCGTCAACGCCCGCAACACGGGGGTCTTTGGCGACGACGGCGGCGCCTCCAGCGTGGGGCTCGATCCGCCGGCGCCTGACCGGCCGCGGCTGCTGGATCGGCGGCTGGCGCTGTCGGTAGAGCCCAATCCGACCACCGGATCGAGCACCTTCGCCTTCGGGCGCACCGGCAGCCCGGATGCGGTCACGTTGGAGATCTTCGATGCGTCCGGTCGACGGGTGGCGGCGCATCGCATTGCCTACGGCGGCCCGCTACGCTGGAACGCGGGAGCGCTGCCGTCCGGACTCTACACCGCCCGCGCGCGGAGCGCGGACAGCCAGGGGAGCGTGCGGCTGATCGTCGTCCGGTAGCACGGAGCCACCGGCGGCGATCCGCGGCGCGGTCTTCGGGGCCCACGCACATGCAAGTGGCGTTGGCAGCGCGGGCCTCTCCGCCGCCAAGGGTGCTTGGCAGCGGTCACGGGTTCATGCAGCTCGGAGCGGGTCCACGCGCCGCCGCCGGCGCCGTAGCGCGTCGGCGCAGGCCCGCAGTCGCATCAAAGCAAAAGACTTGGCCGCCGAGGTCGGTTCGAGATCCGTCGCGGGCCGCCGGCCGCCGCGCGGCGCGCCGGTCACGGAACCGGTCTTGCAGAGCCTTCGATGAACGTGGACATCGCGCTTGCGAGCGAAGGAGGGCGCCATGAGAGCTTCATCACTCACCCGGCTCGACTTCGAGCTGGCTTACCTGGTCTTGTTGACACGCTACGGACTGAAACCCCTCAGTCGTTGGGAGGGAGCGCTGGATCGTCGCCAACAGCGGATCATCCGCCACTGCGGGTTGACGCTTTCGGAGGTCGAGCGGCGCACGCGCCTGGGATCGAAGCGAATGGAGATCGTCTTCGCCGCGAGTCCCCGCCACGTCGCGTTCTATCGCGATCGGTTCGGCGGCACCCGCTTGCGCCTGACGCCCGATGTGATCCGTACCGAGGGGCATCTGTTCGGCTACCCCTCGTGCTGCGTCGAGGCGTTTACCCGGGCGCCGTACACGGCCAATCACCTGTCGCGCGCGGATCAGGGGCTCCTGTTCCACTGGGCGTGTCGGGACTGCCGCACGACACCCGGCCTGCTGCGAGAGTACCGCTGGGTCCACGCCGAGTGCCGACGCCTCTTCGGCAGCGCGAATCACTCCGAAGCGCGCACCTCGCCCGCCTGGCTGCCATTGGCCAAGGCCGCGGCCTCGCTGGCGCTGATCGCCGGTGCGACGGGCGCGGCGGGGCTGGCGAACACCGCGGGCGCTTCGGGGCCGGGGAGCATGGGCGGCGCCGCGCGGGCGGGATCGGCCGACGACCCTCACCTGCTGCCGGTGGTCGACGACGCCGATCAGGACTACCTCTCGGTGGCCGAGGAGATCATCACGGGCAGCGACTGGTCGCTGCCGGACTGCGACAACAACCAGGTGCTCGACGGTGTTCAGTTGGCCCAGGGCCTCCTGGCCTTGATCCAGGCGCCGCCCGAGGGCGTTGTGGTCACCGATCACATGATGTGGGGCATCGAGACCTGCAGCGTGTGCGGCGCCACCGTGAACATGGGCTACGTCGAGATCACCCACACCCGGCGGGGTCTCACGGTGGAGCTGCCCTACATCGCGCTCCACTACCTCGAGCACGGCAGCTTCTCGTTCGAGGGCGATCTCCACACGGGCAGGGCGGACATCGAAGCGCTCAAAGCGATCCTGGCCGCATGCGATGAGCCGCACCTCCTGCCGGTGCCGGGCCTCGATCCCGATCAGGATGGACTGCACTCGGAAGAGGAGCCGGTGCTGGGCACCGACCCGGAGGATCCCGACAGCGACGGCGACTCGCTCATCGACGGCCCGCAGGTGGCCGAGACCCTGCTGCCGATCGTCGGCGACCTGCCCCGCGAGCCCATGGACGATCGGCCCTACCTGCAGGAGTTCTGGACCTACGGCATCGAGCAGTGCACCGTTTGCGGTCAGCAGATGAATATGGGCGGCATCGAGATCCACAACCCGCTCGAGGAGCTGATCGTGACCGTGCCCTTCGCGGCGCTGCACGGGGCGGCCCATGGCAGCTTTGTCTACGACGGCACGGTGAACCAGGGACACATCGTCCCCAGCGTTCTGCAGACCGCGGTGACCGGCGACGGATCCGCCCACTGGATCCCGGTGGAGGGCGACGGCGACGGCGACGGGTTGACCGACGAGGAGGAGCCGTTCTTCGGTTACGATCCAGAGCAGCCCGACGAGAATGACAACGGCATTCCCGACGGCCGCGAGCTGGCGATGGAGATGCGCGCGCGCATCGACGCGCTTCCCCAGGGACCGCTGCCCGATCAGACCCACCGGATCGAGCACCCGACCTTCGGTCATTACAACTGTGTGACCTGCGGCGAAGAGATCAACATGGGCTTCTGCGAGATCATCGATCCGCTCACCGGCCACAGCGCCGAGGTGCCTTACTACAATCTGCATTTCATGGAACGCGGCAGCTTCGCCACCGACCGCGACGACCTCTACCCACGCGTGGATCCGTGCGCCATCGGGCTGGTGCTGGACATGCAGGCCTCGGGCGTCGGGCCTGTGATCGGTCAACCGGGCTTCGCGTTCAGCGCGGGTCCCAATCCCGCCGCCCCCGGAGATCCGATCAGCATCTTCCTCGCCCTGTCGGGCGTGGAGGGCCAGATCGAGGTGGCCGTCTTCGATCCCAGCGGCCGCCGCGTGCGGAACGTCTATGCCGGCCCCGCCCCCGAACAGGCCCTGCGCATCGTCTGGGATGGCCGGGACGAAATGGGACGTGCCGTTGCGGCGGGCGCCTACTACTGCCGCGCCCGGTTCGGCGGGATGTCGGTGGCGCGCAAGGTGGTGGTGGCCCAGTAGCGACAGCGATGCCAATGGCAATCGCCGAGACGCCGGGTCGATGAGCCGCACCCGGCGTTACTGAGCCGCTCGGCCGCCACGACCTCTGGCGCGAGACCGGCCGTTCTGTGCTAGCATCCGGAAGCGCTCCCAGGCGGCAGGGCTGCGGGCACCCCGCGGCCCTGCGGATGCGCCGGGCGGAAACCCGCCCTGCGGACATGCCGGGCGGACAGCCACCCGGCGGGATTCGATGCGTCTTCCGAGGATGCGGTCGATGAAGCTCCGCGCCCGATGGCGACCCCTCAACGGAGGCCTGCTCGGATATGCGCGCGGCGACCTGCGTCCCGACGCGCTGGCCGGGCTGACCGTAGCGGTGATGGGGATTCCGCAGGCGATGGCCTACGCGCTCATCGCCGGGCTGCCGCCCATCTACGGCCTCTACACGGCGATCATCACCTGCTCGGTGGCCGCGCTGCTGGGCAGCTCCAGCCACCTGGTCACGGGTCCCACCAACGCGCTGTGTATGGTGCTGCTCAGCCTCACGGCGCATCTGCCCCACAAGTACGGCATCAGCCCGGTGGCGGCCATCCTGCTGCTCACCTTCATGACCGGCCTGATCCAGCTCGGGTTCGGGCTGCTGCGGATGGGCGGGCTCGTCCGCTACGTCTCGCGCTCGGTCGTGATCGGATTCACCGCCGGGGCCGGCGTCCTGATTGCGCTCAACCAGCTCCAGAACATCTTCGGCGTGAGCATTCCTGAAGCTCACGCGGAGCGCTCCTACGAGGTTCTGGTCGTGACCATCCGGCACCTCGGCCAGCTCAACCCCTACGCGCTCGCGATCGGGGTCGCCACCGCGGTGTTGGTCGTCGTGCTGCCGCGGATCGACCGGCGGCTGCCTGGGGCGCTGCTGGCGCTGGTGGTCACGGGCCTGGTGTCGTATCTCTTCGGCCTCCACGAGGCGGGCATGGGTGAGGACCGCATTGAGATCGTCCGAGATATCCAGGCCATCCGAGGGTCCTTCCCACCGTTCGCGATCCCGGAGCTCGTGGCCAAGCCCAACTACGAGCTCACCCGCGAGCTCGGCAGCGGCGCCGTCGCGCTGGCGGTGCTGGGGCTGCTCGAGGCGGCCTCGATCGCGCGCTCGGTGGCCACGCAATCCAACCAGAGGCTCGATTTCACGCGCGAGTTCATTGCCCAGGGCTCGGCCAACATCGTGGGGTCGCTCTTCTCCTGCTTCGCCGGATCGGGCTCCTTCACCCGCACCGCCGTCTGCTACCAGTCGGGAGGCCGCACACGGATGGCGGCGATCTTCTCCGCTATGTGGACCCTCGCCGCCCTGCTGCTGCTGGGGCCGATCGCCAATTTCATCCCCAAGGCGGGTCTGGCGGGCCTCCTGATCGTCATCGCCTACACGATGGTGGACAAGCAACGGCTCGCAACCACGTGGCGCTCGGGACCCAGTCCGCGCACGGTCCTGGCCGGAACGCTGCTGGCCACCCTGCTGCTCCCGCTGGAGTACGCCATCTTCTTCGGCGTTCTGCTCTCGGTGGTAATCCTACTGCGAACGACCGGCCGCACCGATCTCACGCAGCTCGTCTCGATCCCCGGCGTGGGCTTCGAGGAGGTGCCCTTCAACCAGGCGGCTCCCTCGCCGGTCGTGCTCATCAACATGGAGGGCGACCTCTACTTCGCCGCGGCGGGCGACCTGGACTACGAGCTGCTGCGCTGCATCGGGCCCGAGACGCGGGTTGTCGTCCTGCGCATGAAGCGGCTGCGGGCAGTGGGCAGTACGGCCATGGCCATGCTCGAGCACTTCTGGGAGATCCTGCGCAAGCGAGGCATCGCGATGGTGGTTTGCGGGATCGAGGATGAGCTGCAGGCCGTCATGACCGGCTCGGGGCTCCGCAAGCGGATCGGCGAGCAGAACATCTTCTACGCGGACAATCTGCTCCTCCAGTCGACCGAACTCGCCCTGGCGCGCGCGTGGAGCCTTGCCGAGGTGGCCGGACGCATCGAGCAAACGACCGAGCCCGGCGCGATGGCCGCACGTGGGTCCACAGTGACGGCCGGCGACATCATGTCGGCACGCTGCATCCGCTTCGGCAACCAACACCAGCTCCGCGAGGCGACGTGGCTGATGTCGGAGCTGTACAAGCACACCCGCGTGATCAGCCCCGAGACGCTCTTCCTGCAACACCGGGACGGCCGCCTGGCGGGCGGGTTGTCACCGTGGCGGATTCTACGCGCCCTGACCGCCGGCGTTGGGCCGGCCGAAGCGGCCGATCTGGACAATCGCGCCCTGGGAGACCGATTGCGAAGACACTTCGCGAGACCCATCGGCCCCATCGCGCGGGTGGGCTACGAACGCATGGGCAAAGAGACCCCGGTGGCCAAGCTGCTGGCGATCGCGCTGGAGCACGACCTGCAGGTCTTGCCGATCTGCGAAGAGGACGGCCGGATCAGGGGTCTGGTTTCTCAAGACGACATTCTGCGCTGGCTGAGTGAGGCGGTGGACGCGACGCGAGCGGAGGCGAAGCATGGTTGAGCAGGAGCCGTCCGGAAGAACCGTGGCGCGCGACCTCATGCTGGAGCGCATCACGAGGATTCGCGCCGATACGACCGTGCGAGAAGCCCGCCGCGCGCTCGTTGCTCTGCAGGCGGATGAGGAGGTGCCCCGGTGCCTCCTGGTCGTGGACGAGCAGGGGGTGTACCTTGGGATCCTCACTGGCCGCCTGCTGCTGAAGCCGCTGCTCTGCGGGTCTTTGCCTGCCGGGTCGCCGTGGGAGGATGCTGGGCGCTGGCAAGAGGATCTGCTGGATCTCGCCGCCCGGTGTGAGACGAAGACCGTCCGCGACGTCCTGACCCCCGCCCTTCCCGCAGTCGCTCCCACCGATGGCCTGGCCGTACTGATCCGCCGCGGGGCGGAGCATCGCATGGAGTATCTGCCGGTGGTCGAAGACGGTCGGCCGCTAGGGGTCGTACCCATCACCGCGGTCTTCACGGCTACCGCGGCGCTGGCGCTGCGTCCGGACGACGAGGGCATTCAGCTCGGCGAGAAGCGCGTGAAGTAGGCCGCGCCCGCGACGGACGAGGCCGAGCTGCGGTCGATGCTCGTGAGTGGTTGCCGGAAACCGCCTTCCACGAGCACCCACCCTTGGAGTGAACTCTCGACCCAACCGCTCGAAGAACACCGGTGCCAGTTGGGTCGACGGCAACGGTCTCCCCAGTTGTCAGACTTGATCGTGCTCCCCACGTATGATTACATGCTTCACAGTGCTCTGAGTCTCCAGCCTTCGCGCAACGCAATGCGACCGTTTTCTTGGAGGAGGTGCCCGATGAAGAGACTGTCTTGGCTATGGTACGCTTTGCTGCTCGTCATCTTGCCTGCTATTGCATGTTGTGCGCGCGATGGGTCAATCGCAGAAACCGAGATGCGGAACAAGGAGATCATCCGGCAGGCTCATGCGAGCATGCAGGCCGGCGACATCGACGGCTTCAAGGCGCTGATCTCACCGAACTACACTCGACACTGCCAGGCCATGCCGCCCGGTCTGCGGGAGATCCACGGTACGGAGCAGTTCTTCGCTTTCCTCGAGGCGTTTGCCACGGCCGTCCCGAGCTACACAGACTCGCTCAGCAACATGATTGCCGAAGGCGACCGGGTGGCCTACGTCTCCACAATGAAAGGGACGATGACAGGTCCCATGGGCGGATTCCCAGCCACGGGCAAGGATTTCACCCTGGACAACATCATCATCCAGCGACTCGTGGACGGTAAGGTCGTCGAAACATGGATTAGCTGGGACAACGTGGCCTTCCTCACGCAGTTGGGCTTGATGCCCGAGCCGCCGGTGGGTTCGCACTAGCCGGGAGGATGAGCGCTATGGTGTGGATGGTGCGTCTATGTTGTTTTCTATTGGTCTTGGCGATCGCTGGAGGTTCGCGAGGGATGGCGGATTCGACACAAGGGAGCCACGGCATTGAAACGGCTATGCCCGTTTCCTACGCTCGCATCTATACGGACGAGCTTGGTGAAACACACTTCGCCGACGAAACGCTGGCTTTCGAGCTCGTCGAGTACGCCCCTCCGGCGCCACCGATTTCGGTGTCGCAGGTGTTCGCGGCGGAGAATATCAGCTACATCTCGAGCCCGGCGGGATGGGACGGCGACTGGCACCCGGCCCCGCGTCGGCAGTTTGTCCTCGTGCTCGTCGGAGAGCTCGAGGTGGAGGTGTCGGACGGCGAGACGCGGCGCCTCAGGCCGGGTGATCTGTGCCTTGTGGAGGACACGACCGGCAAAGGGCATGTCTCCCGCGTCGTGGGTGCGGCGCGGGTGTTGGCGGCGGCCATCCCGCTTGTTGGGGAATAGCGGAGATACAGGTCACCCACTCAAGCGGCCGGGGGGCCGGGCTCTGTTCACCTGTGCGTCACTACGATTGCCCCGCTCGTCGTTCCCTGAGGCAATGGATGCGCCCCAGTCGCCCCGGGAATGCTCTGCGGCCTTGCTGCGTGGGATGGTCACGACGGTCAGCAGGAAGCCGTTCGCGCAGGGATCGACCTCCGGCAGTCAGTCGTGAATGGCCGATGCAAGAGACGCAACCGCGCCTCAAGTTGCGCAGGGAATGGCAGCCAACCGGAGCCTGGGCAGTTTCGCCGCCGACCAGTTGCGACAAACAAAGAAGCCCCAAGAACTCTCGCTCTCAGGGCTCTTCGTCAACCAAAGGGGCGCGGATCTTCCGCTCCCGCGTCGCCTGCTCCCCGAAGGTGACGGTCTACGAACCGCCGGGCGAATATCCCACCCAGGCAATCGGTCAGAAGCCGACACAGACGAGGTTTTGGCAAGGGACAAGGGACTTCAGTATCAGCCACATCACATGGATCACACCATCGGCCCCAAGGATCAAGGCGTGAAGCGGCATCGACAGCGCATCATCTAGTCAGGAGTCGGTGATTTGGCAGATGCCAAGTGCAGCAACTCTGTTTCGAGGTCATGCAGAGCTTGGTTGAGCTCGCTCTTCTGGTCTGCAGGCACGAGTTGGCTCCACACCTTAGTACTTCTCCACGATTCGACCGATCCAAAGAATCGCTCAAGCGACCGCCATGCTAGTGACCAATCAGCGGCTCTGCCTGTAGAAACGAAGCGCTGGAGGGCTACCTTTGATTCCTCAAGATGATGTGTAGCGGGCTTCCCGGCTTGGAGAAAAGCCATGTCTCTGTCGCGCTCGCTGCTGGATCGGATACCACTCCGGGCGGGGCAGCCCTTCACGATGGCCATGCTTACCGCCTTCTCGGCTCTCATCAGCTTTGCTTCGACCGTCCTGCCATTCTCGACGGTTGCCGGAGGTGGATTCCCCCATGACTCAGCGGGCTGCTGACGGTGGCAACCAGGGAGGCTCCAACACAGTAGCAGAACGCAGAAAGCTATAATCACTCTCACAACAACCCTCCTATGTTGAAGTAGGGGTGGCATATTGGGATCATAGGGCATTGTATCCCCCTGTCCTTCGCACGAGCCCGCGAAATCGCCCCGCCAAAGCTCGCCGCTGCCTCTAGAAATCCCCCCCGGACTCGATTGAACCACCCGTCTGTCCCTCCCGACAACTGCATCGCCCTGTAGTCTGTGGCGTTCTCGCGTCGGCACTGACGCCCGGATCGGCCTGTCTGAGATCTCGCTTGTCGCCTGGGATGCCGCTGTCCGATCCTAATGACTCGTGCTGCGCGGTCGCTTTCGAGCAGCACCAGGATACCACCATCATGACCCGGCCTACCTCTCTGCTTCGTTTGATCACCGGGATCCTCCGATCCCGCGCCTCCCCCCAGATCGAGAACCTCGCCTGCCCCATCAACTCGCGATCTACCACGGGACCTGCCGCCACCCAAGCATCCGAACTCGTGATCGGATCCTCTGGCCCTGGCTGTCACGGGTCTGGCCTGACTAGCGCGAGGCGCTCGTGATCGTCCAGCCCGAGACCGTCATCGCTTCGCGGCGCAGGGAGTTTCGGAAGCATTGGGCGTGGCTCTGTCGCTCCGCCAAGACCGGGCGACCCATTGTCCCGCGCGAGGTACGTGATCTCATTGGCCGGATGTCGTCAGCGAATCCGCAGCGGTCGCGGCGCCTGTCACCCGCAGGATCGCCATCGCCTGTTCGAGGGCTGCGGGGGCATTTCGCAGTTGCAGTTTCCTACGCGCCGCTGGATCCGCCGCCGAGGGGGAGGTATCCTCGAGATCGATGATCGTGCCGGGACGAGAAGCGCGGGCAGCCCCCCAGGGCAGGGGGGCGCGGTCGCGGATGTGGCTCCAGAGAGCGCCGTATGGGACGGGGCTGGTGGTCAATCGAGTCCGGGTCGGGATTCCGAGGGACCGGCAAGGCGAATCTCGCGAGTTCCTGCGAGGGGGAGGAAGATACAATGCCTTATGCTCCTGCATCGCACTCCGATCCCATTAAGAATGCAGCGTCTTGGATCGCCTGCAAGAAGCACTCACGATTGCCGCCCGCCGCAGATGATCTACAAGAATCTGCTTCATCCCGGAATCTGCGGTGTCTTCGCGTGTCAAAGAAGCTGTGTGCTCCTGCGCTGATCCTGGTTCTTGCCATTCTTGGCGCATGCAGTGGGTGTGAGTCTAGCAGCAACGGCGATGAAGGTAAGTTGGTAAAGGTTGCTCTTGCCGGCGACCTCGTAGGCGCTGAGGACCAACTGCGCAGAGGAGCCGACGCTAATGTGACGGACTCCCGAGGCACACCTCTGCTGATGATTGCAGTCTTCAAGGGAAACACGCGGCTGGTGAAACTCCTGCTTGAGTACGGTGCAGACGTGAACAAGCAGAGCAGCACCGGAGAATCCGCCTTGATGCTGGCAGCATTGCTGGGTCGCGAGCAACTCGTGGATCTGCTTCTTGAGTCCGGCGCAGATGTTCATGCGAGGAATAACATACAGGCGACGGCTTTGATGATGGCCGTTCCCCCGCCTGAGGCTAGTCGCGCCAATGTGCGCAGACATGTACGTATTGTCAAGAAGTTGATGGAGAGCGGAGCTGATGTCAATGCGAGATCTAAGAATGGGGGGACCCCACTGATCATGGCCGCATCATCGGGGCATCGGAACATCGCTGCCTACTTGCTTCAGCAAGGAGCGGACAAGACGGCAAGGGGGAACGATGGGATGACGGCACTAGATTGCGCCAAGAAGGCCCATCATGATCATGTCGTCGATCTGCTGAGGTAAACGTGTCACCGGTCACTCAAAAGCGGTCGGGCAGGAACACTTCAAAGGCGGCCACTCCGGATAGCCAGTTGAGTATGGCCGAGAGTGGTTTCAGTGCGCAACGGTAGAAGTCTTCTTCCGCTCATCTTCCCATTTCCTGTTTCTGAACCTGTAGCTCTTGCCCTGCATCTTGACATTTTCCGCATGCGCGAGAGAGCGATCGAGGATTGCCGTAGCGGCCGAAACGTCACCGAGGAACTTGCCCCAGTCTTCCGTGGGCCTGTTCGTGGTTACGATGGTGGAAGCGGCCTCATGGCGGCGAACGAAGACTTCCAGTAGATCTTCGGCGGCCAGTGGACCGAGGCGTTTCATGTCCAAGTCTTCGAGAACCAGCAGTTCGACGCGGCAGAGCTTCTTGACCAACTCACGCCTCTCGCCAGTCGCCTCGACCTCCGCGAAGTCTTGCGCAAGATCGAAGGTGCTGCGGATCAGGGCCTGGTACCCGGCGCGGATGGCCCCGACCGCGATTGTGCCTCCCGAAAACTCCATCGGCCATCGTTGCATGAACTTGTCTGGCAGCGATGCTCGACCGGGCGACATGTCTGAGATCCTACTTGCCATCTAAGACTCCGATCGGCAACCCTCTCGCTCCGTGATTCCGGTCTTCAGCCGATCACCATTAGGATACCAGCAGCATGGCTTGGCTTGTCACCCTCTTCAGCATACTCCATGGGGCGTTTCGCTCCCGTGCAGCTCTACAGATGGAGAACTTGGACCTCCGACACCAGCTGGGCATCTATCAGCGAACGTGCCACCGACCACGCTTGCGACCCCATGATCGCATCTTCTGGTCCTGGATCGCTCACATCTGGACCGGTTGGCGTGATGCGCTCGTGGTGGTCAAACCCGAGACCGTCCTTGCCTGGCGCCGACGGAGGTTTCGCGCGCACTGGACAAAGCTGATCCATTCAGGCAGGCCCGGGCGGCCGCCGATCCCAAGAGAAGTGCGCGATCTGATCCGCCGCATGTCGATGGCGAACCCACTCTGGGGCGCACCTCGCATCGTGGGTGAACTGGGCAAGATCGGTATCGACCTCCCGAAGTCCACTGTGGCCAAGTACATGGTCCGCCACCGGAAGCCCCCATCAGCGACCTGGCGAGCCTTCCTGAAGAACCATGTCCGGGACATCGTCGCCGTCGACTTCTTCGTCGTCCCGACCGTTCGCAACCAGATCCTTTTCGTCTTCCTGGTACTCGCCCACCATCGGCGGCGTGTGCTCCACTTCAATGTCACCGCCAACCCGACTGCCGCATGGACCGCCCAGCAGATCGTCGAGGCGTTCCCGTGGATCGATCGCCCAAGTATCTGCTTCGGGATCGTGACGGGGTGTATGGCACGACGTTCCGGAAGCGCGTCACCAACCTGAGAATGAAGCAAGTGCTGATCGCGCCCCAATCTCCTTGGCAGAGTCCGTTCGTGGAGCGCCTGATCGGATCCGTCCGTCGTGAGTGCCTCGATCACGTGATCGTGCTCAACGAGCGGCACCTGAAGCGCATCCTCACCCGCTACTTCGACTAATACCCCGATGGCGGACCCACCAGGGGCTGGCCATGGACCCGCCTGAAGGTCGAGAGATCCAGCCTCCAAGGCGCGGATCCGTCGTTGAAGCTCCGGAGGTCGGCGGACTTCACCATCACTACGAACGAGCGGCAGCCTGACCGCCGACGCGCAGAGCCCCCGCCCCTCGCCTGCGGCCTGCGGACCGCGGCCTCGGCGCGCCCACGCGTCATCCCCCAAGTCCTTTCGTCTTGCTCGTTAGCAACCCGAACGGCGACAATGGAATCAGAGTGTAGGGGCTGGTGCGCTTGTGATGCGCGAAGATAGAATCCGAGGACCGGTCGCGGCGTCAGATTGAGTTTTCCGGATGGACAGACGCCGCGATTGTGGAAGACCGAGTTCGGTGAAAATCCGCTACGATCGGATGTCGACCGGGTCAAGCCAAAGCACCTTCAGGCCACGCCTCCGTAGAGTGACCGCTTACGCTGCTCCAGCGCGCACACAGGCGCACCGACGACCCCGGGTTCGAACCGTCGGATCCGGGGTCCGATCGTAACGCGGTTGTTAGCCGCTTGTGAATTGCTGACCAGAGATCCATAGAGTTTGGATGCATCTCGCCGAATTCCGAACCTGATCTCGGCCTCTACGACCCCACCCCAGACGCACCCCTTCGAATCAGAGAGCCCGTCCGGAAGGACCTTGCAGTCGCAAATACCCCAGCCAGTTGCGGAAAACAAAGAGACCCCAAGAACTCTCGCTCTCAGGGCTCTTCGCCAACCAAAGGGGCGCGGATCTTCCGCTCCCGCGTCGCCTGCTCCCCGAAGGTGACGGTCTATGAACCAAATCAAGAAGAGCCCCCGCTTCCAGGATTGGCTAGGGGGCCCTCGGACGACCATGACGAACACGGTCTTATGTCAACGCAGATCCTGGCTCAGGAGCGATCTGATCTGACGCGACAAGACCGGGAAGTCCGTGACAACGATCTCCCAGAGGATGTCGAAGTCCACCGCGTCGTAACCGTGGACCAGGCGATTGCGCGTTCCAATCACTTCCCTCCAAGGGACCTCCGGGTGTGCACCCTGCGTGCTCTCAGAGACTCGTTTCGCAGCTTCTCCAACGATCTCCACTAGCTTCAGGAGAGCCAGGAAGAAGACACGATCGGCTTCAAGGTCGGCACGCGCTCGGCCCTCAGCCAAGGACATGGCCTCCTCGACATGGTCGAGCATCTGCTGGAGTGTGATGGTGTCGTCACGCCGCGACATAGATCTCTTCCGCTTCGCGCAGCACTTCGCTACGGAAGTATTTGCTCAGGCTACCAGGCGTGTGCAGATCCACCTTCCGGCCAAGGATACTTGAGAGCTCATCCTGCAGCCGGATGAACGCCAGGCCCACGCGAACCCCAGGATGGAATTCCACGAGCACGTCAACATCGCTCTCCGGTGTGAAGTCGTCGCGGAGCACCGAGCCAAACAGCGCCATCCGACGAATGCCATAGGTGGCGCAAAACGCCTCGATCCGCTCTCTAGGGATGTCGACCCCAATCGTTGCCATCGTCATCGTCCTCTGAATCCTCAGGGACCGCAATCCCGATCAGGCCACTACCATGTCTATTGCTCGGCACCCTTGCCCAAGTCAAGAATCTACCGTGCCCAGGTGGGTCGGACCAGTGAAAAGGGCATCCGACCCAGAGTCCCTATCATATTGCCTTGAAAGGAACTGTTGGACAATCGCTGTGGCTTGCCAGAACCTGCGCCTGCTGAAGATCCGTAGTCCGCGACAACTCCGAACGGCGTGTCCGACGGGCAGTTCCAGCCGTTCGTGGCCAGGCGACCCGCAAGCTTTCGCAGCTCGGTATTGTCGCGGCCTACCTCCCGCTTAAGGGCCCGTCGCTCCTTCTCCAGCTCCTTGACGCGGGCTTGGGCCTGGGCCCTCGCCTCCCCCAGCGTCTCGGCCAGCAGGGTCTTGTCGTTCCCGATGCCCCGCACCTGGTCGATGACAAACCCCTCGATCTCGCCGGCGGGGACCGACTTCGATGGACAGGTATGCCAGCCGCGCTTCTGGGCCTTTGAGCAGACGTAGTAGCGATACCGCCGGCCGTTCTTGACCGTGT
>CAZPGB010000082.1:0-20405 GCA_964585945.1 uncultured bacterium | reverse complement strand
TCGTCAATACTGGCAGAAACGCCTCTCGCAGGACCTGGGCAACAGAAACTAGCTAGACCCGGGAAGTTCGTACACATTTCCTACGTAGCTTTGTTCCGTGTAAGGAAACGTGAGCACGAGATGACCACCCTCCGCCAGCAACGACAGCATGTTGCCCACGGCATCATCCGATCGCTGGATGTGTTCGAGCACGCTGACGCAGGTGATGAAATCGAATACGCCGGAAAGGTGCGTATCGGTGATGTCGTCGTCTATCACGTGATAGTGGCGATTGACCATTCCCCGCGGCCAGTAGTCGCGCACATTGTCCGTCGCCGTCACCAAGAACCCGCAGTTTCGCATCAGGTGAGGCAGGGCGGTAGTGCCCGTCCCCACGTCGAGCACCGTGCGCGGATAGATCTCAGCGAGCTTCCGGAACACAAACCCGAACTCCACGGGCCGCTCGTTGAAGCCGGTGAATACCTGCGCGTTGTATTCCCGCCGACAGATCCACTGCGGATAGCGGTCTATGAACCTTCTGATCATTCGTTTCGCGCGCGCTTGCATGGAGATGCTCCTTGGGAAGCCGATCCCGTATGGACAGGTTCGCATCGCATGTGGGACGGGGTGGCTTCGGCAGTGCCCTTCCGGCCGAACTCGCTTGAGAATCGCGTAGTTGCGCCATACTGGCAAGCCCCTGGAAACCACACGCCGGGCGACGCCGCCAGCAAGAGAGCAGATTCCCGTGGACGCTCGATCTCTGGCGTATGGCGATGCCCGCGACAATCTGGCCCCGCTGGCGGTATACTGGCCGTGCGGGAACCGGACCCACGGCGGATCCCCGGCGCCGAAGGCTCGTTGCGCCCGTGGCCTCCGCGATCCCCGCCCGAGACCCGAAGTGATCGCCGAGATCCCAGGTGAGCGCCGAGAGCCGAGGTGACCGCGCGAGATCCCAGGTGATCACCGAGACCCGAGGTGACCGCGATGTCCTCGCCGCACCCAGTCCTCTGCGCAATCCGATATCGCCTTCCGGCGGGGCTGGCGCTGTGCGCCTGTCTGGCTCTCCTGGGCCCCGCGCGCGCGGACGGCGCATCCAATCTGCGCGGCGCGCTCGAGGATCTGATCGCCTCGGGCCGGCGCGACTCCGCGCGCGTCCTGGTGGTCGCATCGCGCGTGCGGACCGAGCTCGTGGTCGAGTCGCTGTTGGTCGCGCACGAGTTGAAGCGGCCCCCCGCACTCGCGCAAGCTATCGCCGATCTCTACGCGGAGGCCTTTGCCGACTCGCTCTGCCTGCGCTGGCTGCGGTCTCATCGCTCCCTGAGCGACACCGCGCGCGAAGAAGCCGCACGCGGCTGGCGTGCCTACCGCGCCGCCGAAGGGGCTTACGACCGGTCGCGCTTCGCCGCCGCGGAGTCCAGCCTGGTCGCGGCGGTCGCACGTGCCCGGGCGGCCGGCGACCGGCATCTGGAGCAGGTGGCCCACACCCTGCACGGCTCCTGCCGCTGGATGGCAGGCGACTTCGAGGATGCGCGCGCGCGCTACCGCCGCGCCCTTGCGCTGGCCGAGGCCGACGGCCACGAGACCCAGCGCGTGCGCCTCCTGCGCAACATCGCCGCCACGTACAACTTTCAGAACCGCGGCGACGAAGCGATCGACGTCCTGAAGGAGGTGGTCGCGGCGGCCGAGGCGATCGGGGACTGGACCGTCCGCGCCCAGGCGCTCAACGACATCGGCATCCACGATCTGCGGCGCGGCGACCTCGACGCCGCCCGCACGCGGTTTGCCGCCGCCCTCGATCTGGCGCGGGCGCACGGTCTCCGGCGCCTGGAAGGCAACGTGCAGCTCAACCTGGGACTCCTGCAGGAGCGCAGCGGCGATCCGGTCGCCGCCCTGCACCACTTCGAGGCGGCGCTGGCGATCGCTCGAGAGCTGGACAATCGCCGCGGCGAGGTGGGCGCGCTGTTGAACGCGGCCTCCGTCCTCGCCGAGTTGGAGCAGTACGCCCCGCGGCTGTCCCTGCTCCGACAGGCCCTCGAGACCGCCACCGCGATCGGCGCGCAGGACGCCGCGGCCCAGATCCGCAACGAGATCGGCGAGACCTGCATGCGACTGGGGCGTCCACGGGACGCCGCCTTCCATCACCGCGAGGCGCTGGACGTCTTCCGGCATCTGGGAATCGTGCGCAGCCAGTGCGTGGCGCTCCACAACCTGGGCGTCCTCGAGGTCGAGCTGGGCCGGCCCGCCGAGGCGCTGGCGCTCTTCCGCGAAGCCGCAGCCCTGATGGCCGTAACGCACGACCCGGCCGGACGCGCGGGCGCGCTGGTGGATGTCGCCCTTGCGCACCTGCGGTTGGGCGAAGGGGAGGCGGCTGTCAGCGAGCTGCGCATCGCGGCGTCGATCGCCGACACGCTGGACAATCCCGTGCTGTGCAACACCGTGGAGCACGCTCTCGGACGGGCGCTGTTGGCCTGCGACGAGCGCGACCGGGCCGCCGCCTGCTTCGATCGCATCTTGCAGCGCTGCCGCCGCCTGCCGCCGGCGCTGTACAACTGGCAGGCGGCGCTGGGACGCGCGCTCGTGGCCGTGCGAAACGGACGGCTCGCCCGGGCCGACTCCTACCTCGTGCGCGCGATCGACCATGTCGAGACGGTGCGTGGATCGATGGCCGGCGAGTCCTTCCGTCTGGGGTACATGGAGGACAAGCGCGAGCTCTATGTGCGGCGCGTGGCGGGACTGGTGATGCGGGCGGCCGATGCGCCCGACCCCGAGCCGTTGCTCGCCACGGCCTTGCGCGTGGCCGAGCAGGCCCGCGGTCGGATGCTGCTCGACTTGCTCGGATCGCCCGCCGGCGACGTCGATTCGACCTCCGAGCGCCGCTACCTCACCCAGCTCGCCCGCCTGAACCGGGCGCAATCCGACCTGGCCCGCGCCGCGGCGGCCGAAGCCTGGGACGCCCGGCGCGTCGACTCGCTGTCGGCGCACCTCGAGGCGGTACGGCGCGACTTCCTCACCAGCCGCGACATGCTGGCCGCGAGCGGGCGCACCCACGGGGGGCGGTCGGTGCGCCATGCGCCGCTCGACGCCGGCGCCATCCGCGCGCGCGTCTTGGCGCCCGATCAACTGCTGATCGAGTACGTCGTCGATCGGGAGGCCACCTATCTGCTGCGATTGGATCACGAGACTCTCCGCGCCGCCATCCTGCCCGTGGGCGCCGACAGTCTGGCCGCGCGCATCGCGCGGTTGCGGGAGGCCATGCAGAGCGGGAGCGCCGGGACCGGCGAGGACGAATCCGGCCCCCGGGAGCTGTACAACCTCCTCTTGCGTCCGGCGCTGGGGGACTCGGCAACCGTCGAGCGGCTGCTGATCGTGCCCGACGGGCCGCTCTTCTACTTGCCGTTCGCCGCGCTGCACGACGGCGGGCGCGCCGTGGGCGAGCGCTACGGCCTCTGTTGCCCCCCATCGGCCAGCGCGATCGACCCGGCACTGACCGAGGCTCCCGCGATCGACCCCGCACTCACCGAGGCCGGCGCAATCGACCCGTCCCTCGCCGATGGCGGCGCGCGGGGCGCGATCCGCATGCTGGCCGTCGGCAACCCCGCCTCCTACCGCTCGCAGGCGCTCGCGGAGGACGCCGGGCGGACTGCGGAGGATGCCGTGCGGGCCGCGGAGGACGCCCTGCGGGCCGCGGAGGACGTCATGCGGGCCCCGCGCGACTGGTCCTTCGGCGAGCTGCCCTACGCCGCCGAGGAGGCTCGCCGCGTCGCCGGCCACTTTTCCAGCGCCCAGGTGCTGCTGGGTCCGCAGGCCACCGAGGAGGCGATCAAGGCCCACGCGCCGCGGGCCAGCCATCTGCATTTCGCCACCCACGGACTGCTCGATGAGGTGGAGCCCCTGATGAGCGCGCTCGTCCTGGCGCAGGACGAGGACCCGGCCGAGGACGGGCTGCTGCAGGTGCATGAGATTCTGGACATGGACTTGCACGCCGAGCTGGTCGTCCTGTCGGCGTGCAACACCGCGCGCGGTAGGCTGACCGGCGGCGAGGGCCTGCTCGGCTTGAGCCACGCCTTCCTGTGCGCCGGCGCGCGCACGCTGCTGATCTCATTGTGGGAGATTCCCGATCGCTCCACGGCCGATCTGATGGATCGCTTCTACACCCACCTGGCCGGCGGGCGGCCCGCCGACCTGGCCCTGCGCGATGCGCGGCGCGATATGCGTGCGCTCGGCGCGCCGCCGCGGTCCTGGGCCGCGTTCCTGGTCTCGGGGAGGGTCGCCACGGCCGCGGGCACAGCGCCCGCGGGCGCGCGCGGCCGGGCGCTCACGATCGGCGTGCTGTCCGGGGTTGCGCTCCTGGGTGCGGCCGCGGCCGCCCTCGTCCTCCGTGGGCGGAGGCGCCGGACGGCCGCGCGGGGACAGGCTCGTTCGTAGGTCAGCGGCGCAGCAGGATCATCGATCGGTTGAGCCGCTCGCGCCCCTCGAACGCGAGACGGCAGTAGAACACGCCGTTGGACAAGGGCCGCCCAAAGGCGTCGGTGCCCGGCCAGTCCACGCGATGCCAGCCGGCGCTCACGCGCCCGTCCAGCAACCGGCTGACGAGACGCCCGGCCACGTCGTAGACCTGCAGCTCCACGCGCCCCGCATCCGGGGTGGCGAAGCGGATCACCGTCTGCTCGGCGAACGGATTGGGACGATTCTGCGACAGGATCAGCCGCGCCTGCGGATGCCGTCCAACACTCGAGGCGGGACGCTCCACCCGAAGCGTCACGCCGCCGGTCTGCCGCACCAGCTCGCCGCTGGGATGGTAGAGATAGCAATCCACGTGCACCGTGCCGCTCTCGTAGTCGTAGAGGGGCGGCGTGGTGACGGCGAGCTCGGCGGGAAACTGAGCATTCGGAGGCAGCAGGTGCAGCGCCCCCGGCTCGGGCGTCGTCATGATATCGTAGTAGACGGCTCCCTCCTCGCACGCGACATCCAGCATCAGCGCCATCTCGGTCGGCTCGGGGTTGTCGAGGAGGAACTGCAGCGCGAACGTCTCCTCGGGCTGCAGCTCTTCCGTGAACACCGACAGGACGGCGAAGTTGTTCTCGTCCTGCGGCCACGCGCTCTCCGGCGGATCGAGCGGGTGCT
Organism: uncultured bacterium; assembly: GCA_964585945.1. GTDB lineage: Bacteria > Eisenbacteria > RBG-16-71-46 > CAIMUX01 > WJJG01 > CAZDKK01. Next base: position 15,302 of record CAZPGB010000082.1, on the reverse strand, counting down.
CCACGGTGCTGAACAGCGCGAAGTAGGGCTGGCCGAATGCGTTGGCCGGCGGCGCCGTCCACACCACCGGGCCCACCTCGATCACCTCCCCGGGCGCCAGGGGCGGTAAGGTCTCGGCGCTGATGATCGTTGTGCCCGGCGCCCGTTGCGCGGCGCCCGGGTCGTCGTAGGCGAGCTGCCAGATCCCGCCCGCCGGCAGCGGCTCGGTGCCGTAGTTGCCGACCGTCGCCGTCAGCTCGAAGCTGCCGCCGCCCAGGTCGATCCTCTCGATGCTCGAGCCGCCCGGACGCCACCACCAGCGGCCGCCGTACGGCCACCCGTCGTGACCGAAGTCGTGGGCATCCCCGGCCTGCAGGCAGAACTGAAACGCCTGGGACGCGCCCCCGCGGCCGCCGATGCGATCGGCGTAGTTGGCGTAGGACGTCGAGGTGAGCGCCGGACTGAGGGTTCCGTAGGCGTCGCACGCCACGCTGCCGTTGGCGGGTCCTCCGAGGCCGGACGGGAATTTGATCCGCCAGGTGGTGAAGTCCCAGTCGCCGCTGCATGCGATCTTGTTGAGCGCGTGCTTCAATACCTCTCCACCCTGCAGCCCGATGCCGGTCAGCGACACTTGGGCCGAGACGTTGGCGATGGGATGCAGCCCGTCGAGCGGGGCGGGCCCTGTATACGTGATCAGCCCGGTCCCTTGAGCGTTCGCGCTGTAACACCAGCGCGCCGGGGACAGCCACAGCACCTCCCACGGCGCGGCGAAGACAAACCGCTTGCTCGTCCAGACGCTGTCCCACAGCGTCTGCTGGCTGATCCATAGATGTTTGCCCAGGGCCGGATCGTGCAGCATGAACGCCGGACCCGGTAGAGGATTGCCGACCTGCGCGCCCAGGTTGTCGTATCCGATCAATAGAATCGCGTGGCCCGGCGCGGTCTCCTCCGGCGGACAGACGACCGTCGTGTCGAGGTCCCCCTCGTACGCGTCGGGCTGGAGATGGCGGGCGTAGTTGCTGCCGTTGACGAAGGCGATCAAGGGATGCCCCGAAGCGATCAGCGTCTCGAGCGCGATCGGATAGATCCCGCCCTGCTCGTTCACGGTGTCGGCCGGCGCCAGATCGGTCCAGACCGAGTCGAAGGCCGCGAAGCCGTCGTTTCGCCACGTGTATCCCTTGGCGCCGCCGCCGGCCGGACATCCCTGCGGCGGGCACCCCGCGCGCACGCGGGTGCGCGCTTTGGTGGCGGTGGAGAAGTGGGCCGCGCGGCGCGCATCGCTCACCGACGTCCCGGCCCACTGTCCGTTCGGACAGCGCGCGCGGTCGTTGGTGTTGGCCGCGGCCTCGATCTCCTCCTGCGGTCCGGCGTTCACCCCGCCGGCGCCCGGCAGCGGATCGCCGTAGGTGTCGAACAGCATCTGCAGGCACGCCACGGCACACCGTCCGTTGGGTGCGCCCGGGCAACAGGGCTCGCTCAGGTTCGGATTGCCCGGCCGCGTGTACTGGCCGTGGTACGGCACCTGGGGCGGGTTCACCCAGGCGGCGCAGTCGCCGGGATCGTACGGCAGTCCGGGGATGGCGTAGGGACACTGCTGAGGATCGAGGTAGCCCCACACCTTCAGGTCGTCGTACCAGGCGTTCAAGTAGTTGGTGCTCGAGTAGTTCTCCTCGAACCAGAACTGGCTGCTGGGCGTCAGCCCGGCCTGGTAGGTCACGCTGCCCACGTGCGCCCCGTTGATGAAGACGGCGTACTCCCGGTCGGCCGGATGACAGTGGATCGTGATCCAGCCCCACGCGTCCGACGGGAGGTAGGTCTCGAAACTCGTATCGGAGACACGGTTGCCGACGAAGGAGTTGTCCCCCACCGGATCGTAGAGCAACGGCAGACCGGCGTAGTCGATCAGCAGGCGGATGTGTCCGAAGATCGCGAACCGGTTCCAGTGAAAGCTGTCGTAGCGGAAGGCGAACTGCAGCGTGTAGTCGCGCGTGAAGTCGATCTGGATGACGCGCGACTTGGCCACGGCGCCCTGCCCCTGGCTCTGGTTGCCGACGACCTCGAGGGCGTAGTCGCCCGAGTTGGCATACGTGTCGTCGACGCTCACGGTCGTGCCCGTGGTCTGGATGGTCCAGCAATCGGCGTCGCCGTCCTCGAAGCCCTCTTCCCACAGCACGAGGCGCGCCTGTGGGGCGGATGCCGGCAGCGGCTGGAGCAGGATCGCGAGACCCACGATCCCGGCCGCGATCAGAAACGTGCGCGTAGACATGGCGCTCCTCCTCTCCTTGGCGGCCGCGGGCCGTTCGTCGCGGCGGCCGCGTTTTCTCGATTCCTCCACGTCGCCGGACCCCGGGCCGCGCGCGATGGTGGTTGATCCCGCCGGGCGGTGGCGCCTACGATGCGGCCAGCGCCCCATGCCGTGGCGTCCGACCTGCCGGCGTCCGTTGCGACGTGTCATCCTGCTTGTTTCCGCCGGCGGCCGGCGCTTGCGTTTCGTAGAGGACCCCGCGATGCATCGGCCCGACGACCGCCCCGGCATCGACGAGCTCCTGGCCCGCGCCCGCGCGGGCGAGCATGAGGCCCAGGAGCATCTGTTCGACCGGCTGCAGGCAAGGATTCTCGCGCTGGCGAAACGTAGGGTGCGGGACGAGGAGGCCGCCCGGGACGTCGCGCAGGAGACGATGGGCACCGTCTTCGAGAAGTACCGCTCGGCCGACCTGTCCCACGGGTTTCTGCCCTGGGTCTTCACCGTGCTGCGCTACAAGGTGGGCAACCACCTGAAGCGCGCGCGCGTCGCGGGGCGCCACCGCGTGGAGGTGGACGAGGACTGGCTGGCGCGCACCGCCGGCCGGTCGCCCGAAGGCCGGCGGCGCGCGTTCGATCTGCGGCGCTGGCTCGAGGGCGCCCTGGCGGAGGCTTCCCCGGACTGCCGGCGGATCTTCGAGCTGCTGCTGCGCGGCGCCGACCGCCACGAGATCCGCGCGGCCTTCGGAGACCTGCCCCAGGGCACGATCGACAGCCGCATCTCGCGCTGCCGCCGCCGCCTGCTCGATGCCTACGAACGCGGCGGCCCGAGCGGGGAGACGGAGTCATGACCGAACGACCGACATCCACTTGTCACGAGCCCGAGGTCGGCGACCTGATCGGACGCTACGAGCACGGTCTGCTCACCGGTGAGGAGAAGCGCCGCTTCGAGGCCCACCTGCTCGAGTGCGATCACTGCTTCGCCGAGCTGGAGCGTGGCGCCGAGGTCGCCTCCGCCATGCGGGCGCACGCCCCGGCGCTGCGCCACGCGCTGCAGCCGCAGCCCGCTGCGCGCGTCTCGGGTGCCGAGCGCGGCACGCGCGGTACGAGCGCTCCGGGTGCCGGACACGGGTGGAGCGCGCTGGCCCGCGGCGCACGACGTTTCTGGCGCGGTCCGGTCTGGGTGCCGGCGGCCGTCGCGGCGCTGCTGCTGCTCTTTCTCCTGAACGCGCCCTGGCGGACTCCCGATCCGGAAGACCTGGTCCGCTATCCCACGCAGGTCGCCGCCGAGGACCTCATGCGCGCGGGCGATCGCCCGGGCGCGCTGGCCGAGCTGCTGGCCGCCGGCGGCGGTCACCTGAACGCCGGCGACTACGGCGCGGCGGTGCGCTTCCTGCGCGCGGCGCGCGACCGGGCGCCCGAGGATGCCCGCGCGGCGGCCTGGCTCGGGCTGGCTCTGGCGTTGGGCGGCCGCCCGGAGGATGCCCTCGGCCATCTGGAGGCGGCCGCGGCCGCTCCCGATACAGCGCGTCCGGCGCAGGCGCTCTGGACGCTGGCCCACTGCTACCTCGACCTGGGCCGCACCGACGATGCGCATGCGGTGCTGATGCGCATCCGCGATGAGGAGGATCCCTACGCGCACGAGGCGGCCCGCCTGCTCGCCCGGCTGCGCTGACAGCCGCGGACCTTCGCGAGCTCGCTCCGGCAGATCCTCCCACCCGCCGAAGGCTTGCCCCGCAGGTGGCGGCGGCCTACAGTCGCCGCGTCGTCGGCCCCCGCCGGAAGGAGCCCGAACCATGCCCGCCGTCGCCACAGGCCTCGACCGCGTCCTCGACGAGCCGCTCGCCGTCGAGGGGCGCGGCCGCGTGGCTGTCCTCTGCAACGCCACCACCGTCTCCCACGACTGGCTGCCCACGGTGGAGGCCCTCTTGCGCGTCCCGGGGCTGCGCGTCGAGCGGATCTTCTCGCCCCAGCACGGCTTCGCGTCCGAGAAGCAGGACAACATGGTCGAGTCGCCCGACGAGCGCCACCCGCGCTTGGGGCTGCCGATCGTGAGCCTCTACAGCGACACGCGCGTCCCGCGACCCGGCGCCCTCGACGGCCTCGACGCCGTGATCGTCGACCTGCAGGATGTCGGCACGCGCGTCTACACCTTCGCCGTGACCGCGCTGAACCTCCTGGAGGTTGCCCACGCGGCCGGCGTGCCGGTCATCGTGCTCGATCGTCCCAACCCGATCGGCGGGCGCGTGGAGGGACCGGTGTTGCGCGAGGCGTTCGCCTCCTTTGTCGGTCGCCTGGACGTGCCGCTGCGTCACGGCCTGACCCTCGGCGAGCTGTGCCTCTACGGCGCGGCGCATCTGGGGTTGATCGAGGAGGCGCGCGTCGCCGCGGGCGTCGCATCGCGGCGCGGGCGGCCGCCGGCGGAGGTGGACCTGCCCGGGCTGCGCGTGGTGCCGGTGGTGAACGCGTCGCGCGATCGGTGCCTGGACGAGCTCGGACTGCCCTGGATCGCTCCCTCGCCCAACCTGCCCACGTTGGCCGCGGCGCTGGTCTATCCGGGCCAGGTGGCGTGGGAGGGAACCGCCCTCTCCGAGGGCCGGGGCACCACGCAGCCCTTCGAGCTCTTCGGCGCGCCCTACCTCGATCCGCCTGCCGTCGTGCAGGCCCTGATGCGCGCCGGGGCCGTGGAGACGGGCGCGGAAGGCTACGCCGGCGCCGCGCGCGGGCGGGAAGGCTCGCCCCTGGCCGGCTTGCTGCTACGGGACGTCCACTTCGAGCCCAGCTTTCACAAGCACGCGCATCAACGCGTCCGCGGCTTCCAGCTCCACGTCCTCGACCGGCCCGCGGCCCAACCCGTCTCGGCCGTCATCGCCCTGCTGCAGGCCGTGCGCGACGTCCACGACGATGCCTTTGCCTGGCGCCAGCCGCCCTACGAGTACGAGTGGGATCGTCTGGCGGTCGACCTGATCTTCGGTACCGACGCCGTGCGGCGCGCCCTCGAGTCCGGCGCGCCGGCCGAAGAGATTATCGCCGCCTGGCGGCCCGATCTGGACGCCTACGCGCAGCGCATCGCCCCCTACCGGATCTACGACATCCCGGGGAGCCCATGACGCTCGACGTCCTCTTGCTCTCGGCCGGATACGGCACGCGCCTGCGGCCCCTCACCGAGGAGGCTCCCAAGGCCCTCTTGCCCTTCTACGGCGTGCCGCTGCTCGACCTGCACCTGGACCGTCTGACGCGCAGCCGGCCCCCGGGGCCGCGGTTCGGCGGCATCGTGGTCAACACGCACCACCTCGCCGATCACATCGCCGCCCACCTGGCCCCGCGCGTGGCCCGCGGGGAGGTGATGCTCTCACCCGAGGAGGAGATCCTTGGCACCGGCGGCGCGATCGCGCGGGCCGCGCCCCACCTGCGCAGCGATCCGTTCCTGGTGCTCAACTGCGACAGCCTTTCGCCTCTGCCGCCACCCGCAGCGCTCGCCTTTCACAGGCGCCAGCAGGTGGAGGCCACGCTCCTGCTGACGCCCTCTCCCTTGCACACCAACGTGCTGTGCGAGGGCGGAAGGGTGCGCGCGATCCAGCGCGGCCGACCCGATGCGCACGGTTATACATACACCGGATGCTGTCTGCTCTCGCGCGCCGTCCTCGCGCGCATTCCGCCGCAGGGCTACGTCGACATCCGGGACGTCTTCGATGCGCTGATCGACGGCGGCTGGCTGGGAGGGTGGATTGCGCCCGACGATCCGCCGCTGCTCGATCTGGGGACCCCGGCTCGCTACCTGGACGCCCACCGCACGTGCCCACCCGAGGCGCTCGCCCGCTACGGCCTGCGGTTGGATGCGACCCGCTTCCGCCGGCCGCGCGGATACGGCTTCATCGACGCCGGCGCCACGACCGAGGAAGGATCCCAGCTGCGCGACAGCCTGGTGCTCTCCGGGGCGCGCATCGGCGGCGGGGCGCGGGTGGAGCGGTCGATCGTGGGACCGGGAGTGTCGGTCGACGGGCCGGTGACCGATCGGTTGATCACCCGAAGGGGGTCGGTCTCTCTCGTGGAGCGCCGCAGGGAAGCGGGCGAGGGCTAGCCGCCGAAGCCGACAGGGCCCTCGAAGGCCGGCCGCGGGGGCCGGTACCGTGAGAGGCCGGGAGCTAGCCGCCGAAGCTGACCTCGTCGACGGCGGCCATCAGACGCTCCACCGACGCGACCTGGAAGAGCAGCGTCACCCAGCCGTCCACGCGCAGGTGCTCGATCCGGAACTCGGTGGTGGCCACGAGCATCTCCTGGGTCGCCCCCCTGGCCTGGTCCTCGATCAGCTCGTGGACGGTCTGGTCGGAGCTGAAGGGCACGGAGCACGTCAGTCGCTGGCCGAGGCTGTTGGCCACGGTGCCCAGGACGCGGTTGACCAGGATGTTGCCGATCTCCTTGAGGTCGTCGTCCAGATCGGCCTCCGCGGGCAGCGAGAGCGCCCCCTGGGCCGGATCGAAGGAGACCCCGTGCAGCGCGGCCACCAGCTTGCCGGCGCTGTCGGCCGGGAAGAGCAGCGTCGCGGTGCCGTCGAAGCCCCCTTCGAAGTGAAGACCGACCGTCGTCACCCGCTCACCAAAGCGGCTGGCGAAGTAGAGCTCGGTCTCCTTCGGCAAGAGCAGCTTGACGTCCGGCACGCCCAGCTTGATCGGCAGGTGGATCATCTCGTTGATCGCGCCGGCGGCGTGGCCGAGTCCGACATTGATCAGTTCCGCGAGGACATCGCGCCGTGTTTCGCTCAGGATCATGACGCCGCCTCTCCCTGCACGGGGCCCAGGAACGACTCCACCGTGACGAGCAGCCGGTCGTCGTTGACCGGCTTGGTCATCACCTCCGCGGCGCCGTGCACCATACACTCTTCGCGGGTCGCGTCCTGGACGTCGGAGGTGAGGACCACCACCGGCGGCGTGAAGCCGCGCTCCTGAAGCGCCGCCAGCAGCTCCATGCCCGTCATTGTCGGCATGTTCAGGTCGGTGATCACCAGATCCGGCGTCTCACGTTCGATCGCTTCGAGCGCGGCCTTGCCGTCGGGCGCATCCGAGGTCTCGTAGCCCGCCCGATGCAGGACGCGACACGTCTTCTTTCGCTGGAAGCCTGAATCATCCACCACTAAGATCCGTGCCATCTCCTTCCCCCGGTCCGATGTCTACGCCGCCAGTCGGGCGGCATCCGCCGGGCGCTTGGCCCGGTAGTAGATACCGCCGTTGTGGTCCAGAAGCTCGTACTCCATGCTGTAGGCACTGATCGACTCCGACGACCCCAGGAAGAGATAGCCGCCCGGATTGAGCGCGCGCTTGATCCGGGCGTACAGGTCCCGCTTGAAGTCGTCGGAGAAATAGATCGCCACGTTGCGACACAGGACGATGTCGAATTGCCCCAATCCCGCGAAGCTCTCCTGCAGGTTGAACTGCCGGAATCGCGCGAGCTGCTTCACCTCGTCCGCGATGCGGCAGTAGCGGCCGTCGTCCTTGAAGTAGCGGGCCCGATACTCCGGCGGCAGGCCCCGACCCATCGCGATCCGGTCGTACTGTCCGTTCTGCGCGGCGGCCACCGCGGTCGTGGCGATGTCGGTGCCCAGGATCTCGAACATGATCGGCTGCAGGGCCGGATTCCGGCGGATCGCGTCCATGATCACCATCGCCATCGAGTAGGCTTCCTGCCCGGTCGAGGAGGCCGCCGACCAGATGCGGACGCGGCGCCGCCGGCCGCTGCGCAGCTCCTCCTGGTATTCCGGCAGGAGCTTCTCGGCCAGGATCCGAAACGGGTGCATGTCCCGGAACCAGAGCGTCTCCTGCGTCGACATGGCGTTGATCACACGCGTGCGCAGCTCCGGATCCGGACGTGAGCGCAGCAACCGGTAGAGCGCGCCGAATGAATCGCATCCGTACTCCGGCAACAGCTTTCCGAGGCGACTCTCGATCAGGTAGGACTTGCCGTCGCCGACGCGGATGCCGCTGATCTCCTCGATCACATCGCGCAGCAGCGAGAACTCATCGCCTGTCAGGTTGACCGCCATGAATCGACTACCGCCCTCTCTATGCCGCCGAATCGAGAACGTCGGCCGCCCGCCGCAGCCGCTCGCGCAGATCTCCCGCCGCGTCGTCGCGCAGGAGCTGCAAAGCCTCGGCCACCTGGGTCTGTAGCCTGCTGATGCGCAGCTCCAACAGGCGGACCTCCTTGCTGGCCTGCTCCTCGTAGCGCTCCTTCGCGTCCTGGAGCTCCTCCACGTCCCGTGCACGCTGGTGGTACTCCCGGATGTTCTCGATCTTCTCGCACAAGAGCGGGATGTCGATCGGCTTCTCGATGTAGTCCCGCGCTCCCCCGCGCATGGCCTCCACCGCCGATTCGACCGATGCCTTGCCGGTCACGACGACGACTTCCGTGTAGGGATCGAGCTCGCGCGCCCTGCGCAGCACCTCCAGGCCCGACATGCCCGGCATGGCCAGGTCGGTGATCACCACGTCGACCTGCCCTTGCTCCAACAGCCGGATGGCCGCTTCCCCCGACGACGCCTCGCAGATCTGGTCCTGCGGCAGCGCTTCCCCCAGGCCGCGCGTGTAGATCACGCGCGCCACCGGATCATCGTCTACGCAGAGGATCCTCATGACCGTCACCCTTCCCTCGAGCGCGGCGGGTCGCTGCGCGTGGTGTGGAAGCGCCTCACGTCGCCGACCCCGCCAATTCGGGGTTCAGAGCCTCTATCTCATTATCGGCCAATGAGGTAGCTATCTTTATCGCCCCAGGATGGGACGGGTCGGCGGGGCGCTGCGGCAGGCTGACAGGGCGGCCGGGGGCGCTGCGGCAGGCTGACAGGGCGCACGCGTCCCGTCCGCGGAGCGACCTCAGGCCGCGGCGCGGTGTCTCACGAGCGTCAGGATGCGGGGCGCCAGATCCGGCAGATCGACCGACTCGTCGGACAGTGCTTTCTGGTCGACGGCCTGGGGCATGCCGTAGACCACGCAGGTGGCCGCGGACTGGGTGATGCAGTAGCAGTTGCGTTGCTTCAGCACCTCGACGCCCCGCATGCCGTCGGCGCCCATGCCGGTCATGACCAGCGCCAACACCGCCTTCGAGCCCATCGCCTCGGCCACAGAGCGGAAGAGGACATCCACGGCCGGCCGGCAGCTATTCTCGGGCGGACCGTTGTCCAACCGGGCCACCAGACCGTCGGGGGTGTTGCGGACCACCATGTGCGCGCCGCCCCTGGCGATCAGCACGCGTCCCGGCACGACCCGGTCGCCGTCAGCCACCTCCTTGACGGCCAGCGGGGACTTGCGGTCCAGGTCCTTCGCCAGCGCCTCGGTGAAGACCGGCGGCATATGCTGCACGAGCACGATGGGCAGCGGGAAGTCCGCGGGGAGATTGGGGATGAACTTCGACAGCGCCTCGGGCCCGCCCGTGGACGAGCCCACCGCCAGCAGGCTGAATGTGGCCGGCGTCACCGCCGGCCGTCCGGGGACGCGACGGACCACGGGCGCCGGCGGGGGCGCGGCCACGGCGGACGCCGACCGACCGGCGGAGGAAGACTGAATGGATCGACCGGCCGAGCCGGTCAGCCTGCGGGTGTCCATGACCTTCATGACGGCGCTCAGCTCCGTGCGCAGTTGGCGCAGGTTGTCGGACGGATTGCTTCCCTGGGGCTTCTGGATGAGATCCAACGCGCCCAGGTTGAGCGCCTTGATCGCCGTCTCCGAGCCCTTGGCCGTCGCCGCGCTGACCATGACGACCACCACCCTGGGAAACTGGTCCCGGATGCACGTGAGCGTCTCGATGCCGTCCATCTCCGGCATCTGCACGTCGAGCAGCACGAGATCGAAGGGATGGCTGGCCAGCTTCTTGAGCGCCACCGAGCCGTTGGGGGCGGTGACCACGCTGCCCCCGTCGACCAGCGGATCGACCGCCTCGGAGAGGATCTTGCGATAGACAACGGTGTCATCGACGATCAGGACGTTGGTCGCCATGAGCCCTCGCTGGTTGCCGGATCAGGTCAACGAGCCCGTTGGACACGTCGCGGCTGCCGTCTCGCTCGCGGTACCGGCGGCGCGTGCGATCGTCGTCCACCCTCGCTGCGCTCGACACATCGCGCATCTACGCAGCCGACAACTCCACATCCAGGATCTCGCGGGTCCGCAGGGCGACCATCAGGTCGTCCTCCAGCTTCGCCACGGCGGAGAGGAAACGCCCGTCCACCCCGCTGATGTTCGCCGGCGCGGGCTCGAGATCCTTGTCACCGACCGTGACCATGTCGCCCACGCGATCGATCAGCAACCCGATCACGTCGTTGGAGGTGTCGTCCTCCAGCAGGCCCGCCTTCTGGTGGACGGCCAGATCGCTCGACGTCTTGAGGACCAGGCAGCGCGATTCGGGACCGATCTCGCGCTCGCCCAGGCCCAGGCGCACGCCCAGGTCGATCACGGTGACCACCTGTCCGCGCAGGTTCAACAGGCCGCGCACGAAGTCGGGCGCCCGTTCGGCGGGGGTGATCTCCAGATGCCGGTTGATCTCCCTCACCATCAGGATGTCTATGCCGAAGCGAGCGTCTCCGAGGTAGAACGTTGCGAATTGGCGCTCCATGACTGCTCCTCTTGCCGCTTTCTCATCGCCGCCGTCAGTGCCTGATGCAAGCGGTCCTTGTCCAACTTCACTTCGTAGGCATCCACGCCCGCCTCGGCCCCGCGCTGGCGGGCCTCGTCGGAGTAGAGCGAAGTCACCGCCACGATGGGCAGGTGCTTGACCCGGTCGGTGGCGCGAATGCGCTCGGTGAGCTCGAAGCCGTTCATCTCCGGCATCTCGATATCGGTGACCACCAGATCGTAGGATTCGTGCGTCAGGCGGTCCCAGGCCTCCGCGCCGTTGGTGGCGATCTCCACGATGCAGCCGAAGCTCTTCAGATACTCCGACTCCACGCTGCGGAAGAAGGCCGTGTCCTCGGCCAGCAGCACGCGCTTGTCCATCAGCTCGTCGGCCGCGGCCAGCTCGCCCTGCTTGTACAGGTCGGGCTCGGCGGCCTCGAAGAGGCTGTAGATGTCCAGGAAGACCGCCAGACGGCCGTCCAGCACCGCGGAGCCGAGGATGCCCAGCCCGCTGATGTTGGCCCGATCGATGTCGGCGTCGGTGTGCAAGATGTCCTCGATCTTGGTGGCCACGATCCCCATGGGATGGCGGACCAGCTTGGGCACGATGATGAAGAACTCCTCCGGGTTCTCGGCCGGACGGTCCACGGTCAGGAAGTCGTGGAGCCTCAGGATGCGCATCGAGCTGCGGTCGTACTTGACGTACTCCTTCGACCCGATGCGCTCGATGTCCTTGGCCTTCACCTTCTCGATGCGCGCCACCAGGGCCAGACTGATCGCGAAGAGCTCCGCGTCGCTGTTGCGGAAGAGCAGCAGCGGCTGGACCTCCGTCTCGGCGCCGGTCTGCTGGCGGGAGATGCGTGCCTCCTCCTCGGCGAGCTCCCCGAAGTGCAGCCCCGCCACCGCGGCGATGCCGGCCGCGTCGAGGATCATCGCCACCCGCCCGTCGCCCATGATGGTGGAGCCGGCGTAGTGCTTGCACTCCTTCAGGTAGCTGGACAGCGGCTTGACGACGATCTCCTCGTTGTTGAGGAGCTTCTCGACGATCAACCCGTAGCGGTGCGCGCCGACCTTGAGCACCACGATGTTCATGGCGCCGTTGGCGGCGGCCACGGTGGTCTTGCTCTCGGTCTGGAACTCGCGGTTCTCCTGCGTCTCAGCGATGAGCTCGGTCTCGGCCTGCATCGCCCGCTCATCGAGCCGCAGCACGGTGGAGAGCGACACCAGGGGCAGCAGCTTCCCGCGCAACCGCAGCACGGGTTTGCCGCGCACCTGCTCGATCCGCTTCTCCACGTCCTGCCCGCGCACGCGGACCAGCTCCTCCAGATTGACCTGCGGGACCGCGTAGCGCCGCTGGCCCATGCCCACGATCAGCGAGGGGATGATCGCCAGCGTCAGCGGGAGGCGCAGGTTGATGCGCGTTCCCTCCCCGGGAACCGACTCGATCTCCACGGTGCCGCCCAGGCGCTCGATGTTGGTGCGCACCACGTCCATCCCGACCCCACGGCCCGAGACGTCGCTGATCTGCTTGGCCATCGAGAAGCCCGGGGCGAAGATGAGGTTGGCCGCCTCCCGATCGCTCATCCGCTCGGCGAGCTCTTCGGTGAGAATGCCCCGCTCGACCGCCTTGCGCTTCACGCGCTCGGGGTCGATGCCGGCGCCGTCGTCGGTGATGTCGATGTTCACCTGGCCGCCTTCGTGATAGGCGCGCAGGCGCACCTTGCCCACCCGCGGCTTGCCGGCGGCCTCGCGCTCCTCGGGCGACTCGACGCCGTGGTCGGCGGAGTTGCGCACCAGGTGGGTGAGCGGATCGGCCAGCGCCTCGATGATCGACTTGTCCAGCTCGACATCCTGACCCACGAGGCTCAGATCGATCTCCTTGCCCATCCTGCGCGAGAGATCGCGCATGATGCGGGGGAATTTCCCGAAGACCGATCCGACCGGCTGCATCCGGGTGTTCATGATGCTGCTCTGCAGCTCGCTGGTCACCAGGTCCACGTCCTGCATCACGGCGGACATGCCGGGCGTCTCCACCAGGCGCAGCGACAGGGTCTGGTTCAGGTTCTCCTTGATCTTGTCGAACTCGCGCGCCACCAGCGCCTCGGCCTGCTCGACGCCGGCGCTGCCGCTGGCCCCGCTGAGGGCCTGCAGGTTGGAGACGATCGCGTCCTGGGAGCGCACCAGCTCATCCTGCAAACGCTTGTAGGCCGAGCTGGCCGAGGCCGCCTCGGAGAAGCGGCTGCTCAAGGCCAGCTTGATCTGATTGCGGCCCAGCACCAGCTCGCCGGCCAGGTTCATCAGGTTGTCGAGCAGGTCCACCTTGACGCGAATGGTCTCGGCCGTGTCGCTCACCTTGTCCGGCTTCGCCGGGCCGGTCGCCTCCTGGGGCGCGGCGGCCGCTGACGGGCTGGTTACCAGATCCATGGTGGGCTTGGCCCCGGCGGCGGGTTCCGGGGACGGCTGCGCCTGCGGCACCACCTCGGCCGGGGACGCCTCGGCGGCCTGCGCGGTCTGCGTCTCCTCGAGCGGGCTCTCCGCCGGCGCGTTCGCCTGGGGATCGGCCTCGGGCGCCGCGGCGATCGTTTCCTGGAGCTCGGCGGCCTGCGCGGCGAGGTCCGCTGAAGGCACCCCGGCCTCGGGCGCCACGGGCTCGTCGCCTTCCAGGATCGCGTTCAAGGGGCCGATCTCGGCGTCGATCGGAATCGACTCCGACCCGCGCACGTCATCCAACAGGGCCCGAAGCTTGTCGACTCCGGCCAGGAGGGCGTCGGTCATGCCCGGCGTGACGCTCATCTCGCCGTCGCGAACGCGCATCAGCACGCTCTCCATGGCATGACTCAGATCGACGATGTGTGAAAGCCCGAAGAATGCGAAACCGCCCTTGATGCTGTGCATGGCGCGGAAGATGCGATTGATGAGCTCCGAGGAGACCTCGCTGCCCTCCTTCTCGAGAGCCAGGAGATCGGGCTCGATGCTCGTCAAGTGCTCCACCGACTCGACGATTAGTTCCTCGAGCAGATCCTCATCTTCATACGGCATGGTTGTACCTCCTCGACCCTCATATATCGACCGTTGCGGGGGTCCATTTATGCTTTCCTCCGTGGCTGAAATCTGTCAGAGACTTCAGATAGCGCGTTGGATCCACGCAGCGCGGGGCTGCGCCCGGTGGACGAAATCGGCCACCGACTCGGCGCGCATTCCAAGCCGGGAGTGAAGAGAGAACGGGAGGGAACCGTGTCCGGCGACGAGGGGCTGTCCGAGCCGATGCGCACCTTCGTGGCGCGCGCCATGCCCCTGCTTTCGGGGAGCGGGGTCTCCCGAGACGCGCCCCCGCGCGTCACCGCCATCGCGGGCGACGGGTCCACCCGTCGTTTCTTCCGGGTCGAGCACGCCGGCGCGCGCGCGGTCGTCCTGTTCAACCCGCTGCCGCCCGGCCGCCCGCGTCCCGACGAGAACGACGCCTACCTCTATGTCCGCGAGCAGCTCCACCTTCGCCGCGTGCGGGTGCCGGCCCTCTACGCGGCCGATCTGGATGCGGGGCTCCTGCTGCTCGAGGATCTGGGCGACCGGCGCCTTTTCGATGTCCGCCGCTCCCGGTCCGCCGCGGGCCTTTACCGCCAGGCGCTCGGCCATCTGGCGCGGATGCAGATGCCGCGCGACCTGACCTGGGACCCTCGTCGCACGCACAACCTCGCCTACACCGCCGCCTTCGTGCTGGAGCACGAGGCCGGTTACTTCCACCGCGAGCTGCGGATCGGGTGCACTGGCTCAAACCGGCCCTGGGAGGCGCTCGCCCCGGAGCTGCAGCATCTGGCCGAGGAGGCGACGCGAACGCCGCCGGCGCCCGTCCTGATGCACCGCGACTTCCAGTCGCGCAACCTCATGGTCCTGGGCGGGGTCCAACCGGTCGACCACGCGCAGTCCAAACCGGCCGGGGACCCCGACACGGCTGGGGACCGCGAGCCGCCCGCGGACCGCGAGCCGCCCGGCGTCCCCGAGATCGCGCCGAGTCCGGCCTTGGCCGCGCCGGAGGTGGCGGTCATCGACTTCCAGGGCGCGCGGCTCGGTCCCGCGGAATACGACCTGGCCGCGCTGCTCTACGATCCCTACGTGGCGCTGAGCGCGGCGGACCGCGAAAACCTGGTCGACCACTACCGCGCCGTCGCGTCCGGGATGGGCGTGCCCGGCATTCCCGGGCCGGATGCGCCGGCCGGCGAGGTCGCGGCATGGCGTCGGCGGCTGCTGGCCAGCGCCG
Source organism: uncultured bacterium (assembly GCA_964585945.1). GTDB lineage: Bacteria > Eisenbacteria > RBG-16-71-46 > CAIMUX01 > WJJG01 > CAZDKK01. The sequence goes on along the minus strand of CAZPGB010000082.1, from coordinate 233 downwards.
CCAACCGGCTGATGCAGGCGCTGGGCGCGTTCGCCCGGCTGGGCGTGCGTCAGGGACGACCGGGGTTCCGGGAGTTCATTGCGCCGGGCCTGGCGCAGTTGATCGACGTGCTGGAGGAACGGAGCGATTGCCCGGAGCTGCTCGCGGAAGCCCGCGCCGCCGCCCGGCATCCGCTCGGCTAGACCATATGGAACAACCGACCCCCTGGTTGTAACCTTCGTGCGTTAGCAACC
>CAZPGB010000081.1:0-20666 GCA_964585945.1 uncultured bacterium | reverse complement strand
CTTGGACAACTTCAACTATGCGTACGAATTCGGGGTTTTGAGACGGGAACTAGCCTAGCCTCGCCCCAGCGCAACCGCCCTGCAACCGGCGATAGCGATCCGGCTGCCGTGCCCGCGGGGTGTTTCAACCAGCCATCCGGCGTATGGCTCATTTGATCCGGTTGCCCGCAACCGCGGAATCGACGTGAGGTTGGGCAGTCTACGCCTGCGGGTCGTCTTGGAATCCCGACCGGTCCGGCGCGAAGCCGCGCCCGCATTCTGCCGATAGCATGAGTGCCTGCAGTTCGTGAACCGGATCGGACGGAGGGAGGGTTGCCCGCATGCACTCGTTGAACCGGAATGTGACGCGGATCGTTTGCCTCGTGCTCGCCGGCCTTTGTCTTGCAGCGGCATCCCCGAAGGCCGGCGCCCCGCTGCGCCTCGAACGATACGACGGCGGGTTCTTCACCATCGAGAAGCCGGCCGGGTGGGAGGTGATCACCGCCGGGCAGTGCGCCGGCTTCGCCTTCCTCATCCGCGATCCGGCCCGGCCGGTGCGGCAGATCTTCTTCTTCGGCCAGGTCGGGCCGGTCTACCTGCTGGCCGAGCAGCGCCAGATCGACTACCAGTACACACAGGCCGGAGGCTATCCGGTCACGTGGCTCGACATGCCGGTCGTCAGTCCACTGACGCCCGCCAACTTCCTGCAGCAGTTCCACGCCATCGCATCCTCGCAGGTCGCGCAGCAATTCATGCCGCAGGCGCCGCGCCTGGAGCAGCTTCAGGTGATCCAGGCCTCCCCGGCGCCTTCTTCCATACCGGGCGGCACCGCCGAGCTCGTGCGGGCGCTGTTCACGGAACGAGGCGCGCTTGGGGAGGGACTCTTCATGGCCACCGTGGCGCCGGTCATGCCCTACACCGGCGGACCCGGCGGCGGCTTCGGGTACGGCTTCATGGTGGTGGGCGCCTCGGCCGGTCACGACGAGTTCCGTTCGCTCCGGCCGGCCCTTCTCCGCGCGCTCGACAGCTTCACCATCAGCCGGCAGTACGCCTCCGCATGCATGCAACAGCAACAGCAGACCTACAGCGGCATCCTCAAGGCCGGGCGCACCCTCAGCGAGGCCTCCGATATCATCACCGAGGGATGGGAGAATCGCAATCGCACCCACGACATTCTGTCCGAGAAGTGGAGCGACGCCATCCTGGAGCGCGAACGCTTGTACGATCCGGACACCGGACGCGTTTACGAGTTCGAGAGCGGCTTCTACGACCGGTATGATCTGCAACGGGAGCGCTACGAGATGAGCAACCTGCAGGTGCTTCCCGAGAACGCCTACGAGTTGTGGATGCAACATCGGCTGGACGGTCATCAGCATCTGCGTTGACGGCGGCACCCGCACTGCGCGTAAGACCACTCTCCGGGGCTGATTGACAACCCCGTTCGAATCGAGCATCCTCGGCTTCAGCCGCCGCACCCGTGCACCACACCTGTCGTTTGGACCTCATGCGCGGAGCCGTTCCAGAGGCTCCCAGGGAGGATGCTCCCATGCCTGAACACTCCATCAACTGGCTGGCCATCCTGGTCTCCGGCGTCGTCTACACGGTGCTCGGCGCGCTCTGGTACACCCCCGCGCTCTTCGGCAAGGCCTGGATGCAGGGCATCGGCAAGAGCCGCGAGCAGGTGAACCAGGACTTCAGTCCGCTCAACATCGTGTGGGCGCTGATCTTCTCGTGGATTGCCGCCTACGGCATTGCCCGTGTGATGTACTGGGCGGGTTTCGGGACCGTGATCGAAGGATTCATGGTCGGCGTGCTGGCCGGGGTCTGCTTCGTGGGGGCGACCTTCGTGATCAATGACGTCTTCGAGAAGCGGCCCCGTTCACTGACCGCAATCAACATTCTCTATCATCTGATCGCGTTTGCGGTGGTCGGAGCCATCATCGGGGCCTGGTAGCGCCTCGAGACGCCGGTGGCTCCGAGTTGGGACGACGGGTCATTCTGCGATGGGCCATCGGCTGCCCGATCTCGGAGGCGGTCGCCTGTCTGCCGGGTGGGATCTTGAACAGGGGGGCACCTCTCCGAGGCGCCCCCCTGGTTCCTGAGGGTAGCGAAGTTGCTCTGAGTCCGTTTCGTTCAGTCTAGAAGGTGAACCACGTCGACCCGGTGATCCGCTGGCCGTCGTAGTCGATCGTCTCGCCCTCGGCGTCCTCGCCGTGCTCGGTCATGAAGTGCATCACCTCGACGCCCATGCCCATGTGCTTGGTCATCTGCATCTTGAGGTTGCCGAAGACGACCGTGTTCTTGGTGTAGCGCACCGAACTCGCGTCCATCCCTTCCATGTCGTCTTCGTCCGGGTCGTCCATGCCCGCGCCGACGTTGATGGTCACCTTCGGGCTCGCCTTGAAGGCCAGGCTGGCGAAGCCACCCATGGCCGCGATCTCGCGTCCCTCGTCGGCGGCGTCATCGGGATGCATCAGGTTGTACTCGAAGCCGTAGTGCAGGAACTCCTCGCCGAACCCGGCGCCGGTGTAGACCTCGCCGTTCAGCGAGACCTGATCGGTGAAGGGCAGGTTGAACTCGACCACGGCCAGGTAGGGCGAGAGGCTGATGCTGTCGGCCACCTCGACCGAGCGGAAGCCGCCTCCCACCGCCAGCATGCCCTTCCCATTCAGGAATCCGCCGTAGGCCACGCGCCCGAGGATCCAGGGCAGGATCTCCTCGACGTCATAGGTGCCCGGCTGCACCCGGTGCTTCATGAGCGAGCCCAGGAGCTCGACCCCGCTCTCCATCTTGTACCGGGCGGTGATTTGCGGCACCCGCCACCAGAGGTTGCCGCCCCAGGACAGGATCCCGAAATCGATGGTGCCCGGATTCTGCTGGGCGATGGGAATCCAATCCTGTCCCGCCCGCAGATGGAACCCCCCCTGCTCCATGAAGGCGTATCCCAGGCGCATACGCGGGATCAGATTGTTGCCGGCGTTGCTGCCGTAGAAGTCCAGCTCCATCACGGCGCCGGTGGTCATCTCGCCTTCGACGAACTTCGCCTTGAAGCCGAACCGGGTATCGCGGGGGTTGAAGTTCAACACCCCGTCGAAGTCTTCCGGGTCCGACGTGACATAGGTGGCGAAGTCGATGCCGGATACGAGTTGGGCGGTGTCGTAGTGGAAATCGAACTTGGCGCGGCCCCAAACGTCCACATCCACCTTGCTCGTCACGTCACCCGCTGAGGCGGCGGGCGTGAGGTTGGTGCCTAGGATGGTGACAAAGGTCGCACAGAACAAGACACATATGGACCTTAGCGTCCTCTGCATGAGCTACGTCCTCCCTGAGCCCCTGCTTCCGATCGCGCAGCCACCTCCTCGGGTCAGTGACTGTCTCTCCCACGCATGGTCGGGCACCCGCGCCCGGGACGGGGAAGTCCCGCCGGCAGCCCAATATGCGCATGTGAGAGCTAACACAGGCCGCCAAATCGCGCGAGAAAAATCTTCAACCTGTTGCAATTCAATTCATTAGGCCCGGCGCTGCATTTGGGCGCGAGGGGGTGGAGCCCTCCAGGCAGACGGCCGGGCGTGAAGGGTCTCTCAGGGCCTGACCCAGTTGAAATCCGCGGCCACTGGGCGGCTTCGGCAGCCCTCCGCGGATGCGCTTGAACCGATCCCGGGCGCGAACGAAGATAGCCCGACCGACCCACGCCACGGAGGGCGCCAAGGAAATGCGCATTCTGGTCGTCCACCAGTACTATCTGGCCCCCGGCATGCCGGGGGGCTCACGCTTCAACGAGATGGGGCGGATCTGGTCCCGCGGTGGTCACCGGGTGGAAGTGATTGCCGGCACACTCAACTACAGCTCCGGCGAGGTGCCGGCTGCGTACAGGGGGCGCTGGGTGGTGCGTGAGCGCGACGGTGATGTCACCGTCTGGCGCTGCTTCGTCCCTGCCTCATACCGCCGCAGCTATGCGGGGCGCATGTGGGCATTCCTGGCCTTCACGCTTTCGAGCGCCACAGCCGCCCTGCGCGCTAGCCGGGCCGACGTCGTGGTCGCCACGTCGCCGCCGCTTACCGCCTTCGTCCCCGGATACCTGGCGGCGCGCCTGCCGGGCCGGCGTGCACCCTGGGTTGCGGAGGTGCGCGACCTGTGGCCCGAGAGCGCGATCACGACCGGGGTGTTGCGGTCGGGCAGCCTGATGGCGCGGCTGCTCTATCGGCTGGAGCGCTGGGCCTACGGGCGCAGTGATGCGATCAACGTCCTCACCCCCGCCTTCAAAGAGGACATCGTCCGGCGGGGGTTGGCCCCGGCAGGTAAGATCGCGGTGATTCCCAACGGCGCCGACCTCGAGCGCTTCCAGCCCGGTCCCCGGGAAAACCGAGTGCGCGGTGAGCTTGGATGGGGGGATCGGTTCGTCGTGATGTACTCCGGCGCGCACGGCCGGGCCAATGCACTGGGCCAGCTCGTGGAGACGGCAACGCTTCTGAAGGCGCGGCCCGACATCCTGATCGCGTGCGTTGGCGATGGCCCCGAACGGGAGGCGCTGGAAGCGCGGGCGGCGGAGGCTGGGCTTACGAACATCCGCTTCCACGGGCCTCAGCCGAAAGAGGCGATGCCGGAATTCGTCAACGCCTGCGACGTGGGAGCAGCCGTACTGCAGGACAACCCGACCTTCCGGACGGTCTACCCGAACAAGGTGTTCGACTACATGGCCTGCGCGCGGCCCACCCTCCTGGCGATCGATGGGGTGGCCCGGGAGCTGGTGTGCGAACGGGCCCGCGCCGGTGTTTTCGCCGCGCCCGAGAACCCTCGCGCGCTGGCCGATGCGGTGCTACACCTTGCGGATCATCCCGACGAACGCGAGCAGATGGGGGTGCAGGGTCTCGCCTGGGTGCGCGCGAACGCCTCGCGCGAGGTGTTGGCGCAGCGGTACCTGGAGCTGATGGAGTCGTTGGTGCGGTGAGTTATTCGGCCTGCAAGCGCATTCTCGATGTGACGGTCTCCGCCGTGGGACTAGTGCTGCTGTCGCCCGTGCTGGCGGCGACCGCACTCTGGGTGCGCTTCGCCCTGGGGGCGCCGGTCCTCTTCCGCCAGCGCCGGCCCGGCCGGCACGGTCGCCTCTTCACCGTCCACAAGTTCCGCACGATGATCACGGCGCACGACGATCGCGGCGAGCCCTTGCCGGATGCCCACAGGCTCACGCGATCGGGGCGTCTCATCCGCTCGCTCAGCCTGGACGAGCTGCCCCAGCTCTGGGACGTCCTGCGGGGACCCTTGAGCCTGGTCGGGCCACGACCGCTACTCGAGGAGTACTTGCCGCTCTACAGTCGCGACCAGGCCCGGCGCCACGAGGTGAAGCCCGGCATCACCGGCTGGGCGCAGGTCAAGGGCCGCAACGCGCTCACCTGGGAGGAGAAGTTTGCCCTGGATACGTGGTACGTCGACCATCGGTCGCTGCGTCTCGATCTCAAGATCCTGGGCTTGACGCTTCTCCAGGTGTTCAAGCGCGAGGGGATCTCCCAGGAAGGGCGCGCCACCATGGACCGGTTCAGGGGAACGGCCGGGTCGCATCCGGCCGGGAAAGACATTGTGTCCCCGGGGCCAGACGAGCACCGCGCCGCAGGAGGATGAAAGGCATGGCCCACGCTCAGGAGAAGCTCGTCATCATCGGCGCCTCGGGGCACGGGCGCGTCGTGCTGGATTGCGCCCGCTGCGCCGGCTGGCTGCCGGTCGGCTTCGTGGACCGCGCGCTCGAGCCCGGGGAGCGCATCCACGGCGTTCCCGTGCTGGCCCGCGAGCCCGAGGATTGCCCAGAGCTGCGCGCGCCGGACGTCGCTTGGTTCGTCGCCATCGGCGAGAACCGAGTGCGGGAGGAACTCTCCGCGCGCCTTGCGGCCCTGACGCAGCGTCCATCCGCAAGCGTGGTTCACCCGTCGAGCACCGTCAGCACGACCGCCGTCTTCGGCGGCGGGGTCTTCCTCGGCCCGGGCGCCATCCTCATGACCGATGTGCGCGTTGCCGACGGGGTGATCGTCAACACGGCCGCGACGATCGACCACGACGGCGACCTGGGCGCCTTCGCGCAGATCTCCCCGGGCTGTCGCCTGGCCGGGAATGTGACGGTGGCCGCGCGGGCCTTTCTCGGCACCGGCGCGGTGGTGATCCCCGGCTGCACGATCGGCCGCGACGCGGTGGTCGGCGCCGGCGCGGTCGTGGTGGAGGATGTCCCCCCGGGCGCCACGGTCATGGGCAACCCCGCGCGGCGCAAGGCGTAGGGACTTGCTGCGGCCGCATACGGCGCAATGCGTAGGCACGTGTGGTAACCGCGCGCGGCGGCTGCCTGCCTGGCGAGTCCTACGACAATGCGACCGAGGGGGTGACGCATGCGCCCGTTGGAAGTGCTGGTCCTTCTGCTTCTCCTTGCCGCACCCCTTTCGTTGCTTTCGGAAGGGTTGCGCCGTCACGGGGTCGGTTTTGTGCTCGGCGTTCTGGGAGCGACCCTGGCGCTCATCCAACTCCTGATCGACGGCTACCGCTGGTCGATGATCCCGGTGTATGCGCTTGCGGCAGTGTGGCTGATTCTGTCCTTGGTCGCGCTGGCGCGCCGGCGCGCAAGGGCGAGAGGCGATGCGGGGCGGGGCCGTTCGCGACTGCGGGTGGTGGGCGCTGTGGCGGGCGTGGTGGCTTGGATGATTGCCGCGGCTCCGGCCTACTTCTTTCCCGTCTTTACGTTGCCCGCGCCGACCGGCTCCCGATCGGTGGGCGTTACCTGGGATGCGTTCGTGCCGCCCCCGCCGTCGGATGGAGAAGCGCCCGCATGGTACCTGCGCCGCGAGGTGTCGCTACAGATCTGGTACCCGGCCGCTCCGGGAGGCGATCCCTTACCGTACGTGCCAGCCGAGGGTGCGCGGGCTTTGGCGCGGTCCTGGAGCTCCCCGCCGTTCGTCCTGCAACACTTCAGCCAGGTTCAGACCCACGGCCACACCAGCGCTCCCGTCGCGGAGACCGGCGGGAGGTTCCCCGTCGTGTTGTTCAGCCTGTCGGGCTTGATGATCGGCTGCACCACGCTGGCCGAGGACCTGGCCAGCCACGGATACGTGGTGGTCTCCGTGGGCCACCGGGATGCGCGTTGGACTCCCTTCGTCTTCGATGGCGATGGACGCGCGATCGCTCTCGATCCAGACGACGAGCGGTCGCGCGCACTGTCGCGCGAGCTCGAGTCCGACGCCGTGGAGCACGTGAAGGGTCGCATCCTGCAGAGCCCTGATGCCGCCCGCAAGGCACAGCTCGCCCAAGAGCTGGTCCGGGTGCAGCCGCTCAACACTGCGGACGTGCGGCTGTGCGCGTTCGAGATCAGCCGCACCCTCGATCGGCTCGAGGAGCTCGATCGGGGTGATGGGTCACTGGCCGGCCGGCTCGATCGCGAGCGCGTCGCAGTGCTCGGGTTCTCCAAGGGCGGCGCGGTGGCCGGTCAGGCATGCCTCCAGGACCGCCGGCTGCGCGCGGGGATCAACATGGACGGCTTCATGTACGGGGACATTGCCACCGAGCCGCTGCCAAAGCCGTTCCTGTTCATGCACAGCGTAAGCCCGCATCACCCCGATGCGCTCATCAACGACGTTTTCTTCCGGCGCAGCGCGCAGGGATCCCTGATGCTTCAGATCCGGGGCAGCCGTCACGGCAACTTCGGCGACCCCTCGATCTGGAACCTTCAGCGCCAAGGGCCCGGCCCGATCGACGGACAACGGATGATCGCGATCCTGCGCGCCTACGTGCGGGCGTTTCTGGATCGGCACCTGCGGGGGACGGAATCGGAGCTGCTACGTGGGGAGGCGGGGGGGTATCCGGAAGTGCGCATCTGGGTCGAGTAGGGTGGGTCCGCCACGAAGGAGATTCGTCCCGCGCCGCCCTTCGGCTTTGCATGGTTCCCGGCCGCCCAGCCAAGCATGGTCATCCCGGTCTTCGCATCCTGTAAGGGGCTTACCCGCCCGGGGGGTATGTCTTGCGTCTTTTCTGAGATTTTGGTAATAATTGAAATATCAGAACTACGGCAACGTATCCAACCGCGGAGGCCGGGGGTGTCACGGCAGAAGCGTCCGTCCGAGGCGGGTCCCTATCTCGAGAAGTGGGGCCTGCTCTTCGAGCAGCTCGGCGCGACCCGGATGTCGGGACGCATCCTGGGCTGGCTCTTGATCTGCGACCCACCCGAGCAGACGGCCAAGGAGATCGCGGCCGCGGTCGGGGCCAGCCTCGCCTCGATCAGCACCGCCACGCGGTTTCTGATCCAGCTCGGGATGATCGAGCGGGTCGGCATTCCCGGCGTGCGCAGCGCCCACCTCCGGCTGCGGCCCGGCATCTGGGCCCAGATGATGCGGATGCGCCTGACGCGGATCGCCCTCATGGGGGACTTGGCCGAGGAGGGCTTCGCGCACCTTCAACGGCGTGATGCCTCCGGATCTCGACGGCTACGGGAGATCGGCAGCTACTGCCGGTTCATCGAGAAGGAGTTTCCGCCGCTGCTGGCGCGCTGGGAGCGGCAGTGGAGCAAGGAGCGGTCATGAGGGTGATGTTTCCCATCGATACGGTCCTTCGACTGGTCGCTCGCTTTCCGAGGCGTAGCGCTGTAGGGGGGGCGCTTCTGGCGGCGTTGATTCTCGCCGGCGCGGCCGCGCCGGCAAGCCCGCCGGGCGCCGATCCTCAAGCTGCCGGAGAGGACGCCGTCGATCCCGCCGCCGAGGCCCCGGACGTCACCGCGCTGTTGCGCCGCTTTGATGAGCTCTACGAGTCCAGCGGCACCACTGCCCACATGCAGATCGAGACCATCCGGCCCGACAAGACCCGCTCCATGCGCCTGCGCTCCTGGACCAAGGGCGACGACAAGGCGCTGATCGTGATCGACTCGCCGCCGCGTGACGCGGGTACCGCCACCCTGCGCGTGGGGCAGAACCTGTGGAACTACCTGCCCAAAATCGCGCGCACCATCCGGGTGCCGCCCTCGATGATGATGGGCTCGTGGATGGGCACCGACCTGACCAACGACGATCTGGTGCGCGAGTCCTCGTTCGAGAAGGACTACGCATCGGAGCTGATCGGCCGATCGGACGATCCACCCGGCTGGCTCGTACGCCTCACCGCCCGCCCCGACGCGATCGGACTCTGGAGCCGGATCGACATCGTCTTCGATGACGAGTACCAGCTTCCCGTGCAGCTTCATTACTACGATCGCAAAGGACGGCTGTCACGCACCATGCTGCTGGAGGACGTGCGCGTGATGGGCCGCCGGCCCGTGCCGATGCGCCTCACCGTCATCCCGGAGCGGGACGAGGGACAACGCACCGTGATGCAGTACATCGGCATCGGCTTCGACGTCGATGTCGATGAGAGCATGTTCAGTCTGACCGAGCTCGAGCGGCGACGCTGAGGGCGGGGAGGGTCCGTGGCCATCGCGAGCACACTGCGCATCGCCTGGCGCAATCTGGGCCGCAACCGCCGTCGCGCGGCGATGGCGCTGGGAGCGATCGCCGTGGGGCAGCTCGCCTTTCTGGGCTCCTCGGCGCTGATGCACGGCTACGCCGAGGAGCTGTTCGGCTCGCTCACGGGACCGTTCATCGGCCACATTCAGATCCACGCCCCCGAGTGGCGCGAAGAACGCGCCGTCGATCTCACCCTGCCCGAGGTGAGCCGCACCCTGGCATCGTTGCGCACCGATCCGGAAGTTGCCCGCGCCGCGCCGCGCATCTTCGCGCCCATGCTGGCGGCCAAGACGCGGGAGGGCTTCATGGCGGTCGTCGTCGGTGTCGATCCCGCGCAGGAGCGGTGGGCTGAAGGGTTGCTGAGTGAAGCGCCGCCCGACCTTGTGCTGGGGGATCGCAGGGTCGCGGTCGGCGCGGGCTTCGCGCGCGTGAACGGTTTGAAGCCGGGCGACGAGCTGGCCCTGGTGGGTCAGGACGCGGACGGCGCCATCGCCAACGATCTCTTCACCATCGCGGCCGTGCTGCCCTCGTCCCTGGCGCTGGTCAACGACCAGGGCGTCGTCATGTCGATGGCCGACGCGCAGGAGCTGCTGCTCCTGCCCGATCAGGCGCACGAGATCATCATCCACGTCCACGATCGCGAAGCGATCGACGCCACGGTGGCGCGCCTCACGGCCCTCCCCGCGCTGGCCGGCACCGAGACGCTGCCGTGGTACGAGATCGTGCCCCACCTTGTGGCCATGTTCGCGATGGTCGACGTCTATCTCTGGATCGTTCTCTTCATCGTGCTGCTGGCGGCGGCCGCGGGGATCGCCAACACGATGCTGATGTCGACCTACGAGCGCACGCACGAGTTCGGCATGCTGCTGTCGCTGGGCTGCCACCCCCGCAGGCTGGCGGCGATCATCTGCAGCGAGGCGGTCATCCTGGGCCAGCTCGGCGTGGTGATCGGATCGACCATCGCCATTGTGTTGTTGCTCCTGACGCCCAGTGGGGGCATCGATTACGCGGCGCTGGGAGGCAACAGCGACGCCTACGAGATGGCGTTCGAGGGCATGCGCTTCACGTCCTACGTGGTACCCAAGCTCTATCCCCGGGACGTGCTGGCCGGGGCCGGGGCGGTGCTGCTGACGTCGCTGCTCGCGGTGCTGTGGCCGATGGCGCACATCAGCCGCATGCAACCGATGGAGGCACTGCGGGCGTGAGGGCGCCGGCCTCCACACGCGGGAGACGCCAACGTTGAGCGCACCGATAACCATCAAGCTGGCCCTGCGCAGTCTGAGGCGCAACGTGCGGCGCACGCTGCTCTCGGTGCTCGGCGTGGGGATCGGCGTGGGCGTGGCCCTGTTCCTGACCGCGTTCATGCGCGGCTCGGAGGGGATGCGGGTGCGCGCGGTGGCCGAGAGCGGTGTGGGCCACATCCGCATCGCCCCCGCATCATGGCAGGAGACGCACGACGAGGACCTGAGGCTGCCCGACGGGCAGGCGAGCCTGCGCACCGCCCGCGCGCACGAGGAGGTTGAGGTCGCCACCCCCCGCGCGCGCACCGAGGCCCTGCTGGCCTTCGGAACCCGCACCACGGGCGTCGAGATGGTCGGCGTTGATCCGGTGACCGAGCCACAGCTCAACCGGATCGCCCAGGCGGTGGCCACAGGGCGCTACCTGCGCCCGGAAGACCGGGGCGCCACCGTCGTGGGCAGCACCATCGCCGATCGTCTCGATGTCGAACTCGACGACGACCTGCTCCTCACCGTGGTCGACGCGGCGGGTGAGATGCGCTACGCCATGCTGCGCATCGTGGGGATCGTCGCCACCGGCAGCCGCGAGCTCGACGCCGGCATCTGCCACGTCACGCTCGAAGAGCTCGAGCGGGTCACGGGCAGGCCGGGTGTGGCCGAGATCACCCTTCTGCTGAAGGATCCTCGCCGCATCGACGCCGTGGCCGCCGAGCTGCGCCAGGCGCTCACGCCGGGGCAAGAGGTGCTCACCTGGGATCGGGTGGTCCCGGCCATCGGGGGCGACGCCCGCAGCGATCAGGCCTTCACCAACATGATCCTGGGCACCGTCGTGGCGGTTGTGATCTTGGGAATCACCAGCGCGCAGCTCACCTCGGTGCTCGAGCGCAAGCGGGAGTTCGCGGTGCTGGTCGCGCTGGGCATGAAGAGCCGTCAGGTGCTGCGCCTGGTGCTGTTGGAGGCGGTCACGCTCGGAATCGTCGGCGGTGCGGTCGGGCTGCTGCTCGCAACCCCGTTGGTCTACCACTGGGCCACGGCCGGCTTCGACTTCACCCAGGTCACCGGCCAGCGCATGACCTTATCGGGCGTGCTCTTCGATCCGGTGATCTACGCCGACATGGGTCTCTGGATGATCCCGTATGCGTTCATCCTGGCGTGCGTGGCGACGTTGCTGACGGTGCTCTTTCCCGCCTGGTCGGCCATGCGCACCAATCCCACCACCGCGCTCAGTCTGAGGGAGGCGTGAGATGAAGCCGACATTGATCGCGGCGCACGAGGTACATAAGGACTTCCATGTGGGCGAGATCACCGTGCACGCGCTGCGCGGCCTCGACCTGAACGTACAGGACGGGGAGTTCATGGCTCTCGTGGGCCCGAGCGGCAGCGGCAAGACGACGTTGCTCAACCTGATCGGCGCGCTCGACACCCCCACGGCAGGAGAGGTGAGCGTCTTCGGGAAGGACCTACGCCGTCTGGGCCGCCGGCAGCGGGCCGAGCTGCGGCTGCGCTCGATCGGCTTCGTCTTCCAGGCCTACAACCTCATCCCGGTGCTCACCGCGCGCGAGAACGTGGAGTTCGTCCTCGAGCTACAGGGTGTGCGCGGACGACGGGAGCGCGCCCTCGAGGTGCTCGAGGAGCTGTCCCTGGCCGATCTGGCCGACCGCCGTCCCCACGAGATCTCCGGCGGCCAGCAACAGCGGGTGGCCGTGGCGCGCGCGGTGGCGGCCCGGCCCCGGCTGGTGCTGGCGGACGAGCCCACGGCAAACCTCGACAGCGAAAACGGCGAAGCGCTGCTCAAGATGATGCGGCGGCTGCGTGATGAGCACGGCATGACCTTCGTCTTCTCGACACATGATTCGCTGGTCGTCTCCTACGCCTCGCGGGTGGTGACGCTGCGCGACGGCATGGTGGTGAGCGATGAGCGCCGGAACTAGATGGGCACGGCCCTGGGCGGACGTGGTGGCGACGGCCGTGCGTCGTTGTCGGTCACGACGGTTCGCATTCATTGCGGGAGGTGACAGACAGGCGGCGGTCGCTTTGCTGTTCGGTCTGCTCCTGATCGGAGCGGGACCGATCCCTGCACACGCGCGGGAGCTGATCGCCAACGCCGCGGGCGATCGCTACCTGGCCCTCGACACGAGCCTCAAGTGGACCACGCTCCTCTCCCGGGCCGGCGAGGACACGCTGCTCTTTCCCGAGCGGTGGAGCGGCGCCCAGCTCTGGCGCCTGCGCTTCACGGCCCGCTCGCGCCCGCTCGATTGGCTGACCGCCGAGGTGGCCTATGAGCACAGCGCCCGCGGCGTCTCGGAGGGCGCCGGCGCGGCCGGCGGGACGGGCGTCTTTCCTGCGACCGGGTGGATGCCCTACCGTCTCGATTCGCTCTCGGAGGAGGTGGTCGGGGTGGGCGAGACGTTCACCTACCGGCACGAGCTGGACCGCGCCCTCGTGAGCGCACGCTGGAAGGGCAACGAGCTGACGGTGGGCCGCCAGGCCATCGGGTGGGGACGCGGGCTCTTCTTCAGCGCCACGGACTTCTTCGCGCCGTTCAGCCCGCTGGAGAGCGACCGCGAGTGGCGGCGCGGGATCGATGCAGCGCGCGCCCGGGTGCCGATCACCGATCGCATCGCCCTCGACTTGGTCGCCGCGCTGGGCGAAGAGAGCGACTATTCAGCCTACGTGGGGCGGATCCACGGGTACATCCGCGCGTTCGACTGGGGCCTGCAGGCGGGCCGCCGCGGGGAGGACGATCTCGTGGCGGCCAGCGCATCGATGCCCGTCGGCGACGCCGAGATCCACGGGGAGGCGGCGGTCTACGCCATTCCCGAGTTCTGCGAGGACGGATCGTCCGGGGGGTGTGGCCATGACAACGTCACCCAGACCCTCATCGGCGGATCCTACAGCCTGGACACCGGCGCGGGGATCCACCTGGCAGCCGAGTACCACTACTCCGGCTTCGGCGCCCGCCGCGCGAGCGACCTCACGCCGCTGCTCCTGAGCTGGGACTACTGGCTGCGCATGCAGCGCGGCGACGTGCGCATCCTCGGACGTCACGCGACCGCGCTGCAGATCACCTACGGGATCGGCGCCGAGACGCCGGTGAGCCTGACCTGGATCGCCAGCCCGTCGGACGGCTCGGGCGTGCTGATGCCGACGCTCTCCTGGGCCGTGACCGACTTCACGTCGCTGCAGGTCAGCGGCCGGATCGCGCACGGATCGCGGTCGCGGGCCGGGGTGCTGCGCAGCGAGTACGGAGGCACGCCGACGACTGGGTTGGTGCAGATCGGCTTCACGTACTGAGCGGCGCCGTCTCCGCGAGGCGGCGGGCCCTTTTCGACGATCGTCACCGTTCGCGATTCCTACCTGCCGGCGATCCATCACGAGCCCGGTCCCGAGACGGCCTCCGCGCCGCGGCCCGTCCCTCGTCTGATCGGTCTACCCTGTTCAGGTGCTGCCGGGGCGTTGCGCAGTCGCAGTTTCCCATCCGCTGCCCACCTCTGACCGCCACCAATCTGTGCCCCCCTCCCCGGCGTAACCTTCTTGATCGCCGGCCCGTATAGCCCCTGTATCCAGTCAACTCGATTTCCAGTCACCGGGAGGGATCATGCCATTTCACCGCTGCTCGTATGGGCTACTCATACTGATTGCGGCGCTAACGCCCAGCGCCGCCAATGGGCAGACAGAAACACAGCCTGCTTCCGCTCTCAAGAACACCATGGATACTCTTGTGACGACGGAGTGGCTGAGTCAACACCTCAATGATCCGGACTTGGTGGTGCTTGACTGCACCGTCCTCATGCTGCCCAACGAGAGCGGTGGGTTCCAGGGTGTGTGTGGTCGGACCAGCTACGGGGGTGGTCATATCCCGACGGCCGGATTCGCAGATCTCACGGGCGCTCTTTGCGACGTCGAAAGCCCGATGAGCCATGCCCTTCCGACTCCTGAGCGGTTTTGCTCTGTCATGGGATCGCTGGGTGTCGGTGACGAGTCCCGTGTGGTGCTGTACGACGGAAACCTCTCGGTCTGGGCAGCCCGAGTCTGGTGGATGCTGCGATGGGTCGGGTTCGATCGAGCGGCGGTGCTGGATGGCGGTCTGCGGGTATGGACCTCTGAAGGGAGGCCGCTGTCGACCGAGCCAGCCGGCCACCAAGAAAGGGAACTCACTCCCGATCCCCGTCCCTCACTCATCGCAGACCGCGAGGAGGTCGCCGCTGCCATCAATGATGATAGCGTCTTCCTTATCGATACGATGCCCGAACCCCACTTCCGCGGGAAGATGGTCCTCTATGACCGACCCGGCCATATCCCAAGTGCCTCCAATGTGTCGGCCATGGCCTTGCTTGATGAGAAGGGTCGCTACAAGCCGATGGACGAGCTTGCAGAGTGGTTTGATGGTGACCGCAGCGCACGCTTCATTACGTACTGCGGTGCGGGAATCGCGGCGTCTTCCAATGCCTTCATCATGTCTCGGCTCGGCTTCAAGGATGTTGCCGTCTACATGGCGTCGCTTCAAGAGTGGGCAGCCGACCCAGCCAACCCAATGGTGGTTGAATAGCACCGAGGTGGTGGAGCACGTTTCGGGGCCCGGTTCGATAATGAGCGTGTCGGATGCTCCCACGGAAATCTCGCCGACCACTGGGTGCACGCCGGCGGGGAGCGTGCAGCTCAGAGGACCGGAGAGCTGCACGAACACGTAGGGGGTGCAGCTGCCGAACAGGATCGTCAGGACCAGCAGGGCTTTCATGATCCTCCTCCCTTCGACGCGTCACGATGATTGAGCCTGTCCTAGCGGGCTACGGAGGAACGGGCTAGATCCACCCACCACGGTGTTTTCAGGATGCCACATGAGGAGACGATCGGGCAGACATTGTTGGTTGCAGGCAGCGCTCAGGGCCGACGCAGGTGATAAAGGACGCGCCCGTCCTTGCACAGGGCCAGGTGATCTTGAGCGAAGGATGGGCGCAGGCCGTAGCGGCACAAGTGGCTTGAATACGGCGCCCGAACGTGCATTATGAAGACAGAGAGGAGGTCCGACCATGAGACGAGCCTTCATCTTGCTCCTCGTCCTGGCTGCGCTGGTGACTCGGGGGCAGAGCCAGGATGGTCCGCCGCTCTCCGAGGCCAGCGATGAATGCCTGACGTGCCACGAGCTGCTCCACCCGGGTCTCGTGGCGGGCTGGCGCGCCAGCCGGCATGCGCGCGTTTCACCCAAGGAAGCGCTGGCGGCAGAGCCCTTGTCGCGTCGCGTATCGAGCGACTCGATCCCGGCCGAGCTCCAGGAGTTCGCCGTGGGCTGCGCCGAGTGCCATGCGCTGCGACCGGAGCGCCACGCCGGAAGCTTCGACCACAACGGCCGCCAGATTCATGTCATCGTTAGTTCCGCGGACTGCGCGACCTGTCACGCCGTCGAAGCCGAGCAGTACACGGCCAACATCATGGCCCACGCCCATGCCAACCTGGTGGAGAATCCGGTCTACCAGGATCTTGAACGACAAATCCTGGGGGAGTTCCAGTGGCAGGGCGACGGTTCGCGTTTCGCGCCGCCTGCCACCGCCACGCGCGAGCAGGCCTGTCTGCACTGCCACGGCACGCGGCTCGAGGTCACAGGCAACGAAGAGCGTGAGACGGACTTTGGAGCGATGCGCTTTCCCGTGGTGTCGGGTTGGCCGAATCAAGGCGTCGGAAGGGTCAACCTGGACGGAAGCCTGGGCTCGTGCTCGGCATGCCACACCCGGCACGGCTTTGCGATCGAGGTCGCGCGGCAACCCTACACCTGCAAGCAGTGTCACGTGGGGCCCGACGTGCCCGTCTACAAGGTGTACTCGGCCAGCAAGCACGGCAACATCTTCTCGACGCAGAAGACTTCGTGGGACTTCGAGGCCGTGCCGTGGACCATCGGTCGTGACTTCGAGGCTCCCACCTGCGCGGCCTGCCACGTGAGTCTCCTGGTCGATCCCGACGAGGGCGTCGTGGTCGAGCGATCGCACCAGATGAACAACCGCATCGCGATGCGCATCTTCGGTCTGATCTACTCCCACCCGCATCCCAAGGATCCCCGCACGCACCGCATACGGAATCGCGATGGGCTGCCGCTGCCCACCGCGCTCGACGGCACCCCCGCCGCCGATTTCCTAATCGACCCCACGGAACGGGCCCGTCGGCGCGAGACGATGGCGGGCATTTGCCGCACCTGCCATGGCGGTTCTTGGGTCACCGAGCACTTTCGGCGCTACGATGCCGCCCACGAGGCGACCAACGCGGCCACGCGGGTCTGCACCCAGATGCTCCAAGAGGCTTGGGATCGGGGTCTTGCCGAGGGCCTGGCCGCTGGGGCCAGCCCCTTCGACGAAGCCGTGGAGCAGATCTGGATGGATGTCTGGCTCTTCCACGCCAACTCGATCCGCTTCACCTCGGCGATGGCGGGCGGTGGGGACTACGCCGTCTTCGCCAACGGCCAGTACGAGCTGGCCGGCGCGATCAAGCGCCTCCGTGAGTGGCTGGCCATGAGGGCGACGCACAACGACCGGCGTTGACGCGCGCCGGTGACGGAGCTGTGTGGTGTCCCTTCAGCTTGCGCGCCTGACGCGCGCCGGTGCGCAGGCGCGCCCACTCCGCCTTGCGCCGCGTCGGTCGATCAGCTCGAGGACTCGCCGCCCGTCCCCAGGGCACCTCACACCGGTTCTGCGCTGGATGGGGGCATTCCGCAGTTGAGAACAGTTCAGAACCATGCGCCAACCCGGGCACCGCGTATCCCCATGTCCGGCGCACCCTGCTATGCTCAAGTCGCCGCGTAAGGACCTGCTCGCTTCGCCGTATCTACATCTACCAGTGAAGCGAGAACCCGGGACGAAACGGTGGAGGGCATCTCTATGAGAATGAGAGCGGCTGGAGTCCTGTTGTTGACGCTGGGTGCGGCCTGCCTGGCCGCGACGGCCGGAGCCGAGTGTATCCACTACACAGATTATCTCCATTGGGCGGGGGGCGTTCAGACGCCTGGAACCGCCTATCACGCGGCCATATCGGGGGACTACGCGTTCGTCGCCAGCGGTGGCTTCGGGGTACAGGTCGTTGATCTCGCGGCCCCCCAAGACCCCGCCATCGTCGGCAGCGCGCAGACTCCGGGGCGTGCCCTCCATATCGTGGTCTCCGGCGCATACGCCTATGTCGCAGACGACTACCGCGGCCTCCAAGTCCTGGACATCTCGAACCCTGAGCAACCTCAGATTGTGGGTGAAGCGTTGACCGCCTCGCAGGCCCACACCGTGGCGGTGGCCGGCTCATGGGTCTACGTGGCGGCCGGGGAGGCGGGATTGATCGTGGTCGACGTGGCCGACCCACATCAGCCCCAGATCGTGGGGGGCCAAGTAACCCCTGGCACAGCCCACGGAGTGGCGGTTGCGGGCCAGCATGCCTACGTGGCGGATGGGGCGTTTGGTTTCGTGGTGATCGACATCTCTGATCCCCAGAACCCCACGATCGTGGCCAGCATTGAGAATCCGTTCGGTACTGCCCAGCACATCTTGCTCAAGGACAAGTTCGCCTACCTCCTGGGCGAGGACCTCGGACTCACCATCTATGACATCACGATGCCGCACGATCCCCAACAGGCGGGCTATGTCAGTCTAACAGGGTCATCCTTGGGCTTGGCGCCTGCCGGCACCCACATCTACGTTGGAGGTGCCGGCGGCGTCCTATCGGCCTTCGACATCGCGGTGCCGCACGAGCCGGAGATCTGCGGTACCGTGAACCTCTACGAGAGCGCTCAAGGCATGGCGTTCTTCGGTGACTTTGCTTGTGTCGCGGACGGTGAGGCCGGCGTGCAGGTGGTCTACATCGGCCACCCGGAGAATCCATCTCCTTTGGGCTCGATGTCATCGCCATCATACCAGGCCTGGAACATGACCGTGGCCGGACCGTACGCCTATCTGGCGGACGCACTTGCGGGCCTATTCGTGATCGATGTATCGGACCCGCACTCCCCGGGGATCGTCACGACCGTTCAAGATGTGCAGGAACCCTGCGGAGTGGCCGTGGTCGGCACCTGTGCCTACGTCGCGGACCGCGACTTCGGTCTCCTGACGTTCGATGTCACCAATCCATATCAGCCCACGCTCATGGGCGGCGTGGCCACCTCGCGGGCCTACGATGTAGCCCTCGAGGGCCCCTTCGCGTTCCTGGCGGACTCCAACTACCGCGTCTTGGTGATCGATGTCGCCGATCCCTATCACCCTGAGATCGTGGCCAGTGTGCCGGTGGGGATCTGCGCTCATGAGATCATCGTTGCGGGCACCTATGCCTATGTTGCGGATGGTTACGCGGGCATCAGGGTGATCGATATATCCAATCCGCTAGAGCCAATGGTCGTGGCCGTTGAGGACACTCCGGGCAACGCCGTGGATATGGATATCGTGGGAACCCATGCCTACATCGCGGACTGGAATACCGGGCTACTCGTCATGGACATCGCGGATCCTCTGGACCCCACGCCGGTGGGCAGTCTACTCCTGCCTGACGATGCCTGTGGAGTATCGGCCACCAGCTCACACGCCTTCGTCGCCGCCAATCGCCGCGGGTTTCAGGTGATCGATATCACGGATCCCCAGAACCCTCGGCCGGCGGGCAGTATCCCAGCGATCCAGGACTGCCGCGTCGTCCTGGCCACGGACGAGGTCGTCTACCTACCCACCTACCAAGGGTTCTCCGTGATGCCGGCGCAGTGCGATCCATCGGCAGGCATCGGCCTGGCTGCCCACGGTGCCGTCGAGGTATGGCTCCACCCCAACCCTGCAGCAGGAATCGCGGACATTCGTTTCGCCACACATCAGACCGGTCCGGTTCGGGCCAGCGTGTTTGACGTAACCGGCCGCAGGATTCGGGATCTGTCAGCGGGGATGAGGGCGGCCGGTGCCCACAGCCTCCAGTGGGACGGCCGCGACCAGGTCGGCCGCGCCGTGCCGGTGGGAACGTACTGGGTGCGGATCGCAACGGCCGAGGGCCATCGGATGGCGAGAATGGTCCGAGTCCGGTAGCGGCCTGCCCTTGCCCAAGACCGCCTAGCCCTGCGCGAGGACAGCCGCGTCCTCAATCACCTGCGACGGCCCTGGCCCCATCCGCAAGAGGCCACCTGTCTGGTGCTCGAGCCGCTGGACTTCCTGCGGCGGCTGACGGCTCTGATCCCCCGGCATTGGCCGCACATGGTTCCGTACCACGGCGCTATTGGGCTCCAACCTGCTGGTGGTCAGCGCAGAGCGGACGCAGGCCTTTGGCGGAGGCCGCTTCGACACCGCCCGGCTGGCCATCTTCGGTGACCAAGTGGCGAGCAATCTCCTCGGGTCCGATCCCTGCATTGCCGAGATCATCCGCATCGAGAAGATGCCCTTCGAGGTCGTCGGCGTGCTCGCGCCCAAGGGCATCACGCCCGAGGGCGCCAACGAGGACGATCGAATCATCATCTCCCTGCGCTCCACCCTGCGCCGGGTGTTCAACCAGAATTACATCAAGACCGTGTCCGTAGAAGCGCCGCCCGGCTCGACCATGCCCGCGGCCGAATCACAGATCCGCCGGCTTCTGTGCGAGCGTCATCGCATCGATGTTCAAGATCGGCCCGACGACTTCACTATCCAGAACCTGCTCACCTCCTTCGGGGCCGAGCAGGGGACCACCGAGTCCTTCACGATGCTGATCACCGCCATCGCCGCCATTTCGTGCCCTTTCGTTGTACGTCGGCGGCATCGACATCCTCGCGGTCATGCAGATCGCCGTGCTCGAGCGCACACCCGAGATCGGTCTGGGCATGACCGTCCGCGTCCGGCGGGCGGATCAGCTCTTGCCTATTGACGTGCTCCGAGCCGAGTGGATCGGGAGCACCAAACCGGCTGCGTCGCTGCACGCCGGACGGCTGCGGATCCAGGCTAGCTGGTTGGGCCCGCAGCCAGTCAGTCTCTGCAAGGCAGACACTAGTTTTTGACGTGTTTCTCCCCCTGAAGGCGGATCCCGT
>CAZPGB010000080.1:0-20675 GCA_964585945.1 uncultured bacterium | reverse complement strand
GTCGGTGTGGCAACCGGCGCACAGCACCCCGATCCTGCTGAAGATGGGATCGGCTTGGCAATCTCGGCAGCGGACGTCGGCGTGGGCGCCCCGTAGCTCGAAGCCCGTCTCGGCGGCGTGGTCGAAGTCGGGGTCGGGTCGCAGGACGCGCCAACCCTCGGGCGTGTGACAGCGCGAGCACTCCATGCGGAACGACTCGCCGTGCACCGTCGAGTCGGGCGGCACGGCGATCGGCTCCGACTGCGCCCGGCAGGGAGCGATCGCCAGCAGTGCTCCGATGGTCAGGATCGCGATTCTCATGGCCGCTGTATTCCCCGTCCGCCCGGGGTCAAACCGAAGATGGACAGCACCGACCCATCCGCGCCGTGACAGGAGCGGCAATCGGTGCTCAACGGCTTGTAGCGCCGGAACTGCCGCCCGTCGGGCGCGACCTCCAGCCGGTGGCACCCGTGGCACTTCACATCTTTGTGCTTCCCCGCGAGCGCGTAGTCGGAGTTGCGCTGGTGATCGAAACGACTCGGCTCCCAGTTGTCGGTGACATGGCAGTCGTCGCACTTCTGCTGCGCGAACTGGGCGTAGTGGATGTCCTCGTGACAGCCGGCGCAGTCGGTGCGCAGCTCGACCCATCGCACCAGGGCCTGGGGCGTCCCGGCCCGGTCGGTGGTGTGGCACTTCAGACAGGCCACGTCCCGGTGCTTGCCGGTCAGCTCGAACTTGGATCGGCCGTGGTCGAAGCGCACCTCCTGCCAGCGAGACTCCACATGGCAGTCCTTGCAGGCGTAGCGCGCGTCGATCTGCACGATGTGGCCGGTCGGCGGCTGGGTGTGACACGCCTCGCACTCGCGCGAAGGGAAATCGAAGCGCGCGGTCTCGACGCCCTGGATTTCTGCGGTCACGTGGCAGCGATTGCAGGCCACGGCCCGATGGCCCCCGTTGAGCGGGAAGCGCGACTCCTGGTGTTCCTTCAGACCGTACAGCGGCGGCACGAAACCCTGCACGTCGTGGCAGGCCTCGCAGCGGCCCTTGTCGGCGCGATCCGCGAATTGGCCCTGGTGCTCGTCCTTGTGGCAGTCGCGGCAGGCCTCGTGCGGGACCGGATCCATCATGCGTCCAGTGGTGTGACACTTCTTGCAGTCGTCGATCTGGGCGTGCTTCCCCTCGAGCGGGTAGCGCGTCTTGGCATGGTCGAAGGGCGCGTCGGGCACCAGAACGGTCCACTTCTCGAGCGTGTGGCACCGATCGCATTGCGTCCCCAGTCGAGCCTGATGCACGTCCTTGTGGCAGTCCACGCAGCGGGTCCCCAACCCCAAGAAACTCTCCTGCACACGCGTGCGCTGTGTGACCGTGCGGACCATCTTCTCCGGAGTATGGCACTTCCGGCACTCGATTTTGCCGTGGGCGCCTTCCAGCGGGTAGTCGGTCTTGCGGTGGTCGAAGTCCCGCATGCCGGCTTCATCGGTCCAGACGGTCAGCTTGAACGCCTCGCCGCTGTGCTCCTTGTGGCAGGTTTCGCAGATCTGCCCTTCCCGCCGTACCACGGTGTAGTGGTAGCCGTACCCGCGTTCGATCGTGGCCTGGATCTCCTTGTGACAGTCGAGACACTTCTGATCATTGGCGCGCTGGGTGGCGTCGTGGCACTTGGTGCAGTGCTCCTGGCCGATCAGCTTTTTGTGAATGCCGGGCAGCGTGCGGGTGCGATCGAGCTGCTCGAGCTGAGGCGTCGGTGGGGCCTGACCCCAGCCGACCGCCCCGGCGATCGACAGCGCCGCCACGCTGAGAAGCAGACGCCTCACGACGTCCCTCCGGGATCCCGCGTCCGCTCTTCGTCGGCGGCGGAGTCCCGCGCCTTCTCCGGGCCGGGCTCGGCGGCCGGTCCCTGCGATCCGGACCCGCCCGCCGGCCCCTGGGCTGCAGAATCGTCGCCCCCCGGCTCGGGCGCGGACCCCCGGTGCTCGTCTTCCTCATCCTCCGGGTGGTAGTCCTCGTGCCAGCCGGTGATCATGGCCGAGTAGAGCGGCGTCGTGGCCCGCCCCGTGCTGCCCAGATACATGTGCACCAGGGCGAAGAGCGTGCCCCAGAATGCGACCACGGCGTGGGTGACGGCGACGGGCCAGATTCCGCCCGCCCCGAGGATGCGATCGGGCGCCAGTTCCGGGAGCTGGAGCAGGATCCCGGTGATCAGGATGATCGGCATCATCACGAACATGACGACGATGTAGGCGAGCTGCTGCAGCGGATTGAACTTGCTCTTCTCGGTGGCCGGAAACGGGTGGTGCTCGCCGCGCATGATTCCCTGCAGATAGAACCGCACCTGCCGAATGACCCGCTGCCCCAGCCCGTGCCAGGCCGGGACGTAGTGCTTGTAGTTGATGGAGATGAAGTTGCCGATCAGGAAGAGCACATACAGCCCTACAGGATGATGCCGGCCACGTTGTGAACCGACATGGCCGTCGCGAAGGAGATGTTGGGCCCTTCGAAGTCGGAGAAGTGCATGCTCAACCCGGTGACGTTGAGCACGATGAAGCCGATGCTGTTGAGCCAGTGCCACATCCGCAGCCAGGCCGGGTAGAGGTAGTAGCGCCGGTTGGGAGGCATCAACTTCGAGGGATCGAGGATCAGCCGCAGCACGCCGTGCCCGGCGATGCCGACCACCGTCGCCAGCAAGAAGATCACGCTGAGCCGGTCGAGCAGCTTGTTGCGCGTGCTCCCCACGACATAGGACTCATTGAAGATGACGGCGTTGACGAAGCCGTAGCGCTCGCGCTCCTCGAGCGAGACGTACTTGTACAGCGTCGTCATGAGGACCGAGTTGGTCGTATGACAGGCGATGCACTTCTTCTCCGAGCGCTCCTTGGGCAGGATTTCATGGGAATAGATGGCCGTGTGCGGCGTATGGCACTCGATGCAGCGCACGTGATCCCAGTGACGCTCCAGATTGGGCAGCCAATCGTGGGTGTCGGCGATCTTGGGGAACTGCCGTTCCTCGGCGACGTACCCGAAGGCGGCCGGATTGTCGTGGCAGTTCAGGCAGATCGTGTTGTGCTCCTGGATGATCTCGAGGATCGGCTTGCCGGGCGCCACCAGATCGAATTCGTGCGGGTCGTGGCACTCGTAACAGGTGAACTTATCCGGATGGCGGATGTAGTGGACGCTGCGCTGGTAGTCGTTGGTGATGCGGGCGACCTCGAACTTCTGGTCGGTCGGGTCCCGCCGGTGGCAGTAGACGCAGTCCAGGTACTGCCCCTTGGCGGCCTCGAGATGCGGATAGACTTCTTTGCCGATGATGTGGCAGACGCGGCACACCAGGTTGCCGTGGTTCGAGCCGGCGAACTTGCGCGGGTCGATAAGCAGGTCGACGCGGTTGGCCGGGTCGTAGAGCTTGATCGGATCGATCTGGATGGAGAGCCGACTCAAATCGGCGGTCGTCGCATGACACTGCAGACAGTCCTCCACTGTCCGCAGCGTGTCGGTCCGAGCCTCCTGCGCCGCCGCGGGGACGGACGCCAGGCAGCTCAGCGCCAAGCCGCCAAAGAGTAGCCTTCTGATCCCCATGCTCCCCTCAAGCAGATCCTCGGTGCATCCTAAGGTGATCTCCAGAAGACCACAAGTTCTAAGAAGCGCATGAACGCTTCGCCGCGCGCAGGCGAGCACGCTTTGGCTCGCCGGTTGTCTTCGCACACACTGAAATAGAATCGTCTAACGGGAGAGCCGAGCGCAGCCGTGAGCTTCGCGACCGCCCACGTGAAGACCGGTTGCCGGCGGCCGCCCGCGGGTCGGCTCGCTGCCGGCCGGGTCTTCCCCATCCCCGACCGATGTCGACGCGACCCGAGGACGCAGGACCGTGGTCGCGCCGTGGCGCAGGCGCGTGATCGCGCCGTGGCGCAGGACCGTGGTCGCGCCGTGGCGCAGGCGCGTGATCGCGCCGTGGCGCAGGACCGTGGTCGCGCCGTGGCGCAGGGACGTGGTCGTACCGAGGCGCCGCGACCGCACGACCGGCCGGGCTCGCAGGGGGAACCTTGCGCCACGCGTCGAAGCCCGGCCCGAGCGGGTCGGGGACCGGACGTCCAGGGCGGCGCGCACCAGGGATTCTCGTTGCGGATCGCCACCTGGTTTCCATCCGTACACATGCAAGGCAGGCCAACGCCCGGGGCCTTGGTGCAATCTTTTGGACTCAAGCGGGTCGGAACTCGCTTGAGCCCTCTCGTCGTCGGCCGCTATTGTAAGTAAGCGGTTACTTACAATAGCGGCCTGAAACCGTCGGCTCGGTCATCCTTGGTGGAAGGGGCCCCGGCAGTGTCCTCCTCGAACGGACGCAAGACAAGCAGCCGCCTGGCGGCCCCCGATCGTCGCCGGCAGATCATCGGCGAGGCCTCGGCGCTCTTCGCGAACCAAGGCTTCGACGCGGTCACCGTCAAGGAAATCGCCGCAACGTGCCACATCAACCAAGCGGTGCTCTATCGCCACTTCCCCAGCAAGGAGCATCTCTATCTCGCGGTGCTCGAGGAGAAGATCCACAGGCTCGAGACCGCGGCCTTCCTGAAAGGCCTGGATCGCAAGCAGCCGATCGGCGAGTTGCTGAAGACGGTGGCGCTCTATGTGCTCTCCATCGGTGATCGTGATCCGGAGGTCAACCGGCTGCTGCTCTACGGCATGTTGCAGGGCTCCCGCGAGGCGCAAGCGCTCTTCCGCGCCTGGCGTCAACCTTTCGTGGACTTCCTCGAGAAGGAAATTGCGCGCCGCGCACGCTCGGGGGAAATTCGCCGCATCGACGCGCACATCACGGCGCGCTCCTTCATCGGCATGGTCATGGACTGCTCCGTGAGCTGCTTTCTGTGGCCCCAGTTCGGGTACGATCACTTCGATCCGAACCGGGCGGTGGACAACAACGTCGAGATCTTCCTGCATGGGCTGCTGCCCTGACGAAGACGGGACGACCCGTCCCGGGGAGGTAGGGGGAACATGATGAGCCGTTCAACGCAACAGCGCCTATCGATCTGGCTGGTCGCGGTCGTGGCCGGGCTGGGCTTGGCGTGTGACGACGAGTGCGGCGAGCCCGTCGGCCCCGGCGGCGGCGGCGGCACCGGCGGCGAGCCCACCGAGGCCGCCTGCGTGGGATGCCACACCGATGAGGCCAAGCTCCAGGCGACCGCGACGCCCGACACCAGCAGCGGCGGCGAAGAGCCCTCGGGCGAGGGGTGAGGCGGATCGGTATCCCCGCTGGAAGTGTGGGAAAAGGTCGCCATCACCGGCAACGACGGCGAGGCTTTCTTGAGCTCGGTCCACGGCGCGATCGATTGCATCGACTGCCACGGCGGCACCACTGACACGACCAAGGAGCTGGCGCATGTCGGCTTGATCCCCGACCCGTCGGCCAATCCCGAAGAGGCGTGCGGAAGCTGTCACGCCTCCCAAGTGGCCGCAGCCCAGAACTCCATCCACTCGCAGCTCACCGGCTATCGCACCATGATCGCCGCGCGCACCGGGATCTCGGTCGAGAGCGATGAGCAACTGCGCAACGGCTTCGAGCAGAGCTGCAATACCTGCCACACCACCTGCGGTCAGTGTCACATCAGCCGGCCCAATTCCGTGGAGGGCGGGTTCATCTCCAGCCACAACTTCGATCGCACGCCCTCGATGATCAATCAGTGCGTGGCCTGCCACGGCAGCCGCATCGGGGAAGAGTACCGCGGCACGCACAAGGAGACGGACCCCGACTACCAGTATGACATCCACTACCGGAACAACGCGGCGCTGGGGGGCAAGCACTGCATCAACTGCCACACCTCCGAGGAGATGCACGCCGGCAACGGGGAAACCCGGTACGCGGTGGCGCAGATGCCGCGGTGCGAGGACTGCCACGGGGACAGCCGGTCGGCCAACGCGTACCACGGTGTACACTGGGGTCAATTGAGCTGCCACGTGTGCCACTCTCAGGACTACAAGAACTGCGATGCCTGCCATGTGAACGAAGGCATCCAGTCCCCGTCCTATTTGGGATTCAAGATCGGCCGCAATCCGATTCCCGAGGAGCGTGACTACGAGTACGTCACCCTGCGGCACATTCCGATCGCGCCCGAGACCTACGACGGATGGGGCTATACGGGCGGCATGCCCAACTTCGATGAGGTGCCGACCTGGAAATACACCTCACCGCACAACATCCAGCGCTGGACGGCACGCACCGACACGACCGGCGGCCAGAGCTGCGGCAACGCCTGCCACAACTCTCCGCCCACGGAGGACGGCTTCTTCCTGAGGCAGGTGGATCTGGACCGCCATCCCGCGGAAGCGGCCGCCAATGCGCCCTACATCGTGCCGGACACGCCGGCGACGGAGTGGAGCAAGTAGCGTAGGACAATCCCGCGTGGGGACGACCGCGCGGTCGGGCATCGAATGAGTCCCGATTCGCCGCCGTCCCGCACCGGGACGAGACCGAAGAAGGAGGAGGACTGCATGAAGAGGTGGATGCATTGGGCCGCAGCCCTGACCGTCTTCTTGACGTTGGGCCTCGTGATGGGTTGCAGCGACGACGATGACAACGGCGGGACACAGCCGACGGTCAAGACCGATTTCGAACTGCTCACCGAGTACATGGCGGCCAACAATCTGGACCTGCCCGACCTGCTGAGCAGTTGGATCGTTACGGCTCAAGCCGTCTTCGACGAGGGGCTGGAGAACTACTTCATTATCGATATCCGCTCGGCGGAGGACTTCGAGGACGGCCACATCGAAGGCGCTCACAACACGACCCTGGCCGACGTCGTCACGTACGAGGCGGCCAACAATATGCAGGACTTGCCGGTCATCGTGGTCTGCTACACCGGTCAGTCGGCGGGCCACGCGGTGATGGCGCTCAGGCTGAAGGGCGTCTCCGATGCCCGCGTCCTCCAGTGGGGCATGAGCGGCTGGAACTCCGCGTTCGACCGCTGGACGGCCAACACCGGCAACGCGGCGCTCGACTACAGCGGCGCCTGGACCTCGGGCGACGATCCTCCGGCCCTGCCGAGCTATGACGCGCCCGAGATCGACACCCAGCTCACCGATGGGGCGGCCATCCTCGACTACCAGGTCGACCACGCCATCCTGGACGGGTTCAACCGCATCGGCGCCACCGATGTGCTGGGCGACTACGACGCCTACCAGGTGATCACCTTCTGGGCCGAGAGCGACTGGGACGCCTACGGCCACGTGACCGGGGCCTATCAGGTGGCCCCTGGCACCCTGTCGATCGAAACTCTCGACGCCTTGGATCCAGACGCCACGGTGGTCGTCTACTGCTGGACCGGCCAGACCTCCTCGATGGTCACGGCCTGGTTGAACGCGCTGGGGTACGACGCGGTCTCGCTCACCTTCGGCGTCAACAGCATGATCTACGACGACCTGACCGGCCATAAGTGGGACCCGGCCGCCACGCCGGCCGAGCTGCCCTACGAATCGCCCGACACCGAGTTCACCATCCTGGCCGATTACATGGCGGCCAACAGCCTCGACCTGCCCGATCTGCTCAGCGGCTGGATCGTCAACGCGCAGGACATCTTCGACCTGGGCACCGAGAACTACTTCATCCTCGACATTCGCCAGGCGGCCGACTACGAGGACGGCCACATCACGGGCGCTCACAACGTCGCGCTGGCCGATGTGGTCACATACGAAGCGGCCAACAACACCGCCGGCGACCCGGTCGTGGTGGTCTGTTACACGGGACAGAGCGCCGGCCATGCGGTGATGGCGTTGCGACTGAGCGGCATCGACGATGCGGCAGTCCTCAAGTGGGGCATGAGCGGCTGGAACTCCGACTTAGACCGCTGGACGGCCAATATCGGCAACGCCGCGCTGGACTACGCCGGAAGCTGGACCAGTGGTGACGACCCGCCTGCCTTGGACAGCTTCAGCGATCCCGATCCGGCCACCGGCCTGACCGACGGCGCCGCCATCCTGCAGCAGCGGATCAGCGAAGCGATCCTCGACGGGTTCAACGGCGTCGGTGCAGCCGATGTCCTGGCCGACTACGACAGCTACCAGACCTTCAACTTCTGGACCGAAGCCGATTGGGATACCTACGGCCACGTCACGGGCGCCTATCAGATCGCGCCCGGGGACCTCTCCATCGAAGCCCTCTCGGCGCTCGATCCGTCGGCGACCAACGTGATCTACTGCTGGACCGGCCAGACCTCATCCATGGTCACGGCCTGGCTCAGCGTCTTCGGGTTCGAGGCCAAGTCGCTCACGTTCGGCGTCAACAGCATGATCTACGACGATCTGACCGCCCACAACTGGAGCGCGGCCGAGTCGGCCGAGCTGCCCTACGAAACCGGTCCCCTGCCCTAGCAGGGATGATGATCGGGCGCCGGCCGGCCGGCGCCCTGACACGCAGCCGCCCGCGGCGATTCGCCGATCCCGCGGGCGGCCGTTTGTCTCGGCCCGGCCCCCACCGATTCCACCCACGATTTGCCTTTTCCGGATGCGGCGGGATGCTAGATTGGAGCGTCACCTCTTGGGGATGGTCTTGCATGCATGCGCTCTGGACGATCGCGGGGGCGGTGTTCCTGGTGAACATCCCTTTCGGTTACTGGCGGGCCTGCACCCGGCGATTTAGCTGGTGCTGGTTTCTGGCGATCCACATCCCGGTCCTGATCGTGATCGTCCTGCGGATCTGCTGCGGGCTGGGCTGGGAGTGGGTGACCTTTCCCGTCCTGATCGCGGCCTTCTGCACCGGCCAGAGTCTGGGCGGCCGGATCCATCGCTGGACCCACCCGAGCTCGTGAGCCGGCGGATCTCGGGCGCGGCAAACGCCAGGCGCCGCCTCATGACCTCCAGCGCCTCGGGATTGTGGTCGACCAGGATGAACCGGCGCCCCTCGCGAGCCGCCGCCTCGCCCAGCGTGCCGCTCCCGGCGAAGAAGTCGAGCACCACGTCGCCCGGGTTCGAATGCACCTTGACGATGCGCCTCAGCAGCCCCAGCGGTTTCTGCGTCGCGTACCCGGTGCGCTCGCGGCCGTGGGTAGGGACGATCG
The DNA here is from genome assembly GCA_964585945.1 of uncultured bacterium. Taxonomy (GTDB): domain Bacteria; phylum Eisenbacteria; class RBG-16-71-46; order CAIMUX01; family WJJG01; genus CAZDKK01. The sequence continues at coordinate 11,661 of CAZPGB010000080.1, read as the reverse complement.
TGTGCCACCAGACATCGGTGGGCGTCTTGCCGCGCGCGGCCTTTTCGGGCCCGACCAGGTCGGGGGCCATGTAGGGGATCCGGTCGATGGCGTCGTAGTTGAACGTGTAACGCTTCGGATCCATCACGTACCAGAGCAGCGTGTCGTGCTTGGCGGGCCAGCGCCGGCGGGACCGTCCGCCGAAGTCGTACGCCCAGATGATCTCGTTCACGAACCGATCGCGCCCGAAGAGCTCGTCGAGCATCACCTTCACGTAGTGCGCTTCCCGGTAGTCCAGGTGCACGAAGAGCGATCCCGTGGGTCGCAGGACCCGCCGGGCTTCGAGCAGTCTGGGGTGCAGGAAGGCCAGGTAATCCTCGTACCGATCGGCGTAGCCGCTGCGGCCCACCTCGGTCGTCCGGTACCGCGCGCCCTGGAAGCCGGTGCGATCGCCGCCGGCCTCGTCGCGTGACACCTTGATCCGGCGACGCGTCTGGCGCGCCCCGGTGTTGAAGGGCGGGTCGATGTAGATCAGGTCGATCGCGCCGCGTTCCAGCGTGCGCAGCGCGGGCAGGTTGTCGCCGAAGACGATCTGGTTCACGACCGGTCGACCTCCCGGAATTCCCGTTCCTCCTCTTCCACCGCCTGCAGCGGCATCTCCATGCGCGCCAGCCAGGAGCGGGCCCAGAGCCGCGCACCGGGAAGTGCGCGAACGACTCGTCGCCCCTCGCCCCAGCCGGCCACGACGACGGCGTGGGGCGCGTCGGATACGCGGAAGCACCTCAGGGCGGCGGGAGCGAGGGCCCGCAGATCGTCCCGCAACGAGGACCAGGTCCCGCCCGCGGGCCTGCCCTTCGCGCTCCCGGTCGGCGGGTTGGACGTGAAGAGCACCAGCACCGCCTCGCGGCCGCGCAGCGGCTCGCACAACGCGTGCAGATGCCGCCGACCCATCCGGCCGTCGTCGCAGGACCGCGCCTCGGGCACGTAGCAATAGGGATCGGCGAGGACGACCACGGGCCCCGATGCCCGCAGCAGCTCGAGCCGGTCCATGAAAGAGGCCTGATGCACGCGGACACGGTCTCGCAACGCGAGCGCGGGGTCGTCCCGGGAGCTGCGACCGGCCGTGGCCACGCGATCCAGCGCCTCGCGCAGGCGGGCGCAGGCGGCGGGATCGGCCTCGACCAGGTCCATGCTCCCGACCGGGCGGCCCGACAGGATGCTCACCAGGGGGCTCCCGGGGTAGGCGACGTCGGCCGTGCCCCCGCGAAGCAGGCAATCCGGCTCCGGACCGTTCGGGCTCGCGAGGCTGTCCCACCATCGCTGCAGGAGGCGCGCATAGGCGGCGCCGGCCGGCGCCTCGGGAGCGCTGCCTCGGTCGCGTGCCTGTTCGGCCGCCCAGGCTCGCACGGCCCGGAGCAGCGCGGTCGCGTGCGGCGTCCGGTAGAGGCCCGCCCCGGCGTGGGTTTCGACGTAGGACCAGACACCCCCCGCGGGCAGCCCCGCCAGCACCTCGAGCAGGAGGGCGTGCTTGAGTTGGTCGCCCGAGTTGCCGGCGTTGCGGTCCTGGATCGACATGCGCCGCCTACTCCCCCTCCAGCCAGGCCGCCAGGCCGTTGCATAGCCGGCCGAGTCCCTCGAGGGACGCCCGGACGCCCAGACTGGAGTTGAGCCCGTGGTCCGTCGCGGGCAGATCCACCACGTGCACGTCCCTGAAGTGGGCGGCCACCTGATGCCAGGCGTCGTCGTGGCGCAGGTCGTCGGCGCCGCAGCGCACCGCGAACCCACGCCAGGGTTGGGCTTCGAGGTGGACGGCGGCGGCCATCTCGGCGAGACGCCGATCCACCGGCGTCAGCAGAATAAGATCGGTCGGAAGCCCACGGCGGCGCTCCATCGCCAGACGCAGGGCCAGCACGCTGCCCAGCGACTTCCCGGCCAAGACGACGCGCCCCGGTGCGTCGCGACCCGCCATGTGATCGAAGGCGGTCATCGCCTCCTGGGCCGCCTCCGTGCGCGCGGGTCCGTCGAGCGCCCGGCCCTCCAGGTAGTAGCGATAGTCGATCATCAACGTCTCGAGGCCCGCCTCGTGCAAGCACTGTCCGGCGTAGTAGAGGCCGGGCGCCTGGGAGGCGTAATACGCGCCCGGCAGCACCAGGGCCCACCCGCGCGGAGCTTCATGCGTGTGCAGGATGTTGCGCACAGGCCCGGACGGGCATCGTATCGATTCGATCTGCATGGCACCTCCCCCAACCTGCCTGACCCGCGTCGGTCCTTGTGATATGATGCGGACATTCTTGCTCCGCGCCAAGCGCGAAGCGTCGGCCCCGCGACACGGCAGAGAGGATCTCAGACGGGATGGCGAGGAGTCCCTGGCGTTCCTACGGTGTGGCCTTTCTCCTGACGGGCCTGATCGGCGCGCTGGCCGCGTGGCTGGAGATGCGCCTGCCGCCCCACGAATTCGCACCCGGCGGCCGCGATCTGCTCTACGCGATCGATCTGCATCTGGTGGCCGCGGCGGTCGTCTGTCTGGCCGCCCGCCTGGTGGCCTACCGCGCCTCCCAGGGCGTTTTCCTGGCGCTGGCGCTGGGGGGAATGCTGGCCGTCGAGCTCGGTCTGGTCGCCGCTTTCTGGATCTCGACCACGCCCTGGATCCCACCCTTCTCCACCTCTCGCGGCAAGCTCGCCACCGCGGGGCTCGCCGCCGCCGGCGGCCTGGTCGGGCTGCTGGGTGCCTGGGCGTTGGCCCGGAGCGGCCTGAGCGCACGGCTGGCGGGGCTTTCGCGGGGGGCGCTGGCGCCGGTGGGCCTCGGATTGGCTGGCCTGGTGCTGGTGGCCAATCTGGCGCTGCTCTGGTCGGCGCGTCCCCCGCGCGAGGTGCGCCCGCGGGTGGAAGACGACGTTGTGGCGCGGGAACGGTCCGACGTCCTGCTGATCCTGGTCGACACGCTGCGGCGCGACCATCTGGGGTTCTTCGGCTACGATCGCCCCACGAGCCCCAACATGGACCGGCTCTTCTCGGAGAGCTGGGTCTGGACCGAAGCGGCCACGCCCAGCACCTGGACCATTCCCAGCATAGCCAGCCTCTTCACCGGCCTCTATCCGGTGGCGCACAAGGTCAACACGGCGGTGCATGCGCTGCCCGAGGAGGCGCCGACGCTCGCCGAGCACTTCCGGGCGCTCGGCTACCGAACCGCGGCGTTCGTCGGCAACCAGATCATCACCAACGGCAACGGGTTCGCGCAGGGCTTCGAGACCTTCTATCCGCCCGAGCCGCCCTTCTGGAGCTACCGCCAGCGCACGGCGTTCGAGCAGGTGGTCGTGCGCATCCAGCGGCCCGGCTACGAGGGGCATCATCTCAATCGGGAGCTGCTCGCCTGGTTCGCCGATACGACCGGACCCCGCTTCGCCTACATCCACTACATGGAGCCGCACTCGCCCTATGCGCCCCCGCTGCGTCATCGCCAAGCCGTGGCGCCCGATGCGCCCGACGGCCCGCGGATGCCGCCGCGCTTCGCCGACTACAAGGAGCAGCTCCAGGGCCGGGATTGCCACGATTGGAGCTGCCTGGACGACCCGCCGCGGCTGGACCCCGGGCCGCTCGCCGGCATGGTGGCCAACTACGATGGGGAGATCCACTACGTCGATGCGCTCATCGGCACGGTCTTGAGCGACTTCGAAGAGCAGGGACTGCTCGATGGCATGCACGTGGTCTTCTGCAGCGATCACGGGGAGGAATTCTGCGACCACGGCGGTTGGTTCCACGGCAACTCCATCTACGAAGAGATCAGCGGTTGCCCCATGGCCTACCGGCCCCCGGGTGGACTCGCCGAGCCGCGCGTTCTCGATCGGCCGGTGGGACAGCTCGACATCGCCTACACGCTGTGCGCCGTGCTGGAGATCCCCCCGCCCCCGATGCACCAGGGTCGCGAGATCCCCGAGCTGCTGGGCCAGGCGCCGCCCCGGCGAGAGGAGCCGGTGATCTGCGAGCTCCCCCCCTACCTCGCCTCGCTGCGGCTGCGGCAGTGGAAGTTGCTGCGCCGGGGGCCGGCCGATGCGGGCCGGTGGGAGCTCTTCGACATGGCGAGTGACCCGACCGAACAGCGGGACCTGGCCGACGTCTACCCCGACACGTTGGCTTACCTGCGGGGGCATCTGGAAGGGCTTCAGGCCGCCCGTGCCCGCGGGGGGCTGGCCGAGATCCGCTCGGCGGCCGATCCCCAGATGTTGCAGCGCCTGAAGGATCTGGGTTACATCCGCTGAAAGGACCCGCGGAGGCGGCTCGCCGCGGCGCAGGCCGCGAGCGCCGCGGCGAGCCGGCCAAGCTAAGGGTAGCGTGGATCGGCGGCCGGACGTATACTCGTTCGATTGCCTCGGAGGGAGGCATCCCGGCTCGCGGAGCGGTTGCTTCGGCGCCCGCTCACAACCAGTGAGGTGAGTCCTGATGGGTGTTCGATCCAGAGTCCTGGGCACCGGGATGTGCGTACCGGATCACATCATCACCAACGAGTATCTGGCGACCATCGTGGACACCAGCGACGAGTGGATCACTACCCGCACCGGCATGAAGGAACGGCGCCAGGTGCGTCCCGACCAGGCGGCCTCGGATCTGGCGATCCCGGCCTCTCGAGCCGCGCTGAAACAAGCCGGGCTTACCCCACGCGATCTGGACATGATCATCGTGGCGACGATCTCCCCCGATACGATCTTCCCCTCCACGGCCTGCGTGGTGCAGGACGTCCTGGGGGCCCGGGAGATCCCCTCTTTCGACATCTCGGCCGGCTGCACCGGAGCGATCTACGCCCTGGGCATCGCCGACCAGCTCATGAAGGCCGGCGCCCTGCGCTATGCGCTCGTGATCGGCGTCGAGGTCCTCACCAAAATCACCAACTGGGAGGATCGTTCCACCTGCGTGCTTTTCGGCGACGGCGCGGGGGCGTTCGTCCTGGGTCCCACCGATGAGCCCGACCACGGCATGATGGGCTATCACCTGGCCTCCGACGGGGCCAAGGGATCGACCCTGATCATGCCGGGCGGCGGATCGAAGCATCCGGCCACGCACGAGACGGTCGACAAGCGGCTGCACTACCTTTACATGCGCGGCAACGAGATCTACAAGACGGCGGTGAGCACGATGTACCAGTCGTGCATGATCCTGCTGAAGGAAGCCCAGCTCACGCCGCAGGATGTCGACTGCTTCGTGTTCCACCAGGCCAACCTACGGATCATCGAGTCGGTGGGCAAGCGGCTGGAGGTGAGCCCGGAGAAGGTGTTCGTCAACATTCAGCAGTACGGCAACACCTCCACGGCCTCCACAATGATGGCCGTCCACGAAGCCACCGAGACCGGGAAGATCAAGCCCGGGTCGCTCGTGCTGCAAGTCGCCTTCGGCGCAGGCCTGACCTGGGGCGGCGTGCTCTGGAAATGGTAGCGTCGCGCAGGCGGACGCATGCTCCTTCCCTCCGTGATTCCGTGCCTCAGGCGCCGATGTCCGGGTTTCGATCTCCGTCTTCCTGCCGATAGGTGTGCACGGGAGCCGGGAAACCGATCGGCGGAGGGAACCCGAGCGGCCGCCGGCACCTAGTACGCAAGAGACCCGGAGGCGACGCCAAGGATCACCCGTTCACTCAAGGAGGAGAGAACGCATGTCGGCACGCAAGCCCGCTTCTAAATCCGCCGGGGGAGCCGCCAAAGGCGCCGCGACGCGCAAGGCGGCGCCGCGGACCGCCAAGCCCACCAGTGGCGCGAAGCCTTCGACCTCGGCGCGCCGCGCAAAGGCAGGCGCACCGCGAGCCGTCCTGCCTCCCGGCGTCTACGCCCGCGGAGCCGTCCATCGCCCGGTGGTCAAGGGCGGCCACATCCAGCGCGTGGGGATGGTCTTCGCCGGCGGCCCGGCCCCCGGTGCCAACGCCGTGATCAGCTCGGCGGCCATTTCCTTCTTGGACACGGGCCGCGAGGTGATCGGCTTCCGCGACGGCTACCGTCACCTCGAGCAGTACCACCCGGTGACCCACCGGCTCCACCTCGGGGAGCACTACCGCATCTTCTCGCCCACGGACGTGACCGGGATGCGCAACACCCAGGGCATCCTCATCGGCACCTCGCGGGCCAATCCAGGCGCGCTGATTCGGGGGCCGAAGGACCTGCGCGACCGCAAGCGCACCGCAAAGCTCCACAACGTCTACAGCGCCATGATCGACCTGGGCATCGACGCGTTGATCTCGATTGGCGGCGACGACACGCTCAAGACCGCCAACTTCCTGCACGAGTACCAAAAGCGCCTGCCCAAGAGCGCCAAGCGCATTCAGATCGTTCACCTGCCGAAGACGATCGACAACGATTACGAGGGCATCGATTTCACCTTCGGCTACTTCACCGCCGTCGATTTCCTCGCCAAGGAGGTCAAGAACCTGCGGGCCGACGCGGAGTCGAGCAACCGCTACTTCATCGCCCAGGCGATGGGCCGCAAGGCGGGCTGGCTCTCCTACGGCGTGGGGATCGCCGGAGAGGCCAACATGATCTTCAGCGTCGAGGACGTGACACCTGACATGCTCTTCGACGACGTCATCGAGGATCAAGCGGGCCGCAAGCGCACCGAGAAGCGACTGCGCATCGAGACCCTGGTCGACAAGATCGCCGATCTAATGATGTCGCGCGAGAAGAACGAGGGTAAGAAGTTCGGCACCGTGGTGCTGGCGGAAGGTCTGGCCGAGCTTCTGCCGGAGAAGCTGATCCACAATATCGACAAGGACGAGCACGGCCACATTTCGATCGGCAAGATCGATCTGGGATTCATCATGGCGCAGAAGGTCGAGGAGGAGTACACCCGCCGCACGGGACGCAAGCGGAAGGTTACGGGACTGCAGATCGGGTACGAAGCCCGCTGCGCGCTGCCCCACGCGTTCGACGTGATGCTGGGCAGTCAGCTCGGCATCGGCGCCTTCCGCGCTCTGGTGGAGGAGAACCTCGACGGCCACATGGTCAGCGTCTCGGGGCAGCTCGATCTGCGCTACGTCGCCTTCAAGAAGCTGGTCAACCCGCGGACGCTGAAGACCGAGGTGCGCTACCTGAGGCCGGGATCCGATTTCCACCGTCTGGGCCGCTTCCTCGAATCGAAGACCGAGGTGTCACGGGATTAGCCGCTGGCCGCCGCTTGGGCGTGCGAAGCGCTGTTTCGCGTCCTGGCGCCATCCCCTACCATGTCCGCACGCGGATCAGGCACTGCAGGGGGGTGGTTCATGCGCACAGCATTCGCACGCGCGGTCGCGGCCGCGTGCACGATCGGGCTGCTCGCCGCCGTCGGCGCGCCGGGCGCGATGGCAGTCGAGGCGGACGGGCTGCTGGGCTACTACCGGTACCCGTCGCTTCACGAGGAGACGGTCGTCTTCGTGGCCGAAGGCGATCTGTGGGTCGTGGGCATCGAGGGCGGCCGGGCGGCGCGCCTCACCACCCACCTGGACGCCGAAGGCTCCCCAGCCATCTCCCCGGACGGTGAGAGGGTCGCCTTCACCGCCTCCTACGAGGGGCCGCAGGAAGTCTACGTCATGCCGCTGACCGGCGGCCTGCCCCGGCGCCTCACCTACCACGGGTCGGGCGCGCGCGTGGTGGGCTGGACGCCCGACGGCCGGATCCTCTACGCCACGCAGCACTACGCCACGCTGCCCAGCACCCAGCTCGTCGCCCTGGATCCCGCCACCGGCATCGATGAGCGGCTCGAGCTCGCGCAAGCCGCCGAAGGCGTCTACACCCCGGACGGCGATGCGCTCATCTTCACCCGTCTGGCCCGGCAGTACAGCCACACCCGCGGCTATCGCGGGGGCACGGCCCAGAGCCTGTGGCGCTTCGAGCTGCGCGGGCCGCAGGCCGGCGACGAGGCGACGCCGCTCACCGCCGACTACCCGGGCACGAGCCGCAACCCCATGTGGCACGCGGGCCGTGTCTACTTCGTGAGCGATCGCGACGGCACGATGAACCTCTGGTCGATGGCCCCCGACGGCGCGGACCTGCGCCGGCACACGCGCCACATGGGCTGGGACGTCAAGGATCCGTCGCTCTCGGCCGGGCGCATCGTCTACCGGTTGGGGGCGGATCTGCGCCTCTACGAGATCGGGTCGGAGCGGGATCGACGCATCGAGATCAGCCTGTCCACCGATCTGGATCAGGCCCGTGAGCGCTGGATCGAAGACCCGATCGAGCATCTCTCCGACGTCTACCTCTCGCCCGACGGCGATCGCTTGGCGCTCACCGCCTACGGCCAGGTCTTCGTGGCGCCGGTGGGGCAGGGCCGACTCGTGGCGGCCACGCGTGACACAGGCGTGCGTTACCGCAGCGCCCGCTTCACACCCGACGGCGCCTCGCTCCTGGTCCTGTCGGATGCCAGCGGCGAGGTCGAGTGGTGGCGCCTTCCGGCCGACGGCACAAGCCCCGGGGAGCAGCTCAGCGACGACGGCTCGGTGCTGCGCTTCGGCGGCGTCGCCTCCCCCGACGGCGACCACATCGCCTACACCGACCACGATCAGCGGCTCTGGGTCCTCGACATCGCGGCCGGTCGCAACATCCTGGTGGCCGAGTCGCCGCAGTGGGGCGTCGGCGACCCGGCTTGGTCACCCGACAGCCGTTACTTGGCCTACAGCCTCGAGGCGCCCAACAGCTTCCCCCGCATCCAGGTCTACGACCTCGCCCGTGAGCGCAGCGTCCCGGTCACGACCGACCGCTACCGAAGCTGGTCGCCGTGCTTCAGCCCCGACGGTGAGTGGCTCTACTTCCTCTCCGACCGCACGTTCCGCTCCCGCGTCGGCGGGCCCTGGGGGTTGCGGCAACCCGAGCCCTACTTCGACGAGACAACGCGCATCTACCTGCTCCCGTTGGAGCCGGACTCGCGCTCGCCGTTCGCGCCGGCCGATGAGCTTCACCCGGAGCCCGAGGGGCGCGACGGCGCAGCCCGCGGGAACGACCCGGAGGAGACCCGCAACGACGAGGAAAGCGAGGTGCCTCGCGTCAGGATCGATTTCGACCGCATCGCCGAGCGGTTGCGCGTCGCGCCCGTCGAGGCCGGCAACTACACCCACCTCAGCGTGAGTGAAAAGCACCTGTTCTGGCTGGCCCGGACCGCGGACTCGCAGGAAGGCCACGCGCTGCAGGCGCTGCCCATCGACAACGATGAGCCCGAGCCGGTCACGATCGCCGAGGGCGTGAAGAGCTACGAGCTGTCGCTCGACGGCCGCAAGCTCCTCCTGCGCCGTGGGGACGCGTTCCACGTCATCAAGGCCGACAGTGACGAGGCGCCGGGGGCCGACGACCACAAAGAGCGCGTGGACCTCTCGGGCTGGAAGTTCTCCCTCGACCCGCGCGAGCAGTGGCGTCAGATGTTCGTCGAATCGTGGCGCTTGGAGCGCGACTACTTCTACGATCCGGGCATGCATGGCCTCGACTGGGAGGCGGTGCTGCAGAAGTACCTGCCGCTGATCGACCGCGTGACCACCCGGGCCGAGCTGGCCGACCTGCAGGCCCAGATGGCCGCCGAGCTGGGCGCGCTGCACACCGGTGTCTGGGGCGGCGATCACCGCGAGGGCGAGATCAAGGTCGAGACCGCCTCTCTGGGCGCGGTCCTCAGCCGTGACGACGACGCCGGCGGCTACCGGGTGACCCACATCTACCGCGCCGATCCGGACCGGCCCGAAGAGCTTTCGCCGCTGGCGCGTCCCGCCTCCCGCGCGCGCGTCGGCGACCTGCTGCGCACGATCAACGGTGTGGCGCTGACGGGCGTGGACGCGCCGGAGAGGCTGCTTCGCGGACAGGCGGGACATCAGGTGCGCCTGGGCATCACCACTCGTGAGGGCCGGAAGCGCGACCTGATCGTCGAGCCGATCTCATCAGGACGCCTGCGCGATCTGCGCTACGACGAGTGGGAGGTTACGCGCCGCCTGATGGTGGACAGCCTGGGCGCCGGCGAGATCGGCTACGTGCACTTGCGGGACATGGGCTCCAGCGACATGGCCCAGTGGCATCGTGACTACTACCCGGTCTTCAACCGCCGCGGGCTGATCATCGACGTGCGCCACAACGGCGGCGGCAACATCGATAGCTGGATCCTGGCGCGCCTGCTGCGCCGCGCCTGGATGTACTGGCAACCGCGCACCGGCGCGCCCTACTGGAACATGCAATACGCCTTCCGTGGCCACATGGTGGTCCTGGTCGACGAGTGGACGATGTCCGACGGCGAGGCGTTCGCCGAAGGGTTCCGGCGGCTCGGCCTGGGCAAGGTCATCGGCACGCGCACCTGGGGCGGTGAGATCTGGCTCACGAGCAGCAACCGGCTGGTCGATCGCGGCATCGTCACGGCGGCCGAGTTCGGGGTCTACGGCCCCGAGGGCGAGTGGCTGATCGAAGGCCACGGCGTCGAGCCGGACATCGTCGTCGACAACCTGCCGCACGCGACGTTCCTCGGGCAGGACGCCCAGCTCCGCACGGCGATTGCGCACCTTCAGGAGCTCATCCGCGAGGATCCGCGCGACGTGCCGCCGCCCCCGCCCTACCCCAGCAAGGCCGGCGGGAGGTGATGCGCGCAGGTCGGCGGAACCGCGCCGCACGCGACCGCACGGGGCGTCGGGCGACGCCGCGGCGCGCTCGTCCGGATTGGGCTCGGCGCCGGTGGGCGAAGCGCACCTTGGCCGGTACGGGCAGGTAGTCCCGCGCTAGCGCGCAACGCGTATCTCGACCAGCACGGGCAGATGGTCCGAAGGATACCGGCCACCCTGGTTGTCCTTCAGCACAGCATGTGAAAGAACGTCGATGTCGGGACCCACCAGCACGTAGTCGATCCGGCGCCCGGGCTCGCCCTCCCCGGTGAATCCGTGGAACGACCAGGTCGGTCCAACAGGCGGTGAGGCGGACACCTCGTGGGCGTCCCGCAGTCCCCACGACAACAGCTTGGCCACCGGCGCGGAGTCGGGCAGGCAGTTCAGGTCGCCGGTGAGGATCGCCGGCCGTCCCGAGGCCAGGCGCTCCAGGCGCTGCACGATCAGGGCCGCCGCCTCCTGTCGCGCCCGCACGCCCACGTGATCGAAGTGTGTGTTCAACAGAACGAACTCGGCCCCCTGCCGCCGGTCCCGCATGCGTGCCCAGGTCGCGATGCGGCGGCAGGCGCCGTCCCAGCCCGGCTCGCCCGGGATCTCGGGACGCTTCGACAACCAGAAGACGCCCCAGTCGATCAACTCCAGGCGCTCTTCCCGGTAGAGGATGGGGGCAAACTCCCCCCGCCGGCCGCCGTCGTCGCGGCCGACACCGACCCAGCCGAAGCCCACCAGGTGCGACTCCAGGTCGTCGAGCTGGCCGGCGAGGGCCTCCTGCACCCCCACTACATCCGTCTCGTGGCGCAGGATGAGGTCGGCCACCTGCTGCGCCCGGTGAGGCCAGGCGTTCTCCCCATCGGCGGGATTGTCGTAGCGGATGTTGAAGCTCATCACCCGGATGGAAGGGGCGCTCGTCAGCGTGCATGCGGACACCGCGACGAGCGCCGCCAGAGCGAGGAGCTGCAGCGTCCGGGTCCTCGCGAATCCTCGTTGGACCATGTCTCCTCCGGACTACGCGCGCATCGCGGGGCGCGCGGCTCGGGCCGGCCGTACCGACATGGCCCTAGCCCCAGAACAAGCGTATGCCAATGGCCTCTCGGGCGGGTCGGAGACCCGC
>CAZPGB010000079.1:0-21314 GCA_964585945.1 uncultured bacterium | reverse complement strand
GAGCGGGATATCGAGCGCGTCTACAACCGCTTCGTGGGGCGGAAGACGGACTTCACCGAGCTGCTGCACCGCTGCAAGAAGCTGATCATGCAGGGCCCGATGGCGGGCGAGTTGAACGTGCTGGCCACCGAATTGGCGCGGATCGCCGAGGCCGACCGCCATACCCGCGACTTCACACTCACCCGCCTCAAGGACTCCCTGGGCGAGGTCGTGGCCTGCTTCCCTGTCTACCGGACCTACGTCTCGCCCGATGGGGTCAGCGCCGAGGACCGGCAGTGTGTGGAGGGCGCCATCGCCAGGGCCCGCTCCCTCTCGCAGGCCACCGACGTGAGCATCTACGACTTCATCGCCCGCATCCTGTTGCTCGACTTCTCCGACGGGACGCCCGGCGACGTGCGCCGTGCCGCGACACGATTTGCCATGCGCTTTCAACAGTACACAGGGCCCGTGATGGCCAAAGGCATGGAGGACACCGCCTTCTACATCTACAACCGGCTGCTGTCGCTCAACGACGTGGGCGGCGACCCCACCCGCTTCGGCCTTGCGGTCGACGCGTTCCACCGGTCCCATCTCGAGCGCCGGCGGCGGTGGCCGCACAGCATGGTCGGCAGTTCGACCCATGACAGCAAACGCAGCGCCGACGTGCGCGCCCGGATCAACGTGCTGGCCGAAGTCCCCGACCGCTGGCAGCGCCAGGTATCGCGCTGGAGCCTGTTGAACCGCAACCACAAGCGCCGCGCCGGCTCCCAGACGATGCCGTCGAAGAACGACGAGTATGCGCTCTACCAGATGCTCCTGGGAGCCTGGCCCGATCGCCATCCGAGCGGGGAAGACCTTCGGACGCTTGCCCAGCGCATGGAGACGGCGGCGATCAAGGCGGTGCGGGAAGCCAAGGTCCACAGTAGCTGGATCAACGTGAATCCCCAGTACGAGGAAGCTCTACTCGGGTTCCTGCGCGCCCTGCTCGCCGGGGATGACGGCAACCGGTTCCTGCCCGAGTTCCTGCCGTTCCAAGAGCGGGTGGCGCACTTCGGCATGCTCAACAGCCTGGCGCTCACCCTGCTGCAACTCACCGTGCCGGGCGTGCCCGACCTGTACCAGGGCGAGGAGCTGTGGCGCTTGAACCTGGTCGATCCCGACAACCGGCGCCCGGTCGACTTCGAGAAGCGGCAGGCGGCGTTGCTCGAGATCGAACAGGTGCTCGGCGGGTCGGAAAACAACGCCGGCGCCGTTGCGCGCTCGCTGCTCGAATCGATCGACGATGGTCGCCTGAAGCTCTACGTGATCCACCGCGCCCTTCGCCTTCGCGCCGAGCTGCCCGAGCTGTTCCGCAGCGGCGGGTACCGGCCCCTGAGCGCGCACGGTGCGCGTTCCGAGCACGTCTGCGCCTATGCGCGGCACACCGAGGGGACCGACGTGCTGGTGGCGGTCCCGCGCTTGTGCGTGGGTCTGCTGGGCTTCGAAGCGGGCGGGCTGCCGGTGGGAGCCGAGGTGTGGGGCGACACCTGGGTCGCGCTTCCCCAGGGACAGGACGATGCGCGGTGGCGCCACGCGCTGACGGATGAACCGATTCCGGTGACCGCAGTCGAGGGGCAACCCGGCATACAGATGGCCGAGATGTGCCGGTCTTTCCCGCTCGGACTCCTGGTGCGCGGACCGGCGGAGTAGAGCTTCGCGTCCGATCCGCCCGGCGCGCGCGCCCGCGGGCCGGCCTGGCGTTGGAGCTAGAAGGCCTCGCCCACAGAGCCGTGCACCCGCACGCCTTCTTCGCCCGCCGCCAGGTCGAGGCGGATCCGCCGATCGCGGTTGCCCACTCGGACGCTGAAGCCGGCGCCGGCGGTGGGCCGCATCGTGTCCAACCGAAGGGCGTCCATGCGCGCCGCCACGTCGGCCAGGCCCCCGAAGAATGCCAACCCGAGCCGGGAGTTGAGCTGCACGCGATACTCGGCTTGGACCGCAAGGAGGGTCCGATCCAGGTACCGGTCGCGAACGTATCCACGCGAGTGCACGCGGCCGCCAAGCGAGGCGTAGCGCCACAGGGGCGGCGCGCCCCGGGCCTCGTAGGCGAAGACCTGCGCCGCCAGGACCTGACCGCGCCCCACCGGGAAGTAATGCCGCAGGTCGAGATGGTAGTTGTTGAAATCGTAGCCGCTGCCCAGCCACTCGTCGAACCAGAGCGCGAACCCTTGGCAGTAGAAGCCCGTCGTGGGCGCCTGCGCATCATCGCGCCGATCGAGCTGCGCCACCAGGCCTCCTCCCACGACCGGGTCGCCTTCGGACCCGCGATAGCGGCGCGAGGCGAGCAGGCCGGAGGGCTCGGTGCGCAGGTACGCGTAGGTCTGCGCCTCGCCGCGCAGGCCCAGATACAAATGGGGCCGTACGCGTCGCATCACCTCGGCGTAGGCGCGCGCGGTCCGGGGACGATACGCCTCCTCCGCTCCCCGCGGTGTGGCGCCCACGCCCCAGAAGCGCTCGACCAGGTCGCTGTAGCCCACCTTCGCGCGGGCGACGTAGCGGCCAACGCCCCAGTGAAGGTCGAGCGCCAGCTCCCCGCGGACATGGCCGCGATGGGTAACACGGCCCGAAAGCTGGGCCTCGGAGAACCGGGTCCCGGGGCGGCAACCCGGCAGGACGAAGTCGGTGAGCAGGCGCCCCCCGATCCCGAAACCGTTGCGCTCCGAGTAGGAGAAGCGCGGCAACAGGATGAGCCCCGCCGCACAGAGCCGGGGAGGAAAGACCTGGGAGCTCAAACCAGTTCGTGCGAGTGCAACGTGTGACTCTCGCATCTCGCGCGCGCAGGCGGCGCACCGATGGACCTGACCGCGCGGCGGCTCCTCGGCCGCGGCGGTGTCGCCCGAGCCCGGATCGGCCCCAGTTGCGCCCGCGGTCAGCAGCGCGGACACAATCACCGCCATCCTGACGGGGTTCGTTCTCGGAGCGTCCTTGGGCACCTCGTCTCCCTCCGGCAACAGCCACGAGCGCCCCAGGCTGGCGCACTCGGATGGCGACACTTGTGCTTTCGTAACCGGCGGGAGTGTGGCGGTTCCCAGCATGGGACCCGGAGCGCCATGCCCAGAGCCGCTGAACCCGGATGGGGCACCGTGGAGCGCTGAGGAGGCCGGCTACCGCTCCTTCATCGAGGCCATCAGCTCCGCCACACGCTCCGGCGGCCGCGTGACCAGGCTCACCACCACCATCAGCAGCAGCGATAGCGCGGTTCCGGGCAGGATCTCATGGATCCCTGTCGCCGCCTTCAATCCCAGCGCCACCCAGAGGATGCACCCCAGAGCGCCCGAGACGAAGGAGGCCAGGGCCCCGGCGCGCGTGGCCCGCCGCCAGTAGAGCGAGAGCAAGAGCGGCGGACCGAAGGATGCGCCCAATCCGGCCCACGCGAGCAGGACGTAGCTGAAGACGGTCTTGAAGACGGTCTGTCCCTGCAACGAGGTGAACCAGCTCAGGAAGCCGGCCAGCAGGATCACGATCGCCACGATCCAGCGGCCCAGAAGCACCGAGCTGCGCGGAGCGAGCGGCCGGTCGGGTCGGATGGTCTTCTCGTAGAGGTCGCGGGTGAGGCTGGAGGAAACGACCAGGATCTGAGAGTCGGCCGTCGACATGATGGCGGCGAGCAGCGCCGCCAGCATCACGCCCGCCAGCAGGCTGGGGAAGAGGTCCAGGGCCATGTGAACGAAGGCCTCGTTGTTGGGATCCGGCAGCAGGTCTGGGCTGTAGAGAGCGCGCGCGGCCAAGCCCGTGTAGACCGCCCCCCACCCCAACAGCACGTTCCACACCGTTCCGACCAACGCGGCCATGCGCAGCCGCTCGGGCCGATCGATCGACATGTAGCGCACGATGATGTGCGGGTTGCCGGGCGAGCCCAGTCCGATGCTGAGACCGCTCACCACGCCCACCAACGAGCCGAGCCCCAGCAACGAGAAGGAGCTCCCCTCCTCGGCCGCGACGAGACTCAGCCGATCCCAGGCCGCGCCCGGACCGCCGGCGGCGATGAACCCCACGACGGGCAGGACCACCAACCCGACGATCATCAGGAGCGCTTGGATGGCGTCGGTGATCGACACGGCCCGGAATCCGCCCAGGATGGTGTAGAATCCCACGATCACAGCCATCAGGAGGATGCCGTCCAGAACCGAGGTCCAGCCGAAGAGCACGCCGAACATCACCTGCCCGGCCTTGAGCTGGGCGCCCACGTAGGCGGTGAAGAAAAGTGCGATGATGACGGCGGCCACGACCCGCAGCGCGCCCGATCGATCGCGAAAGCGGCTGGCGAAGTAGTCGATGAAGGTGACGTCGTCGTGCGCCTCGGTGAAGCGGCGGATGCGCGGCGCGGCGAAGAGGAACATCAGCAGCTCGGCGATCACGTAGCCGGGGATGAACCAGGCCATGCGCACGCCGTAGACGAAGGTCGCGCCCACCACCCCCATCATCAGCCAGGCGCTGCGTCCCGAGACCACCGCGCTCAGGGCGACCACGAAGTCGCTCATCTTGCGGCCGCCGAGGTAGTACTCGCCGATGTTGCGGCCCGCGCGGCGCGAGACCAGCACGCCGACCAGGACGACGATGAGCAGGTAGAGCGCCAGGCCCAGGATCGCGCCGCTCATCGCCGCTGCCTCCCCAGGGCCACGTAGCCCACCACGGCGGCGACCAGAATGAGCAGGGGAACCACCACCAGGATCAATGCTGTACCCGCGGTCATGGATGGACCTCCCGGGTCGCTATCCCCCGTGCGCCAGATGGAAGATCCCCAGCTCGGCGCCGTCGGGCACCTCGCAAGAAACCCACTTGTCCTTGGGAACCAGCTCGCCGTTCACCGTGACGGTGATCAGCGTGTAGTTGTAGCCCATCGCGTCGAGCACGTCCTGCACGGTCATGCCCTCGCGCCATTCGATCTTGTCGCGATCGTTAATGGTCAGCATCCCTATCCGTCCATACTCAGCCGCCGCGCGCTCGGGCCGCGGCCGCACGTCCGGGGCGCGACTGTTGCCGCCGTTCCAGCGACCCACCTCACGCCGGAGGCTCCGGCGCTGCAGCAGCCGCCATCAGCAGCTCGATCGCCACGTTGGCCTGCATGTTGGCCACGATGGCCACCCGCGCGGCGCATAGGCCCAGCGCCATGTCCGATCGACCGTCGCCGCAGAAGAAGACCTGCCCGGCCGACCGGACGCGCAGCGCGCCCGTGTTGCCCGCCCCGCCGATCCCGCTGGCGCAGATGATGGGCCGCTCGGGAAAGGCGGCGCACCAGGCCTCGATCAGCCACTGCTTGTCCTCGGCCCGATCGAACGCCTCGATGAGCAGATCGGCCGAGCCGTAGATCTTGGCCACGCGCTCGGGCTCCAGACGCGTCAGGTGGAGCTCGAGATCCACCTCGGGCCGGATGGCCCGCAGGTGGTCGGCCAGCGCTTCCACCTTCACACGGCCGACGTCCGCTTGGATGAACTGCTGCCGGTTGAGGTTGGACAGCTCCACCCGATCGTGATCCACCAGGATCAAACGCCCGACGCCGGCGCGCACGAGGCTGAGGGCGGCATTGGACCCCAGCCCGCCGCAGCCGGCCACGCCGACCGTGGCGCGGCTCAGCGCGGCCGTCATGCTGGGGACATTGCGGCTGAAGATCGCCTCTTGGGCATCCCCTGCATCCACGGGGCGCCTCCGATTGCCTCTACTGCGCGTCCTTCACGACGGCGACGACTTCGGGCAGATCGATGCCCAGCTCCTTGAGCCGTTCGAGCTTGGGCACGCCGTTCTTGTTCCAGCCCCGACGTTCGTAGGCCACGTCCAGCATGTCGGCATACTGCTTCATGCGATAC
This sequence comes from uncultured bacterium, assembly GCA_964585945.1. Taxonomy (GTDB): domain Bacteria; phylum Eisenbacteria; class RBG-16-71-46; order CAIMUX01; family WJJG01; genus CAZDKK01. The sequence continues at coordinate 15,492 of CAZPGB010000079.1, read as the reverse complement.
TCGCGCAGGAGCCTGATCTTCTCGTCCACCGACTTGCCGGCCGGATCGACCCCGATGACGTCCTTGAGCTGCTTGTCGTAGCGCTCGGCGCGCGATTCATACTCCTCGCGCGTCACCGGCCCCACGGCCCGGTAGGGCGGCAGGTCGTGCTCGCGCGTGCCCTTGCCCAACATGTGGCTCATCACGCGCTGCAGGTTGTGCACGCGGGCCGACTGCGCCAGCATCTTCTCCTCGTCCAGCGGAATGCCCGTCATGCCCTCGAAGAACTTGTAGTAGTTCTCGGTGTGCTCGGGAATCTTGGCCGCCACCGGCGGCGGATACTTCGCGTTGCTGAGCGGCACGACATCGTTCCACAGCAGCTTGCAAAGGCCCAGCAGGCCGAACCACGTGCGCCACAGCGGGAAGTAGTAGAGCGCCTCGGCCTTGTCTTCGAACGTGGGAATCTGGTTGTTGACCATGTCCATGAAGATCAGCCAGGCCTCGTCATGTTGGGGCCCCTTGACCGCCATGGTGTAGCCGCCCTGCTGAGCCAGCGACTCCTTGGAGACGTACTCGGAGTACTCCAGGCCCTTGGCTTCCATGCCGATGTCCTGCAGGAAGTCGGGATCGGCGCCCAGATCCTCGGCGAACTTCTTCTTGAGCCAGTGGACACCCTGCCCCACCCAGACGCCGAAGCCTTCGCCCCGCGCCATCTCGTGCAGGCACTCCAGCGCTTCGGCCGTGGCGCCGAAGGTCAGCTCCTTGCCCCCGGTATGCTCCTTGGTGAGAACGCCCCGCTCGTAGCACTCCATGACGAAGGCCATGCACGTGCCGAACGAGATGGTGTCGATGCCGTAGGTGTCGCAGTAGAAGTTCCACTCCAGGACGAACTCGGGATCGAAGCAGCCCATGTTGGCGCTGGCGGCGGCGGTCTCGTACTCGGGACCGTCCACCAGCACGCGCTCGCCCTGGTAGGGTCCGGTCTTGAGCTCGAAGTGCTCGGCCGTCTTGGCGCAGGCCATCGAGCAGCCGAACCAGCAGCCGTCGGATTCGCCCTGCGTCAGGTGGTTGTCGCGGAAGACGTTGCTGTAGATCTTCTTCGCGTCGGCGTGCGAACCATACTGGTAGTTGTGCACCGGCAGCAGGTCGTACTGGTCCATGACGTCGATGATGTTCGCCGTGCCCACCTCGCGCATCCGGCACTGGACGGGGTCGAGGCGGGCCATCTCGGCGTTCACGCGCATGCCGTGGTCGCGGATCAGGCGCGCGTCGACCGGGTTGTTCAGATCGTCGACCACCTGAATGGCTCCGGTCGGGCAGACGTAGGCGCACGAGGTGCACCCGACGCAGTGGGAGTCGACGTCGCCGAAGGGCATCGTCAGGTGGCGCAGGATGCCCCGGCCGGCGAAGTCCAGCACGTCCTCCTGGATGAACTCCGCGCAGCCCCGCACGCAGTGCGTGCATAGCACGCAGGCCTTGGGATTCTCGTCGGTGATCTCGCTCTGGAAGCGCGACCCGTCGGTCACCCCGCAGCGCTTGGCCACGTCGTGGATGATGGGCACATTGGGCCAGCGGCCCAGATACATCTCGGCCAGCACCTTGCGGTGCTTCGTCACGCGCTCGGAGTCGGTCTGGACTGCGATGGCTTCGCGCACCGGGTAGTTGCAGGACGTCACCAGCCGCTTCTTGCCGCGCGCCTCCACCTCCACGATGCAGAGCCGGCAGCTTCCGTTGGGCGCCAGGTCCTTGTGGTGGCAGAGCGTCGGGACCTTGATGCCCGCCTCGGTGATGGCCTGCAGCAACGGGGTGTCCGGGAGCACCGCGACCTTCTGGTCGTTGATCGTGATCTCAATCTTCTCCGACACCATCAGATCACCTCCACGGCGTTGAAGTTGCAGACCTCCTGGCAGATACCGCACCGCACGCACTTCTGGTCGTCGATGACGTGCAGCTTCTTGGTCTCCCCGGTGATGGCTTGGGTGGGACACGACTTGGCGCACAACGTGCAGCCCGTGCAGTTGTCGTTGATCTGGTAGCGGATCAAGCTCTTGCACACCCCGGCGCGGCAGCGGTGGTCGCGGATGTGTTCCTCGTACTCCTCGCGGAAGTAGCGCAGCGTGGAGAGCACCGGGTTGGGCGCCGAGCCTCCGAGCTGACAGAGGCTGGTCTCCTGCACGGTGTGGCAGACCTCTTCCAAGAAGTCGAGGTCGCCCTCACGCCCTTCGCCGTTGCAGATGCGCGTCAGGGTGCGCGAGAGCGCGTAGAGTCCCTCCCGGCAGGGCGTGCACTTTCCGCAGGACTCGTCCAGCAGGAAGTTCACGAAGTAGCGGGCGACGTCGACCATGCAGGTCTTCTCGTCCATCACGATCATGCCGCCCGAGCCCATCATCGACCCGGCCTCGGTGAGCGAGTCGAAGTCGACCGGCATGTTCAGCTTCTCGGCCGGAATGCAGCCGCCCGATGGGCCGCCGGTCTGAATCGCCTTGAAGGCGCGGCCGCCCGGCACGCCGCCGCCGATCTCCTCGACGATCTCGCGCAGGCTGATCCCCATCGGGACCTCGACCAGGCCCGTGTTGCGCACGTTGCCCACCAGGGCGAAGACCTTGGTGCCCGAAGAGCCGCCCCAGGGATTGCCCTTCACGTCGCCGGTGCCGATCGAGGCGAACCAGTCGGCGCCGCGGGCGATGATCGGCGGGATGTTGGCCCAGGTCTCGACGTTGTTCAGGATGGTCGGCTTGTCGCGGTAGCCGTATTCGACGTTGTGCACGTACTTCGAGCGCGGCTCGCCCGCCCGGCCCGACATCGAGGCCATCAGCGCGGTCGACTCGCCGCAGACGAACGCGCCGGCCCCACGGTGGATCTGGATGTCGAATGACAGGTCCGAGCCCAGGATCTTCTCGCCCAGCAGGCCCAGGCCGCGGGCCTGCGCGATCGCTTTCTCCAACCGCTCAATCGCCAGCGGATACTCGGTGCGGATGTAGACGAAGCCCTCGCGGGCCCCGACGGCGTGCGCCCCGATGAGCATGCCCTCGATCACGGCGTGCGGATCGGTCTCGATGATGCTGCGGTCCATGAAGGCGCCCGGATCGCCCTCGTCGCCGTTGCAGACGATGTAGATCTCCTCGCCCCGCTTCTGTGCCGCCTGGTAGCCCGACTCCCACTTCACGCCGGCCGGGAAGCCGCCGCCCCCGCGACCGCGGATGCCGGAGGCCAGGACCTCCTTGCGCACCGCCTCGGGCGACAGCGTCGTGAGCGCCTTGCGCAGCGCCTGGTAGCCGCCGCGGGCGATGTAGTGCTCGATTTGCTCCGGGTCGATGAGGCCCTTGTTGCGCAGCGCGATGAGCTGCTGCTTGGTGAAGAAGGAGATCTCCTCCATGGTGCAGGCGACCTCGCCGCTGACCGGGTCCGTGTGCAGCAAGCGCTCCACCGGTTGGCCTGCTTTGAGGTGCTGCGCCACGATCTCCTCGAGGTCCTTCTCCTTGACCTGCTGGTAGAAGATCCCCTCGGGCTGGACGACGACGATCGGCCCCTGGGCGCAGAAGCCGTTGCAGCCCGTGCCCACGACCAGGTAGTCCTTCTCCAGTCCCTGGGCCGCAAGCAGCTCGGTGAGCCGGTCGCGCACCTTGAAGCCGCCGGCCGAGACGCAGCCGGTGCCGGTGCAGACCATCAACATGCCCTTGTACTGCTCGAGACACGCCTGCTGCTCGGCCGCGATCCGGTCCAGCTCCGCGGGACTCACCTTGCGGGCCTCGACGTCGGGCGCGCCGGTCACGACCTCGGGCGCGGGGCCGCCGGGCTCGTAGGCCTTGATCAGCTTCTCGACGTCCTTGGCCTGCACGTTGCCGAAGACGTCGTCGCCGATCTTGACGACCGGCGCGATACTGCAGGCGCCCAAACAGCGAACCGCCTCCAGGGTGTACTTCAAGTCGCCCGTCGTCTGGCCGTGCGAGATCCCCAGCGTGCGCTCGAAGGCGTCGAGCACCTTCGCCGCGCCCTTGACGTGGCAGGCGGTGCCCATGCAGACCTGCACCGTCGTCTCCCCGCGCGGCTCGAGACTGAGCGCCTTGTAGAACGTGGCGATGTGGTACAGGTGCGCCCGTGATGCGCGCGTGGCGCGGGAAATCTCATCGATGGCCGTCTTGGGGATGTGGCGGAAGCGCTTCTGGATCTCCTGCATCATCTCGATCACGTACTCGGGATCGGTGTTCCACCTGGCGATGGTCCCGCGGATGGCGTGGATGTCTTCGGGCGCGGTCACCTCGTGGAGCTTGCGGGGCGTGATCCGGCGGGCGACCTTGTTCTCCTCCACGCGCCAGGCGGGCGTAATGTCGCGGTTCTTGACCACCAGGGCTTTCAGGCGCTTGTCGCGGAACACTGTGCCGATGCCTCCGCGCCCGGCCTGCTTGATGCGGGCGGTCTGCTTGCGCCAGTCGTAGAAGGAGAAGTTGAGCACGCCCATGCGCGAATGGGCCGCAGCGCGCCCGGCCGACACCACCGAGATGTTCTTCTTGTCGATCTCGGAGTCGGCGTACATCTCGGTGAGCTCCTCGCTCACCAGATGGGCGTCGATGCTCTCGAGGGGCGCGCGCTCCACCGTCACATGGCCCTTGATCGCATCGACCACGACGATCGTCTCCTGTGGCGCCTTGCCGACAATCACCAGGGCGTCGAAGCCGCAGAACTTCAGGTAGGGGCCGAAGAACCCGCCCACGTTGCAGTCCATGACCGATCCGGTCGAGGGCGAGATCGCGGTCACCAGGGTCTTACCCGAGCCCGGAAACGACGTCGTGCCGCCCAGGGGCCCTGAGGACATGCAGATGGGGTTCTCGGGGCTGTCCCAGCGCGTGTCCTTGCTGATCTCCTGGAACATCAGCCAGAGGTCGAACCCCTTGCCGCCCACCCAGAGATCCTTCATCTGCTGCGTGACCGGAAAGGTCCCGATCTCATTGGTGGACAGATCGACCCGCAGGCCACGGCCCGCGTAGCCCTTCTCGATCGGGACGACCTCAAAGGGGAACTCGGCCACGATCCGGTGGGCTTCCCTGAGCCGCTCAACCTCGTGCGTCGCCATGGACCAGATCCTCCAAAGCTTTCTTGGAATTGACATTAGAGCTTCGGCAACCAAGCGCGCCGAAGCCAACAGAGTAGTGTATCCGCCTTCGGGCACAGGCGTCCAGGACAAAGGGCCCGTGCGGACGCTGCCGGGCCGGGGAAGCGGCGATCCACTCTCGAGGAGCCCGCGAGGGAGGGGCCCAACCGCCGCGGAGTTGCGTTCGGGCCCGGGGGCCGGGGGTCGGGCGTCCAGAGGTCCGGGACCCGGGGGTAAGAACGCCCAAGGGCGGATCAGGCTGCGTCGGCTGGACGAGGCTCTGCGGCCGCGGCGAACGCTTCGAGCCGCGGGATGAGTGCGCTGAGCTCTTCTTCGAACGCCGCGCGGCGCCCCAGACAGGCGGAGACGTCGCCGGCGGCGGCCAGCTCCTCCAGGTGCTGTGCCAGACGGTGGGCCCGGCGGGCGCCGATGTTGCCCAGCGCGCTCTTCAGGGCGTGCGCTCGCTCGCGGATCCTCTGGGCGTCACCGCGCTCGGTGGCCCGGCCGAACTCCTCGGCCATATCCGGCAGCGACTCCACCGAGATCCCGGCGATCTCCATCGCGACCCGTCGATCCCCTCCGAGCCGCTGGATCAACTCGTTCGGCTCGAAGGTCGGCAGGTCTCCGTCGCCGCGGGCCACCGACAACGACCTCGCCCGCTTCCCCTCACGGGGATCCTCGTCTGAGGCGCCCTCGGAGTGATCCGCCGCACAGGTCGGCACAGCCCGCACCTTGGCAATCAGCTCCTCGCGGTTGATCGGTTTGGCCACGTAGTCATCCATGCCGGCACGGAGGCATCGCTCGCGGTCGCCGGACATCGCGTGCGCGGTCATGGCAAAGATGGGGACGTGGCCGCCGCCCTCGGCCTCCCGCTCCCGAATGCGGCGGGTCGCTTCCAGTCCGTCCATCTCGGGCATGCGCACGTCCATCAGAATCACGTCGTAGCCGCCGCGGTCGAACGCGGCAACCGCAGCTCGGCCGTTGTCCACCACGTCGATCGACCAGCCCTGCTTCTCCAGGATGCGCACGGCCAACCGCTGGTTGATCGCGTTGTCCTCCGCCAGGAGGATCCGCAGGCGCCGCGCCGCTGCTGACGATCGCCGACCCGCCGTTTCGTGCGAGGGGATCTCACCCTCCAGGTCGAGAACCAGGCCGGGCGCGACGCGGCCGGCGTAGCGCTCAAGGCGCACCGTGAAGTGGAACCGTGAGCCGACCCCCACCGTGCTCTCGGCCCAGATGCGGCCGCCCATCATCTCCACGAGCTGGCGGGCGATGGCGGTGCCCAGACCCGTTCCGCCATGCTTGCGCGTCGTCGAGCCGTCGGCCTGCGTGAAGCGCTCGAAGATCGTCTCCACCCGGTCGGCGGGGATCCCGATTCCCGTGTCGGCGACCTGGAAGTGCAGCGCACAGTGCTGCGCGTCGGCGCTCGCGGCGTCGGTCGTCGCGACGTAGGGAGCCGCGAGGTCGACGGACAGACGGATCGAGCCCTCGTCGGTGAACTTGATCGCATTGCCCAGGAGGTTGGCGAGCACCTGCCGCAGGCGCACCGGGTCCCCCACGACCACCTCGGGAATCCCGTCGCCGAAGTCGACGTCGAAATCCAATCCCTTTTGCGCCGCATTGAAGACGTTGGGCTGCAGACCGCGGCTGATGGAGTTGCGGATCGCAAAGGGCACCGCCTCCAGCTCGAGCTTGCCCGCTTCGATCTTCGACAGGTCGAGGATGTCGTTGAGCAGATGGAGCAGCGCCTTCGAAGAGGAGCGCACGATGGTGAGGTTCTCGCGCTGCTCGGGGTCCAGCTCCGAATCCAGCGTGAGCTCGGTCATCCCGATGATGGCATTCATCGGCGTGCGGATCTCGTGGGACATCGTGGCCAGGAAGACGCTCTTGGCCTCGTTGGCCGACTCGGCGCTGCGCTTGGCCTCGGCCAGCGCTTCATTGAGGCTCTGCAGCTCGGCGGCCATCCGCTGCTGGTGCTCGTAAGCCTTCTGCAACCCCTCCTCGGCCCGCCGGCGTTCCTCCGCTTGCAGAGCCAGGGCGATTAGGTCCGCCATGGACGCAGCGAAGTTCTGTTCGTCGATCGACCAGGTGCGCGGACCTCCGGTGTGCCCCAACGAGACCATGCCGACGACGCGGCCGTCGGTGCGGATCGGGGCGATGAGGACGGCGTCGACGGATTCCTGCCTCAGGAGCCCTTCCCAGAGCTTCGCCGTGCGGGGGTCGCGACGCGCATCCTGGATCACCGCGGCACGCTTCTGGCCCAGCCCGTCGAAGAATTCGGGGTAGGTTTCGGCCTCGATCACCGGACCCGGTTCATGGCGGTCGTGCGAGCGGACATACATGGTGGTGCAGCGCAGCGACCGGCCGCCGCCTTCGAGGAGCCACATCCCGGCACGCTCGGTGTCCTGGACGATGGCGGCCGCTTCGAGGATCTCGCGGAGGGTGGCATCCAGGGTGTCCTGCTCCTCGACCTTCAGCGCCGAGAGCACCGAGAGCGCCTCGTTCTGACGCTCCAAGCGGAGCTGGCGCTCCAGGTGCGCGGTGCGCGCCTTCACCTGGTCGGTGACGTCCTGAAACGACCAGACACGTCCACCCTTGCCGCCTTCTCCGCCGAGGGGCTGGGATCGACACTGGAAGATGGTGTCGCCGCGCAAGCGCACGATGGCCTCGTCGTCGCCGCTGGAGGCCGACAGGCGCTGGAACCAGTTCCGGAAGCTCTCGGGCTCCTCCACGAGTCCGCACGCGTGCTCGATGAACCGGTTCGTCTCGCGCGTCTCCAGGCATTCGGCGGGGATCTTGAACATGCGAATCAGCGCGGGGTTCGCGTAGGCGATGCGCTCGGACGTCTCCAGGACGAGCACGCCCTCTCGGGCCGACTCGAGCACCGCTCTGAGGATGTTGGGCGCGGGTTCTTGCACGGTGTTCGATTCACCTCCTCAGTGCCAGGGTCGTGCCAGTTCGTTGCCGGAGGCCATCCCGCCGGCCTGAACCACCCATCGGCGGGGCGGCGCCCTATCTTGAAGTTCTCGTGTGGGTTGTCGCTGGTGTGCGCCAAGGTGGTGCACTGCAGCTCCCGATCTCGGGATGAAGGGGTCAAGGCGCTAATCATTTTCTTTATAATGGGTTATGGCCACGATGGCGCCATCTCGATGGGGTTGCGCAGCCCGGCCTCTCCAACCCGCCATTGGATCGCGGCACAGCCAAGCTCGGGTCGATTGCACCATAATAAGCTAGAATGAGCCTTCTCTATTGTGCTATTATGATATGTAGTGAGCGTGGAGCCACCTGACCGGAGATGCCTCGAGGTTCCGGGTCTCCGCGGCCGCCGGTTCGCTCACCCGCCACGAAACGGGAGGTGCCCCATGTCCGTCGCGCGCCTGTGCTGTCTTGCGATCCTGGCCTTCATGCTGTCGGTCCCCGCTGCTCAGGCTTCCCCAGAGGCTCGGCGGCTCCTTGCCCCGCCCTGGCGTCCCGGGGAGGCGCCCGACGTGCTGCCCATCGCGATCGAGCAGGCCCGCGAGGGCAGCCGCACCGACACCGTCTGGTTCGGCGGCGACGACGGCACCGGCGTCGCCGTTCTCGACGAGCGGTGGGACTTCGAGACGCCCGGCTCCAACGGCTTCCAGGGCTGGCGCTCCCACGACCTGACCGAGAACCCCGGCGACTACTTCGCCCGTGTCACCGAGGTCGACTTCCTGATCCACGGCGATCCTTGCGTCCCCATCCAGCCGGGCAACACCGGCATGCTCTGGTGCGGCATCCACGAGGACGAGGCCAACCTGCGCGACTTCGTCGACGGCATGGGGTATCAGAACATGATGTGCCAGCGCGCCCGCTCGCCCGAGTGGTCGATCGACCCCGCGGCCGACGACCTCGAGCTGGCCTTCCTCTACTTCAACAACACCGAGCCCGGGTTCGACTACACCTACGTGGAGCTGATCTGCCGCGACGGCGCGGGCGAGATCCTGGAGGCCTACCCGGTCGTCACCTTCGATGATGTGCTGGGCGATCCGGCGGCGCTGGCGCAGTTCGGCGGCGCGCCGGGACAGATCCCGGCCGGGACCCTCGATCCGGCCACGGCCACGATCCAGCTCGAGCTGCGCATGGAATCCGAAGGCGCTTGGTCCGACCAGGATGGGCTCTATCCCACGCCGTGCGGACCGTTCGGGCTTGATGACCTCACCCTCACGATCGGTACGAGCCCCTACAGCTTTGACTTCGAGGACGGCGCGCAGGGGTGGACGTTCGAGCGTTGCGAAGGGGTAGGGGCGTTCATGGCGCTCTACGACGAGGCGCTGTGGAGCGAGTGGGTCGACGAGCTGGGCCTGGGCTGCGGCTGTACGCTCTTCGGGACGGTCGTGGGACTCATCGACAGCGGGTCGAGTCCTTACGATCCGCCGGGCCTGGCGCCGGGCCAGAAGGAGGAGGCCGAAAGCGGGGTGGTGCCCCGTGAGGGCTACGGGCTGCCCGAGTGGAACACGGCGGTGGTCGAATGGGACGCCTTCGTGAACTTCGAGAACGCGACCGGCGCTCACTACCGGCCGGGCTGGAAGATCTTCCCCTATACCACCGAGCACAACCCCACGCCGCACTGGTCCACACGGCACGGCCAGGAGGTCTGGTACTACACCAGCTCGCCCTACTGCGCCCTCAATCGACTCAATCTCTCGACCATGGACGACGAGCCGCTGCCGGCGGAATGGGACTCGCTGCGCTTCGTCTACGAGGTCTACTGCAGTTGCGAGGCCTTCAACACCCCGCCCTCCATTTGCGTCGAAGGCGACACGAAAGGCGCGCCCCTGTTGGACAACGCGCGCGTGGGTCTGACGCGCCTGCCCGATGCTCCCCAGATCAGCCTCGTTGACGGCGGGCTCTTCATGGACGGCTACGGACAGAACTACCCCACCTACCTCGAGCCGAGCGACCGGGGCAACGCCAACATCTCCTACGATCTCTCCATGAACAGTGTGGAGGAGAACGACTGGCACGGCGACTCTTCCGTGGTGAACGGCCCGCTGGTTCTCTCCGAAGCGAGCCGCTGGCTGGCGCAGCTCTGCTTCCGCATTCCACGCCTGGGAGCACGTCAATCGATGGTGCCCGAGTACCACACCTGGAAGGCCAGGCTCGCGGCAGACCCGGAAGTGGAGTGGGTCTGCGTCTTGATGGACTCGCTCGAGACGAACAACCACACGCAGATCTGGAACCGGAAGTTCGCGACCTATTTCCATGAAAACGACCCCGGGCACGACTTCGGCCAGCCCGACTTTCGCACGGCTCAGGAGATCCTGCCCGACGGCGTCTTCGTGCCGGGGACGCGCATCGAGTATTACTACCGGTCCTTCTGGTACAACGGCGGCGCACCGCCTGAGGAGTACTACGTTCTGGACAGGCCCCAGGAATTCGAGATCTTACCGACCATGACGCTGGTGTCGGGTGAGGATTACAACGTCCAGTGGCCGTGCATCCTCTATGTCGACGCCTACAACCGGGGGGCGCAGGAGTACATCGATACGCTCCTGGAAACGCTCAACTACAGCTACGATCGATTCGACTACTTGGACACATCGAGCTGATACAACGCATCGCTGAGGCGTGACCTCGGCGGGTCGACGTACAATCCTGGCGGCTACGGCAACAACGGTCTCACTCTCGAGCAGCTTCTGGGTTATCGGGTGGTATGGATGAATGTCGGGCTCTTCGGTATCGGTGCCACCGAGCAGGAGGACTGGCATCTCTTCCGGGACTGGCTGGCCAGCACCGCCTGCGGCTTGCAGGATGTGCGGCGGGCGTTGATCCTGGACGGCGACCAGATCGGGGCTATCGGCGCGGACCCGGTTCAGGGCAAAGCGGTGACCTTCTGCCACGACATGCTTGGATTCGAGCTCATCGATCAGGCCTATCGGGACCACAACGCTGACAACGCCTACTGCGTCTACCTGGAACCCAGTCAGGACGCGGTCTATGAGCCCCTCGCCCCCGGTGTCGGCCTTTTCGGCAACGGGTGTCCCCAGGAGTACGACTACAATGTCCTCGGCGTCCGATCCGGCGTGGAGGGCGCCGTGGGGAACCTGCGCTTCTACAGTTACGAGGGCACCGGCACGAACCCGTATGCCGACTATGCGCAGGTCGTGCGGCAGAGGATCGCGCCGGGCGTGGCCAACTGGATGAGCGTGGTGAACGGATTCAGCACCCACAAGCTCACCGAACGCGGCTGCGGCGGCGAAGACTGCAGCGCCGACAGCGCCTGCCGGGCGGCGGGCATGATCGAGCTCTGCAGCCCGTTGTTCGACTGGCTCGAGGACCCAGGCGAGCCGTTTGAGCCCTGGCGCTATCCATGCGTGGACACCGGCGTGGAGGAGGAGCCGGTAACCCACCTGAGCGGCCCGGTGACTCACCTCTACTCCTGCCGGCCGAACCCATTCCACGCCCGCGCCACCATACGCTTCCGCGTGGCGGAGCCGGGTCGGGCTGTGGTGCAGATCTTCGACGTCAGCGGGCGGCTGGTGCGGACGCTGTGGGACGAGGTCACCGACCCGGGCGAGCACGAGCTCGTCTGGGATGGTCAAGACTCCGGCAAACGACGGATCGAGGCGGGCGTCTACTGGATGCAGCTTCGGACGGAAAGCGGCTATACTTCCGGCAAGCGGTTACTGCTCATGCGCTAGCGCTGGAGCACGGTGACCCGGGAAGCGTGGGGTGATCAGTGCTTCCCTTTGTCACCAGAGAATCCGTGATCGGACTGCGACTGCCCACGTGCCGGAGGTGTGCCATGAATCGCCGCATCGTCCTCTCGCTGTCGATCCCCCTTGTCCTCTGCCTTCACCTGCTCTCGATGTCCGCTCCCCCCGCCGCGGCGCGTCCCCCCGCGCCCCTGCCGTCGCAGCAATACGCGCCCAATCCACCCGGCGGCGACTTCGTCGCCCCGGCGACCGGCCCCGCGCCGGCTCGCACCGACACCCTCTGGTTCGGGGGCGACGACGGCACCGGGGTGGCGGTGCTCGGAGAGCTCTGGGACTTCGAGACGCCCGGCTCGAACGGCTTCCAGGGCTGGACATCCATCGATGTGACCGAGAATCCCGACACCTACTTCGGGCGGGTGACCGCAGCGGACTTCATTCTTCATGGCGATCCCTGCGTGCCCATCCAGACGGGCAACACGGGCATGCTATGGTGTGGGATTCACGAGGATGAGGCCGACGTGCGCGACTTCGTCGCCGGCATGGGCTATCAGAACGATATGTGCCAGCGGGCCTTCTCGCCGGTCCTGACCATCGATCCGCTCGCCGATGAGATCGACGTGCGCTTCGCCTACTTCAGCGACACCGAGCCCGGCTACGACTACGTTGAGCTCTACGTGTGGGCGCTGGACGCGGGCGGAGATCCGGTCGAGGAGCTGCTGCTCGCCCGCTGGGACGGCGCGGTCGGGGATCCGGAGGCCCTCGTTGCCTTTGATCCCCCGGGACCGGAGGTGGCTGCAGGGACGTTTGCGCCCAACGCGACCTCCGCACAGCTCGAAGTGCGTGTCGTCACCGACGGCGCCTGGTCCGACCAGGACGGCTACTACCCCACCGATTGCGGCCCCTTCGGTGCCGACGAGGTCGTCATCACCGTGGGCGCCTCGGTGAACAGCTTCGATTTCGAGGACGGGGCCCAAGGGTGGTCCTTCGAGCGCTGCGAGGGCGTGGGCGCGTTCATGGCCCTGTACGATGAAGAGATCTGGCGCAATTGGCTGGAGTGGCATGTGGTCTGTCCCACCATGGACGGACGCGCCCTCGGCCTGGTGGATGCCGAGCACAGTCCTTTCGATCCGCCCGGATTGGCGCCCGGACAGCACGAGCAGGCGCGCACCGGAACGCTGGCGCGAGGGCCTGAGATTCCCACCGGCTACAATGACGTCGTCGCCGAATTCGAAGCCTATCTCGACTTGCCGGCTAGTAGTGGAGCCCACTGGCGCCCAGGTTGGCGCATCTATCCCTACACGACCGAGTCGAATCCCGTGCCACACTGGTCGGAGCGTCATGGTCAGATGGTCTGGTGGGGTACGGGATCGGCCCACTGCTCCCGGATGAGGGTCGATTTGACCCGGATGATCGACGAGCCGCTTCCTGCCGAGTGGGATTCCTTGCAGTTCGTGGTCGAGGTGTATTGTGACTGTGAAGCCTTCGGCACACCCCCTTCGGTCTGCACCGAGGAGGGCAACACGGGAGGGTCGCCACTGCTCGATCACGCGCGCCTTGGGGTCCATGGGACCGGCAACGTGCCCTACATCATCCCGGCGATCGGCGGCCTCTTCCAGGACGGCTTCGGTCAAGAATCGCCGTCGTTCCTGGATCCTTTCGATCGGGGCAATGCCAACATCGCGCGCGATCTGAGCGGGGACCATCCGAGCCAGAACGACTGGCTGGGCGACAGCTCCTCGGTGACCGGGCCCATCGTCACCAGTGAGGAATCGCGCTGGATGGCGCAGTTCTGCTTCCGACTCGCCCGGAAGGGCCCTCGCCAGGACCTGATCCCGGAGTACGAGCCCTGGAAGACCCGTTTCGCATCCGATCCCGAGGCGGGCTTCGTGTCGGTGCTGATGGACTCGGTGGAGCTGAGCCCCACCCAGGCCTTCCCCTGGCGCTTCGCCACCTACTTCCACGAGGACGACGGGGGCTACGATCACGCTGCGGCGGACTTCAGCGAGGCCCAGGAGATCCTGCCCGACCGCCTGTTCGTGCCGGGCACGCGAATTGAGTATTACTACCGCTCCCACTGGTACGACGGCGGCGCTCCCCCGCACGAGTATTTCACGACCCCGGTCTACGAGCTCGAGATCCTCCCCATGATGACCTCGGTGGGCGGCAGTCCCTACTACGTCGAGTGGCCCTGTGTGCTCTACGTCGACGCCTACAACCAGGGCGCCCAGGAGGTCATCGGCACGATGCTGTCGGAGGCAGGCCTGACCTACGACCGCTACGACTACCTCGACGCAAGCTCCAACTTCAACGCCTCGATGAAGCGCTCGTTCGGCGGCACTGCCTACAATCCGGGCGGCTACGGCAACAACGGATGCACCCAGCATCAGCTTCTGGGATACCGCCTGATCGTGCTGAACACCGGCATCTTCGGGATTCCCGCTCTCGAAGCCCGGGACTTCGAGCTGCTATCCGAGTGGTTGAGCGACACCGATTGCGGGATCCAGTACTGGCGCCGTGGCCTCGTGCTCAACGGCAACGGCATCACGCAGATCATGGCCGACGAGGTGCAGGGCCTGGCGATCGATTTCGCTCATGACGTGCTGGGCGTGCGCCTCGAGCACGAAAGCTACCGGGAGTACAACCAGGACGAGGCCTACTGCGTCTACCTGGAACCCACCATGAACGCCGCCTTCCACCCGGATCCGCCCGGCATCAGCCTGCGCGGCAATGGCTGCCCGCCGATGTTCGACTTCGACGTCCTCGGCGTGCAACCGGGCGTGACCGACGTGATCGGCAACCTGGACTACTGGAGCTTCAATCAGACAGGCTTGCAGGAGTACGTGGACTACGCCCAGGTGGTGCGCGCAAACCCCGTGCCGGGTCAGCGCAACTGGCAGTCGGTCGTCGACGGCTTCAGTTACCACCTGTTGAGCGAACGTGGCTGTGCGGGAGAGCCCTGCGCCAATGACAGCGTATGCGTCATCGCCGGCGCGCTGGAGGCGTTCCGGCCGATGCTGGAGTGGCTGGAGGATCCGACCCGGCCCTTCGTCGACTGGCGCTACCCGTGCACGCAGGGTGTAGAAGAAGACCCTTCCGGCGAGCCTCATCTGGAAGGCCCGGTGGACTACCTGTTCGCCGCGCGGCCCAACCCGTTCCACCGCCGCGCGACGATTCGCTTCAGCCTGGCCGAGACCGGTCGAGCACAGGTCGAGATCTTCGATGTCAGCGGGCGGTGCGTGCGGACGCTTCACGAGGGTTCGCTCGACGCCGGCGAGCACAGCCTGATCTGGGACGGTGCCGACGGTGAGGGCCGGCCCCTCGGTGCCGGACTCTTCTGGGTCCAGCTTCGCACCGCCGCGGGCTATACGTCCAGTCGGCGGGTGCTGGTGCTGAGGTAGTCGCTTCACGTTGTGATCGTCTGGGTCTTCTGCGCGCGGCGCGGGCGGCGGGCGGCGGGCGACGGGCGGACCGCTGATCCGGAAGGATGCCTCGGCGACCACGAGGATCCGTTGCCCCGGGACAACGCGCCGTGCTCGATCGTTGCCCCGGGGTAAGGAGGGTGCTGGATCGCTGCTCCGGGGCAACCGAGGGGTGCTGGATACTTGCCCCGGGGCGACACCCTCTAGTCAGTTACCTGGGAGCAAGTTACGAAAACCAATACACTCCCCGGGCACAAGCGGGTGCTGGGCTTGTTGCCGTCACGGTAGGAGCACCGGTTACCCGGCCCCCCCGCACAGATCCCGG
>CAZPGB010000078.1:0-21538 GCA_964585945.1 uncultured bacterium | reverse complement strand
GCGCCGGGTCCAGAGTTGCCAGATGCTAGTGGAGAACATTGCACTGTCCAGTCCGAAGTTCTTCGATTGGGTGCAGGCCTCGGTCGTCGGATTCGTCCTCACCGAGGAAGAAATCGCCGCCGCGTGCGAGTTGGCCCGTGGACTGGGTGTTGCGCGATTCCGGGTTCGCGGCCGATAGGCGACCGAGGGCGTAGAATTCGGACCTTCGGGTTTGCTGTGCTCGGTTCCATGCGGGTGACTGGCGGATTTGCACCAATCGGCGGAGCCCTCTATCGCGGCACGATTCCCATTCAGAGACGACCCTCCCGGTCGATATATGCAAGTAAGTTACATAGGCATCTTGATGGCGTTTGCTTGCACCTCACCGACATGGAGGGGAGACATCATGGCCAAGTGCGAACTCACAGAGGGATGTCCGTTCTTCAACAGTTGGGTGTCACAGAACATGCCGAGCGTGGTCGAGGGCATGAAGGAGCGCTACTGCCTGGGCGACAACCGCCAGTGCGCGCGCTTCCGGGTCTTCAAGGCCAGAGGCCGCGACCATGTTCCGCAGGATCTCACCCCGGCCGACACGAAGCGGGCGGATCAGATCATCAAGGCGGCATGATCGGCCGCGGGCCGATCGCGTGCCTCTTCGCCGTGCTGGCTGCGCTTGAGAACCTCGACGAAGGCCTGTACACTTGAGTGCGAAAGTCCATCCTCCCAGGGAGATGATCCGCTCCATGTGACATGCAGGGCAGAGTCCGCGTTTCGATGAGGCATCGACGGCTGTTCCGGCGCTGGCCCTGCGGGAGGTGTTCCATGCGCACGATCGGCTGCATCCTATTCGCCCTCTTCGCCCTGCTGGCGGGCATGAGCGCGGCAGGGGCCGCGACCTTCACGATCCTGCCCGACGGCGGCGGCGACTTCCCGACCATCCAGGCGGGCATTGACGCCATTGATGACGGCGACGTGCTCGAGCTGGGGGCGGGGACCTTCACCGGCGACGGCAATCGGGACATCGATTTCCTGGGCAAGGCGATCGTCGTCCGCTCGCAGACCGGCAGCCCGGAAACCTGCATCCTCGACTGTCAGGGCAGTGTCGCGGAGCCTCATCGCGGATTCCACTTCCGCTCCGGAGAGGGGACCGGATCGGTGCTCGATGGGGTGACCATTACCGGAGGGTGGGCTGGGGACGGCGCGCGCGGCGCCGGTATTCGCTGCGAGAACGCCAGCGGGCCCATCATCTCCAACTGCGTGCTGAGCCAGAACCGCGGCGCCGCGGCGCTCTGTATCGACCATGGCCACCTGCAATGCCAGGACTGCGTTTTCGAGCACAATGCCGCCCTCGAAGGCGGCGGTGTCTGTTGCGAGGAGGCCACCTTGACGCTGACCGGTTGCAGGTTCCTCCAGAACACGGCCGACATGCTGGGGGGCGCCGTTCACGCCCACGCCGCCACGATCGAGATTGTCGACTGCGAGTTCGATCAAAACAGCGCCGCTCATGGGGGCGCCACCGACTTCCATTTCGGCTGCACAGTGGAGCTCCGCCGATGCCGGTACTACGGGAACAGCGCGGGCGAAGCCGGGGCTGTCTGTCTTTTCGGCATGTGTACGGGTTTGGTCGCGGACTGCACGTTCGCGGACAACACAGCCGCTTCCTGGGGGGGTGCGCTCTCGGTCGGAAAGTCTTCGATCTGCCAGGTCCGCGGTTGCACGTTCTACGGCAATGCCGCTCCATCAGGGGCCGTCCTGCTCAGCGACAACCAGTTCGTGATGGCCAACACGGTGATCGCCTTCAATCTCCAGGGTCCCGGTCTCTACGAGCACAGCAACGTGCTCCTGTCCTGCTGCGATATCTTCGGCAACGAAGGAGGAGATTGGATCGGCGCGTATGCCGGACAGTACGGGACGAACGGGAACATCGCCGCCGACCCGCTATTCTGCGCGCCGGAGGTCTGGGATTTCACGCTGCACGCTGATTCTCCGTGCGCGCCCAACTCACCCCCCAACCCCGAATGTGATCGCATTGGCGCCTGGCCGGTGGGATGTGGACCGACGCCGACTCGCGAGACGAGCTGGGGTCGATTGAAGGCGCTCTACCGGCAGTGAGGCGTGCGTCCCAGGCTCTCCGGTGGACTCGCCTCGCGCTTCGCGCTAGGGTCTGGTGCGCAGAAGCGGTGGGGGTGGTCCGTGGGCCAAGCGACGCACTGCTGAGGGCATGAGCATGCAGCGACTGCCGGACGATTCCCGGCCGGGACCTGGCTGGCTGTCCGCCATTCCCCATTTCCCGGCCGTGCTCGCCGTGGCCGCACTGGGACTCACGATCCTGGCCGCGGGGCTGCTGCGGCACGCGGAGCAGCAGCGCGTGCGGTCCGACCTCGAGCGCTTGGGCCGCGATCGGACCGCGGCGATCGAGTACGGCCTGGCCCAGACGAGGCTCGGCGTGGAGCTGCTGGCGGCGTTCTTCCACAGTTCCCAGGAAGTGACCCGCGAGGAATTCCGCAGCTTCGTCCAACCCTACCTGCGCCGTGAACCCTACCTCCAGGCCATGGGCTGGGTCCCGATCGTTCCGCACTCCGCAAGGCGCGGCTACGAGTCTCGGGCGCGGCGGGAAGGCTTCCCGGCCTTCCGCTTCACCGAGCTGGACAGCATGGGGGCCCTGGTGGCGGCCGAGGTGCGTGTCGCGTACTTCCCGGTGTTCTATCTGCAACCCCATGAGGGGAACCAGGAGGCCTTCGGCTTCGATCTGGGCTCCGATGCCGTCCGCCGCGACATGCTGCAACAAGCCGGCATCCGGGGGCAGCTCACGTCGAGTCCCCCGATCCCTATCCTGCCCCACGGAACCGGCCGGCCCGTCTTCCTGCTGCTGGCGCCGGTCGGAAACCCCGCCGCGGAGCCGACCTCCTCGGGGCAGGCGACCACGCAGGTGACAGGCTACACCTTGGCCGTCCTGCGACCGGATCGGCTGATCCACCAGGTCCTGAGCCACTCCCGCGCCGGGGTCGTGGATGTGCACGTCTTCCACATTGGAGCCGACGGCCGGGAGCGGTTGCTGGGATCGATGCCGGTCTCCGCCGACGCCCAGGACGATGCGGAGGATCCCGCGGCGGCTCTGCATGGACGGCTGCACCACGCGCGGAGAATCGAAGTCGGCGGGCAGACGTGGGAAGTGCTGACCGCTCCGGCGCCGGAGTTCCGTGCCGGAAGGCTGACGAAGCAGCCCTGGATCGTCCTGGTGGCGGGCCTGGCGGTGAGCGCGCTGCTGACCGCGTACATCACAGCGCTGAAGCGATCCGCGGGTCGCACGCACGCATTCGCGCTTGCACAAAGCCAGTCCCGCAGCGCTCTGGAGCGCGAAGCTGAGCAGCGTCGCCGGGCGGAGGATGAGATTCGGTCGCTCAACGTCGGCCTGGAGCGGCGCGTGGCGCTGCGCACCGAGCAGCTCGAGGCGGCCAATCGCGAGTTGAGCGCCTTCGCCTACTCGGTGTCGCACGACTTGCGCGCGCCCCTGCGGGCGGTCAACGGCTTCAGTCAGATCCTGCTGGAAGACCACGGTGAGCAGTTGGACGCCACCGGCCGCGAGCACCTGGAGCGCATCTGCCATGCCGCCCGCAGAATGGGCGAGTTGATCGACGACCTTCTGTCGCTGTCGCGTCTGACGCAAGCGGAGTTGACCCACACGCGCGTCGATCTGAGCGGTTGCGCCCGAGCGATCCTGGAGGAGTTGCAGCTTCGGGATCCGGACCGAGACGTCACGTGGACCGTGGCTCCGGGCATCACGGTGGACGGCGACGAGGCGCTTCTTCGGGCCGTGCTCGAAAACCTGCTCGGCAACGCCTGGAAATTCACCGCGCGGCGCCCCCGGGCCGAGATCGAATTCGGCGTCGTCGAACAAGGAGGCGAGACCGTCTACGTCGTCCGCGACAACGGCGCCGGGTTCGACATGCGCTACGCCGATAAGCTCTTCGGCGCCTTCCAAAGGCTTCACTCCAGTGCGGAGTATGAAGGCCACGGGATCGGGCTGGCGACCGTCCAGCGCATCATCCACCGCCATGGTGGGCGCGCGTGGGCCGTAGGCGAAGTGGATCGCGGGGCCGCCTTCTACTTCACGCTGGGCGCCCAGAGCGAGCGCGAGGCGAGCGCGGTCTGATTGTGAAGATTCTACCGAACCAGAACCACCGCGCGCGAGACCGACACAGCGGCTTCCGCGGAGAGTCGGACCCAGTACCTCCCGGGCGGCAGGCGGCCCGCGATGTCGGTGGAAAGCGCGCGCGGGAAGGTGTGCGCGCCGGTTCCCAGATCCCGGTCGAGCAACAGGACGATGCTTCGGCCGGTCACGTCGTGGAGGGTCGCGCGCACGCGGGCGGGGCGCTTCATGGTGAGGCGCAACCCCAGGCGTCCCCGCGTTGGAATGGGGCCCAACACGTCGAACCCCTCCAGCGACCACCCGCTTGTCGGGGCGACCACGACGTCGCTCGCCAGACCCATGGCCTGGTCCAGAAACGCCAGCGCGATGGGAATGCGCACGGGCAGTTGATCGTTGTGGCCCCCGTGGTAGGCCTGAAACTCGTAGGGAAGCCCCAATAGGTCGAGCGAGTCCCTGAACGCCAGGTTGAGCGGGTATTCCAGCTTCTCGTCCTCCATGCCGCAATCGAAGTAGATGTGCAGGTGCGCGGCCGGATCGTATTGCGACGCCAGGTAGGGTGGATTGTGGGGCCGCCACCGCTGGAGCACGTCGGTCAAAATGGTGCCCATGGAATCGAGGGGGAAGTGGACGAAGTAGGGCGGTGACTGAAGATCGGGCCAGAATGCCCCGGCCTGCGTGAACGTGGCCTGCGTCCAGAAACCGGCGGAGGGATGGTAGTGATACGGCGGCCCGGTATTCTCCGCCAGCACGCTGTCGCGCCGGGTCTCAATGCACAGGTTCAGCTCGAGCGGGCCGCTGAGGGCCGCGGTGGCGCAGTAGCGATCCGGGTGTTTGAGCGCCAGCGTCATGCAGCCGTAGCCGCCCATCGAATGGCCCATGATGCATCGGCCCGTGCGGTCGGCGATGGTCCGGAAGGTCAGATCTACATACGCAACAACATCCAGAGCGGTGAAGTCCTCGAAGCGGCCGTAGAGCTCCGAGTTCATGAAGTAGCTGCCGCGATAGGGGCCGCAGCGGCCGTCGGGCGTCACCAGGATCAGAGGCTTGATCGCGCCGATCCCGATGTTCCAGTCGAGAATCCCGGTGAGCATGCTCCAATAGGGTTCGTAGCCGTTGGGATTCGACCCGTGGAGAAAGTAGACCACGGGATACCGCGCGGTCCCGACGGGGTCGTACCCGTCCGGCAGGTAGATGCGCAGGTCGCGCACCTCACCCAGAGCGGGGCTGTAGAACTGGTGATCCACAACCGTTCCCGCGCGCGGCGAAGCGGGAAGCAGCGCGGGAAGGACCAGGGCTGCGCAGAGCGGCCACCATCGGCCCCGCCGCCGCGGACCATGCTTCGGCGCGCGTCTCCGAACGCACCGGCGAAGCAGGATGGGTCGACTTGGCGGGCACCGCATGGCATCACTCTCCTGTCGGCGGTTTGTGAAGAGGGTGGCGGTTCGTGAGGATCCCCTTGAAGCACACACAGCAGGGCCGCCGATCTCGCGCCTGCAATTGAAGTATGCCGTGCCGGCTCCACAGGCGTCAAGGAACCGCGGAAGGGGCCGCGCACGCCCGTGATCTCGGCCTGGGCGCGCTCACGCGGTTGTAGTCCCGGCCGGCAGACCCTATGGTCTCGACCGGGCTTCGCACATCCTCGGGTCGCGCGGAGAGACGCGTTCGGCGACCCGGTGCGGTGGGCCTCTGGTCGGGCTCTCAGCGGCGGAATCGAACGGAGGCGAACGGCGTCACCACCATCAGCGGACGCGTGGACCGATGAAACTCAGAACCCGGCTCTTCTTGGCCTTTCTGCTCTTCGGCTTCCTGCCCGTGGCCGTGCTCTCCCTGCTCACGCTGGAGCTCGCCATCGACCGCCTCGAGCGCGCCACCGCCCCGGGCATCGAGCGGGCCCTCTACCAGGCCCGGGAGCTGGTGGGCCAGACGCACGAGGAGATGGCCCTGCGCGCGTTGCGGGTGATCGCCACCGAAAGCCGCGCCGGCGTCCCCGAGGATCTCCTGGCGCAGGGGCTCGACTTCGCCCTGATCGCACGCGCGGGCGACACACTGATCGCCGTCTCCCCGACCTGGCCGGTGCCGTCCGATACCAGCGACGGCGCGGGAATCGGATGGCCGCGCGCCGATCAGGATCTGCTCGGATTGGCTCGGCGCGACGAAGAGGGGCGGACGACCGGGCTGGCGGTCCTGTCGGGTCACCCGGCGGTCTACGGCCGCTGGCAACGCGGCGAACGGTTGACGCTCGGCGGTTACGTGCTTCCCGATTCGCAGCGCACGCTGCTCGATGAGCTCTCGGTCAGCCTGCAACGCTTCGACCAGCTCAAGCTGCTGCAGCGGGTCAACCGCCGCGTCGTGCGCCTCGTATGGCTGGCGGCCAACCTGATCTACCTGGCCGTGATCCTCGGGGTGACGCGCTGGACAGCGCGCAGTCTCACGCGTCCGCTGGCCCGGTTGGGCGAGCTGGTCGAGACGGTGGGCCCCGGCCACTGGGACGTGCGGCTCGAATACGATCGTCGCGATGAGATTGGCGCCCTGGTGCGCGGCTTCAACCGCATGTCGGCGCGGTTGGCCGAAACCACCGAGCGGTTGATCGCGGCCGAGAAGGCGGCCGCGTGGCAGCAGACCGCCCGCGTCATCGCGCATGGCATCAAGAACATCCTGGCGCCGGTGAAGCTCGCTCTCACGCGCCTCAGCCGCACGGTCGATCCGGCCGACGCCGAGCGGCTCTCGCCGCTCGAGACCATCCAGACCGAGCTCGAGCGGCTGGAGAAGACCGCGCGCGACTTCTCGCTCTACGGCCGTCCCGTGCGCGATCCCAGCGCCCCCGTCGACCTGAACATGGCCGCCCGCCAGGCGGCGCGCTTGTGCACAGCGCAGTTCGAGAAGGTGAAGCTCCTGCTGCAGCTCGCCGATCCGGCCCCGTGCGTGCTGGCCGACTGGGACATGATGCGCGAGGTGATGTTCAACCTGATCAAGAACGGATGCGAAGCGGCGGGCCCGGACGGCGCGGTGACGGTCACGACCGCGCGCGAGGGAGGGCAAGCTGTCGTGAAGGTGTCCGACAGCGGCAGCGGGATCGACCCGGGGCTGGGCGAGCGGATCTTCGAGCCGTATGTCACGACCCGCACCGGGGGGACGGGGCTGGGTCTGGCCATCGTCAAGAAGATCGTCGTCTCCGCTGGCGGCACGATCACCTGGGAGACCGGCGACGGTGGCACCCGTTTTGTCGTACGGTTGCCGTTGATGGGGGATCCGACGCCCTAGGAGCAGGCGCGCACGGCGGGCATCCGCCGGCGCGGGAGCGTATCGATGGACCGCGACCGTCTCGACATCCTGATCGTCGATGACGACGAGCTCTTTCGGGCCGAGCTGCTGCACGTACTGCGCTCCGAGCGGCTCGCCGTCGACGCGTGCGGCAACCTGGCCCAAGCGCGCCGCGCCCTCGCCGCGCGTCGTCCAGCCGTCGTGTTGCTCGACATTCAGCTCCCCGACGGCAGCGGCATCGACCTGCTCAAGGAGCTGCAGCGCGAGGAGACCCGTCCCGAAGTGGTCATCGTCTCCGGGGCGGCGACGCTGCAGGAAGCAGCCGACTCGGTCAAGCTGGGTGCGACCGATTTTCTGGAGAAGCCGTTCGATCCCCAGCGGCTCTTGTCGAGCACTCAGCAGGCGCTGCGTGTGGCGCGTCTGAGCGCGGCCAATCGGCGGTTGATCGCGGGCCGGTTGGCCGAAGTCGAGCTGGTCGGCTCCTCGGCGCCGATGCGCAGGCTGCGCGAGCAGGTCCGACGCATCGCCGCCACCGACGCCCGCGTGCTCATCACCGGCGAGAGCGGCACCGGCAAGGAGCTGGTGGCCGGTCAGATCCATTACCTGAGCCCGCGCAGCGAGCGCGCCTTCGTGCGAGTCAACTGCTCGGCCATGCCCCGCGACCTGGTCGAGAGCGAGCTTTTCGGCCACGAGCGTGGCGCGTTCACCGGCGCGGTCAAGAGTCGCCGCGGACGCTTCACGCAGGCCGACGGCGGCACGCTGCTGCTCGATGAGATCGGTGACATGCCCGTGGCGGCGCAGCCGAAGCTGCTGCGCGCGCTCGAGACGGGCGAGGTGGAGGCGGTGGGCGCCGCCGGGGCGACGCGCGTGGACGTGCGGCTGATCAGTGCCACCCATCGTGATCTGGACGCGCTCGCCTCCGCGGGCGAGTTCCGCGCCGACCTGCTCTACCGGATCAACGCGGTCCCCATCGCCGTGCCGCCTCTGCGTGAGCACCGTGAGGACATCCCCGAGCTGGTGGAGCACTTCCTGGACAAGCTCACCCTGCGCGATCCATCCGTGCGCCGCGCGCTCGCGCCCGCGGCGCTCGAGCCGTTGATCGCGCACGACTGGCCGGGCAACGTGCGGCAGCTTCGCAACGTCGTCGAGCGGCTCTTCTACACGGCGTCCTCCGAGACGGTCACCCGCGAAGAGGCCGCCGCCTGCTTGGGCGAGCCCGACTCCTTGTCGGGGGTGGATCCGGAAGGCGCATCCTCCTCCGACCCCGCGGAGGGCGCCAACCGCCTGGCCGCGGCGGTGCAGCGCTTCGAAACCGGCTTCCTGCGCGCGGAGCTGGACCGGCACGACGGAAACGTCTCCCGCCTTGCGGCCAGTCTCGGCATGGACCGCGGCAATCTCTATCGCAAGCTGAAGCGACTGGGTCTGTTGTCCCCATGACATCGCCCCGCGCACAGGAACGTTGTGCATTCCACAACGCCGGCGGGCCAACCGGGAACGCAGCCCGCGCCAATGGCGACCGTGTGACCCATCTGCCGGCGCCGCGATCTGCGGCACGATTCCTGCACCGACTCTTCTCCCGTGGACATCCCCCAATCGAACCGGGAGGGCAGCAGAGATGAAGGACGCAGCGCGCAGATCAAATTCGGCGGCCGGAAGGGGCTTCGCGTTTGCGCTCGCGGCGATCGCCGTGACGCTGGTCGCGCCGGCCCTGCAAGGTGGCCCGGCGGCCGCGGCGCCCGACGCAGGGGCCGAGGACGTATTCGACGGCCCCCCGTACGAAATCCGGATTCGGGCCCGAGAGGACTGGGCCCGGATCACGATCGAGGCCCAGGACCTGAAGCGAAGCATCTCCTTCGACCTGGACGCGGTGCGCCGGGTGGGCGAGGAGATCCGCATCGACGACCTGACCATCGGCCCCGACGGCCTGGTCGTCTCGGGGCGGCGCCTGTCGCTGGAGGGACTGCGCATCGACGATCTGTACGAGGACGACAACGTCATGCACGTCGTCCTGCGCCGGGCCGTGCGCAGCGAGGCGGGCGTGCGCATCCTCGCCGAGCGCGACCGGGTGGCGGTGGGACGGACGATCCGGGTGGAGCGTGAGGACTTCGTGCGCGGCGACGTGATCTGCTTCGGCGGCAACATCGCGGTGGCCGGCGAGGTGAACCACGACGTGCTGGCGCTCTTCGGCAACGTCTACGTGGAGGACGAGGGCATCGTGCAGGGCGACGTGGCGGCGATCGACGGGCGCGTCCGCCTGCGCGGGGACGGCCGCGTGCGCGGGCGGATCTTGACTCCCCACGAGTCGCGCGACGGGCGTCGCCGCATGCGCTGGCGCTTCGACGAGGACTGGAGCGACCACTTCCTGAGCGAGGACATCCACTACAATCGGGTCGACGGACTCCATCTGGGTGCGGTCATACGGGCCGCCGATCCCGACTCCCTGTTGCCGCAAGTCTATGCGGGGGGCGGCTACGCCTTCGTGGCCAAGCGCGGCCGCTATCAGATCGGGTTGCGCCAGCGGGTGGGCGAGGATTGGGGCTTCGCCCTCGGCGGCAGCTTCTACCGGCGCACGGCGACCGACGACGACTGGCTCTCGCCGAAGGACGAGGCCTCGGCCATGGCGCTGCTGGTCGCGGAGGACTTCCGCGACTACTACGAGGAGGAAGGGGGTCGCGGGCATCTGACCCTCTATCCAGGTCCGGCGGGCGAGCTGGGCGCCTCGTATGCCTATCTGGAGCTGGACTGGATGAACCACCACCCCAAGCTGTGGTCGGTCTTCGGATGGGACAAGGAGCTGCGCGCCAACTTCTCCTCGGTTCCCGCGCCGGAGCGTCACGCCGTGCGCGACGCGCTGCCCGGCACCAAGCTGGGCGAGTTCACCGCCTGGTATCAGTACGACGGCCGCGACGACGAAATCGATCCCTGGCGCGGTTGGTGGGGCCGTATCGAGTACCGCAAGGCCGGAGAGGATTTCAAAGGCGACTATGACTACGAGCGGTTCACCGCCGAGCTGCGGCGTTTCCAACCGCTGCACCGCAAGATCGGGCTCAACGCCCGCCTGAAGTACGGCGCCTCCGAGGGCACGTTGCCGCTGATGCGCGCCTTCTACCTGGGCGGACTGCGCACGATCCGCGGCATCGATCATAAGAGCCTGCGGGGTGAGCAGATGATTCTGGGCAAC
Source organism: uncultured bacterium (assembly GCA_964585945.1). Lineage (GTDB taxonomy): Bacteria > Eisenbacteria > RBG-16-71-46 > CAIMUX01 > WJJG01 > CAZDKK01. Next base: position 10,967 of record CAZPGB010000078.1, on the reverse strand, counting down.
GTGGAGTACGTGGTGGACACCGGTCTGCTCGACACCCGCACGGCCGTCTTTTTCGACGTGGGCAAGGTCGTGGGCCGTGACGATGACATCTTCGACGACGGCGAGTTCTCCTCGGCGATAGGATTGCGACTGATTCTCGACGAGGACCTCCACGTGGAGTTGGCGAAGTCCCTGGACGATACGGACGAATCGATTCGCCTGTGGGCGATGTTTGCAAGGACCTTCTGAGCATGCGATGGCGCACGGTCCTGCTGAGCGCCGGACTCTGCATGGCGCTCCTGAGCGGCGCGGCGCCCGGGGCCCAGATGCCCCGGGTGGCGGCCTTTCTCTACCAGGACAGCCTGGCCGTGACGGTGGACTGCGCGCCGTTGCTCACCGAACAGCGCACCGAGGAGCTGCGGGAAGGCTACCCCTTGTCCTTCATCCTCGAGCTGGACCTGGTGCGCCACGACCCGATCTGGTTCGACACGAGCCTCGACCATCGCGAGGCCCGCTTTCGGATCGTCTATCAGAAGATGTCCCAGGACTACCGCTTCCAGATCCGGGACTTCGCCGGAGAAGAAGCCGTGCTCACCCTGGCGCGCATGCCCGATGTCGCCATCGAGCTCGAGGAGCGCCTGGCGGCAACCATCGCGGCCGTGCGGGAGCTGGACCCCGGCCAGCGGTACTACTTCACCCTGGCCCTCGAAGTGCGCAATCTCACCTTCGAAGACGTTCAGTCGGCCGAGCGCTGGCTGCGCGAGGGCGAAGCGCAGGCCGACTCGGTCCGTGACGGGTCGGGGCGCACGCTGGGCGAGCAGGCGTTGGGGTGGCTTTGGGAGCTGGCCGGGTTGAAGGGCGAGCGTCGTGAGGCGGCCACCGACAAGTTCCGCTTACGTCAGCTCCGCCGCGTGGAGTGACGTTCGAGTGCGCGTTGCCGCCGACGGAGGATTGCCCCGGCTTCCGGCGCGGGACCGCTTGATCCGCGCCCTTGCGCGGAGCAGAATGCGGCCACCATGGACCGACCCGACACCTTCACCCACCGCGCCCAGGAGGCGATCCGCTCCATCCCGCGCGGTCGCGTCGCCACCTACGGCCTGATCGCGATGCTGGCGGGCAATCACCGCGCCGCACGCCAGGTGGTTCGTGTGCTGCACAGCAGCTCGCGCTCGGCCCGGCTGCCCTGGCATCGGGTCATCCACGGCCAGGGACGCATCGCGCTCGAGCCCGGCGCGGGCTTCGAGGAGCAGCGCGCGCGGCTTCAGGACGAGGGCGTGGAGGTCGGCGAGGACGGCCGCATCGACCTGGAACGCTATCTGTGGCGACCGCGCCCGGGCTGACGCACGCGAAAACCGACGGTGCCGGTCGCATCAGCGCACGCGCCCGGCCCGCATCCTCGGGAATCTTGAACGGCGCGGGCAACCTCCGGAATCACCTGCCTGCGCGGTACTTGGAGCGCTTGCGCGCACTATGGCGCGCCGCCCGAGTCGCGGTAAGATCCGCCCGGAACGCGGATTGCGGTTTCCGCAACCTCTCCATGCCGCTAAGATGCTCACCACGGCCGCGGCCCCCGAGTCGCCGCCGCGCCACGGATGGATCGCATCCGACCGTATGGAAAGGAGTCCACCCATGAGGCAAGTCGATTTCGACGGCCCCCAGATGAAGATGCCCGATATCAAGCTGCCACGCTTCGGATCGAGGGCGGGCCGCTGGATCATCGCCGCGATCGTGGTCCTGATCCTCGTGTTCAGCTCGTTCTACACGATCGACCCCGAGGAGATCGGGATCGTACTGCGCGTCGGCGAGTTCGTGCGCACGGCCGATCCGGGGCTGAACTTCAAGCTGCCCCTGGGCATCGAAACGGTGACCAAGGTCCCGGTCCAGCGCCAGCTCAAGCATGAGTTCGGCTTCCGGACGGTCCGCGCCGGCGTCCAGAGCCAGTTCGCCACGCGCGGGTTCGAGGGCGAGTCGAACATGCTCACCGGCGACCTGAACGCCGCGGTCGTCGAGTGGGTCGTTCAGTTTCGCATCGTCGACGCCTACAAGTTCCTCTTCCGCGTGCGCAACGTGCTCGACACGTTTCGCGCCATGAGCGAGGCGGTCATGCGGGAAGTCGTGGGCAATCGAACGGTCAACGAGGTGCTGACCGTCGGCCGCAAGGAGGTGGCGCTCATGGCCGAGCAGATGCTGCAGGACCTGTGCGACCGGTATGAGACCGGGCTCAAGGTCGAGCAGATCGTGCTGCAGGACGTCAATCCGCCCGAGGAGGTCAAGCCGTCCTTCAACGAAGTCAACGAGGCCCAGCAGGAGCGCGAGCGGCTGATCAACGAGGCCCAATCGGAGTACAACCGCGTGATCCCGCGCGCCCGCGGCGAAGCCCAGCAGACCATCCAGCAGGCGCGCGGCTACGCCCTCGACCGCGTCAACCGCGCGCGCGGTGATTCGGCCCGTTTCGTGGCCATCTTCGATGAGTACCGGCAGGCGCCCGAGGTCACGCGCACGCGGATCTACCTCGAGACGATGGGCGAAATCCTGCCCCAGGTGAGCAACAAGGTGATCGTCGACGGTGATCTGCGCAGCGTATTGCCGCTGCTCAACCTCAACTCGGCCACCGGATCTCGCACCGGCGGCGCCGAAGATCGCTAGACGGGCGGATGTCCCGGCCCGCGCCGGGAATCAAGGGAGATAGATGCCATGAAACTTCTCTGGATCGTCGTAGCCTTCGTCGTCCTCTTCCTGATCGCCGATGCGATCCTCATCGTGCGGGAACAGGAACAGGTGATCATCACCCAGTTCGGCAAGCCGGTCGGCGAGCCGATTGTCGACCCGGGTCTCAATTTCAAGCTGCCCCTCATCCAGAAGGACTATCGTTTCGAAAAGCGGTTCCTGGAGTGGGACGGCGATCCCAACGAGGTGCCGACGAAGGACAAGCGGTTCATCTGGGTCAACACCTATGCCCGCTGGCGGATTTCGGATCCGCTGAAGTTCTTCCAGCGTCTGCGCGACGAGCGCGGCGCCCTGACCCGCCTCGACGACATCCTGGACGGCGAGACGCGCAACGCGGTCGCCAACCACGATCTGGTGGAGGTGATCCGCAGCACCAACCGGCAGCCCGAGCTCAGCGAGGCGCTGCCCGAGGACGAGGTGGTGCTCGACTCGATCTCCGTCGGCCGGCGGGTGATCCGCGACAATATTCTGGCCAATTCCCAGGCACGCACCGAGGACCTGGGCATCGAGATCCTCGACGTGCAGTTCAAGCGCATCAACTACGTCGAGGAGGTGCGGCGTAAGGTCTACGATCGCATGGTGGCCGAGCGACGGCGCATCGCCGACCGGTTCCGTTCGGAGGGGCAGGGTGAGGCCTCGCGTATCCGCGGTGAGAAGGAGCGCGAGCTGAAGCGCATCCAGTCGGGCGCCTACCGCGAGGCGCGTGAGATCATCGGCGACGCCGACGCCACGGCGACCGACATCTACGCCGCGGCCTACAACCGTTCGCAGGACTCGCGCGCGTTCTACGAGTTCCTGCAGACCATGGAGACCTACAAGTCCACCATGGGCGAGAAGAGCACGCTGGTGCTCTCCACGGAGGGCGAGTTCTACAAGTGGCTCAAGCGGTCGCGGTGACGCGGCCGCTCTCCAGCTCGCGCAGCCAACCCTCGAGCGCCGATACGCGGGCGTCCCAGGTGTTGGCCGCGGCGATGGCCAGACGCTGATCCGGCGTGAGGACCGGGTCGGTGGTCGCCGAGCGCACGCGATCCAGGAACGCCTGGGGACCGTCGGCCAGCGCGAGCTCGTCGCGGTAGGCCCGATAGGGGTCCATGTCGGTTGCCACGATCGGCAGGCCGGCGGCGTGGAACTCGAGCCGCTTCAGCGTCTGCGCGCTCTCCATGCCCGGCAGCGGGCGGTAGGGGATGATGCCCACGTCGGCCGCCGCGACCAGCGCGGCGGCGGCCGCTTGGTCCAACACGCCGAAGTAGCGCAGATTGCCGGCCGCCCGCAACCGGGCGAAGGTCGCGCGGTCCCAGGCGCATTCCCCGGCCAGCAGCAGGCGCACGCCCCCCCGAAGGAGCGCCAGCAGGATCTGTGGATCGAGGCGCCGGTCGAGGGTCCCGTGGAAGACCGCCTTCAGCCCGGGCTCGTCGCGCAGCCGTGAGAACTCCGTGCCGCGATCGGCGTCCGGACCGAAGCGCTCGAGGGCGACCCCATGCGGGAGGAGCACCGTCCGCCGCGCGTGGGGCGCCAGGTGGCGCTGGAGCGTGGCGCTGGCGGCGATCGTCAGCTCGGCGGCGGCCGCCAGACCCTCCATGCGCCCCGCGATCCGGTCGCGCAGGAACCGCGAGCGGCTGAGGCGCGCGTAGTCGTCGGCCGCATCGTAGACCAGCGCCGCCCGCGGCTCGAGAGACGCCAGCGGATGCAGCAGGGGCTCGTAGCAGATCACGATCGGGGGCGCCTGCGGGCCGCGGGCCCGCACGTGGATCAGCGTGCGGCGGGCCCAGCGGCGTTGGCGGCGGGCGTTGAGCAGGGCGATGACGCTCCAGAAGCGCTGCGCCGGGATCCCCGCGCAGCCGTGCACCACGTCCACGCCGCTCTCGTGGCGCGTGATGCTGGGGCGACGATCCAGTAGATCCGCGCCGGCGCGGCGGCCCCGCGTGACGTCCAACGCCGAGAAGGGCGGGTCGCAGTAGACCACGGGCCGATGGCGGGCCAGCCGGGAGGCGATCTGCTGGCGTCGCCGCCACTGGGAGTGCCAGGGACAGTTGCTCAACACGAGGACCGGTGCGGGCGGGTGCGGGGCCGTCACGATGGACCTCAGAGCTTCAGCTTGGCGGCGTCGGCGGCGTAGAGGTAGACGTCGCAGGGCTGTTCGTAGTAGTAGAAGCCGACCTCCAGAAACGGCTTGAGCGAAAGTGCCGGCGGCACCATCACGTGGGCGAAGCGCCGCCCCAGACCGTGCGCCTTGGCGATGGCGTAGCGCAGGCAGACCGGGTCGGCCAGCCCGCTGGGGGCCTCGATCCAGCAGATGTCGAGGCCCACCCCGGCGTACTTCGTGTTCTCGGCCACCACGATGCGGCAATCCCCACGCGAGACCGTCTCGGCGTTCGGGAAGTGCCGCCGGCGATCGGGGAGATCGGGGGGCAGGAACGTCCAATCGTTGGCCATCATCTGGTCGTTCTCGGGGTAGCCGGGGGCGACCTCCACCTCTGGCGCGATCTCGGCCAGGGCCGGCGCGCTCGGCAGCTTCTTCAACTCCAGATCCAGATTGGTGAAGGCGGCCGTGCGGCGGAAGCCGAAGGCCTCGTTGATGCGGATCGAGGAGAGGTTGCCGAAGTAGGTCGAGAAGACGAGCTGCTCGTAGCCGCGATCCCGGCCGGCGGCGACCATGTGGCGCGACATCGTCCGGCCCAGACCGCGGCCCTGGTACCGCTTGCGGATTCGCAGCCCCTCGAGCCAGCCGCGGCGTCCGTCGAGGGGCTTCAGGCGCCCGCAGCCGATGAGCCGATCCGCCAACGTCATACCGACAAAGTAATTGGAGGTGTCGGCCACCCACCGATCGAAGACGTGGGGCAGGTAGTCGTGGCCTTCCCAGATCTCGGCGGCGATCTCCATGAGGACCGGCTTATCGGCCGGCTGGATCGGGCGGAACCCGATCGTCCCCGGGGCGGTACCGGTTGCGTCGTCGGCAGAATGCGTGCTATCCGAACCCATCGCATCGATCCTCTCATGCGCGGTCCCGGGCGATGGCCCGGGGTCCGAGTGGATGTCAGCCATTCTAGCGGGCGGCGCAGCGATCGTGAAGGACAAGGAGGGTCCGGTGCCCAGGATTGTGCCGCCAGACCCCGACGGGAGGTCAGGATGGAGTGCGAGCTCTGTGATTTGACGGGCAAGACCGCGCTGGTGACCGGCGGCTCGCGCGGCATCGGCCGGGCCATCGCCGTGCGTCTGGGATCGCGCGGTGCGCGGGTGGCCATCAACTACGTGCGCAACACCACTGCTGCCGAGGAGACGGCCGAGCTGATCCGCGCGGCGGGGGGCGAGGCGCTCACCCTGCGGGCCAACGTCGGCAAGCGCGAGAAGGTCGACGAGATGTTCGCCGCGTTGCGCGAGCGCTGGGGAGACCGGCTGGACATCCTGGTCAGCAACGCCGCATCCGGGGTCATCAAGCCGGCCATGGAGCTCACCTGGCATCACTGGGATTGGACCATGGGCATCAACGCCGCGACGCTCCTGCCCCTCGCCCAGTGCGCGCGGCCGATGATGACGCAAGGGGGCAGCATCGTGGCGGTGAGCTCGCTGGGCGCCCTGCGGGCCATTCCGATGTACGCCGCGGTGGGCGCCAGCAAGGCGGCGCTCGAATCGCTGGTGCGCCACCTCGCGGTGGAGCTGGCGCCCGATGGCATTCGGGTCAATGCGGTGAGCGCGGGCGTGGTCGACACCGACGCGCTCAGGCACTTCCCGCATCGCGACGACATCGTCGGCAGCTCCCAGCTCAAGACGCCCGCCGGCCGGCTGACGACGCCCGACGACGTCGCCGACGTGGCCCTCTTTCTGGTCAGTCCGCTCGCGAAGATGGTGATCGGCCAGACCGTCACGGTGGACGGCGGCTACAGCGTGTTGGCCTGATCGCCGGGGATCTTCGTCCTCCTCACGGCGCCGGGTGGTCTATAATCGACGGCGAACGGCCCGCCGCGGCGCGGGTCCCCAAGACCCCGACATCCACCCATCCCGCGGGAGGCAGCACGATGGACAAACGCATCACGGGCGGGTTGGCTCTCCTGGCGCTGGCCGCCGCTTCGTTCGGTCAGACGTGGGCGCTCGACGTCGCCGAGGACGGTCGCACGGGGCTCGCAGGCCGGCGGGGGGAAGGCCCCGGGACCGTTCTGGACGGACGGGAGGTGCCCCTGCCCGCCGCGCCGGACTGGCAGGCGGACCTGGAGCGGGCGGTGGGCGGCCTGGCCTGGGGCGATGCCGACGACGACGGCGACCTCGATCTGGCCGCCGGCTGCTATTACGCGCAGGCCTATCCGCCGATCGTCGACTGGAAGGTCTACGTCTATCTCAACCACGACGGGATGCTCGAGACCTCGCCGAGCTGGATCTCGACCGACGAGCGCAGCACCGCCGACGTGCGCTGGGCCGACATCAACGGCGACGGCCGGCCCGACCTGATCGCCGCCAACGGCTACGCAAGCGCCGATCCGAGCGTCGTCTACTTCAGCGGGCCGGGAGGGCTGTCCGCATCGCCCGGCTGGACCGCCGGCGATCAAACCTGGAGCCTGGGCGCGGCGGCGACCGACTTCGACCATGACGGCGATCTGGACGTCGCCTTCGCCAACCAGGGGCTCAGTCAGTACGATCCCTACCGGCCGGTGACCTACTTCCGCAACGTCGGGGGCACGCTCGAGACGCATCCGAGCTGGACCTCGGCCGATGCGGCCAACAGCAACTACGTCGCCTGGGGCGACGTCGACGGCTCTCACGTCATTGCGCGACAGGACACGTTCCTCGGCGACGGCGACCGGCGGGTGTTCCACGCCTGCACGCTGCCGATGGAGGAGCCGGTGGCGGTTGCGATCGACGGCCAGATGGTCGGTGTCTTCGCCCACGACCGGGTGGCGGGTTGGGTGTCGCTGGCCGCGCCGCCACCCGCAGGAGCCGAGGTAACGCTGACCTATCGCAACTCGACCGCGCCCGACCTGGCCGCCTCGCGCTGGGCCAGTTTCGCCAGCGGCGTCTACCTGCACGACGGCGCGGGCCTGAGCGGCCTGATGGGGTGGATGACCCCCAACGCGGGCGCCACCGAAAAGGGCATCGCCTGGGCCGACGTCGAGCGCGACGGCGATCTCGACCTGGTGGTGGGCGCCTCGAGCGATCCCACCGCGCTCTACATGAACGACGGCACCGCACTGGCCCCGGCCCCGGGGTGGCAGTCGCTCGAGACCTACTTCGGCTGCCAGGACCTGGCCTGGGGCGACGTGAACCACGACGGGTACCTGGATCTGGCCACCGTGCATTTCGGCAACGGTCACGTGCGGGTCTACCTGAGCGATCAAGGCGTGCTGCCGCCGCTTCCTTCGTGGCTCTATGACTGCTCCTCCTCCGCGACCGCCATCGCGTGGGGCGATCTGAACGGCGACGGACGCCTCGACCTGGCGGTGGGCACCGCGCGCCAGCCGGCGATGGTGTTTCTCAACACGTCGGCGCCCTCCAGCGTGAGCCATCCTCCCCGCGCCGACCGACTGGACCTCTCGGTCGGTCCGCAGCCGCTGGCGGGCGCGGGCTGGGTGGCCTTCACGCTGACCCACGCGGCGCCGGTGCGCTTGAGCCTGCACGATCTGAACGGCCGGCTCGTCCGCCAACTGAGCTGCGGCGACCGCGCCGCAGGCCGCCACCGCATCTCCTGGCAGCGCGCGACGGCCGAGCGTCGCTTGACGGCCGGCGCCTATCTGCTGCGGCTCGAGGCTGGAGACCTGGTGCGGTCGCGCCGCGTGCTCGTGCTGAACTAGCGCCCCGGCCGACGGCCGCGGCGCATCGTCACAGGAGGTCGACATGACTGAGAGACCGAAGACGAGCTGTGCCGCACGGAAGGCGTCGCTTGGCGCTGCGATTGCGTGGATCGGGGTGTCGGTCTTGCTGCCGGCCGTCGCGGTCGCCGGCACGGTGGTCAGCGGCCCGGTGAGCGGCCTCTGGGATCCGGCCGGCAGTCCCTACTGGGTGGAGGGCGACCTGCTCGTCGGCGTGGGCGATGCCCTCGTGATCGCGCCGGGCGTCGAGGTCCGCTTCCGCGGTCCTTACGTGGTGCGGGTCGAAGGACTGCTGACCGCCGCCGGGACGGAGACCGATTCGATCCGCTTCACCTGGGACCTGCCCCAGCCCGCCCACGAGTGGCGGGGGGTGCGGCTCATCGACAGCGATGACGCCACCCTCCTGGAGTACTGCCGCATCGAGCGCGTGCGCTCGGCCGCCACCTTTCCCGAGGTGCGCGGGGGGGCGATCTACTGCGAGACCTGCTCGCCCGCGATCCGCCACTGCCTGCTGCAGCACAATGTCTCCCACAACAGCAACGCCAACGGCATGGGGGGCGGCGTGGCCTGCGTGGAGGCGTCGCCGCTGATCGAGCTCTGCGTGGTCCGCCACAACCAGGCCGACTCGGGCGGCGGCATCGCCACGATCGAATACGGCTCGGCTGTCATCCGCAACAACCTGATCCGCGACAACACCGCTCCCTACTCGGGCGGCGGGATCTACGCCGGCGTGCGCTCCTCGCCGCTGATCGAGAACAACCTGATCCTGGACAACCGCGCCTACGGGTGGGGCGGCGGCGGCGTCACGCTCTGGAACTGGTACGCGATGAACTTCATCAGCAAGACGGTGAAGAACAACGTCGTGGCGGGGAACTTCTCCGGCAGCGATGGGGGCGGCTTCTACATCCGCTACGACTTCTCCTTCCTGGACAACAACACCGTCGTGGGCAACAGCGCCTCGCGCGGCGGGGGCGCCTACGTGCTCAACCAGGGGCCGGGCGACTACCCGCCCCACCTGCGCGGCTTCATCCTGTGGGAGAACACCGCCGGCGCGGGCCCGGCGATCCACCCGGATCCCAGCACCGGATCGGCGGTCATCGTGACCTACAGCGACGTGGAGGGAGGCTGGACCGGGACCGGCAACATCGACCTGCCGCCCATCTTCGAAGGCGAGGCCTACCTCCTGGCAGAATCCAGCCCCGGCGTCGATGAGGGCGATCCCGACCCGGCCTACGACGACGTCTGCTTTCCCCCGTCGCGGGGCACCGAGCGCAACGACATGGGGGCCTACGGCGGGCCTTTGGCCTGTCAGTGGCCGCTGCAGAGCTCGGCCGCCGAGCCGGGGCGCCCGCTCGAAGAGCACGACGGCTCTTTGCATGGCGCCGGGTCGATCTTCATCCGCGCGCCGCGACTGGCGTCCGGCGGTCCGGTGACGATCGCCTTCGGGCTGCAGGACGCAGGCGGCGCCGGCTGGGAGCGTGCGGCTCTGCGGCTGACGCTGCACGATGTGACCGGCCGGCAGGTGCGCGGGATCTTCCACGGTCCCGCGACGGAGGCGGAGCAGCGGCGGACGCTGGTCACCGCTTCACTTTCCCCGGGCTGCTACTACCTGTGCCTGCGCGCCGGATCGCGAACGTGCGTGCGGCCGATCCTGGTGGTTCGATGAAAAACGGCAACGGGAGACCGCCGGGCCTCCCGTTGCCGTTCGCACGCCGGGGATTCTGTTCCCTCGCGCGCGCCTCGCTGGACTGTCGAGCGGATGCTAGTAGCCGCCGTAGCGACGCCCGCCACCACCGCCGCGAGCGCCTTGCTCGCGCGGGCGCGCGTGGTTGACCTTCAGGTTGCGCCCCATGAAGTCCTTCTGATCGAGGTTGTCGATCGCCGTCTGCGCCTCTTCGTCCGTGGACATCTCCACGAAGCCGAAGCCGCGCGAGCGGTTCGTTTCACGATCGATGATGACCTTGGCCGAGACGACGGTGCCGTGAGGAGCGAAGAGCTGCTCCAGATCGGTATCCGTGGTCGAGAAGGGGAGGTTGCCGACGTAGAGATTCGTAGCCATGCGAAAAAGCCCTCTTACCCAGAGGCCGGCACCCGGCGCACACGGGTGACGGTCCCCAAACAAACGGTGAACGCCCCGAGAACTTCCATACGGGCTGCGGATCCCTGACCGTTCGGCCCCGATCCAAGATCGATCACTCGTCGTACCAGGTGGCGGTTACTGAGGGATGAACCGGGCTGGGACTTCTGGTCCTGGGCACACGGGCCCGCGGTGCGAACGGAAAAGGCTGGCAAGAACTCCTTCCAGACCAAGAACTCGGGTCTACCCACGGTGCCGGCGGCCGGACGCGTGGAGGCCGTCCAACACCCAGAACAAGGATCGCCGGTCGACCCCGATCTGTCCACCGTTTTTTCGGCTATATCCGGATCTGGCAAAGCGAGAGGTTCATGGGACCCGCGTCTGGCTTG
>CAZPGB010000077.1:0-21609 GCA_964585945.1 uncultured bacterium | reverse complement strand
CTTGGACAACTTCAACTATGCGTACGAATTCGGGGTTTTGAGACGGGAACTAGCGTGCCTGCGGTCCGTATGGACCTGGAAGTGGGAACGCCGCCGACATCGGCACAGGACATCGGCACAGGAGGAGAACCCCTTGGAAGTCAAGCTGCGCGTCCTCCCACCAGAACCGGCGACGTCCGCCGGCCGAGGCTCCCGATCTTCCCCGCGCCATCCCCGTCGGCCCCGCCGATCCCCGGGCGTGCTCCCGGCCCTGCTCGGACTCCTGGTGACGGCCGTGGCGTGCGCGGCGGTCTCTTCGTCCCGCGCCGGCTCCACACCGCCGGTCGCGCCCAAGATCCCGCACCGGCTCGAAGCGCACGGCCAAGTGCGCATCGACGACTACTACTGGCTGCGCGAGCGCGACAACCCTCGGGTTCGCGCCTACCTGGCCGCGGAGAACGCCTACCGCGAGGAGGTGCTGGCGGACACCCGGGCGCTGCAGGAGACCCTGTTCGAGGAGATCAAGGGGCGCATCAAGCAGGACGACGCCACGGTCCCCTATCTCGACAACGGCTTCTACCTCTACTCGCGCTACGAGGAAGGGCAGGAATACGCGATCCACTGCCGTCGCCAGGGCACGCTCACCGCGCCCGAAGAGATCCTCCTCGACGAGAACGTGCTGGCGGCCGGTCACGACTACTTTGATATCTGGCGGCGGGCGCTGAGTCCCGACGGCCGCTTCTACGCCTTCGCGGTCGATACCGTGGGCCGGCGCATCTTCACCATCCGTATCAAGGACGTCGGCGCCGACGCCTACCTGCCCGACGAGATCTCCGGCGTGACCAGCAACTTCGTCTGGGCCAACGACAGCCGAACCCTCTTCTACGCCAAGCAGGATTCGGTCACGCTGCGCTACGACCGGATCTTCAAGCACCGTCTGGGGACGGATCCCGGGGAGGACCCGCTCGCGTACCGGGAGAACGATGAGACCTTCGACTGTTTCGTCGGCAAGAGCAAGTCCGACGCCTACCTGTTCATCATTTCCCAACAGACGGTCAGCACCGAATACCGCTTTCTAGACGCGTCCGACCCCGATGGCGCCTTCCGCGTGCTGGAGCCGCGCACGCGCGACCACGAGTATGCCGTCGACCACCTCGGGGACACCTTCTACATTCGCACCAACTGGAACGCGGAGAACTTCCGGCTGATGGCCACGCCCGTCTCGCAGACCGCGCGCCGTCACTGGCAGGAGATCGTCCCCCACCGCGCGGACGTCTACCTCGAGGAGTTCGACGTGCTGCGCGACGCTCTGGTTCTCAGCGAGCGCCACGAGGGACTGATCCGGTTGCGCATGCGGTCTTGGGACGGCGACGACGACCATTACATCGACTTCGGCGAGCCGACCTATCTGGCCTACCTCGACGACAACCACGAGATCGATCTGCCCTATGTCCGCTACCGGTTCACCTCGCTGAAGACGCCCTGGTCGGTTTACGACTACGAGATCGACACGCGGACCAGGACGCTGCGCAAGCGGGACGAGGTCCTGGGCGACTTCGACCCTCAGGACTACCGCACCGAGCGCATGCACGCACCGGCGCGCGATGGGGAGCGCGTGCCGCTTTCCCTGGTCTATCCGCGCGACCTGGAGCGCGACGGCCGTTCCCCCTTGCTCTTGTACGGGTACGGCGCCTACGGCTATAGCAGCGACGCGGTCTTCAGCGCCGCCCGTCTCAGCCTGCTCGAGCGGGGCTTCGCCTACGCGATTGCCCACGTGCGCGGCGGTCAGGAGCTGGGCCGCCGGTGGTACGAAGAGGGCCGTCTCCTCAACAAGATGAACACCTTCACCGACTTCATCGATTGCGCCGAGCACCTGATCGCGGAAGGGTACACCAGCTCGGATCGCATCTACGCCTACGGGAGCAGCGCCGGAGGTCTGCTGGTCGGCGCGGTGATCAACATGCAACCCGACCTGTTCGACGGCGCCATCGCCGACGTCCCCTGGGTGGACGTGGTGACGACGATGATGGACGCGAGCATACCCCTGACGACGAGCGAGTACGACGAGTGGGGCAACCCAGCCGACCGGAAGTACTACGACTACATGCTCTCCTATTCGCCCTACGACAATGTCCGCGCGATCGAGTATCCCCACCTGCTGGTCACCACGGGACTCCACGATTCGCAGGTGCAGTACTGGGAGCCGGCCAAGTGGGTCGCCAAGCTGCGCGCGCTGAAGACCGGTGACAACCTGCTCCTCCTGCGCACCAAGATGGAGTCGGGCCACTGGGGCACGACCGGCCGCTTTGCCCCCTACCGCGACATCGCCGAGGAGTACGCCTTCCTGCTCCACGTGGCGCCCGAGGACCGCTGAGGCCCCGGCCGAAGTGCGCGCCCAGGTGGATCACCGCAGATCGGCGATCTGACCATCCAGCAGCTCGTCCCAGGAGCCGGGGGCTTCGCGGTCGCGCATCGCGCCCCCGGCCTGGCCATCCGGCCGCGGCGTGATCGCCGCGCGCACCTCCTGGGCAGCGGCCCGCCGGTGTGCGCCGAGCGGCGCGGGGTCCCCCAGCAGGCGATCGAGCAGCGTCGTTGCTCGCTCGGGTTGCGCCATGCGGACGCGCAGGGCCGCGACCTCCAGCAGCGCCTCGGCTGCCGTGGCCCAATCCCGCTCCGCGCGACACTCCTCGAGGGCCTGCCCAAGATGCGCGGCCGCATCCGCGCGACGGCCCTCGCATTGAGCCAGACGGGCCTGGCCGATCCAAAGCCATCGCCGCCCAGGCAGGCCTTGCCCGGGGCGCCCCTGGTCAGGCGGGGCTTCCTGGTGCAGGTGGACGCGCGCCAGAGCGGTGTCCCCGCTCAGGAGAGCCGTGTTCCCCAGCAGGGCATGCACCTTCGCCAAACCACCCTCGTCATCCAGCTCCTCGCAGAGCCGGCGGGCCTCCTCCAGGTGCGCGCGGGCGTCTGGGTAGCGCCCCAGGTCGTACTCCACCAGACCGATCTCGGTCAGGGCGCGCGCGTGGCGCAGCCTGCCGCCCAGGTTCCGCGATAAGCTCTGCCATTGCTCCAGTCGCCCCAGGGCTTCCTCGAACCTTCCCCGGCGGCGTTCGATCCGTGCCAGCGCCTCGAGGCACTGGGTCAACCCGTCGACGTCCTGACCCATCGCCTCGCGGATGCGCATGCTCTGTTCGTAGCGCCGGCCGGCCACGTCGTCGGCGCCTTCCTGCTCCGCGATGTGTCCCAGCAGATGCAGCGCGAGCGCCACACCCCAACGATCCCCGGCCCGCCGGCGCAGGGCGAGGCAGCGTTGGGCCCGCGGAAGGGCCAGCTCGGTCTCGGTCCGCAGGGTGGCGACAGCGAGGATCTCGAGGGCCATCGCCTCGCCCCAGGAGTCGCCCGCGGCGCGGAAGAGCGCGAGCGCGTTCTGGGCCTCCCGCGCGGCGCGGCCCGGCGTCTGCCAGATCCGCTCGATGACGCCGAGGATCTTGGCCAAGGCGAGCTCGGGGGTCGGTCCCCAGCGCGCGAGCAGCGCATGGCCGCGGCGCAACAGCCGGCGGGACTCGAGCGGCGAGGTGCTGCGCAGGAACCAGCCCTGCCCGCTCCACAGAAATCCGCGCAGGATCTGCTGCGGCCGCGCTCGAGCCCGCGCCATCCAGCGGGCGGAGGCTCCAAAGACCTCGCCCCCTTCGTGAAAGCGGCTGCTGATGTCGTAGAAGAGGAAGAGTGCCACCGCGGCCCGGCGCATGCGCCGGGCATCCCCGGCTCGGGCGGCCCACAGCCAGGCCGCCCGCAGGTTCTCGCTCTCCTGGGCGAGCTGGTCGAGCGCCGCCTCTTGGCCCCGTCCCTCGAGCACAGGCGCGCAGCGCTCGAGCAGGCGCAGGTAGTGGGCGCTGTGGCGACGATGCGCGCGGTCGCGCTCCCGTCGGGATGCGCCGAGCTTCTCGGCCGCGTACTGACGCAGGAGCTCGTGCAGATCGAATCGCCCCGGCGAGGGCGCGCGAAGCAACGACTTCTCCACCAGCCGGCGCAGGAGATCCAGGTCCGCGGCGGCGACCTCGCGCGCCGCGGCGCGGTCGAACGACCCCTGCATGACCGCCAGCCGCCGGTAGCAGACACGTTCCCTGGAATCGAGCAGGATCCAGGAGTGCTCGAAAACCGCGCGCATGCTGCGGTGGCGGGCAGGACCGCCGCGCCGGCGCGATGTCAACACGTCGAGGCTCGCCGCGATCTCCTCGGCCATCTCCGGCGGCGGCAGCACCCGCCCCCACGAGGCGGCGAGCTCGATGGCCAGCGGATGGCCCTCGACCAGGCGGCAGATCTCGCCCACCGCCGTCAGATCATGATCACCAGGCGAGCCTCTGCCCGTCACCCGCTCCAGCGACTGCACCAACAGCTTGACCGCGTCGTAGTCGAGGCTCTCGCGCGCGGAAACCGATGGCGGCGGCCAGGCCAGCCCGTCCAGCTCCAGGACCCGCTCGCCGGGAATCGCGAGCCGCTCGCGGCTCGTGACCAGCAGCTTCAATCCAGGCGCTGCACGCAGCAGCTCCGCGGGCAGCCAGACGCCTTCGAGAAGCTGCTCCATGTTGTCGAGGATCAGGAGAAGCCGCTTCTCGCGCAGATAGTCGACCAGTTGCGCTAGGCGGCGCCTGGCATCTGCGCGTTCCGCGGGCGCCGATCCCCCGCCGCCGGCCGGCAGCGGGGCACGCATCGACTCGATCACCGCCGGCACGAGGAAGGCGACGTCGTTCACCGCCGCCAGAGGCACGAAGAAGATCCCGTCGGGGAAGAGCTCGTCCAGGCTGGAGGCAGCTTCGAGCGCCAGGCGCGTTTTGCCGGCGCCTCCCATGCCGACCACGGTGAGCAGCCGCTCGCCAGGTCGCTGAAGGCGGCGGCGGATGTCGCGCAGCTCCCGGGCGCGCCCCACGAAGGGGGTCGTCTGGGCGGGAAGGCCGCGTTCGGAACCCAGGAGGGGGCGGGCCGGATGCGGCTGGGTGTAGTCGCCGGACCGGATCCGCTCACGCACCGCACGCGTCGACGCGGCGGGCCGCAGTCCCAGCTCGTCCTCGAACACGCGCGCGGCGCGATCGAAGAGCCGCAACGCCGCGCGTCGCCTGCCCGCCCGGGCCAGCAGCTCCATCAGCTCGCGCAGCACCTGCTCGTTGAACGGGTCCAGGTCCCACTGCCGCTGGGCGTAGGTGACTGCTGCGCCATGCGACACGCGGGAACGGTGATGCGCGGTCAGTTTCTCGAGCGCCCAGGACAGCTCATCGCGAAGCATCTCCTGCTGGCGCATCTGCCACTCGTCGAAGACGAGGTTGTCCCCCAGATGGAATCCGTCGAGGAAGTCGCCGCGGTAGAGATCGACCGCCCCGGCCAGAGGCCGGACGAGAGCGTCGGGGAGGTGGCCCTCACGCACGGCCCCCGCGCCTTCTTCGCGGGCCTCGCGCAGCGCCGATCGAAACGCGGCCAGATCGATCCACAATCGCCCATCGGCGCACAGCTCGATCGCGTCGTGATCCGCGGCCAACCAGCGTCCCAATCCCGCCCGCTTCAGCACCCACAGGGCATTGCGCAGGTAGGCGTGCCCCGGCGCCGACTCGGCTTCGGGCCAGAGCAGCGCGACCAGGGACTCGCGCGCCTGACGGCGACCCGTGACGGCCAGGTAGGCGAGGAGCGCGATTGCGCTGCGACGTCCGATCGAACGCGGCGCGCCGCCGCAGACGATCTGAGGTGAGCCGAGCAGATGGATCCGCGCCTCCACCACGTTCGTCCTCCCGGCCGCACTCGGGCAGCCCGGACGAAGCATAGGGGAAGCTCGAGCGCGAGGCCAGACGCCAGGAGCCCGCTCTTCGAACGCCCGGCCTAGGGCTGGGTGAACTTCTCGAGCTGCTCCTTGAGGTACGTGTCCTCGGGCGCCAGTTCCAGGGCCCGCCGCCCCACCTCGATCGCTTTCTCTCGCTGACCGAGCCGGTAGTAGACCTCGGCCAGCGTGTCGAGGATGTTGCTATTCTCGGGCTCCAGCTCCACCGCGCGCTGCGCGGCCCGCAACGCCTCGGGCAAGAACTGGTCATGGGTCGCGCTGAACCAGGCCAGCGAGTTGAGCATGCCCGCGTCGTCGATCTCCTGCTCGAGCGCGCGCACCAGCACCTCGCCCACGCGGCGGCGCTCGCGCTGCGCGTCGTCGGGACGACCGGCCTCGGTCAACCACTCGGCGAAGCGCATGTGGGCCTGGACGAGTCCCTGGGCTTCATACATCTCGTAGAGGCGGCGCAGCTCCTCGATCGGACGCTCGTGGTCGTCGATGCGGATATCCACGTAGCGGGAGGCGTACTCGGGATACTGCGGGTGCGGCCGGCCGATCAGGAGGGCCGCCGACTGCTGGCCGCGGCTGTCGCCCCCGGCCGCCTGCGCGGCGTCCAGCGCGGCCAGCATGCGCCGCGCCAGCTCCTGACCTTCGGTGGCCGTGAATGCGCCCACCATGCCCGCGACCACGTCTGCGCCGGTCAGGATGTTGCCCTGACACGTGAAGGAGACCCCGGCCGAGTCTCCGGCCCAGTTCATGCATCCGGGGCCGGTCCAGGCGGCCACGCCTCCGCGCACGTCGACCACGCCGACCTGCCTGCTGTCGGGATCGTCGTCGGCCTTGAGGAGCCGATCGAGCGTCTCCTGCGCGCTCAGGCCTTCGGCCAGCAGCGCGAGGCCGTCGGGACCGAACGACTCGTTGGAGCGCGCCTGGGTGGCAATCGCCCCCACCCCGCCCTGGACCCACGCGACGCGCGGACCCACGCCGAAGACGCGCGACTGCACCGCCACGCCGACCTCGCCCGTGAGCGGATCGAACGCCACGATCGAGAAGGTGCCGGCCGGCGGATCGGCGCCGGCCGACACGCTCGCCAGAAACGCCAGGAGCAGCGCCACGAGGGGTCGTCCGATCCCGCGGATCCAAGATCCGCGTCCGCCGAAGCGCTTGGGGGGGATGCCTGCGTCCATGCGTGACCTCCAATCCTTGCGAGAGAGGGCCCGGGCCTATTCCCGGGCCGACGGCACCGGGCCCTGCTCGGCCGCGTGGAGCGCCAGGCGGGTCGCCAGCCGGCGCCGGTGCCACATCTCCGCCGACCGCGCGACCGACTGGCGCAGCAGCAGCCCGAGGAGAAGCAGCGTGAGGGCCACGAGCAGCCATTGCCCGGCCGATCCCTTCTCGGCGCCGGACGCGAGCGTCGTGTCGGCGCCGAGCTTCCGGAGGAGCCCCGCGACGGGGTCGAAGAGCAGGCCCGCGAGAATCAGCACCCACCCGCCCAGGACATTCTGCGCGCCCAAACCGAACGTGAGCCGATCGCAGCGCATGAGCCACCAGCTCAGCGCCGCGTAGAGCACCCCCGCCGCCGCGAGGGTGAGACCGACCGCGCTCATGACCCCTCCTCCCGGGGCAAGCGGCGCGAGGCCTCGACCGAGAGCGCCAGGCTCACCTTGAGAACATACCAGATCGGCTTCAAGCCCGCGTGCATCCCGCCGCCGCGCTCGGCGACATGCATGCGGACGGGCACCTCCGCGATGCGAAAGCCGGCCCGCGCCGCCCGGACCAGGATGTTGGCGTCGGGGTAGTCGTGCGGGAAGTTGCCCTGGGTGGCGTAGAAGCGAACGAGGCTCCGCGAGAGCCCCTGGAAGCCGGTGGTGGCGTCGGTGATGCGCGTGCCCGCGAAGCAGGAGGCCACACGGCTGAAGATCGCGATACCCAGCCGACGCGTGAGGGGGGGAACGTAGCTGTCCGGGTCGCGGAACCGGCTGCCCAGCACCAGGTCGGCGCCTTGGTCGAGCGCCTCCAGCACGGTGTGGATCGAGCTGGGATCGTGTTGGCCGTCGGCGTCCACCTGGACCACGCGGCGGAAGCCATGTTCCAGCGCGTAGCGGTAGCCGGTGTGCAGCGCCGCGCCGTAGTTCTGGTTGACCGGATGCGACACGACGCGGGCCCCGGCCCCGCGGGCCAGCTCGGCCGTGCGATCCCGCGAGCCGTCATCGACGACCAGGACGGGCATGCCGGGCACCTGCTCCCGAATCCCGCCCAGCACGCGGGCAATCCCGTCCTCCTCGTTGAAGGCCGGCATCAAGATGAGTGTATCGACCGCCATCGCTGTGACTGCTTCATTCCCCCAAGCCGCGACCGCGCTTGCCGAACCGCGCGCCGACCGGCGTTCGGGCCGCGTCTGCTTCCTCTCTCCTATCGGTCGCGCCGCGACCCTCGCTGACGCGAAGCGCTCATTATACCCATCGGCCCGGACGGCTTGAACCGTCCAAACACGCTCTTCCCGCTGCGGTCGGCCCTCACCGTCCGCCCACCTCGCGCAGTCGGTACACCTCGGCGTCGGGATGGTGGAAGACACGCTTGAAGTCGCGCGGCGACGGACGCGCGAGCGCGTCGAACCGGCGTCCCCCCTCGACATACCGGGCGTAGAAGGCGTAGACCGGGCGGCCCAGCGCGCGCAGATCGCGAAGCTGCTCGGGGCGCAGCTCACCGCTCGCGTAGAGCGTGTCCACGAGCGCCAAACGCCCCTCCATCGCCCCGCGCGGGTAGCCGCACTCGGCGATGAAGTTCGGTTTGCTGACCCACAGGTCGCGCTCGGCCCGGTTGAGGAGGAATTGCTCCTCGACCAGCTCGATCAACACCGCTTCGGGCGGGGTGTGTCCACGGAGCCAGCGGGCGGCGGCGCGCGGCCCTTCGGGCGCTGGTTCGGGAGGATCGAGCAGGTACCCGATCCAGAGCAGGGCCGGCACCATCGCAGCACCCGCGATGAGCGCCACCCAGGCGGCGCGGGCGCCCGGTCGCCTCCAGGCGGCCGCGTGGACGCGCCGCGCGCCGAAAACCGCGAAAGGGGCCAGGAGGCAGTAGACCAGAATCAGCAGCTTGTTCTCGTTGACGGTAGGCATGCGCACCAGCAACACCATCAGAAGGCCAAGGGTCACCAGCACGCCAAACGGGCCCGCAGCGGGCCCCAATGCCTCGCGCAGTGATCGGCGTCCCAGCCACAGCATCAGCAGCATCGGCCCCAGCGAGGTCAGCGCGGTGCGCACCCAGAGCGCCTCGATGCCCAGACCGTAGCCATCGGGGCCGCCGGCGTGATCGCGGCCCAGCAGGATCCCCGCGTAGTAGGGCCAGGCCGCCAGAACAGCCAGCGCCATGGCCCCTATGAGCGCCCAGGTGGCGGACCACGTCAAGGGCGAGCGCTTCAGCAGCCGCGCGCCCAGGATCGCCCCCCCCACCGTGCAGCCCAGCACC
This sequence comes from uncultured bacterium, assembly GCA_964585945.1. Lineage (GTDB taxonomy): Bacteria > Eisenbacteria > RBG-16-71-46 > CAIMUX01 > WJJG01 > CAZDKK01. The sequence continues at coordinate 12,359 of CAZPGB010000077.1, read as the reverse complement.
ACCGCCGCGACCGCGTGATGGAAGGCGGCGGCCGCGAAGGTCGCGGCGAGCAGCGCCCACGCTCCCGCGGAAACCCGGCGCGCTCGGATGCTCTCGATGACGATCAACAACGCCAGCACTGCCGCGGCCATGCCGAAACCGTAGGGCGTGATCACGAAGAACTTGTTGAGCCAGGCCACCGGCGAGGTTCGGTAGGGCGTCAGCGTCAACCGCACCTGGCTGTCGAGGAAGTGGAGCTGATCCACCAGACGCTGAAAGAACGCCATGCCCTGGCGCTCACCGCCGAGGGCGCGGGCGAGCTGGACCGCGATGAAGTAGAAGCCCAGCGGATTGCAGCCCAACAGCACGACGGCCAGCGTCGGGCCGCGGCCCGCGGCGCCGGCCAGCAGGCGTCGCACCAGCGCGATCACCGCCGCGCTGAACGCCGTCAGGGCGGTGAGGTTCATCAGCGCCAGCGACCATGGTATCGAGACCCCGCCGCGCGAGGCGAACCCGGCCGCCCAGTAGTTGAAGAACCAGAAGTAGCGCAGGGGCTGACCGGCGAAGCGCGGATCCGTCCACGGATAGGGCTCGCTCAAGATCTCACGCACCAGCGCCACGTGCGTCCAGGCGTCGGACTTCAGATGCAGGCTCGGGTTGACCAGCATCGGCAGGCCGATCACCACCACGGCTCCGACCAGGTAGGCCAGATCCCCACGCCCATGGCGCTCGGGAGGCGCGGGCGCCTCGCGGCATCGACGCCAGCGCGCCGCGAGCAGAAGCATGCCCCACATCGCGGCGTAGGCGGGCCAGGCCTGATCGAGTCCGCCCAGCGGGCGGGCGAGCAGGAATAGCGAGGCCGGCGCGGCAACGGCCGAGGTGAGGATGACCGCAGCCACAGCCTGGATGGGTGAACGGAGCACCGCCGGGGCCAGCCAGAGGAGTACCGCCGCCCCGGGCGTCACAATGAGCGCCACGGTCCGTCCGACCGCCCACGCTCCCGTCAGCCAGGGCGCAATCCACGTCGCCGCGAGAGCGAGGGCTGTCCAGACCCACGTGCGTGTCATTCCCGGGGCGGTCCTCCGCGGCGGCTCACAGAGATCGTCGGTTCCATGCGCGCAGGCACTCTAACGGAGCCTTCGCGGCCGCGGAAGCGGGAATCCCCGGGTCGACGGGGTGGCGGGGTGCGCATCGGCTTCGTCTCTACGGCAGGACGACGATCGGGCGCACGTGATGGGTTTCGGGCGACGTGGCGTTCGTGGCGTGGCGCGCCACCGCGCGATAGATGCCCGCCGGCACCGGCCGGCCGCGTGCATCGCGCAGATCCCAGGTCCAGGCGACCGAACCGCCCGGCTCGTAGACGGGGCGCGCGCGGCGCACCAGGCGGCCCTGCAGATCCAGGATCGCCAGCTCCACCCCGTCGGCGTCCGCTCCGGCCGGGCCGGGACCGGGGAGCACGCCGCCGAAGGTGAGCCGCAGGGTCACCTGCCCGCGGGCCGGATTGGGGTGCGGCGCCTCCATCGCCAGCGTCGTGCGCGCCTCTGAGCGGCGGTTGCCGGTAACGCCCTCGTCCCCGGACACCGCGGCGTAGTCCAGGGAGTCGGCCTCGAGGGTGACGCGATCCATCAGAGGCATGTCGAGCCCTTCGGGACTGAGCAGGTCGACCAGGTACTGGAAGTAGCGGTGGCCCCGATGCGCCATCGGCAGCGGCGTGCCCGACTCCATGTAGTAGGAATCCGGCTGGCCGTCAGGGCCGAGGAACGCAGCGCTCTCCAGCTCCGCCATCGTGGCCCCGGATCGGATCTGGAAACGAATCAGGGTCTGGACGCCGGGCCGGTGGCCTTCCCAGAGGAGTTGCCCCGCCCCGACCGCATCGCCGAAATCGTGGACGGTGGAGATCAGACGCCCAAACGAGGAGGCGGCGGTGACGTAGAGGTGCGCCGGATTGCCCTGCTGGCTGCGGGAGGTGGAGATGTAGACGCGGCCGTAGTAGGTGGCCATCGACTCGATCTCCTCCGTGCTGGGATCCAGTCCCAGAGACCCGACCTCTTCCCACTGGGAGCGCTGCAACCAGCGGTACACCCCGCATTCGAGACCGCCGCCGTAGAGGTGCCCCTCGTACTTGTGGACGCCGCGGCACCAGCGGTATCCGTCGAAGGGCAGCCAGTAACCGTAGAACTGCTCGCCGTCCCAGATGTACATCCGGTTGTGGATGGTCATCAGCAGCGAGTCGCCCCAGGTCGTAAAGAAAGCCTGCTTGTCCGCGGGCATGCCCGGCACCGGAATGGTGTCCCAGTCGGTGCCGTTGTAGGTGGAGTAGACGACCTCGTCTTCAGGCGGAAAGCCGTCGGGTTGCGCGAAGATCCGTCCCGCGAAGCTTCCCAAACCAAAGATGCGGCGGATGTCGTGCTCCAGATTCGGCCACAGCGTGAAGACGCGCGCGAAGGTGTCGCCGTAGTCGGTGCTCACCCACACCGCGCCCGCGCCGTGCAGCTCGCCGTTGATGTGCGCCGTCGTCGCATAGGTGACCCCGTCGACCACCTCGACGTCGTTGACGTGGATCGCGGTGGGCAGGGTCGCCTTCTCGATCCACTGCGAGCCGGTATACATGTAGATGCTGCCCGGCGTGTGCCACGGATCGCGGGAATCGGGACCGGGCAGGTAGAGCGAATCACCGAACTGCTTGATGATGTGAAGCCCCGACTCGTAGGGCTGGTAGGGCACCGAGTACTGGCCGGTGAGGTAATCGTAGGCGATCACGTCGGCGCCGTCGTAGACGTAGGGGTAGTCGCTGGCGGCCATGAAGAGCGTATCGCGAAAGACCGCCAGCGAGTAGATGCCCTGATAGCTGGTCGGGGTGCTCAGGTAGCGGATATCATCGAGGTGATTCTCCAGCACCAGCAACCCCGGGTGGATCTCCGGATCGATCTCCGACGACGAGGCGTAGGCCCCTCCCGACCAGTCGTCCTGGATCCAGGTGAAGTCGGCCGCTCCGGCCGCGCCCAGCGACACACACAAGGCCGCCAGAAGACCGCTGGTCATCAGCCGGGGATGGACCGGGGCGATACCGAATCGCGTCATGGTGCAGCTCCGTCCTGCGAGGCTTCGAATGCTTGCCGCGGATCGCCGCGCGCGCCGCGGCGCTCGGGCCCCGCGCCAGGCTCCCTCGTGGGCACGCCTGCCCGTCGGTCGGACCGGTCACGGGGCTCCGTGGGGGACCGAGGCGTCCACTGTCAGATGTGATTTTAGCACGGCGCCCCCCCGGGGGTCCTAGCGCCAATCGAGAATCAGGCCCGAAACCATTGGATCAGAATCGATTAGAGCATCTGACGTTGCTCCTGCGGGTGGATCAGGAGGGACGATCCCCCGTGAGCGCGCGTAGCTCGCGGCGCAGCGCCCGCGCCGCGTCGGCGTGCACACCGCCCCAGCCGATGACCCGCTCCAGCGCGGCCATCGCCGGGCCCGGCCGACCTGCGGCCAGATGGGCGTTGGCGAGCTGCCAGGTGACCTCCTCGCGCAGGATGGGCGGCCGACCCGCCGCCAGCGCCGCTTCCAGCGCCTCGACGGCCGCCGCCGGCCGGCCGGACAGAAGATAGGCCGACCCCAGATAGAGTCGCGCCGCTTCGTGCCCGGGATCGAGTTGCGCGGCCAGGGCCAGGTGAGCCGAGGCGGCCCGGTAATCCGCGGCTGCGTATGCATCCAGGCCTTCACGGTAGAGCAGGTCGAACTGGGCATCGTCGGTCGGAGCCCGCGTCGTCAGAACGGTCAGCGGCTCGGTGCGCGCCAGCGCGGCGATCTGCGCGGCCCGATCGCCGGGCTGAAGCAACACGAGCACTGCAACGCATGCGACGGCCGCGGCGCCGATCGCTCCCCACCCCCAGCGAGGCAGCGCGCGCGGCTTGCGCCGCAGGCGCTGCACGATGTCTCCCCAGGCGGGCCGTGCGGCCACGGTGTCGGCGGGGGCCGCTTCCCCGGCGCCGTTCTCGGCGCGCAGATCGGCCGGTGCGTCCAGATCGCGCAGCCACCGAAGCTCCCGCCGGCAGCGCTCGCATGCCCGCAGGTGCTCCTCCTCACGGGCCGATGCGCTCGGGGCCTCTGCGCCCCCATCGGCGAGAGTGACCAATCGCTGGGGGCTCACGTGGCGCGCCCCCGAGGCCACCACGTCCTCGCGTAGCGCCTGGGCGTGCCCGAAGAGCTCCGCGCAGTCGCGGCACTGCTCCAGGTGCGTGTCGATGGCGGCCGCCTGATCAGGCTCGAGCCGGCCTTCGAGGTAGTCGAAAACCCGATCGGTCGGATGCGCCGTGCCGGCATGGTCATGCTCTGGCGATCTCACGGGCCCTCCCCAGGCACCGGCTGGCCTTCGCTCGAACCGACGATTCGGCCATGTGCAGCTCCGCAGCGAGCTCGTCGTAGCCCGCCCCGTCGAAGTACAACCGCGCCAGAAGGTGCCGGCAGTCGTCGCTCAGCCGGATCAGGATCCGGTGCAACAGCGTCCGCCGTTCCGGACTGGGTGCGCTGCGGATCCACGCCTCACCCTCCTGCTCGCGCCGCACGCGACGCGAGGCCCCGCGGATCATCTGCAGGTAGACCGAACGGACGATGGCGTAGAGGTAGGAACGCACCGGCCCGCCGGGCCGCGCCTGCTTCAGCCCGACCTGGAACAGCCGGCGGGAGGCCTCCTGGGCAACATCCTCCCAGGTCAGTCCGGCGTCGGGTCCCGGCGAGCGGCCGCGGCAGACATGGCGGGCGTACCCTCTGATCAGATCCGCCAGCTCCTCAGCCGCACCCGGATCCCCCCGTCTGGCTGCGTCGAGCAGCGTTTCGGCGACCGTCCCCACCTTCGGTTCCTTCATCCACTCTCATGGATGCCGCCGGGGCCCGATTTGCTGCTGAAAGCGCTCAAGGACGCGCTGCGCGGTGCCCGGGCGGCCATCTGCGCGCATTGGCTGGCATCTACGCCGCGCATTCTGCCACAGAACGAAGGGCAATCCCAGGTCCGGGGCGGGAATACAGATGGGGCGGGCTCCCGCCAAGCAGCTCAACCCCCCTCACCGTGAGCTACTGGCGGTCGGCCCGCCCCATGTTTCTCCCCGTTTCCTCCGCTCTTGGGCGCAACCTTGCTCGCGTGAATCCTACGCCCCATGCGTCTCGGGATCGTCTCACCGCCTCCGGGCCACCCCCGCACGGCGCCCGCATCGCCACGCCCTCGCGTGGGCGGCGCGCGAAGACGGCGTGCAGCGACTCGCGGAGCAAACCGGCGGGTCGGTGGAAGTGCGTCCGCTTCCAGCGGTTGACACTCCCAAACGGGCCGGGGATACTGCGCCTGCGCCCACCGGATGATCCCGTTCGAGGGGCAGAGGCTCGGGGGAACATCAGGGCGCGCGACAGGGCGCGAGATGGCGACGGGCGGACCACCGGTGGCGCAGGTCCTGCGATCCAAGGTGGCGGGAGAGTGCACGATCCGTGGCTGAGAGAATGACGCGAACCGGTTACCGCCCCGCCGCGAGGCGGGTGTCGGCATGGGTCTGCCTCTTGCTGGTAACCCATGGCTTCGCGGTCGGCGCCCGCGGTCAGGCGCCCCCCCGCCCCGGCGGCGAGCTCTCCGCGGACGTGCGCATCGATGTCAGCGCTGCGTTCTACCACCAGGCCTCCCTCGGCGTCGCCGACGGCAACCACGTGCGGCTGCCCGATGCGCTGGCGGTGCGGCGCGCTCTGGAGCCCGACGTGGCCGCGGCCTGGGGGCTGGCGGGGCGCGCCCTCACCGACTCGCCCATGGGGCACGGCGCGTCCCACGTCGCCGCCCACGTTTGGCGCCGGGCAGCCGAGGGGCTGACCCTCTACGCGTCGATCAATGCCGATCACCAGGGCTTCTCCTTCGGCACCTACAATCAGGACCGGGTGGCGATCTACCCGCGCTATCGCATCGACTTCTGCCGCGGGCTCCTCGGCCAGACTTCCGGCTGCCGGCCCGGGCGCGGGCAGATCGCCTTCCATCTGGGCACGTTCGAGGACTATCGCCACTACGAAGGACTCACGCTCTACAACATGGATGTCCAGGCGGTCTACGCCCACGTCCAGCTCGGACGCGTTCGAATCACGCACCTGCACGTCGGGGACCTGCTCGGCGGCATCGGCCTCAACATCAACGATCTGATCGACACCGCCGTCTCGCTGGAGGGCGTGGCGGTGACCGGTGATTGGCGCGCCGACCTCCGCCTCGGAGCGGTCGACTACAACAACGATTGGGAGGATCGCGTCCTGGACGCGATCAACCTCTCGCTGGGCCTCTACCCTTCCCAGACATCCCGTCTCTATGGCCAGCTCGGGTACCGGCTCACGGATCGTGACTTCGATTGGCGCCTGCGCTACGCGGCGCTGCTGGGCGCGCGCCACACGTACAGCGCACGCCGGCTACGGTTGACCGCCCGCGCCGAGTACCGCCACTACGGAGGCATCTTCAACTACCGCTTGAACAGCGAGACGAGCGTGCACTACCGCGATCCCGAACGGAGCGACTACGGTAACTACAAAGGCGACCAGCTCTATCCACTGGATCTGATCAAGCGGACCTTCAGTCAGTGGGCCGTCTTCACCGAATATCATGCTCGTTATCTGGACGCCTTGACGGTTCAGGGCGACCTGCGCGTGGGCCTGGCTCATAGCGTGGCATTGCACGCAGAGTATGACGTCAACCTGATCGATCCGTCCGGCGAGGACGCCTTCACCTATCCGTTTTACAAGCTGGGCATCGCCTACGAACCGGTGGCCGGCGCGCTGGCGATGCTGTCGCTGACCAACAAGACGATGAACCTGGACAAGCACTACCCCACCTTCTACCTGCTCGATTCCCCGGTGGTGCAGTTGGAAGTGCGGCGTGATCTACCCGGGGCGAGCGATGAGTAGACGCGCACCGACCGTCGCGTCCGGCGCGTTCCGGCTCCTGGCCGCGATGGTCTTGGTGCTGGCGGGATGTTGTGACGAATGCGAGTTCCCATTGGCCAACCGCCTGGCCGACCCGCAGATCGATGTCTTCGCGCACGAGGAGTACAACCAGCTCTTCACGCGCTACGGCGACGGCTGGACCGGCGGCACCGGCGCCGCCTCGATCCTCCTGCCCGACGGTCGGACGCTGTGGCTCTTCGATCGCGTGTTCCTGGGCACGGTGAACCCGGATCGGTCGCGACCTCAGGAGGCGCCGTACGTGGCCAACGCCCTCGTCGTCCAAGACGGCGATCAGTTGACCACCCTGGTCGGTGGCGAGCCGAATGCCCCCGAAGCCTACTTCCGCCCGGCCGAGCCCGACGTCTGGTACCAGCCGCTCGGCGGCGTCGTGGCCGACCCCTTCCGCATTCTGGTGCTGCTGGGCGCGTTCAAGAGCCATGGCTCAGGACCCCTGGACGTGTCGCTCCAGCGCATCGACCTGGCCTCGATCGGACTCCCGTACTTCACGCTCCTCAACGTGGAGACGGTCAGCCGGCAGAACGAGGTGCTCTACGGCGCGGCGCTGTTGGATGAGGGAACCTACACGTACATCTACGGCACCGAGCAGACCGGCGACGCCTCCTACCTCCATGTCGCCCGCGTCGCGCGGCGGCAGTTGGATGCGACCTGGACCTACTACAACGGTCGGGACTGGAGCGGTTCTCCGAGTCAGAGCGCGCGCATCGGCACCGAGGTCGCGCGCGTCCTGAGCGTGTTCAAGCAGGATGGACGGTGCTTCCTGCTGAGCCAGTCGCCCCACGGAGGTCCCGAGATCACGCTGCGCGACGCCGGCGGGCCGCTCGGGCCGTTCGACGGTAGGCGCCTCCTCTATCACGCCCCGCAGAGCCAAGGCGATGTGATCACCCACGGCGCGCTGGTGCACCGTCACCTCGGAGGGGCCGACGAGCTGGTCGTCTCATACAACGTCACCAGCCTCGTCGGCGCGGACGTGTTCGCCGATGCCGATCTGCATCGGCCGTTCTTCATTCGTGTTCGGGGATGGCTCGAATAGGGTGCGACGCCCAGCCCGTGCCTGATCGTCGCGACCGTCCCGGATCGGAGGAAACGTATCGTGCCGGAGAAGAGACTGCCCCCGGGCGCCTACGGCCTCGACGAAGGCCAGGTCTATCGACCCTACGTCCAGGATCCGAGCCCGTCGGAGTTCACGCCGAAGGCAGCGATCAGCGGGATCCTGCTGGGGATCGTCTTCGGGGCGGCCAATACCTACCTGGGCCTGCGGGCGGGCCTCACCATCAGCACGTCGATCCCGGTGGCGGTGCTGACGGTGGTCGTCTTTCGCCTGTTGACCCTGTTCGGCTCGCGCCACGGTATTCTGGAAACCAACATGTCGCAGACGATCGGCTCGGCCAGCTCGTCGGTGGCATCGGGCGTGCTCTTCACCATTCCGGCGCTCTTCATCTGGGGCATGAGCCCGGCCTGGGGGCAGATCACGCTGCTGGCGATGTGCGGCGGCGTGTTGGGCGTCCTGGCGATGATCCCGTTGCGCCGCTTTCTGATCCGACAGGAGCACGGCCGTCTGCTCTACCCGGAAGGCATGGCCTGCGCCGAGGTGCTGGTCGCCTCCGAGGCGGGCGGACGGCAGGCCGCCCCGGTGTTCGCCGGCATCGGCGTTGGGATGCTGCTGAAGCTGCTCACCGACGGCTTGAAGGTGGTGGGCGCGAAGTTCCACCTCGATCTGCCGCTGAAGGCGAACCTCTCGGCGAGCGTCTCCGCTCCGCTCATCGGGGTGGGCTGGATCCTGGGCATTCGCGTGGCGACGGTCATGGTCTCGGGGGGCGCGCTCTCGGCTCTGGTGATCATCCCGCTCATCAACGCCTGGGGCGCCGGCCGCACCGATCCGGTCTTTCCCGAAACGGTGAAGCTGATCAGCGAGATGTCGGCGCCGGAGATCTGGAACCGCTACGTGCGCTACATCGGCGCCGGCGCGGTGGCCACGGGCGGCATCCTCACCCTGATCCGCTCGATTCCCACCATGATCGAATCCTTTCGACTGGGCCTGGGGCATCTGCGGCAGAAGGACGAACGCGCATCGGGGCTGCCGGCCGGGACGGGTACCGATCCGGGCGTGGATCCGGCCGACCCGCGCCGTGAAGTCGCGCCGCGGAGCACCTCCGAGCCGGTTTCTGGAGCCCAGCGCACCGACCGGGACGTCTCGCTACGCACCGTGCTGCTGGTTGCAATGGGCGTACTGCTGGTGCTGACGGTCGTGCCCGGCATCCTCGGGTTTCTCGACTCGATTCTCGTGCGCCTGCTCGCATCGGTGCTGATCGCCGTCTTCGCCTTCTTCTTCGTCACCGTCAGCTCGCGCATCGTCGGGCTCGTGGGGGTCACCTCCAATCCGACCTCGGGCATGACCATCGCCACGCTGCTGGGAACCAGCTTCATCTTCCTCGTCATGGGCTGGACCGACACGCTCGGCAAGGCCACGGCCCTGATGGTCGGCACGGCGGTCTGCATCGCCGCCTCGATCGCCGGCGACACGTCCCAGGACCTGAAGACCGGGTTCATCCTCGGCGCCACCCCGCGCAAACAGCAGCTCGGCGAGCTGATCGGCGTGCTCACCTCGGCGGGGTTTGTCTGCCTGGTGGTCATGCTGCTGCACCAGAACATCGAAGGCGGCCTGGGGGGGCCCGAGCTGCCCGCGCCTCAATCGGTGCTCATGAAACTGGTGATCGACGGGGTGCTCGACCAGAGTCTGCCCTGGGCGCTGATCCTGATCGGGGTCGGCATCGCCCTCGTGGCGGCGCTGTTCCGCATCCCAGTGCTGGCCTTCGCGGTGGGGGTCTATCTGCCCCTCTACACGATGGGCGCGGTCTTCCTGGGCGGATTGATGCGGCACCTCATGACGCGCGGTCCGGATCGGCAGGTCGCCGAGCGAAGGCGCGAGCGGGGCATCCTCTTCGGATCGGGACTCGTGGGCGGCGGCGGTCTGACCGGGGTACTGCTCGCCCTCTGGGTCGCCGTGCGCGGCGGAGAGAAGATCACCGGCGTCGGGTTCCATCCGCCGGCGTGGCTCGAGAGCATCATCAGCCTGGCCGCCATCGGACTGCTCCTGGCGCTCCTGGGGCGGGCGGCCGTGGGCGGCCGCGCGGTGCGGCGGTAGACAGGCAACGCCCCGAGGGGCATCCTGAGGTCCATGCATCTGATCCACATCGTGCTGCCGGTCTTCGTCGTCATCGGCCTCGGCTACGCGCTGCGCCGCCGGGGCTTCATTGAAGCCGACACCCACGCGCTGCTCTCGCGTCTGGTCTTCTACGTCGCCGCGCCCTGTCTGCTCTTCCGCAGCATGGCCCAGGGGAGCTTCGCCTGGTCCACCCGCTTGCCGGCCGTGCTGGTCGTGGGCGCGATCACGGTGGCGGTGGGCCTGGTGGTCTACGCGGCCTCAAGTCGCATGGCGCCCAGCCGACGGGGCGTCCTGGCCCAGGGATGCCACCGCAGCAATACGGTCTTCTTCGGCCTGCCGATGGTGCTCTACGCCTTTGGCGACGGTGCCCTGGGCCCGGCCTCGATCGTGATCGCCTTCATGGTGATCGTCGAGAACCTGCTGTCGGTGATCGTGCTCACCCTTCCCCACCAGACGCGCTCGGCCCGTGATCCGGCGATGTGGGCCGATACGGGCCTGCGCATCGCGCGCAATCCGCTGATCCTCGGCTGCCTGGGCGGCATCGTGTGGGCGCAGATCGGCCTGACGATCCCGCTGGGCATCGACCGCAGCCTGGCCTTGATCGGCAGCATCGCCGCGCCGCTGGGGCTGTTGTGCGTCGGCGCGGGCCTCGAGTTCGGCCGCCTGCGCTTCGACCTGGGGCCCACCGCGCTGGCGGCGCTCGTGCGGCTTGTACTGCACCCCGCCCTCATCTACGTGGCACTGCGCGCGATGGGTCTGGCGGGAATCGAGCTGGGGACGCCGGTGCTCATCATGGCCTGTCCCACCGCGGTCGTCACCTACATCATGGCCCGCGAGCTTGGCGGCGACGCCCGCTTCGCCGGCGCCATCGTGCTCGGCACGACCGCCGCTTCGATGGTGACGCTCGTCGGGTGGCTGGCCCTGCTCGGCATCGGCTAGAGCGCGCCCGCCCGCAGCGGGCCACCCGGCCGTGCGGTCGGACTAGTGCGTGTCGGCCTTCGGCGTCAGATGCGCGCGCATCCAGGCGATCTTCTCAGCCGGCCCCTTCAGCTTGCTCTCCCAGTCGGGCGCCGGGTCGCGGAAGTAGGATTCGTGGCGGAACGTCACGACGTCGTTCAGATCGTTGAAGGTCCGCCGGGCCCCGAACATCTGCTCGAAGAAGATGGGGTAGTTGATCCGATCGGACAGCTCCAAGAGCTCCTCACGCCGCAGCGTGTTGAGGATCGCACCGGTGAGCGCCGTCTGGTGGATGAAGATGCGCTTCTTGACGTCCTCCCGGCACATCTGCGCGAGCTGCGGGTCCTGATAGAGCTTCTGGAACGCCCGCACCCAACCTCGCAAGACCCCCCGCTCCGGCCGCACGACCAGGCACCCCGCGTTGAAGTAGGGCCGGATGGTGTCGCCGTCGGCGGGTGTGACCATGGGAAAGAGCCGCTCGGGATCGACGGCCATCTGCTTGAGAATCCGCGCCCAGAAATCATCCAGCGGCTCGTTCCAGAGCAGGCCGACGTTCTTGTGCATGACGGGGCGGTACCCGAGCGCCTTGTCGCCGGGCAGCAGGAACTCATCGGGTTCCTGCAGCACGATCGTGTCGGGATCCAGCCAAGCCAGCACGTCGGCGTGTCCCTCCGCAGCCCCTTCGGCCTCCCCGGCCGCGAACACCTTCGCCGCGAAAAAGAACCAGAGCGCATCGCGGGGCGCATCGTAGGGCCGGACCTCGACCGTCAGGGCGTCGAGGTCGCTGATCGCGGCCGGGGCCTCTTCCAGCAGGGTCGCGGGCATGTAGACCCAGACCCTCGTGAAGCGGAGCGAGCCGCCGAACTCGCGGAGGCTCTTCGTCATCAGCGTCACGTTCTCGAGGGACCCCGCGTCGTCGGCGTAGGTCGCGAAAAGGATGGACTGCGTGGCGTGGGCCATCGGTATACCTCCGGCGCTGAAGCCGAGGCCGATGAGAAGGACCACCCCGGCAACCAGCAGAGGCCGCATGGTCTTTCTCCTCTACGATGAAATCGAATGCCGTCTGTCGCACCTGATGCATCCCGAAACACCTCGGGCGCGTGCGCTTCGGTCGAGGAGGGTGCTCCCAGTCTAGACGCGATGCCCCCCATGCGCCACCCATTTGCACCCGCAGCCTGACAGACCACACTTTTGCATCCGGGCGGGCTCTCCGGGCACAGGATTGCGCCGATCAGCCCAGATGCTAGGTAGTTCCCGTCTCAAAACCCCGAATTCGTACGCATAGTTGAAGTTGTCC
>CAZPGB010000076.1:15223-25028 GCA_964585945.1 uncultured bacterium | reverse complement strand
CGCTTTTCAAGTACGAATGACCGTGATCAGCTCCGTTCTACGCAACTGCAGGGTGTATTGACCCCCATACGGTTGACGATCAGCACTCGACGCGGCTCCGTAGACTGTAAGGTTTGTCTTACAGGACCGTTTGCCAGTATCCCCATCGCGTTTGTCCATCACCGGTGAACACGCTGGTATCCCATCATTGGGTTTGGACTTGGAGCACCCATTACAGTGTGCGCGAGCGTGGCACTCATCTTGCTCGCAGAAATACGCGTCCCGCATCCTCGTAGTGAATGTCAGGTCTGCGATCCCAAGCAGGCGCGCCAACCAGTCGTGTGGCGACCGGGCAGGAGGTTGCGGGGAGCGTCACCATGGAGCAGTCCAGATTCCTTGTCCTGTGTGGCTTCATCCTGATAGCCGGTGCGCCGTCGGGCTGGGCCCTGCCGGCGCTTCAGATCTTCATCGACGGCGGCGACTACGACTGCATGACCGAGACATGGGTCACCTACGCCAGGACCTTCGATCTATGGGTGATCGGAGACGTGGCCTCCTATGGGCAAATCCATGATGTCAAGATCGCTGTCGCCTACTACACGGAAGAGAAGGGGACGGGATCGTTGTCGTTCACGCCGAAGACCACCCCACGGTTGCTGGACCCGTCGACCCCGAGCCTTCCGACCTTCGAATTTGAAAGCGTCGACGGTCAGGTTCCCATCATGAGCTCGGGTCGTGAGCTGCCCAGTGCCGGCGTCTATCGTTCCGGTGTCACGTTCTCCCAGTACGGCGTGGGCAACCTCACGATGGCCGATTCTCCGATTGGTGATTTCTGTGGCGCGTTTCCCGACGAGTTCCCGTCGATGGGCCAGATCAATGTCTACGAGGTGACGGTCACCGGGTACTCGGCGGTCCACTTCGACACGTTCAATCACGTTCCCGCCGCGGACCGGAGCCAGTTCGGCCCATTCTCTCACGACGGTGGGTATGAGGTTCCCGAGCCGGTCAGTCTGGTGTTCCTGGGGATACCGCTGGCCGGATACGCGGCTTACCGCCGGGGAAAGCGGCGCAAGCGCTGAGACCGCCTGGTCGAGTCCAAGCCTCGCTCTGGATGCTGTCGCACGACTGGCTCATCTGAGTCGTCGCGCACCAAGATCACCGCGGTTTTCTACCCTCCTCCCCCCTGGCCAGTGAATCCCCGCAGCGCTGCGCGTGCAGATTGAAGTGCACGCGGTCTCCTGACCGTGCGTTGTGCACTCTCAATCTGACGCATTGGGAACCTTCGTACACAATTCACCCTCCGTGCTGGTGGGACAAGTGTGCGCCTGTAAGCCGCTTGCCCTCCCTCCTTCCTCGCGATGGCACGCACCGTGCCCTCCGGCAGCGAGCCGGAGGCGAATCCCCAATAACCCACTACCGCACACCAGGAAGGAGGTCGGTATGAGGAGCTGCATGGCAGGTCTGAGACGGGTGCGGAGGAGCCCGCGGGTAGGCATCCTCTTCATCCTATCGGTCGCAGCTCAACCAGACCTGGCCTTTGGATCACGTGCGATCACCGCTGAACCGACGACGCAGTCGTCCGCCGTCATCACCTGGACGGCGGTAGGCGATGACGGTCATTCGGGAACGGCTGCCCAATACGACTTCCGCTATGCGACGGTGATGATCACCGAAGAGAACTGGCAGGTGATCGCCGAGATGGCCGGTGAACCTCCGCCGCGTGCGGCCGGTGAGCCCGAGAGTCTTACCATCGAGGGGCTGCTCCCGGGGACCACGTACTACTTCGCTCTGAAGGTCGGCGATGAGGTTCCCAACTGGAGCGGACTCTCGAATGTCGCCGTCGTCACGACCCCTGCCGCTCCACCCCAGTTGGAGTTGCACGTGGCCGGGATCAACGTCTCGCGCAAGACCGCCGGACCCAACGTCTGGGGTCTGTGCGATGTGTGCATCCGGGACGGATCCGATCTTCCTGTCCGCGATGCGCTGGTCTTCATCGCGGCCACGGGCCCCACAAACGAGGTCTACAGCGCGGCGACGGGAGACGACGGCTGGGTGGCGTTCCAATCCTCAAAGGTCAGAGATCCCGGCGGATCATGGTGTTTCGAGGTGACGGACGTGGCCCATCCCACGCACGGGTATGACCCGGAGGCCAACCTGATCACGCTGGCGTGCGAAGGCGGCATGCAGCAGCCGGGTCTCGACATGCCGGCTGGGGACTTGCGCTTCGCGAATCGCGACGCGGGGCTTTTGCCGAGCTCGCATTCGCTGCCCGTAAGCTTCCGATTGGAGCGGCCCGGCCATGTGCGTGTGACGCTCTACGACGTTCAAGGCAAGACGGTGTGCCGCCTGGCGGATGAGAGGCGCCCTGCGGGCATCCACACGCTCAGTTTCGATCTGAACACGGTCGCATCGGGTGTCTATTTCTGTCGTTTGGAGACGGAGGACCACCGAACCGCCCGTCGCCTCTTGGTGGTCAAGTAGCATGCAGTAGGCCCGTGCCGGTCCGAGACGCGCCGGGCTCATCCGCTGCGCTTGAGAAGGTGACGCGCGCGAAGAGCGGGTTCATACTCCTAGCCGAATCCGGTGGTGCCGGTCCAGTGACCGGTCCCGGGGAGATCGGTCCCAACCACCCCAGGAGACGAACCCATGGCGGAATCCTCGAAGTCGCCCTCGTCCTCCACGATGGGCAGGCGCAGGAAACGCGCACCCGAGCCGACCTCGCGCGGGCTGACGCCGGGTCAGCTGCGTTCGGCCGCACCTCCCGCGGCCGTCCAGAGGCTCCAGGAAGCGGTTGCCTCCGACGGGGGTGCGGTCTTGGGCGCCTACCGCGATCCGCTCGGAGGACACTGGCAAGTGTTGGCCGGGTTGCCGATCGACCGTGTGGAACCCACCCCTTTCCAACGCGATCTCTCGGCGGCCCACGTCCAGCGACTTGGCGAGGCGATCGAGAAGCTGGGCCGTTTCCTCGATCCGGTCATTGCGGTGCGGACCGAAGAGGGGCGCTACTGGACGCCCAACGGCCATCATCGCCTGGCCGCGATGCGCGAACTGGGCGGGCGTTCGATCGTGGCGCTCGTCGTGCCCGAGATGAGCGTGGCCTACCGCATCCTCGTGCTAAACACCGAAAAGGCCCACAACCTGCGCGAGCGCGCGTTGGAGGTCATCCGTCTCGCGCAGTCTCTGGCGGAGCTCGACCCGCGCCCCGAGCGCGAATTCGAGACCGAGTTCGAGGAGCCGGCGCTTCTGACCCTTGGGCTCTGCTACCAGCAAAAGGGCCGGTTCTCGGGCAGCGTCTACCACCCGGTGCTGAAGCGGGTGGAGAAGTTCCTGAGCGCCAAGCTGCCCCATGCGCTGGCCACCCGCGGAGCCCGCGCCGAGAAGCTGCGCGAGTTGGAAGGGGCTGTCAACGAAGCGGTCAAAGAGCTGAAGGCCCGTGGATTCGACAGCCCCTACCTGAAGGCGTTCGTGGTGGCGCGCATCAACCCCTTGCGTTTCCAGCGCGGTGCCAAGGCCGACTGGGAGGAGACCATCGAGAAGATGCTGCGGTCCGCCCAGCGCTTCGATGCCGGAAAGGTGCGCGGCGAGCACGTGGCGCGCGCTTCGGGGCCGCCACCGGAGTCGTCGTCCTGACCGCCGGGCCGGCGGCGGTGCACGATGCCCGCGGCCGCGGCGACCCACGAGGAGCCGCCGCGGCCTGATCACACCCGAATCCCGGTGGAGGGGGCATTACGCCCCCTTGGGCCGGGTCCACCGTGAAGCGCGCGCTAGCGCACGAGCAAGATCCGGGTGGATCGGACGGTGGCCTGCTCCTCGGAGCGCACCGTGGCGCGCGCCAAGTAGACGCCGCTCGACAGGTGGTGCGCACCGGCTCCTCCGTCCGCCAGGGCGAAGTTGCGGCTGCCCGCGCTCAGGTAGCCCTCATGGATCTCGGCGACGCGACGGCCGGAGAAATCGAAGACCTCCAGGGTGACATCAGCGACCTGAGGCAGGTC
This sequence comes from uncultured bacterium, assembly GCA_964585945.1. GTDB lineage: Bacteria > Eisenbacteria > RBG-16-71-46 > CAIMUX01 > WJJG01 > CAZDKK01. The sequence continues at coordinate 21,057 of CAZPGB010000076.1, read as the reverse complement.
GAGACGCACAAAGGCCTGTCCCCGAATCATCTGGCTATTCAGCCTCACCTCCTCCGGAAGCGGATCGCCGATGCCGGGCTCGGTGATGGCAGGGTCCTGCGCGATGCCGGGGTCCTGCGGGTCCTGGGGATCCTCAGGATTCTCGGGCCGCGCGGGCTCCTCCGGCTCGCCGACAGCGCTGGGGGCGCTGAAGAGAGCGATTTTGACCGCGGCCGGCTCGTAGATGACCTCGTAGTCGAGCCCCACGCCGGCACAGCCCCACGTCTCGGTGAACGCGCCCTCAGATGAGGCGAAGGTCATCACGGTGAAGGTGTCGCCCGCGGCGGGTTCGAAGCCCTCGAGCGCCGCGACCCAGATCCGACCATCCAGGGCCGCGTGGCCGGTAACGGCCAACAGGTCGTGGCTGCCGGTCTGCGGATCACCCAGCTCGACGTAGAGATGGCCATCGGCGTTCTGTACGTAGCCGCCCTCGATGGTGAGCGTCCCGGCCGATCCACCGGGGGAGACGCGCGCGCTGCTGCGCACGTCCGCGGCCACCGTGCCGGTGCCCCTGAGCGTGCCGCCCTCGAGACGCACCGTGTCGGGGCTCGAGAAGGTCCCGTAGATGGTGGTCCAGCCGGTGCCGTCGTGGTGCGTGCCGGTGGGCTTGTAGCCGGTCTGCGTATAGGTGCCGGGAACGGTGAGGGAGCAAGCCGCGCCCACGGCCAGATGGCCGGCGTTGCTCAGATTGCCGGCGAAGAGGAAATCGCGCCCGGCGGCGATCTCGAAGCGCCCGTCGACCAGGATCTGACTCACGTTCGCGAGCGTGGGGGTGCCCGCGTCGTCGCGGCACACAACGGAGCTCTGGCCGCTCAGCAGGAACTCGGCGTTCAGCGAAAGCGGATCGATGTTCATCATCCGCATCGTGCTGCCGTCGTAGATCTCCCACCGGCCGCCGTTGATCCGGCGGGGACCCCAGTCGTAGTTCTGGCCCATCTGATCGATGCGCACCTCGCCACCATCGCGCGCCACGACGCGCGCCTCGTTGCGGAAGCTGCCGGTGTTGAGCTGCAGCTTGGCGCTGTCGGCCGCCTCGAAGAGACCTTGGTTGAGTTTCCAGTCGCTGGCCAGAGACAGCCATCGACCGGGAACATCGGCCCGAACGGTGCCCTCGTTGGTGAGGTTGACGTGCACGGCGCCGGTGCCGTGGATCAGGTGATCGGGACCTTGGATGAAGCTGCCGTAGTAGGTGTTCATGCGGGCGTCATTGATGTCGTCGCCGGCGTTGAGGAGGATGTCGCCGTCGCCCTCGATCCTCACGGTGGCCGAATAGGCATGGAGGACCGCATCGCTGGCGGCGGCGTCCGGGTTGATCGTGATCGTGCCGGTATTGGTCAAGGTGCTGCCGCTGCAGTAGGCATAACTGCCGCTCAGGATGCGGAAATCGCCCTCGGTGGTGATATCGTTGATGAAGTGGCTGCCGATACCCTCGATGTGACCGTTCTGGGCCGTACGCAGACGGCCACCGGTGATGTTCGCGCTTTCTCCCAGCAGCACGGTGCCCGCATCGCCCAGCAGCACCGCGTCGGGCGTCTGGTTGACGGGACACTGGATGCGCAGCGTGCCGCCGCCCGTCGCTTGCATGAGGGCGTTGTTGGTCTTGGTGCCGTTGTCGCACAGCAGGACGCGGTCGGGGACATCGGCCGATACGAGGCCGTTGTTCACCAGGCTCGTGATGATGCGCCCCTCGCCTCGAATCGTGTGCCCGGGGCCTTGGCTCATGCTCCCGTAGTACCAACTGAGCTGCGCGTCGTTCACGTCGCAGGCCGTGCGCAGGACGATCTCGCCGGATCCGGAGATGTTCAGCGGGCCGTTGTAGGCGTACAGGACGGCGTCCGTAGCGCTCGCCTCGGGGTTGATGGTGATCGTGCCGTCGTTCACCGACTCGCCGTCGTGCCAGTAGACCCGCGCGCCTTCGGGCAGTGCCATCGCGCCCAGGTTGGTGATGTCGTTGAGGTAACAGGACGCGTAGGCCTCTACCAGGCCGCCGTTGGCCGTAGCGAAGGTCCCGCCGGTCACCGAGGCGCTGTTGGCGAGCTGCACCTTGCCACCGTCAGCCAAGATCGTGCCGCCCTCCTGCGTGATCGCGCCGCTGGTGATCTGCAGGATGCCGTTGTTGGTGGCCTCGATCGAGCCACGATTGGTCTTGGGTTGGTCGGACAGCAGAAGCGTGCGGCCGTCTGCATCGGCACGGATCGTTCCGTAGTTGTCGATTCCGGTAGCCACCCGGCCCTCGCCGCGGATGGTGTGGCCGGCGCCTTGGATCATGCCGCCGTAGTAGGGGCTGAGCCGGGCGTCGTTGACGTCGCCGGCCGTGCGCAGCACGATCTCACCCGTGCCGTCGATGGTTACGGTGCCGTTGTACATGTAAAGCACCGCATCGTTCGAGCTGGCGTTCGGATTGATGTTCAGTGTGCCGTTGTTGCTCGACTGCGTGCCTTGCCAGTAGGTGATGGAGCTCTCGCTGACGTCCAGGCGGCCCTCGTTGGTGATATCGGCGATGAAGTTGCTCCCGGTGCCCTGAATGACGCCGCCGTTGGCAGTATTCAACGTGCCGCCGTTGATCGAGGTGTTTTCGACGAAGCGGACGATACCGCCGTCGGCCAGAATGAGCCCGGTCGGCCCTTGGATGGTGTTGTTGTTGCCCACGACCAGGATGCCGTCACCGGTCGCGCTCATCGTGCCATGATTGGTCCGGGCGTTGGCGTGCACCCACAGCTCCTCACCGGCCACATCGGCGACGACCGCCCCGTAGTTGGTGAAACCGCTGTGGATCTGGCCCGAGCCGCGGATGGTGTGGGCTGCGTCCTGTGTGAATCCTCCATAGAAGGGAAGGATCGATGCGCGGGCAGGCGTGCCGCCGCTTTCGAGCAGACACTCGCCCGAGCCGGTCAGCAGACGGTCGCCGCTGGCGAAGTAGAGCGTGGCATTGGCCGCACCGCCGGCGGTGCCGATGTGGATCGTGCCCTCATTGCGCAGCGAGTCGTAGTTGAAATAGTGGATCCCGCCCTCCGGAATCCGAAAGAGACCCCCGGAGAGGTTGTCGAGAAAGCAGTTGAGCTGTGAGTAGGACGCGCTGGCCGTCAGGGTGCCGGCGTTACGGACCCCATCGGTCAGGTGGCAGCCCAGGGTGCGAGCCCAGAGATCGAGTGTGGCATCAGGGTTGTCGATCAAGACGCGATCGACGGTATAGCTGCCGTTGAGCACGGCGCTGAAAGCGCCGCCGCCTGCCGGGAAGACGGCCTCCTCCCCGGCCGCGTTGGGCACATTCTGGGGATCCCAGTTGACCGCATCACCCCAGTTGCCTCCGGCGGGGTTGTTCCACAGGATCGTGGTCTGCGCGTCGGTCGGCACAGCGCCGATGGACAGTGCGCTCACGGCGGCGACGACTCCCATCGCCAGCCGCCGCACAGAGCGGCGCCCTTCATGCAGCGGGCGCGAGCCCGAGTCCGGTCCCTGCCTCGTCATTGTCCGGCCCTCCTCATCTCGAGAGATCACACTGGTGAAGCAGCCCGATGTGTCTCGCAGCCCACGGTCGGTGGCTGCTGCGAACGTGGTTCAAGGTAGGCGGGCGCCGTTACGCGGGCGTTACGCGGAGCGACCGGAAAGGGAGCTTGGTCGTCGGATCTCTGTGGCGGAGGTTCTTGGTCGTAACTTGCTTTTCTATATCATATTATGGGCACCGGGCGGCTCTCCGAGGCTCAGCGCTGCAGCAGGCTGGGTCCGATGCCCATGGCCTCACGCACCGATTCCACCGTCTCCGCGGCCAGCGGCGCCACCTTGGCGGCATGCGTCCGCAGCCACTCCCTCGCGGAGGCCTCGTCGTTCCGGGGATCGTGGAAGCGCGCGATGATCGGCGCGTTGAATGCGGTCAGGCGTTCGACCAACGTGGACTTGAGCAGGCCGTAGAACTTCTCTTTCCTCCGGTAGCGTTCCACAAACTCCTCGTACAGCTCTCGAGACGCGGTGAGGCTCAGGAGTCGATAGAGCAGTCCCACGGTGGCGGGCATCTCGGGAATGACGTCGTCGGGCTCGTTGCTCGACGTCCGCAGGGGCAGGGGATCGGTGGTGGTGGGAACAGCGCGGATCTTCCGGCGGATTGTCTCGGGATCATCCAGCAGGTAGAGCGCATTGCCCTCACTCTTGCCCATCTTCGCGGCGCCGTCCAATCCGGGCAGCCGCAGGGCCGATCGCGGCACCGAAGCGGGCACCTTGAGGGTCTCGCCGAAGCGGGCGTTGAACCGCTGGGCGATGTCAGCGGCCATCTCCACGTGCTGGCGCTGGTCGTCGCCCACCGGCACGGTGTCCGCGCGGACGATCAGGATGTCGGCCGCCATGAGCACCGGGTACCCCAGGAGTCCATAGGAGAGCGGGTTGCCTCCGGCCGCCTTCGCCTCTCCACGCAATTTCGCCAGCCGGTCCTTGTAGGTCGTTCCGCGCTGGAGGAACCCGATGCTGGTGATCATGCCCAGGAGCAACGCGAGCTCGGCCGTCCGGGGAAGATCACTCTGCCTGTAGATGACCGCACGCGACGGGTCCAATCCGCAGGCAACGTAGGTGCGGAGCATCTCGATCACCTGGCGCTCGATGCCGGTGGGCTCCGCCACCGTGGTGAGGGCATGATAGTCCGCGATGAAGTAGTGGCACCTCTCGCCGCGCTCTTGCAGGCGGAGGAAGTCGGCAATCGCCCCGAAGTAGTTGCCGTAGTGAAGTCTGCCGGTGGGGCGCATGCCCGAGAGAACGATGCGGGCCTCGCGGCGCATGGGATGATCTCCTCCTTCTGGGGGTCTACAGATCCTGAGATTCCAGTGTACTGCATATGCGATGCCTGGAAGCTCGAGCAAGTTCCGCAGTGAATGCCGCGAGCGGGCGCCCCCCCGCCGGGCGCGAGCTCGCCGAGCTGTAGCCATGCCGAACGCGTGCGGAGCAACACCGCCTGGCTTCCGCGAGGGTCTCTGTCCTGGCTGGGCTTCGCTTCGCGGCTTGCCGACTTCGACCGAGGACGCTATCATCTTTGGAATCAAACCGGTAGGGGCAGGAAAGGACCGTGCGTGAAGCTTTCCGTTCTCATTCCCGTCTACAACGAGCGCGAGACGCTGACCGAGATCCTCCGCCGGGTGCAGGCGGTCGGGATCGAGAAGGAGATCCTGATCGTGGACGACTTCTCGACCGACGGCACGCGGGATCTACTGGCTCGACTGGACGAGCCCAACGTCCGGGTCTTTCTGCACGAGCGAAATCGGGGCAAAGGGGCGGCGATCCGCACCGCGCTGCCCGAGATCACCGGGGACGTCGTGATCATCCAGGACGCCGATCTGGAGTATGATCCGGCCGAGTACCCCAAGCTCCTGGCGCCCATCGAGGCGAACGAGGCCGACGTGGTCTACGGATCCCGGTTCGCGACCACGGGACAGGGCACGGCAAGTTGGGCCAACTACCACGCCAACCGGTTCCTCACCGGGCTCTCCAACCTCCTCACGGGGCTGAAGCTGACCGACATGGAGACCTGCTACAAGGCGATTCGCGCCGACGTAGCCCGGCGGCTGGATCTGGTGTCCGATCGCTTCGAGATCGAACCGGAGATCACCGCCAAGGCGGCCCGTCTGGGCGCCCGCTTCCGCGAGGTGCCGATCCGCTATGCCGGCCGGTCCCGCGAACAGGGCAAGAAGATCGGATTCCGCGACGGCTTGCGGGCTATCGCCACCATCCTGCGCTTCGGGCTGCGGTAGGCGAGCGCCGGGCCGCTGCCGTCGCGCCACGCCGCTGCCGTCGCGCCACGCCGCTGCCGTCGCGCC
>CAZPGB010000076.1:0-15123 GCA_964585945.1 uncultured bacterium | reverse complement strand
GCCGCTGCCGTCGCGCCACGCCGCTGCCGTCGCGCCACGCCGCTGCCGTCGCGCCGGGCCGCAAACCGCAGGCCGGGCCGCAGGCCGCAGCCCGGTTGCCACTTCGGGTCGGTGTCTGGTAACTTCTACCCTTGATTCGAGATCCTAAGTGCCGCCCGCTTGGATCCGGACCGCCCGTCGTGGCGTGGCGCCGGTATCCGCGGCCCGTGCGCGCCATCCGCGGCCCGTGCGCGGTGCGATAGACCCGGGAAGGACTGCCGATGATCAAGCTGCAAGATCTCACCGCGTGGATCGAGAGTACCTTCGAATTCCTCCTGGTCGTGAACGAGCAGGAGGAGATCGTGCACGCCAGTCGCCTCCTGGAGCGGGCCTGCGGCTCGCAGGAGATCACGCTCCAGGACAGAAGGCTCGAGGAGATCCTCTCGCCGGACTCGCTTCAGAGCTTCCGCTCAGGACTGGCGGCAGTCAAGGAGGGTGGCGCCGGGACCGTCGTCTACACGCCCGCCGCGGCGCCCCGTTGCAGCATACCGCTCAAGGTGGGATTCCTGAAAACGGAGGAGGGCGGGCTGTGCCTCTTCTTCGGCGCCATGGTCGACGGACTCAGCCGATTCGCCAGCGCCGAGAAGGACGAGCGGATCAAGGAGCTGTTCTGCATCTACGAGGTGGCCGAGTGGATCGAGGAATCGCCGTCCATTCGCGAGTTCTTCACCCACCTGCCTGCCTATCTCCAGAGAGGCATGCAGTATCCCGACCGGACGGTCGTGCACTCGGTCTATCAGGGGGTGGAGTACGGGCAGCGGCTGACCAACCCTGCCAAGATCAGCGCCAAGCTGGTGGTCAACCGGCAGGTCGCCGGTCAGATCGAGGTCGGGTATGTGGATGAGGAGCTGGGCCTGTTGCCCGAAGAGCAGCGCATGCTCGACGAGATCGCCCGCATGCTCAGCCTGGCCCTGGAGCGCAAGGAGCTGTCCGAGCGGTTGGTTCTCAAACAGGAGGAAGAAGCGCAGTATCGCGAGACGCTGGGCAAGCTGGAGAAGGAGATCGCTCAGCGTAGCCGAGAGCTAGAAGAGCAGCGCAAGAAGCTGAGCACGGTCGACTCCTACCTGAGTCGCGTCAACCGCAACTGGGAGGAATCGAAGGCCCGGCTGGAAGCGATCTTCGCGGCCATCCCCGATCGGATGGCGCTCATCGACCGCAATCGCAACGTGATCATGACCAACAAGAAGGACGGTCTCGAGGAGGGCCACAAGTGCCACGAGGCGTTCTTCCACCGCGATCGGCCCTGCGAGGACTGCCGGCTGGCGCGCATCATCCGGGATAAGACGCCCATCACGATCACCATCGAAGACAACGATCGGTTTCTGGAAGTGCATGCCCTGCCGATCTTCAATCAGGACCACGAAGTTGACGGGATCATGGAGTTCTACCGCGACGTCACCCTGGAGCGCACCTACGAACGGCAACTCCAGCAGGCGGATCAGTTGGCCTCGTTGGGGCAGCTCGTCAGCGGCATCGGCCACGAGATCAACAATCCCAATCAGTTCATCCGCGGCAACGTCAAGATCATCCATCAGGCGTTCGACGACATGCTGCCGATCATGGATGCCTACTCCCAGGAGCACCCGGACCTGAAGATCGCCCGACTGCCCTACAAGTTCTTCCGCGAGCACATCATGACCTTGATCGACGATATGGGCCACGGGTCGGAGCGCATCAAGGCGATCGTGGAGGGACTGAAGCGTTTCGCCCGGCGGGACGAGGGGCTCCTGATCGATAACGTGGACGTCAACACGGCCGTCGAGGCCTGCGCCAGGCTGGTGCACAACGAAGTCCACAAGACGGCCGACATCAAGCTTGATCTCGAAGCCGATGTGCCCAACTTCACCGGCAACTCGCACAAGATCGAGCAGGTATTGGTGAACTTGATCGTCAACGCCGCCCAGGCGATGCCGGACGACCGGCGCGGCACCGTGACCGTGCGCACCCGCCACGAGGACGAGCACGTTGTCGTGCAGGTGATCGACGACGGCAAGGGGATGAACGAGAAGACGCTGCGGCAGATCTTCGACCCGTTCTTCACCACCAAGCGCGCGCGGGGAGGCACCGGGCTGGGGCTGCCGATCGCCTACCGCATTATCGAGGAACACGGCGGCACGATCACGGTCAAGAGCGAGCCCGGGGAGGGCACGACCTTCACCATCCGTATTCCGGTCAAGAGCGGAGCCAAGGGGCGCGCCGCGCAAACGTCGGCTTCGGCGAAGGAGTAGGTGCCGGCGTTCAAGCGTCCGCCGGCAGCCGCAAGGGTCCGGAGCGATGGTGAGCGACGCCGACCGCGCGCCCGCTCAGGAACTGAAAAACCAAGACGGAGAGCGCCATGAAGCAGCTTTTGATCATCGACGACGATGTCGCCGTGACCAACTACCTGATGGTCTTCTTGATGCAGACGGAGAAGTACGAGACCACGGTGGTCAACGACTCCCGCGAAGTGGCGCCCCTGCTGGCCGAGCAACCCTTCGACATGATCCTGCTCGACATGGACATGCCCAACGTCAGCGGTCTCGACATCCTGAAGCACATGCGCGCCAACGGCATCGGCACCCCCGTGATCATCCTGACCGGGGTGAGCGATGTCGATCTCGCGGTGCGGTCACTGAAGCTGGGCGCATTCGATTACCTGACCAAGCCGGTGGAGGAGGAGAAGCTCCTCGAGGTGATCGATTCGGCCATGGAACACCACGCCCTGCACCATTCGATCGATCAACTGCCCACGGAGCTGACCCGCAAGGACCTGACCCATGAAGCCGCCTTCGATCGGTTTCCCACCCAGCATCCCGAGACCATCCGCCTTCTCCATCAGGCCGAGAAAATGGCGTCGAGCGATCTGACCGTCTTCATTCACGGAGAACGCGGCACGGGAAAGCAGTCGCTGGCCCGCGCAATCCACGCGGCCAGTCCGCGACGGGAGAAGCCATTCATCGCGATCGATGCGGAGGCGCAGGATCCCGACAAGTTTCCGGCCGACTTCTTCGGCCAAGCGCGGCTGTGGAGCGGCGAGCGGGATGAGCAGCCGGGCTTTCTGGAGGCGGCCGAAGGTGGCACTCTCTATCTCGACAAGGTCGGCCGTCTGTCGGGGCCGATGCAGGTGCGGCTAAAGCGGGTGCTGCAGACCGGCGAGTACTACCGCGAGAATTCCACGCGTATCCGCAAGATCGATGCGCGGTTCATCATCGCGTCCACGCGTGACCTGGACGGAGAGCCCTTTCGGAGCAGCTTCTCCAGAGACCTCTACTACCATCTGATGGTGAATTCGATCCTCGTCCCGCCGCTGCGCGAGCGGCTGGAGGATCTGCCGTTGCTGGCGCAGGAGTTCCTCAAGGAGGCCGTGGAGAAGTCCGGCAAGCCGATCGAGGGTTTCGGGCCCGGCTTCATCGAATACCTCGGCCGCTACGACTATCCCGACAACATGCAGGAGCTGCGCAACATCATCGAGGGCTCGGTGGCCAACACCGACGGCAACCTGCTGACCATTGAATGGCTGCCGGCGTTCATCAGGGACAAGATCGAATCGCGGGGCCCCGCGCCGGCTGGCTTTCGGCCGCGGCCGCTGCGCGACGTGGTGCGGGAGCACGTGCGCCGCACCCTCGAATTCTGCAGACAGGACCGGCTCAAGGCGGCCGCGGAGCTGGAGATCTCACTCGAGGAGATCGAGAATCACCTGTCCTGACGAGCGTTGCCCGGCCGCGGACGTCGCGTGATGGAAGACCCGGTCCGCTGGCGGACGGCTCTGCGCATCGCCACCGCGTAGAGGAGATCGCAAAGGGCACCGGTCAGCCGGTGGGGCAGCGATCGTTCGGGGCGCTGCAGCCGCGCGGCCCACCAGCGGGCCGGAATTGTCTCGCCCAGACGCCGGTAGCCGCGGTCCGCACGGGCCACCAGGGGACCCCAGAGCGGATCGGCCAGCAGGGCGTCGCGCCAGTCGCGCACCACGCACAGCCGCTCGTCCATCGCATCGCCGTAGTAGGCGGTCACGATCCAGCAGCTCCTGGCGCTCTGTTTCTGGAGCGATCTCTTGCTTGCGGGAAAGCGCTGATCGCGATAGGCCACGTCGTCGGGGCGGTTGCGGCTGAAGGTGTTCTCGGTGTGGTAGGACCCTTCGGTGTCACGGCAACCGATGGCACCCCCTCCGTCGGATCCTTCCGCGATGTTGCCGTTGAAGGTGCATCCGCCGATCAGGGTTCGGGAGTGGAGACACCAGATCGCTCCCCCGCTGCCCGCCCGGTTGCCGGTGAACTTGACGGCGCGAACGATCAGCGGCGTGTGACAGGCGAGGGCTCCGCCGATTCGCTCCGCTGTGTTGCCGTTGAAGACGCAGCTATCGACCCGGGCGCGCTCGCCGTGCCAGCAGAGCGCACCGCCTTCCTGGGCCGTGTTCTCGTCAAAGGCGACGGAGACGACCAGAAGCTGGGCCCCGCGCTCGCCATGCAACGCACCCCCCGCACCCCCTGATTGATTCCCCGCGAAGCGGTTTCCCTCCCCCAGATCGATGCTGTCGCCGGATCCCAGGCGGATCGCACCCCCGTTGAGGGTCGTGGAATTCTTCGTGAGGACGCATCCGCGCAGGGTAACGTGCGCGCGGGCGCCGCCGCCGTCCTCCGCGTCGCTGTCGGTCGCGATCGCCCCGCCTACGTGGGCTTGGTTTTCGATCAGCTCGCAGCCGACCAGCGCCGCGCGTGTGCCCCCGGCGCAGAAGAGGGCTCCGCCCGCGCCCTGGTGCGGCTCGGGCGCGCCGCGATTCCGCTTGAAGGTGCAGGACTCGAGCTGGGCGGTGCCGCTGCCGGTGAGGGATACTCCGGCGCCTCGCAGCGAGGCCTGGTTCGCGATGAAGGTGCACTGCTTGAGCAGCATCGGCCGCTTCTGCTCGGCGTCGATCTGCAGACCACCTCCGGCCTCCGCGGCGATGTTGTGCTTGAAGGTGCATTGCGTCAGCGCCGGGAAGGTCCGCCCGACGATGAACAAGCCGCCGCCGCTGCCGGTCGCGCGGTTCTTCTCGAAGGCGCACTCGCGGAAGTGTAGCGCCGCGTCACGAGCGTAGACGCCGCCTCCCTCGAGACCGAGATTCCGTCGGAATGTGCACCGCTCCACATCCCCGTTGGTGGAGGCGGCGTAGAGCCCGGCGCCGGCGCAGGAGGTCTCCTCGTTGTCCTGGTCCTCGAAGGTGCAGCCCGAGAGGCGCAGGACGGCGTTCAGCGCGCGGATGGCACCGCCCTGCGCCGCCTTGTTTCCACGAAACGTGCAGGCGTCGCACGCGACCGCGGAACTCTCGACGTCGATCGCACCGCCGTGATCGGTAGGACCGTTGCCCTCGAAGACCGCATGACGGAAGGAGACCGCCGCGTCCTGCGTATCGTAGATCTGACAGGCGCCCCCTGCGTGGCCGGAGGCGTTGTTGTAGAGGGGAAAGCCCTTCGGATCGAGCTCTCGGCTCCACGAGCGTCCCTCACCGCGGCTGAGCTGCACGTGCTCGAGCCGCGAGCCGCCCGCCTCCGGGCCGATAAAGGTGATGCCGCTCCAATAGGTTCCGGTGATGACGATCGGGGCCTCGGGCTGCCCCTCGGCCAGCAGGACGCCCAGAACCGTGATCCCGACCCCGCGCGAGAAGGCGAGCGTCGCCCCGGGTTCGATGACCAGTCGGGATCCGGAGTGAATGCGAAGCTCTCGCTTGATGTAGTGCTTGCCGGGCGGGACGCGCGTGTCCTCCTGCACGCTCTGCACACCCGATCCGGCCGGTGCCGCGACGAAGTCATGCATCGATGCGTCTCCGTGCCCGTAGTTCTGCGCTTCCGGCGGAGCGATGGCGTGCCGCCTGCCCGCGGCGCCCCTCCGGGCCGTGGCCGCCTGCGCGCGGTGCCCCTCCGGGCCGTGGCCGCCTGCGCGCGGTGCCCCTCCGGGCCAGGTAGGGTTCGCCCAAGGCTCGTTGGTGGCTCGTTGGTTTTGGATTATCCATCGGCCGGCGGGGCCGACCTCGGGAGCAGAGATGTAACGCATTCTGGTTCTGCTGGTTGGGAGGGTGCCTGCACCTGCCGGCGGCGAGATGGCTCCGGCTCTACCAGCTCGCGGTGAAGGCCAGGCCCAGTCCCCGCGCGGTGACCACCGGTGCGATCGCCGCCCGACGCTCGGCGTGGCGCGCGAGGATGGCGCGGGCGGTGAAGGTCCCCAGAACGGCGGCGGCGTAGCTGTCGGAGGGCCAGTGCTGATCGTCGGTCACCCGCTGGAACGCGACGGCGACCGCCGTGCCGTACAGAGCCGCTTGCAGCGGCCAGACCGGCGTCCGGTCGGCCAGAAGGACGGCCAGCTCGAAGACGTTGATGGCGTGCCCCGACGGGAAGGAGGTTCCGTCGTCGTAGGCGCGCGGGCCCAGCCCGGCGCGCGGCCGCTCGCGACCCACCAGGGCGGCGGCCAGGTTCTTGACGCCGCCCGAGATGAAGTGGCTCTCGATGATCTGGGCCGACAGCTCGGTGACCGGCCCGATGCCCAGCAGGTAGCCGGCCGCCAGGGCGCCGAAGTAGTAGCGGTTCATGACGCCCATGTGTCCGACCGGCTCCACCGCCTCGCCCCATGTGCGCAGCGGCTTGTAGAGCGCTTCATCGCGATTGCGGTGCAGCGCGTCGTAGATCTCCTGGTCGTACGCGTAGATCAGTCCGCCGATCGCCGCCAGCCCTCCCGCTTTCAGCCAGTCACCTCTGCTCCAGCGCACCGGCGCGCTGTAGACATGCGCGGCATCGCCCGCGAACGTGACGACCGCCGTCTTGAGATCGAGAACCAGACGCTGACCCCAGCCCGGGCGGGTCGGGGAATCAGGCTCGCTCACCGTGCCAGTCGGGGCGTCGGACTCGCTCGCCGTGCCAGTCGGGGCGTCGGACTCGCTCACCGTGCCGGTCGGGGCGTCGGACTCGCTCGCCGCGCCGCGGTCGGTGGCCCCCGCGTCGCCGGCGAACGCGGTCCAGAAGGAGCTTCGGCGCAGCAGCGGGCGGCGACCCAACCTGCGCATCAGCGGCTCGAGCGCCTGGAGGAACGGCTCGCGCGCCAAGTCCTCGGCGCCCGGTCGGCCCTGGGGCTCGCGGTTGTCGTAGCGGAGGTTGGCTTCGATGCGCACGTGGGGATTGCGGGCGTGGACGGCGACGGCGCGCTGATAGCAGTAGTAGTCGTCCGTATCGTACTTGGCGTTCTGTCCGCTGCGGACCACGGCGTTGTGGTGGACCGCCGACCCGGCCCGCCCGCCGGGCTGCCCGCGCGTGACCGACAGACCGCAGGCGCCGGTCCGATAGACCGCGTTCCAGGCGATGTCGCCGTAAGGCGCGCCACGGCCTGCGTCCCAGAGCGAGATGCCCCAGGTGAGCATCTCCTCCACGATGTTTTCCTGTACCGTCGCCTCGGCGTCGACGAACAGGCCGATGCCCTTCCAATAGCGCCGCACCAGGTTGCCGATGATGCGCGCGCGACCGTTCCACGTGACGCCGATCGCCACGCCGCGTCCTCCGCAGGCGGGGCCCTGCGCGCCGCGGTCGACGCCGTCGATGAGGCAGCCCTCGATGTCGGCCTCGGCGTCACGGTAGAGGGCGATGCCGTCCCAACTATTGCGGAGGATCTCGCATTGGCGCAGCGTGATGTGTGCCCCCTCACGTCCGCAGAGGCCCATGATGCCGACCACCGTCCGCGCCACCGTGGCCGAGTCGCCGATGTTGTCGCTCAGCCGGCAGCCGGCGAGGGTGACATCCGAGCGGCGGACCACGACGGCCGCGTCGGTCGCTCTGCCGGACGTGTCGCGCTCGCCGCCTGTGACGGTGAGGCTCTCCAGGCGGCAGTTGCGGCAGTCCTCGATCAGCAGACCGTATCCGGCGTGCGTGTGGATGCGGACGCTGTCGGGATCGTCCCCGCGCACGACCAGGCTGTCTCCACTGAGACGCATACCGAGCGTGGCGGGAACCGGCTGCTGGGGATCTTCGCAGTTGCCGCAGGTGGGATCGGTGTAGGGTTGCGGCGTCAGGTGGTAGTCGCCCGGCGCGAGCTGCAGGACGATGCGGCCGGCTGCAGCTCCCGGTCGGGCCGCGACGCGCGCGCAGGCGCGGACCAGCTCGGCGCTCGATCCGATCGGGACGACCTCGTCGGCTCGGACGACGCAGGACCCGAGCGCCGCGGCGCACGCCATCAACGCCGCAACGCACACTCTGCCGGTTCGGAACACGTCTCGCCTCCCCAAGGGTGTAACTATTTCATGGGTCGCAAGTTGGGAAGATCCTGCGCGAACGCTTCATCGGAAGCAAGCCTTCTATGGGGCGGCGGGGGCGCGGCCGGGGCGTTCTGCGGCGCAGTTGTTCGGCCCGGCCCTGCGTGGTACCTTGCCCGCTATCCCCCGAGCTACAGGCTCGTCGCGTTTCTTCCACGGAGGGATCGATGGCTGCTCGACTCGAGATCGCGTTGCGCGAAGGCCTCTTCGACGCCGAGGGCGCCGCTCTGGTGCGCAAGGCACGCGACTACTTCGGCTACGAGCTGTCGGACGCCCGTTGCGCCCGTGTGCTGACCATCGATGCGGACCTTCCAGAGCCCACGTTACGCGAGCTGCAGGAGGAGATCTTCACCAACCCGGTGACCGAGGTCTCGTCGTATCGCCCGCTGCCGATGCAGGCCGACTGGGTCGTCTGGGTGGGATACCTGCCGGGCGTGAAGGACGCGGCCGGCGAGACGGCCGTGGAGGCCATCGAGGACTTCCTCGGACATCCCCTGGCGGAAGGCGAGGCCTGCTACACCTCACGGCTCTACTTCCTGCGGGAAGCGGAGTCGCCGGCGGACGCACCGCGAGCCCTGTCCGGAGCATCCAGCGCGTCGCGATCTTCGTCCGGCGCATCCGGCGCGCCGCCACGTGGATCCGAAGCGCGCGCCATGACCCTGACCCTCGACGACCTGGAACGCATGGCGCGGGAGCTGCTGGCCAACGACCTGATCCAGCGCTGGCGGATCTGGCGCGTGGCCGGGCAGACGGCGGCAATCACGGGGGCCGGCCAGGCCGGCGCCACGCAGCGGGGTCCGGCGGGCGATCCGCATCACGACGCGCAGCTCTGGGACCCGCAGGAGGGGGTGGGCATCATCATCCCGAAGGTCTCCCTGGATCACACGCCCCGCGTGACCGAGATCCCGATCGACAGCGAGGAGGCGCTGCTGCGCATCAGCGCCGAGCGGCACCTCTATCTCGATCCGCGCGACGCGCCGGCCATTCGGCGCTACTACCTGCGCCCGGACATCCGCCGCGCGCGCGCCCGGGTCGGGTTGGACCGACCGACCGACGTCGAGCTGGAGTACATCGCCCAAGCTCGCTCCGACCATTGCAACCACAACACCTTCCGCGGCCTCTTCCGCTATCGGGACCTGGGCACCGGCGAGCGGATGACAATCGACAGCCTCTTTCGCACCTGCATCAGCGACCCGACGCGGGTCATCGCCCGGCGCAAGCCGTGGGTCGTCAGCGTGCTGTGGGACAACGCCGGCGTGGGCCGCTTCGACGAGCACACCTACTACACGATCACCGGCGAGACGCACAACTCGCCCTCCAATATGGAGGCCTACGGCGGCGCCATCACCGGCATCGTGGGCGTCTACCGCGACCCGATGGGCACGGGCAAGGGGTCGCGTCTGATCATGGGCACCTACGGCTACTGCGTGGGGCAGCGGGACTACGACGGGCCGCTGACGCCGCGCCTGCATCCGCGCCGCCTGCTGGACGGGGTGGTCGAGGGCGTGCGCGACGGGGGCAACAAGAGCGGCGTGCCGACCCCGTTCGGCGGCGTCTTCTTCGATCCCAGCTACCTGGGCAAGTGCCTGGTCTACGTAACGGCCGTGGGTCTGATGCCGGCCGAGGTGGACGGCGAGTCGAGCGATCGCAAGGTCACCCGGCCCGGCGAGCTGGTCGTCATGTGCGGCGGGCGCGTGGGTAAGGACGGCATCCACGGGGTGACCGCCTCCTCGAGCATCTACTCCGAGAGCACTCCGGCGGGTCATGTCCAGATCGGGGATCCCTACACGCAGAAGAAGGTGATGGACTTCTTGGTCGAGGCGCGCGACCGCGGGCTGATCCGCTTCATCACCGACTGTGGGGGCGGAGGACTGAGCTCGGCGGTCGGCGAGTCGGCGCGCTTCGCGGGCGGGGTCGAGGTCGACCTGGACCGCGTGCCGCTCAAGTACGAAGGGCTCGACCAGTGGGAGATCTGGATCTCCGAATCGCAGGAGCGGATGGTGGTGTCCATCGATCCCGAGGATGAGGCCGAGTTCATGGCGCTCTCGCGGCGTCACGCGGTCGAAGCGACCGTCATCGGCCGCTACACCGACAGCGGCTTCGTTCACTTGAAGTATCGCGACCAGACGTGCGCGCACATTGCGCTCGACTTCTTCGAAAGCGACTTCCCGCAGTGGACGTTCGATGCCGAGTGGATGCCGCCCGAGCAGCGCGGACTGATCGAGCCGGTGATCTCCGAGCCGCGGGATCACAACGCCTGCCTGCTGGCGATGCTGGCGCGGCCCAACATCGCCTCGCGGGAGTGGATCCAGCGCCAGTACGATCACGAAGTACAGGGCACCAGCGTGATCAAGCCGCTCATCGGCGTGGAGCGCGACGTGCCCTCCGATGCCGCCGTTCTGCGGCCGGTGCTGGGGCAACGGCGGGGCCTGGCGATCACGCAGGCGCTCAACCCCACCTACAGCCGGATCGATGCCCACGCCATGACGGCGGTTACCATTGACGAGGCGGTGCGCCGCCTGATCGCGGTGGGGGGCGATCCCGATCACATCGGCGGCATCGACAACTTCTGCTGGCCCGAGATCCGCTTCGATCCCGAGCGTAACCCCGACGGCAAGCTGAAGGCGGCCCAGTTGGTGCGTTCCTGTCTGGCGCTGAAGTCATCGTGTCTGGCCATGGGGATCCCGTTGCTCTCGGGCAAGGACAGCATGTACATCGACGGGGACCTGGCCGGCGCCTTCGGCGAACGACACCGCGTGTCGGGCTTGCCGACGCTGCAGTTCACCGCCACCAGTGTGATCCCCGACATCTGCCGTTGCGTCACCCTGGAGCCCAAGCAGGCCGGTGACCTGCTCTACATCCTGGGGCTGACGCGCGACGAGCTGGGGGGCTCGGAGTACTACGACATGTTCGGGTCAACCGGCCTGAACGTGCCGCGGATCGATCCGGGAGCGGTCTTCCCCATGTACCGGGCGCTGGCCGAGGCAATCGAGCGGGGGTGGGTGGCCTCGGCGCACGGCATCTACCGCGGCGGTCTGGCCGTGCATTTGGCGCTGATGGTGATCGCCGGGGGCTTGGGGCTGAACGTCGATCTGGCGCGTGTGCCCTGCGGCGGATCGGAGATGGCCGACGATGGAATTCGCCGAGCGCGGGCGGGATCGATCGAGACAGACGACGACGTGCTGCGCAATGACCGCGTGCTCTACTCCGAGTCGGCGGGCCGCTTCCTGGTCACGGTACCCCGGGAGCAGGCCGCGGTCTTCGAGCAGCACCTGCGGGATCATCCGGTCATGCGCATCGGACAGGTGACGCGCAGCGCGGCTCTAAGGGTGGAGACCCCGACCGGACGGCGTCTCATCGACGTGGAGGCATCCCGGCTGAGAAAGGCCTGGCGCTCGACCTTCGGGCACCTCACCTGACCAGACGCCCGACCGGAGGAGAACCGATGACAACGACCGAGAGCCGACGACTCACCCGTGAGCGGGCCCAACGGGCGCGCCGGGACGCCGGGGGGCGGGCGGCGCGGGTGCGCGCCCTGGTCCTGTCGGGCTACGGCCTCAACTGCGAGCTCGAGACCGAGTACGCCTTGCGCGTGGCCGGCGCCGAGCCCGAGCGGGTGCATATCAACGATTTGGTCGCCCGGCGCGTCGCCCTGTCCGACTTCCACATCCTGGCCTTCATCGGAGGGTTCGCCTGGGCTGATGACCATGGAGCGGGGGTTATCCTGGCAACGAAGCTGCGACATCATCTGGGCGATGACATCCTGGGTTTCATCGCCGGGGGCGGCCTGGTGATCGGCATTTGCAACGGCTTCCAGGCGCTGGTCAATCTGGGGCTGCTGCCGGGATTCGAAGCGGGGCGCTTCAAGCGGGAAGCAGCGCTGACCTACAACGACTGCGGCACGTTTCGCGACCAGTGGGTTCATCTGCGCGCGGCTCCGTCGCCGTGTGTGTTCACGCGCGGGCTGGACCGCATCGACCTGCCGATGCGTCACGCCGAGGGCAAGTTCGTCGCCTCGCCCGAGACGCTGGAGCGCCTCGGCGCGCAGAAGCAGATCGTCCTGCGCTACGCCATGCCCGATGGCCGGCCCGCCCGGGGCGCGTTTCCCTGGAATCCGAACGGGGCCATGGACGACATCGCCGGGATTTGCGACCCATCCGGCCGCGTCTTCGGCTTGATGCCGCACCCCGAGGCGTACAATCATCAGACCAATCACCCGGACTGGACGCGCTGGCACCCAGATGCCGAACCCCCCGAGCGCCGCGCCCTGCTCGATCGCGAAGGCGAGGGCATCGCGCTCTTCCGCAATGCCGTGGAGGAGGTCGAGTCCGCGCTGCTCTGACGCATGGGGCGTATGGATTCGTGAAACGGCTGCTTCTCATCGCGGGCCTCTTCGCAGGTCTCCTGACGATGGCTGGACCGGTTGCACCAGGGAACGCGGCGACGTACCGCGACGTCGTGGTCGAGCGGCTGGAGCAGGAGCTGACCCGGTCGGACAATCCCGATTCGATCTTGCTCGAGCTTGCGATCGCCCACCGGAACGTGGGGCTGGTCGAGTCGCGCCTGCGCGCCCTCGAGCTGTTCGAGCGTGTGCGAGGCGTCTACGAGGACGATCCGCGCTATCATCGGGAGCTGGCCCAGACCTACCTCGACGCGCAGCGCTACCGGGACGCGCGCAGAGCGCTGCGGCGCGTCCTGGAGCTCGACCCGGGTGACGCCGACGCCCGGGTCGCCATCGCGCGGACCCTCTTCAAGATCATCTTGCGCTACTACGACTTCGTGGAGGTGGGTGAGGTGCTCAACCTGCTCGACAGCGCGCTGGAGCTCGAGCCGCAGCACCGCGAAGCGCTCTTCCTCAAGGCGGTCGTCCTGCAGTTCCTCCGCGGGCTGCGTCAGGGCGATGCGGCGCAGCTCTCGCGGGAAGCGCTGGCGTGCGCCGAGGCGATGCTGGCCCGTGACGCCGTGGACATCCAGGGCCTCCTACTGCGCGCCATCTGCCTCTTCGACTTGAACGAGCCCGACCGGGCCGAGCGGGCCTTCGAGGATGCCATCGAGCTGATGCCACCCGACGTGGCCGGGCAGTACCGCTCGCCCTGGCTGATCTCAGCGCCCGAGCGGCTGAGGACCTACCGCGATCTCGATCCGTCGGGCCGGCGTGACTTCCTGCGCCGACTCTGGCTCGACAACGACCCCACGCCGCTGACGCCCGCCAACGAGACCCAGCTCGAGTACTGGAAGCGGCTCACGCTGGCGGACATTCTCTTTGGGGACCCGCAGACCGACACGCGCGGCTGGAACACGGTTCCGGGGGAGACCTTCGTCCGCTACGGCTTTCCTCACCAGGCATTTTACGATCCGGCTCGCTTCGGCGAGATGAGCATGCGCGCAGGCACGAGCGACTTCACCCCGCCGGCGTGGGTGTGGCGCTACACCTTCCAGGACCGGACGTTGGAGCTGGTCTTCCTCGACGTGAACCTGCAGGGCTCCTTCGTGGCCGACACCGAGACCGCCTTCGCGCTGGCCAATCTGCGCAAGAGCGCACCCGCGGTGTTCCACGACGCGCTGCCGGGCGAGATCTCGCAGTTCTTCGTCTCCCACGCCGGGTTCCGCCGGGGCGGTGGCGAGACACGCAATCAGACGACGATCGCCATCTCGCCTTTCGGTGTGCGTGAGGATCTGCCCTGGTGGTTCGGGTGTCGCATCACGGCCAACGTGGTGGACGACCGGCAGGAACGCGTGACCAGCGAGCGCTGGCGGGTGGGCCGCGACGATCTGGCCGAGCCGGTGGCGGGCGCGGAGTTGTTGCTGCTGAACGCCGCGTTCAACCTCGCCCCAGGTCGGTACGCGCTTGTCGGCGTGATCGAAAACCGCGAGACCGGGCTGAGCGGCTCGTTCTCGCAGCCCTTCTACGTGCGCGGCTTCGGATACGAAGAGCTGCAGGTCAGCGACCTGGAGCTGGGTCTGCCGGTGCACAGCGGTCTGGTCGGGCACGTGGGTACGCGACTGGGTCCCGAGTACGTGACGAGTCCGGTCGGATTCGTGAGCGGTGCGCGCGGCCTGGGGGTCTACTACGAGATCTACAACCTGCTGCCGCGCGGCGGCGGCGAGGTGGAATTCCGCGTGCGCTACACCGTGCTGCCGCGCGGCTACGTGATCAGCCACGCGCGACGGGTCCAGACAGGGCAGGCCGAGCGCGGAGACGATCTTCACCTGGGCCGGCTGGGCATCAGCCTGGGTGACGTGACGCTGACGAGCACCAACTACTCGGACGTGATCTTCATGCCCGAAACCATGTCGATCTCGGCCCGGGCGCGGGTGCCGAAGCGCGCGCACGTTCCCGTCCCCCGGCTGGAGCCGGGAGACTACGCGCTGCTGGTGACCGTGACCGATCTGGTGGCGGGTCGCACCGTCACCGTCGAAGCTCCGTTCCGCATTACGCGCGAGGAAGACCTGCGCCAGTTGCTGAAACCCGAGCCGTAGAACGCGGCCGGGTTGGGGGACGCACGAGGCGTGCGTGGTCGCACGAAGGCGTGCGGGCCGACGAGGCGTGCGTGGTCGCACGAGGGCGCGCGGGCCAACGAGGCGCGCGTGGTCGCACGAGGGCGCGCGGGCCGACGAGGCGCGCTTGGTCGCACGAGGCGTGCGGGCCGACGAGGCGCGCGTGGCGGACTTGCCCGCCCAAAGTGCATTCCGTAAAGCATCCCCGCATCCGGACTTGTTCTGGTTCAGGCAAGTTTATTGCTATATTTGTAACTTACTGAAAGACAAGAGATAAGGGCTGTTCTTGCCCCGGGTAGCGCCGGTCAAAACCGGCAGGGAGTAGCGGATGGGAGATCCGT